>CACDZM010000003.1 GCA_902557215.1 uncultured Pelagibacteraceae bacterium | reverse complement strand
TGCCTAACTCTAGCATATCTCCTAAAAAAATATATTTTTTCGAATTTTTTAAAACTAATTTTTCAAAATTTTCAATTGAACTTTTAAGTGACAGTGGATTTGAATTATAAGATTCGTCTACAAAATAAATTTTTTTATTTTCAAAATTAACATCAAATATATTACCTCTGCCTTTTGGTATATTAATATTTAAAAAAATGCCTTTTTTTAACTTTTTGATATTAACAAAAGAAGTTATGCAAGCTGTAGCAGCCAATATATTATACAAATTATTTTTATTATTGTTTTTAGTGTAAAAAGAAAATTTATTATTGTTTATATTTAAAAATAATTCGTACTTATTTTTTGTTTTTTTTACACTTAACAATTTAATTTCTGAAGACTTATTATTGATAGCAAAAGATATAACTTTTAATTTTTTCTTAAGAGCTAAGCCTTTTAGATAATGAAAAAAGTGATCGTCACCATTTAAGACAATTATTCCATTTTTTTTAATATTGTTCATTATCTCAGCTTTGGCATCCGCAATCTGTTTAATATTTTTAAAATTCTTTGAATGTGCGTAACTTATATTGGTAATAAGCCCTAAATCAGGCTTAATAATTTTTGATAAATTATCTATTTCGCCTTTTTTATCCATTCCGATCTCGAAGACACCAAAATGATCACTCTGTTTCATATTAAACAAACTTAATGGTACACCATACTTGTTGTTAAAAGACTTTGGTGAAAACGATGTTCTTGAAATTTTTTTTAAAACTAAACCAATCATTTCTTTTAAAGTCGTCTTTCCACAGCTACCAGTAATTGAAATAATTTTTGCATTAATGTTTTCTCTTAAAATTGATGAGCACGTAGTCAAAAATTTGAGAGTATTTTTGACTTTAATTTGTTTGGAAAGTGGATGATTTTTATTAAATCGATTTACAATAACAAAACTTGATTTTTTTTTAATAGCTTCAGATATGTAGTTGTTACCATCTAAATTTTTACCTTTTATGGCGAAAAAAATATCATTTTTTTTGATTAATCTAGAGTTAATGGAAGCATCTTTAATTTGTATTTTATTTGATAAATTTAATTTTGACTGTTCCTGGATTATATTGAGTTTTATATTTTTAGATAAAAATTTGTTTTTTGCTCTTATTGAACTAAGAATTACTTTTTGATCAGAAAAAAAAGTTCTTTTTTTTCCATAATCTTGGATCTTTTCATGTCCTTTGCCTGCTACCAATAAAATATCTCCAGTTTTAAGATTTTTCACAGCTTCTTGAATTGCTTTTTTTCTATCGGGTATTTCATGAATTCTTTTATTCTTAATCCCTTTTTTTATCTCATTTCTTATTTCAAAAGGTTTTTCATTCCTTGGATTATCGTCTGTTAAATAAATTTCATTGGAATACTTTTCTGCAATTTTTCCCATTAAAGATCTTTTCTTAAAATCTCTATCGCCTCCACATCCAAATATCAGATTGATTTTATTAAAAGGAAATTGCTCTTTAAGATTTGATAAAGCTGATTCAAGTGCTGCAGGTGTGTGTGCATAATCCAAAATTACTTTACTGTTATTATGTATTTTTCCAATTTTTTCTAATCTTCCTTCTACAGATGTAATTCTTGGAAGTATCTTTAAAATTTTTTTAAATTCAATACCGCTCTTATTAGCGGCTATAATCGCCATAAGTATATTCTTTACTTGTATTTTTCCTATCAAGTTTAGGTAAATTTTATACTTGGCCTTTTTGAATTTGATCTCTAAGATTTGTTTTTCTTTTTCAAATCTATGTGAAACCAATTGTATCCCGTTAGATTCATTATGAATAAGACTTAAATTAATATTTTTTTTAATCGATATTTTTTTAATTTTTTGTGCTTCTGGAATGTTTTCGTCAGCTATTATATGACCTTCCTTTTTGATCAAATTCTTAAATAAATATAATTTTGAATTTAGGTAATTTTTCATATTCTTATGATAATCTAAATGGTCATGGGATAAATTTGTAAATATACCTATATCAAACTTTAATCCATCTAATCTATTTTGATCTAAACCATGGCTAGATGCCTCCATAATTGCAAATTTGATTTTTTTTTTTCTCAAATTTTTAAGCATTAAACCAATTTGAATAGGATCTGATGTGGTATTTTCAAGATTTTTTGTTTTAGATTTATATTTAAGTCCTAGTGTTCCAATTGATGCAACCTTTTTTGAATTTAATTTTAAAATTTGAAAGTAAAAATCAGCTACTGATGATTTTCCATTAGTTCCAGTCACAGCAACTAATTTTTCGACTCTTTTATGGTAAATTTTATAAGATACTTCTGCTAATAACTTTCTTGGGTTTGAAGAATACAAAAAAATTGCATCGCTATTTTTTTTTTGATTTTTTTTTTGAGATATAATTACTTTTGCTCCTTTTTTTATGGCTTGGTATATAAAATTATTTCCATCAAATTTTTTTCCTTTAATCGCAAAAAAAATATCGTTTTTTTTTACCTTTAGACTGTCAAAAGCGATACCTGAAAAATTTATTTGGTAAAATCGTTTAGGGATGTCTGGAATATAATCTTTAAGAAGCATAAATTATTTTTCACTATATTTTGTGGCTAAAATAGGCCCAATTTTCTCAATGATTTGTCCTGTAACCTCTACAGTAGTCCATCCTGAAGTATTATACGGAGTGCCCTTATATTTAGTATTGGATCCATCTCTATAATGATAAACATAATTTTCATTTAATTTAGGCTCATCTAGCATTACTGCTAAAACAAATTTCGGTTTCGATATAGGAAAAACTGATATAAATGAATTTATTTTTTTTTTTGTATAAATTCCACTAATACTTTTTTGAGCAGTGCCTGTTTTACCTCCAATTTCATAACCTGGAACATTGGCTAAAGAGGCTGTCCCCTCTTTTGTAGTTACAATTTTTCTTAAGATAGGTAAAATTTTTTCTGATACTTTTTGATCTAAAATTTTTTTCTTTTTAATTTTTTTTGTTTCTTTGATTAATTTAGGCTGAACGTTATATCCACCATTAGCTATTATTGAGTAAGCTTTTGCTAATTGCAATAACGTAGTTGTAATACCATGTCCAAATGAAGCTGTGGCTAGAGGACATTTTCCCCAATTAAATTCTATTGGTTTTCCAATTTCTTCTATATCGAAATCAATTTTTTTTAGAACGTCAACTTTGGACAAAAACAACTTAAGTTTTTCCTCACCAACCATTTGACCAATTTTTACGGAACCTATATTTCCTGAACGAATTAAAATTTGCTCTGCTGTTAAAGTTGAGGGAATTTTGTTATCATATTCTCTTATTGGAAATCCTGCACATGTTAAATTTTTTGGTAAATCCTCAAATTGGGTTTCTGGTTCAATAATTTTATCATCAAATGCAGCTGCTAAAGTTAAAGTTTTGAATACTGACCCAAATTCATACACACCCTTAGTTGCTCTATTTATAAAAGTTTTATCTGTAATCTTTTTTCTTTGATTTGGATCGAAATCGGGCAAGGAAACTAATGAAATAATCTCACCGTTATTTACATCCATTAATATTGCCGCGCTACCCAAAACTTGAAAAATTTGATTAAATTTTTTTAATTCTTCTCTCACCAGATACTGTATATCTGCGTCAATGGATAGAACTACTGGGTCTTTTGTTTTTTTTAGTTTTTCGTCTAGAGATTTCTCTAATCCTGAAATGCCATTATTATTATCATCAATTTGACCAATTATATGACTAAATAAATTTCTATGTGGATAGAGTCTGATTAAACTTTCACTCGGTATTATTGACTTATCTCCAAGCCTCATTAATTTTTCGTATTTTTCATCAGATATTTTTTTTTCTAACCAGAAAAATTTTCCCCTATCTAGTTTTTTTTTAATTTCAGTAAAATTTTTTTCTGGAAAGATAAATCTTAAATTTATAATCAATTTTTTTTTATCAATAACTTGGGAAGGATTGATACCTATATTAATAGAGTTAACAGTTTTAACAACATATTTTCTATTCCTATCAATTATATCAGCTCTGAATAATTTTTTTGAGATAGTAACTTTTTTAATATCTTCAACTGGACTGCTATTTCTAGATCCTAAGTGTATTAAGTGAATAGAAAAAATTAGCGATATTAAAAAGAAAATAAAAAAGATAAATGAGATCCTATTGAAATCAATAATTAAATTTGAATTACTTTTTTGATACTGAAACTGAAACTCTGTATCTTCAATTTCAAATTTTTTTTTTTTAGTCATTATTTTCTAAAATTTTAATCTCGTTTTTTCTTTTTACACTTAAGTTTTCATCAAAAAATCTGACCTTAAAATCCATTAACTTTCTACCAGAACTTAAATAAGTATATTCTAATTTTAGATCATCGATTTCTTTTCTTAAAAACCTCATATTTTCCCTAACAATAAAAATTTCATCATCCATCCTTTTTGTTGAATTTTTAATTAAAGCTGTAAGAAGGATTAAAAATATAATCATTAAAATTGCAAAATACTTTTTCATAATTTTTGACCTAATTTCTCTATTTCGATTAGATGTTTGAATTTTTCAAAGATATCAGTTTTAAAATTATAAAAATTATTCTTTTTTATTACGTATCTTAGCTTTGCTGAACGTGAAGATAAATTTTCATCCAATTCCTTTTTTGTGGGTGTTTTTGGTTTTTTTTCAACTAATTTAAATAATGTTTCTGGTTGATCTATTTTAGGAAAATATCGAGAAACACTTTTGTTTTCTGATAAACTTTTAAAAAAATATTTTACAATTTTGTCCTCTAAAGAATGGAAAGTTACTACCGCTAATACTCCATCTTTTTTTAATACTTTTGTAGCAGCTATTAAACCGTAAATTAGTTCACTTATTTCTTTATTTACAAATATTCTTAATGCTTGAAAAACTTTTGTAGAGCTATGAGTTTTAAAACTCTTTTTTTTCTTTGTTTTTTCTACTAGTTCAACTAAGCCTTTAGTATCTATCTTTCTAATCCCTCTTTCTTTGATAATGTTTATTGCAATCTTTTTTGCCTCTTTTTCTTCACCAAAAAATTTAAATATTTTTTCTAACTCTTTGACATTTAATTTATTTATTACGTCTTTAGCTGAAAAATTATTTAAACCCATCTGCATATTTAGCTCTCCAGTTGAATTAAATGAGAGGCCTTTTTTTGGATCTTTAATTTGAATATATGAGTAACCTAAATCGAAAATTATACCTTTAATATTCTCATTTTTAATTTTAAGATCGTTAAGTTGACTAAATTTTTTATTTTTGAATAAAAATCTATTTTGATATTTCTTAAGAAGTAGGTCAGCAATTTTTTTAGTTTGTAAATCTCTATCAAGTGCAATAACTTGAGTATTTTTAAAACTTAAGATTTTTTTTGTATATCCGCCTTGACCAAATGTGCAATCGATAAATGTGCCACCATGTTGAGGGGTAATAATGCTTATTAATTCATTAAGCAGTGCCGGATAATGTTTTACGGTATCCGTTACCATGATGGCACTCATTTATTTTTTTGAAGACCATTAATTTTTTTGTCTTCTTAAAAATGCTGGTATTTCAAGATCGTCATCTTGATCATCCTCTGTTGATCCCAATAAATCCTCTGAGGTTGTATCATCACTCTTTGAGCTAAAGAGATCAGGTCCTTCAGCTTCTACTCCAAATTCTCTTAAGTCATTTGCTGGAGCCTGACCCATTTCAGATGACACTAGCGCTTCTTGAGAAAAAGATACTTCTCCTTGGTCTGAAATATTTTCAACAATGTTTTTTGCATCCTGGTTTTTCAATAGCTCTTCATTATATTGATTGTTTAAATCATCAACAGATTCATTTAAATTTTCTGGAGTGACTTCATTCTCAAGTTTAAGAGCATTTGCACCATGAGATAGAGGTGACTGATTATTGCTCAAAAAATTAAAAGAAGTTGTCGAACTTAAATTTGAAAAATCAGAGTATCCAGGGTTTCTATTTTGAATACGGTGTACCATATTGATTACTGATTTTGTCTCAGGTTGTTGTCCATCTAATGAGGTAGCGACTATAGAAACTCTTATTTTACCCTCGAGTAAAGGGTCAGTTATAGCTCCAATAATTACTTCAGCATCAGCCTCAACTTCTGATCGTATTTTATTTACTACCTCATCAACTTCAAATAATTTTAGATCCTTGCCACCAGTAATATTTACTAATAAGCCCTTAGCACCTTTTAAAGTATAGTCATCAATTAAAGGATTGCTTATTGCCATCTCCGTAGCTTGCATCGCTCTGCCATCGCCTTCTGCTTCTCCTGTTCCCATCATTGCTTTACCCATGGATGCCATTACAGTTTCAACATCTGCAAAATCAAGGTTAATTATTCCTGGTCTTACCATCAAGTCTGTTACGCTTTGAACCCCGTGCATTAAAACATTATTTGATAAATTAAAAGACTCCTCAAAAGTAGTTTGTTCGTTTGCGATTTTAAATAAATTTTGATTTGGAATCACTATGATTGTATCGACATGCTTTCTAAGTTCTTCAAGACCAATCTGAGCTCTTCTCATTCTAGAAGGACCTTCATACAGAAAAGGAAGGGTTACAACGCCAACTGTTAGTATATTTAACTCTTTTGCTGCTCTCGCTATAACATGAGCTGCACCAGTGCCAGTACCACCTCCCATGCCAGCAGCAATAAAAACCATATTTGCACCTTGCAAAATATTTACAATCTCATTTAAAGACTCATCTGCAGCAGCTTGACCAATATCAATTTTTGCACCTGCACCTAAACCTTTGGTTAAATTTAATCCAATTTGAATTTTTGATTTAGCCTTACTATGTTTTAAATCCTGTGCATCGGTGTTCACTGCAATAAATTCTACCCCTTGCATTCCATTATCTATCATCTCATTAATTGCATTACCCCCTGCACCACCTACTCCCATGACCAAAAGTCGTGGCTGTAATTCTCGTATCTCAGGTGTTTTAAAGTTTATTGTCATTTTTCCCCCTTAATTGTTTAATTTATTCTCCCATTTAAGACTTGCTCGATTAAGATTTGATTTTTTTCTTGCAGTTACCTTAAATTTTTCAAATATTGTTGGTTCCCAAATTTGAAATGTTTTTCCTTGACCAACAAATATCATGCTATTTTTGATTTTTGTGTGTTTTAATAATTTTGGTGTTAGGGTAATTCTTCCCTCACTATCAAATTGTAAATTGATACTTTCAGATAATATTGAAGTTGCAAAGAAATCTCGTTTTTCTTCAAAAGGATTTAATAAGTCGATTGAATTTGAAATTTTTTCTATTCTATCTTGTGGCCAAGCCTCAATTGATTGATTGTTAAATGAAGGGTAACAAATCACTCCATTATAACCTAGATTAGATAGGTAAGATCTAAAACTTGCAGGCACTGACACCCTTCCTTTTTTGTCTAATTTGTTTTCGTAGGTTGATAAAAACATAAACCATAAATTCCTTTATTCCCTCTATATGGGAATAACTGGGATATTATGGGTTTTTAAAAAAGAGTCAATACCCTCATTTATTCATAAATTTATCTATAAGCGTCATTTAAATAATGAACCAAAACATGAACATTTGTAAGAAATATTTAGATATTTGCCAGATGAACTATAAGCCGGGTTCTGTCATTTAAACTTATCATTTCTCTAGATTTAAGATCACTCTTAAACTCAAGCAACTAACCCAGATGACGAGCCAAGGATGGCTTTTAGTTTTTTTAAAACAATGTCATCTCTATTTAGTCTTGCTCCCAGTGGGGTTTTCCAGCGTTCATTGTTACCAATAGAACCGGTGTGCTCTTACCACACCTTTTCACCCTTACCATGTTATGGCGGTTTATTTTCTGTGGCACTGTCCCTAGGGTTTCCCCCGCCAGGTATTACCTGGCACTGTATCCTTGTAGAGCCCGGACTTTCCTCTTCAATATAATTAAAGCGATAAGTCGTTCATCTGACATTTACAATTTATAATTTAATTTTTAAATATCAAGTCAAATTTTTAAGTTTTAAGAAGATTTTTACTAATTACAAAACATTCTTGATCAATTTTCCCGTTGATTAAATTTTGTCTAAATTTTCTCTGAAAAGCTTTTATAAGATAAACGTTATAATTTTTCTTTCCAATTTTACTCATTTTTGGGTATCCCATCTTATGTAAATTTTCAATAAAAATTTTTTTTTCATAAAAGTTAACTTTTAAATTTCTTTTCTTTATCAATGCAAGATTAGATAAATTATACCATTTACATAAATTTTTATTTGCTAATTTTTGCCATGGGAATTTTTCTCCAGGATCTTTTTTACGATCTGGAGCTATATCAGAATGACCCAATATATTTTCACAATTCACATCATACTTTTTTTGCAAATATTTAAGTAATTTAATGAGTGAAGAAATTTGATTAGAATTAAATTTTTTATAACCATGCTCATGTCCAGGATTGCTGATCTCAATACCAATTGAAAATTTATTTAAAAATTTGTAATGTTTCCAACTAGATTTGCCTGCATGCCAAGCCTCATATAAATCAGGAACTAAATTCAAAATTTCACCATTGTTTTTAACAAAGTAATGTGAGCTTACATTCGATCTATAATCACACAATTTTTTTATTGCCTCTATTTCATTTTTCATTCCTGTGTAGTGGATTATTATAAAAATTATTTTTTTTTTTGATCTCTTGGGTAAATTGAAATTAACTGAGTAATTAGTAGTCAAATTTAGGGCTAATTTTGATCTCATTTATGGTAAATAGTTAATGTACTTTAATAATTTATACATTATAAAGACTAAAATGATAAAAAAGTTAGCTATAATTTTAATTACAACTTTTGCGTTAACTACTAATGCTTATGCAGGCTCAGATGGTGAACTTTTACTAAAAAAAAATGATCCGTCTAATGTAAAAGATTGTTTTGAAGGACTTAATAGAGCAACATTCGCTTTTAACCAAGCATTAGATGGAATTTTATTTGAGCCGGTTGCTAAAGCCTACCGAATTCTTCCTTCGCCAGTCAGAACAGGGGTTGGAAACAGCTTAAACAATTTATCTAACTTAGTAACCATACCTAATAATATTCTTCAAGGAAATTTTAAAGAGGCAGGTATAAACACTGGAAGATTTGTAATCAATACCACACTAGGAATTTTAGGAATTTTTGATGTTGCAACACAGATGGGTTTTTCAGAATATGTTAAGGAAGACTATGGACAATCTTTAGGTACAGCTGGGGTTGGTCCGGGATGCTATATAGTTTTGCCAGTTTTAGGTCCATCTACTATTAGAGATACCGCAGGTTCCGTGATAAATATTTTTGGAGGAGATCCCTGGTATAATGTTAGTGTTAAAAATGATACCAGATACTTTAATGAAAAAGACTATTATGTGAGTCGAGGAGCGGATGGCATTAACTTTAGAGCAAAAAATATTGAGTCTTTTGATAATTTAGAGGAAAATGCTATTGATTTTTATGCTTCAGTAAAAAGTTTATATTTACAAGATAGAAAACAAAAGATTTTAAATACAAGAGGAGTTATTAATACAATGGACGACTCTGATTGGGAAGAAATCGAAGAGCAATAATTTTTTATAATGATTAAAAAATTCCTTGCCTTAAATTTAATAATATTTTTAGTTTCACTTAAAACAGCTAGTTCTATTGAGCCAGACATTTTTGTTCAATCTACAGTAAATAGGGCGTCTAACACTCTGAGTGGAGACAAAACAAAAGAAGAAAGAATTCTAGAATTAAAAAAAATAGCTCTTGATACTGTAGATATAAGAGGCATTGGATTTTATTCTTTGGGCAAACATAGAAAGGCTTTATCGGATGACAAAAAGAAAGAGTACGCAAAAGTTTTTAAAGATTATTTTCTAAATAGTTTTTCAAGTAGGCTTGCTGAATACTCTAATCCAGTTATAGAAGTTAATTCAAAAGAGAAAATTAATGATAATTATACAATAGTCACTAGCACTTTAGCAGCAACTGATAAAAGGCCAGCCATTAAGATTGATTGGAGAATTTATACAAAAAATCCAGAAAAACCCTTAATAAGAGATTTAATAATCGAGGGATTAAGTCTGGCTAGAACTCAAAAAGAGGAGTTTAATTCTATAATTCAAGGCGCGGATGGAGATATAGAGGCACTTTTTACAAGTTTAAAAAATTTTTCAAATAAATGAAAAACTATTAATTTCTGGTGGGCCCGCCAGGACTCGAACCTGGGACCAATACATTATGAGTGTACTGCTCTAACCAACTGAGCTACAGGCCCTTAATCATAGATTAGGTTTTACAACACTATTAAAAATTATACAAGAACAGATGTTTTTGAATTAATTTAATTGTCTCTATAAGGAATTAATGCTGTCAGTATTTGGTAAATTAAAAATTTCTTTACAAAAATTTTTTAATACATAATTACTTTAATTGTTTAGTAATGATATAAATTAATATATTTGTATTAACATGCTAGAAAAAGAGGGAAATAGAGAGACAATAAGAGAATTTTTTTTATGGAGCTATATTTCATTTGGTTTTTTTATTGTATTTACAACGGAATTTTTAAGTTTTTTGGGATTGATAAATAGGATCTCTATTTTCATTTTTTGGATAATTTTATTTTTTTTTACATTTTATAAATTTAGACAATCATTAGCATCACGTCTCTACGATAGATTTAAAAAAAAGAAAATTATTTATGATTTAAATTTATTATATTTAATTTTAATCTGTGTAATATTAATTATAACTTTTTTTACAGCTCTTATTTATCCACCTAACTCTCCTGACTCTCTTAGTTATCATATGCCCAGAGTAATGCATTGGATACAAAATAATAATGTGGAATATTACCCAACTTCAATTCCACGTCAACTTTTTGTATCACCATTTTCTGAATTTGTAATACTTCATTTGCAATTATTATTTTATGGAGATTATTTTGCAAATTTAGTCCAATGGTTTTCAATGATTGGGTGTGTTATTGGAGTTTCTTCAATAGCTAAAGAATTCGGAGCAAATAAAAAATCGCAACTATTAAGCGCTTTATTTTGTGCTACTATCCCAATGGGCATTTTACAAAGTAGTAGCACCCAAACAGATTATGTCGTCTCATTATGGATAGTTATATTTGTTTATTTTGTGCTCAGATACAGAAACACTAAATTAATAAAGTACATTTTTGGTTCATCTTTTTCATTAGGTTTGGCTATAATAACTAAACAAACAGCTTATATCTTAGCATTCCCTTTTTGTATATGGCTGCTGTTTATCGCGTTAAAAAAACCAAATCACTTTGTCCCATTATTTATAATTCCCTTAATAATTTTCATCATAAATTTTGGTCCATTTAAAAGGAATTTTGAAATTTATGGAAATCCAATCGGTCTACATAATTTTCAAGGACAAGGGTATGTCAATGAGAATTTTAACATTAAAGTTTTATCATCAAATATTGCAAGAAATGTGTCGTTCAATCTAATGGTGCCAAGTGCAAAAGTTAATGATAAAGTTCGAGATTTTATACATAAAATTCATGACTACCTTGAGATATCTATTACCGATCCTAGAACAACGTTCGAAGAGGAATACTGGACATTTTTTTCACTTTATGAGAGTTATGCATCGAACACTTTACATTTTTTTATAATAATTTTTGTAATTTTTGTTTTAAGCTTTAATCGTAATCTCAAACCGTCAATAATGATATATGTAATTAATTTAATTATAAGTTTTTTGTTATTTTCAATTATCCTGAAATGGAACCCTCATGCTAATAGACTATTGTTACCTTTTTTCATATTATTTGCGCCGATTGTAAGTTTTGGATTTTATAAAATAAAGTCAATTAGATTTTATTTATTTGTCTCAATTATTCTTTTTACTTTTAGTTTGCCTTATTTGCTAATGAATCATACAAGGCCAATATTATTTAGTTTAGAAAAAGACTCTATATTGGGATTAAAAATTAAACCGCCGTATTTCATACATAATAATAGAGAAAAACTTTATTTTACATTTAACTTTGAAAAATACAAAACCTACAAAAAAGTTTCTAATAAGGTTGTTGAAATTAATTGTAAGATAATTGGAATAGATGGAGATAAAACTAATTGGAGAACTTTGGAATATCCATTATGGGTTCTTACGAGAGATCAAGACAATGGTCTATATTCAAAAATTTTTCATTTTAATGTTAAAAATTATACAAATAAAATTTCGAAAAATAAAATTAATGATAAACCGTGTGCAAAATTTTATTATAATGAAAACCCAAATTTAATTGTAAATTAAATGTTTTTTGCAAAACATTTTATGAAAATATAAAAAAATGAATTTATTAATAATAGGTTCAAATTTTGGATTAAATCACTGTAAAGCAGCGATCAAATCAAAAAAATTTAAGCACATTAGCATATGTAGTCCAAATATTTACAGTAAAAAAAATTTGAAATCAATTACCAAATATGACAACTTTAAAATAGCAATCGATCAAAATAATTTTGATATGATTTCAATAGCTACTACACCAAAAGTTCAAAATGAAATCTTAAATTATTTTTTTAAAAAAAAAATTTTTCCTAAACTTTTATTATTAGAGAAACCTCTTCTAGATGACTCCATTAAGGTAATTAAAAAGTTCCCAAAAGATGTTTTATTTTTAACTAATTTTATATTTTCATTTGAAAAAAATTGGACCATATATAAAAAAAAAATAAATAAAACGAAAAAAAAAATAATTTCTTTTGAATATCAATGGTTATTTAAACAAGCATATTTTGTTAATAAAAAAAAAACTTGGAAAATAAAGGCAAAGAGTGGCGGAGGATTAATTAATTATTATCTTCCACATGCTATATTTAATATTGTAAATATTTATAAAAACGTAAAGTTTAAAAGAATCGGAAGAAAAATTATATATAATAGAAATCCGATTTATTTAGAATTAATATTCAGTTTAAACAGAGAAAAATCAAAACTAATTATTAGTAATAAGTCAAATGAGAATAAACATTTATTAAATACCAATTTTAATCAAAACAATTTGTTACTTGAAAATAATACAAGAAAATGGCTTTCTAATTTTAAAATATTTTTGGATGGTAAAAAAATTTTTACACAAAAAAAAATTGTACAAAAAGATTCTAGACTAAATACTTTAGTAAACATATATTCAAATTTAAAATTTTATTTTTCAAAAAATTATGTTGCTAGAAATAAATTTCTAACCTATAAAACTTTTAAGATTATTAAGCACATAAATACAAAGCTAAAATGAAACATACTTTTAAGGAAGGGTTTATAAATTTTTGTCAAATATGTAATTCTAAGAATATTAATCTTGTAATTGACTTAGGTTTTCAGCCTTTGGCGGATGATCTATTGGTCGAAAAAAATAAAAACTTACCAGCAACAATTTATCCTATTAAAATATACTTATGTAAATCTTGTAGACTACTACAAAATAATTTCATAGTTGGTGATAAAAAATTATACAATAAAAATTATCACTACATCCCTGGCATATCAAAAACAGTTGAAAAAAATTTATTCGATTTAGCGAAAAAATTAGTTAGTTTATATAAATTAGAAAAAGATGACCTTATAGTAGATATTGGTTGTAGCGATGGAACTTTATTAAAGTCATTCAAGAAATTAGGGTATTGGAATTTAGTTGGCGTAGAGCCAACAAACACAATTTTTTATGCTAAAAAAGGTGGAATAAAAACTTTTCAGGATTTTTTTAATACAAAGTCTGCAAATAAAATATTAAGAAAATTTGGAAAAGCAAAATTAATTACTACAACAAATGTTTTTGCACATACAGGTGAACTAAAAGAATTTATTAAAGCTGTAAATGTGTTGCTATCAAAAAATGGAATTTTTGTTCTAGAAAATCATTATTTGAAAGATATAGTTGAAAAAGTTCAGTTTGATAGTTTTTACCACGAACATTTAAGAACATATTCTCTTAAAAGTTTAATTAAATTAATGAAATATTACAAATTAAACATAGTAGATGCTTATACCACTGAGAGATATAATGGAAATATACAAGCACATTTTGGAAAAAAGAAACTCAAGATTTCAAAAAATATTAAGCAGATTTTAGATAAAGAAAAAAAATCAAAATTAGATGAATTAAGTACTTATATAAGTTTTAAAGAGAAAATAGAGAAAGCTAAAATTGATTTGCAGAATTTTTTAAATAAAAATCCTAAATTATCGATAATTGGCAAGGCTTTCCCTGCAAGAGCTTCTGTAATACTTAATTATTTTTCATTCTTAAAAGATAAACTTAGTTACATAGCAGAGCAACCAACATCATTAAAATTAAACAATTATATTGCCGGTACGAGCATAAAAATCGTAGATAGTAAAATTTTAATAAAAAAAAAGCCCGATATAATAATTATATTTGCCTGGCATTTATTTAAAGAAATAAAAAATAAGTGGAAAGCGAAAAATTTACCAAAAAAAACTAAATACATTTTAATGCTTCCAAAATTTAAGATATATAGATAAATGGATCAGAAATCTTTAGATATAATTTGTCAAAAAATTAATTTCTTATTTTTAAAAAAAAATAAAATCAAAAATATCTTAATAACTGGATGTTCGGGATTTATAGGAAATTACTTAATTAACACTTTGTTAAATGAAAAATTTGAGAAAAAATTTAAAATTTATGGGTTAGATATTATCAAGCCTAAGTTTTTTAAAAATACAAATAAAAAAAATTTCTATTTCTATAAAAAAGATTTATTCAAGTTGGTAAAGTTTAATCTAAATAAACCTATTGATTTAGTAATACATTTAGCGGGAATTCCTTCCCCGGTCTTTTATAAGTTAAAGCCCTTAGAGACATTTTATTTGAATAGTGAATTATGCAAAATTTTCTTAGATTTTTCGTTAAGAAAAAAAAGTAAATTTGTTTTTTTTAGCTCAAGTGAAATTTACGGAAACCCAGATATAAAAAATATTCCAACAAAAGAAACTTACGAGGGAAAAGTTTCAAGTATTAGTGATAGGTCTTGCTACGATGAAAGTAAAAGAGCTGGTGAGACTTATACCTATATCTATAAAAACCAATTTAATTTAAACTGCAAAATAATACGGCCATTTAACTTTTATGGTAATGGAATGAAAAAAAATGACAAAAGAGTAATACCACAATTTTTTTATACTGCTATTAATAAGAAAAAAATATTTCCTTTCTCTAATGGTAATCAAACTCGAACTTACTGTCATATAATAGATGCTATTCCCCAAATTATAAATGTATGCTTTTTAGGAAAGAAATTTGTTTATAACATTGGTAATTCTAATGAGGAAATAAGCGCTTACAAACTAGCAAAAAAAATTAAAAAAGTTATGGGTGAAAAATCAATTAAGATTAAAAATATTGAATATCCAAAAAATTATCCTCGAAACGAACCACTAAGAAGATGCCCAGATGTATCAAATTTAAAAGATGAATTTAATTATATTCCTTCTATCAAAGTCACAGAGGGTTTAAAAATGTTTAAAAAATATGCAAAAAGAGAATTTTAATATCTAAATGCAAATCGAATCGTATTTATTATCACTGAAAATACATAGCTAAATGGTGGGATATTTGACTCCTGCGTCTTGTGGTAAACTGTAGGAATTTTGATTTCTTTTATTCTTTTATTTTTATTAATAAAATAGAAATGTATTTGCTGTTCTATAATCCAGCTATCAGCAAAATTTTTAAGTTTTAGATCTTTTAAACTTTCAACACTTAAACCTCTGAATCCACTAAAGTATTCAGTCGAGTCATTATTTAATAAAATATTTATAAATTTAGTTAGTATTATATTTGCTATATATCTTAAAACTGGCATATTAGTTTTCATACTTTTGTTATAAAGGCTTCTTGAGCCATAACATAAATCCGAATAATCTAATTGTTTTTCTAGATTAGGTACCTTTTGAGCTGGATATTGATCATCACCATGGAGAAATATAATTTTTTTATACCCTTTGGTAATCGAATACTTAATGCTAAATTTATAATTCAGTCCGAATCCTTGATTATATTTATTTGTAATTGTCTTAGAATTTTTTATCTTTCTTAATTTGAGTATTTTCTTCGTATTATCAGTTGAACAATCATCAATAAATAAAAAGTCTCTTTTACTATTTAAAGAATATTTTTTAATTTTCTTTAAAATACTCTTTATATTTTTCTCAACATTATAGCAAAAAACAACTACCAAAGTTTTATTCATAAAATTTTGTTTAAGTTAAATGACTTTAGTTTTTTTTAGATGTATATTGAAATAGCTATTTTCTGCAACTGATTAATTTTTAAGTTAAAAATATTTACTTTCATTGGTGGGCCGTGTTGGTTACGCTCCAACTACCCCTGCAATGTCAATGCAGTACTCTACTATTGAGCTAACGGCCCAAAAAAACATATATAAACATAATAAAAATAATTTTATGCAAAAATATTTGTTTTTTTATTACAAGCAAACATTATAGAAAAATTTATCCAAAACAAAGTAATATTGAAATCACTAAAAAAAGATCCACTTGGTAAAATTGGTGTAAAATTTATCAAAACAAAAATAAACGCTCCAATTTGGATATAATTCCTTGATAAAATAATTGATTTTAGGATTTTAAACATTAAAAAAAAAAATATACCTAATATCAAAATGGATCCGAGCAAACCATGTTCAGATAATAGTTCGAAGTATAGTTGATGAGGATGAGTTAAACAGACGTAATCTAAATTTTTATTATTAGTGTCCTCTTTACATGTTTCAATCCTATAATTCTTATTACCCACACCAAAAATAGGATAATTTCTAAAAACTGAATATCCAGATTTATACAATCTGATGTAAAGATTTTTTTCTTTAAATTTTTCAAACCTTTCTTTACTTGAAAAATCACTATGAAATTGACCAACATATCTTGATTTTAAATATTGTGATTGACTTAATATTGCTCCAAAGGCAGAAAAAAATAATAAGATTATAAATAATTTTGTTTTAATTTTTAAAAAATCTAAAAAGAAAAAGTAAATTATAATTCCTAAAAATACCTTGATGGTGTTAGACCTTTCTCCAGTGCAAATTATGGCTAAAAAGACAACTAAAAGAAATAAAAACGCAAATCCTTTTTTATTATCCCTTAAAAAGTGCCCAAATATTAGAAAAACAAAACTAGCCAAATAAGCTCCAACTATAGGCTCGTTTTTAAAAAAACTTGTTATTCTGTAACCATAAGGTTGATCAGGAGCACCCCATCCAAATAAATTTGTACCAAAAAAATATTCAACAAAAACGTCAATTAGTAAAGCTAAAATAATTAAACTCCATAAATCAAAAAGTTTTTTTTCTTTGTTATAATAGAAAAAAAAATAATTTATAAAAATAAAAAGTATTATTAATCTTATAAACCCAAAATTTCTTAATAATCCAATTTCATAATTTTGTGAAATGAAAGAATTGAAAATTAAATAAAGATATAAAATTAATATTAATTTGATAGAAATGTGGTTTATAAAGTCTATCTTTTTTTGAAATACAAAAAATATCAAAAAAAATAAAGTTAATACGATAATATTAATTAAAGAAACTGTTGGACCTATGATTATAGAAATCGGTAAAAAAAAGAATAAAAAGAAGAAAAAATTTTCTCTAATTATTAAATTCATTTAAAAAGCATCAACTCTCTAAAAAGCTTTTTAACTGTTTTGATCTGCTTGGGTGTTTTAATTTTCTTAAAGCTTTAGCCTCAATTTGTCTTATACGTTCTCTGGTTACAGAAAACTGAAGCCCTACCTCTTCTAGGGTATGATCAGTGTTCATACCTACACCAAATCTCATTCTTAAAACCCTTTCTTCTCTTGGTGTGAGAGTTGATAAAATTTTTGTTGTAGCTTCACCAAGATTTGATTTGATCGCTTGCTCCAATGGAGCTAAAGCTTTAGTGTCTTCAATAAAATCACCTAAACTACTATCTTCCTCGTCTCCAACTGGTTTTTCTAATGAAACTGGTTCTTTTGATATTTTCAAAACCTTTCTTACTTTATCAAGTGGCATTCTAAGTTTTTTTGCTAATTCTTCTGGAGTGGCTTCTCTGCCAAACTCACTTAAAATTAATCTTTGTGTTCTAACAATTTTATTAATTGTTTCGATCATGTGAACAGGAATTCTTATTGTTCTCGCTTGATCAGCTATAGATCTGGTAATAGCTTGTCTAATCCACCAAGTTGCATACGTTGAGAATTTGTAACCTCTACGGTACTCAAATTTATCAACCGCTTTCATTAGACCTATATTTCCCTCTTGAATTAAATCCAAAAACTGTAGACCCCTGTTTGTATATTTTTTTGCTATGGAAATAACTAGCCTTAAATTAGCTTCAACCATTTCCTTCTTTGCTATACGTGACTCTTTTTCTCCTTTTTGTATTCTGCTCACTAATTTTTTATAGTCTGTTACTGAGATTCCAAGTTTATGACTAATCTCTATTAATCTTTCTCTAATGTTCATAAATTCATTTTTGTTTTTAGCAAAAAACTTCTTCCAATCTTGATTTGTATCTAAGAATTTTTTTAAATTTGGATTTATTTCATTTCCTATATAAAATTTTATGAACTCATTTCTAGAAATTTTTTGGTCCATTGCTAATCTCAGTAAATTTCCCTCTAAAGAGATAATCTTTTTATTTTCAGAATAGTGTTTCTGTACTAGATCTTCTAGAACTGACGGAGAGAGTTGTAAGGTTTTGATATTTTCCAATATATCATTAATAATTTTTTCGTAAGTTCTCTCTTTTGATGATGAAAAATTTTTAGAGTTTAAAAGACAATCTAGTTTCTCTTTTTGGTATTTAATTAATTTATTATATTCTTTATTCAAAGTATTTACAGTTTTTAAAACTTTTGGCTTTATTTCTGTTTCCATTGCAGCAAGAGTAGGATTAAAATCCTCATCTGTATCGTCACTAGCATTATCATCATCACCTGAATTTTTTTGTTTTGCACTTTGTCCAGTTGACTCGTCTTCCATGTAATTAGTATCGATATCAATTATTTCTCTGACTAAAATTTCGTCTTTTTGTAATTTTTCATTCCACTCAAAAAATTGTTGGGCTGTTATTGGACTTTGGGATAAAGCTATTAACATTATATCTTTTCCAGCTTCAATTCTTTTTGCGATTGCAATTTCCCCCTCTCGGGAAAGTAACTCAACACCTCCCATTTCTCGTAAATACATTCTGATAGGATCATCGCTTTTATCAATTGTTTTACCTTCCTCCTTTGCAGAGTTTTCTTTTTTTCTTAAGGCTTTAAAATCAGATTTTTTTTCTACTAATGTAACTTTTTCATCGAGAATATGAATGAAGGCTTGAGCCAAATTTTCATCAGACAGATTCCTTTTGCCAAGCGATTTACTTAACTCCTCATAGGTAATAAAACCTCTATGAGTGCCACGACCCATCAATCTAGCAAATGATTTTGTAATAATTCTTTCCACAGCAATATTGTTAGGAAGTCTTATATAATATCAAATCTACAAAAATCCATTACTAATTTTTAAAAATTAATTGATATTTTTCTCTTTTTTGAGCTCTTTTAGCTCATTAAATGTTGCTTCACTCATATCCTCAGAAAACTTCGATTCTAATTCCTGGATTCTAAATTCTAAGTCATAGTTAACAAGGTCTCTTTTAATATCCTCTAAAAACTCGAAAATTTGGTGATCATTTTTAGACTTGGAATTTAAAATATATTTTATTGGAGCAAATTTATTAATTTTGTCTAAAAGTTGCTGATCTAAATGTAAATCATTAATAGATATCTTTCCCCCAGATTTTAATTTTAGAATAATTGCTTTTAAGATTTTTCTGTTTATCTCAGTAAATAACTTTATATTTTCGATTAAAAATATATTTGATTGTAATAGATCGAGATTATTCATTATTAAATATAATAAAGAAAATTCCTTAAGTTCAACACCTGTTAATGATTGACTCTCATTAAAATGTTTTTTAGTAATTTCTAATGGTGTTGCTTTTTTAACATAAAACTTTTTTTTATATAAATTAGAGTGTGGTGTTAACTCAGCAATTTTTTCTAAAAAATACTCAAGAACATATTTTTTAATAAAACTATCCTTAATCGTATTTGCTATAGATCTAAGTTTTTTCTCAAACAACGCTAATGAAGAAGGGTCATCTCCAGTTTGTTTTTTATAATGACTAAAAATAAATTGATGAATAGATAATTTACTTTTTTTAGAAAATTCTAAGAAATAATTTTTGCCATTCTTATTAACAAAGCTATCTGGATCTTCTTTGTTGGGTAAAAATAAAAAAGATATTTGTTTCTCAGGTTTTAATTCTCTAATAGAGTTTTCTGCAGCACGCAAAGCAGCTTTATATCCACTTTCGTCGCCATCAAAACAAATTATTATATCATCAAAAAACTGATTTAGCGTTAAAATTTGTTTATCAGTTAGAGAAGTACCAAGATTTGCAACAGCATTTTCAATTCCATTTTTACTTAATCCAACTACATCCATATATCCCTCTACTAAAAAAATATGATCTAACTTATTAGATAATTTTCTAGCTAAATCTAAATTATAGAGATTAGAACCCTTTTTAAAAAAAGTAGTCTCAGGTGAATTAATATATTTTGCCAAATAATCCAAACTTTCAATTATTCTTCCACCTAAAGCAATTGGTTGACCAGAAATATTATTTATTGGAAATATTAATCTTCCTCTAAATCTTTCAACATATGTATTTTTCTTTTCATCAAAATAAAATAGACCACTTTCTAACAATGTTTTTTCACTAAATTCTTGTTTTAGTTTTTCAAAAAAACCTGGATTTTTTTCAATAAAACCAATTTTAAATTTTTTAACTTCACCTTTGCCTAATGATCTATTTTTAAGATATTCTCTGGCGTTTGAGTATTTTTCATTTTTTAATAATCCATTATGGTAAAAATCAACATACTTACTATAAATTAATAAATATTCTTTCAATTTTTTTTCTCTTTCTTCATCTTGTTTTGTAAACAGATAAGGTTGCATTCCAGCAATATTAGCAAGATATTTTACTGCTTCTCCAAATCTTAAATTTTGAGTTTTCATGACAAAATCAAAAATATTTCCATGCTCAGAAGTTGCAAAACAATGAAAAAATTCTTTTTCATCATTTACGGTGAAAGACGGTGTTTTTTCATTTTTAAAGGGTGAAAGTCCAACGAACTCTTTTCCCCTTTTTTTTAAAGCTACAACTTTTGAAACAACACTAGAAACTTTTAAACGTGTTTTAATTTCATCTAAATATTCTTTTGGGTATTTCATTATTTATTTAACAATTCTTTTAATAAAGTTCCAGCTTTTGAAAAATCAATTTCATCCGCATGTTGTTTTTTTAGTTCTCCCATTACTTTTCCCATATCTTTAATAGAGTTTGCGCCTACCTTAGAAATAATTTTCTCACATATTTTTTTAGTGTCTTCTTCATTAAGTTGTTTTGGAAGAAAACTTGATAGAATATTAAATTCATTCTGCTCAATCTCTAATAAATCGGATCTATTATTTTTCTTATAAATTTCAATTGATTCGGCTCTTTGTTTCATCATTTTTTTTAATAATTTTTTTATGTCCTCGTCATCTGTCTCTTTTTTGTTAGGACCAGATCGATTTATTATATCAAGATCCTTGATTGATGATAAAATTAACCTATAAGTTGATATTTTATTCTTGTCTTGAGATTTAAGCGCATTTTTATATTCTGTTTCTATCGTTACTTTTAATGACATAGTTTTTAATCTACTTTAAAGATAAAATTCTTCAAAAGAAAAATTGTTTTTTTACAATTTTATAATACATCTCTGTTGCGATAATAAATCAATTATTGTATAGACCTTTAACTTATGAGTTGTAATTGATCAAAAAAGTAAAAAAAAATCACTTTAAAAATTCACAAAATTATACAGGTATTTTAGTTCTTGAAAATAAAAGATTATTTAAGGGAATTGGTATTGGATACCAAGGAGAAGCAACTGGCGAAGTTTGTTTTAATACTTCGTTAACAGGATACCAAGAGATAATGTCTGATCCTTCTTACGCAGGGCAAATAATTAACTTCACCTTTCCTCATATTGGAAATGTGGGAACCAACAAAGAAGATTTTGAGGCTGATAAAATATGGACAAAAGGAGTAATTTTTAACTCTGAAATTACCTCACCATCAAACTATAGATCCTTTCAACACTTAGATGCTTGGTTAAAAAAAAACAAGATAGTTGGAATTACTGGACTTGATACAAGGAGTTTAACGAATTTCATCAGAGATAAAGGTGCCCCAAAAGGAACCATTGCTTACTCAAAGAAAGGTAAATTTAACATTAATAAACTTACTAACTCTACAATAAAATGGAGTGGATTAAAAAATTTAGATCTCGCAGAAAAAGTCACTACACAAAAAAATTATATTTGGAAGGGACTTAGAACTTGGAAAAAAGAACACGGTTATAGAAAAAATAATAGAAATTCATTTCATGTAGTAGCAATAGACTATGGAATAAAAAAAAATATTTTAAGATATTTTTCTGATTTCAATTGTAAAGTTACAGTAGTTCCTTGTAAAACATCTGCAGAAAGAATTTTGGCTCTTAAACCTAATGGTGTCTTTTTATCTAATGGACCAGGCGATCCAGCAGCAACAGGAAGATATGCTATTCAAGTTATTCAAAATCTTATTCAAAAGAAAATGCCTTTATTTGGTATTTGTCTAGGTCATCAAATACTTGCACTTTCATTAGGAGGTAAAACAAAGAAAATGAAATTAGGACATAGAGGAGCAAATCATCCTGTTAAAAATTTAATTAATAAAAATGTAGAAATTACTAGTCAAAATCATGGCTTTGAAGTTGTTAAAGAAAATTTACCAAAAAATATTAAGATTACACATATATCTTTGTTCGATAAGAGTATAGAGGGAATAAGATTAAAGAATAAACCTGTGTTCTCAGTTCAGTATCATCCTGAATCAAACCCAGGACCACAAGATAGTGTTTATTTATTTCAAGAATTTATTAACAACATGAGAAAGAATGCCAAAAAGAAAAGATCTTAAGAAAATATTAGTTGTGGGTGCGGGTCCAATTATTATTGGTCAAGCCTGCGAATTTGATTATTCTGGTACTCAGGCTTGTAAGGCATTAAAAGATGAAGGTTATAAAGTTGTTTTAATTAACTCAAATCCAGCAACAATTATGACAGATCCAGATGTTGCTGATAAAACCTATATTGAGCCTATTACTCTAGAGGTTTTAGAAAAAATTCTCAAAAAAGAAAAACCAAATGCAATTCTTCCAACTATGGGTGGTCAAACTGCCCTTAACATTGCAATGGAGGCTGAGAAAAAAGGAATTTTAAAAAAACATAAAATTGAATTAATTGGTGCAAATTCAAATGCTATTGCAAATGCAGAAGATAGAAAGAGGTTTAGGAAAAATATGATTAATATTGGTTTAGATCTTCCTAAATCTGAAATTGTAAACAATATAAAACAAGCGTCAAAAGTTTTAAAGAAAATAGGTTTACCTACAATAATTAGACCGGCTTTTACACTTGGAGGTTTGGGAGGGGGAATAGCAAAAAATAAAAAGGACTACTTTAAAATTATCAAAAACGGTTTGCATGAGTCTCCTGTGAACCAAGTTCTTGTAGAAGAATGTTTAGAGGGCTGGAAAGAATTTGAAATGGAAGTCGTAAGAGATAAAAAAGATAATTGTATAATTATTTGTTCAATAGAAAATGTGGACCCAATGGGAATACATACTGGAGACTCAGTGACAGTTGCTCCTGCGCTCACATTAACTGATAAGGAATATCAAGTAATGCGAAATGCTTCTATTGCATGTTTAAGAAAAATTGGAGTTGAAACAGGTGGTTCAAATGTTCAATTTGCAATTAATCCTAAAAATGGACGAATGGTTATAATCGAGATGAATCCCAGAGTATCAAGATCATCTGCTCTTGCATCAAAAGCAACTGGGTTTCCTATTGCAAAAGTTGCTGCAAAACTCGCTGTTGGTTATACATTAGATGAATTAAAAAATGAAATTACCAAAATTACTCCAGCATCATTTGAGCCAACCATAGATTATGTTGTAACAAAAATTCCAAGATTTACTTTTGAAAAATTTTCGACTTCTCCTGAAGTTCTAGGCACGTCAATGAAATCTGTTGGGGAAGCAATGGCTATTGGAAGAAATTTTAAAGAGTCTCTTCAAAAAGCATTAGTATCTCTTGAAACTGGTTTTTCAGGATTAGACAGGATATTTAATTTAAACAAAAAACAAATTGAAAAAAAACTCAAAGATAATATTCCTAATAAGATCTTGCTTATTGCTGAAGCAATAAGAAAAAAAATAAAACTAAAAAAAATCAATAATTTGTCAAAAATTGATCCGTGGTTCTTAAACCAAATTAAAGAAATAATAGATAATGAAATTAAGATTAAGAATAATGGATTACCTAAAAATTTTAATGATTTTAATCAAATTAAATCAATGGGTTTTTCAGATAAAAAACTTTCTGAGCTTTCAAATTTATCTGAAAATATCGTGAGAAAAAAAAGAACTGCACTTAAAATTCTACCAGTATTCAAAAAAGTTGATACATGTGCAGCAGAATTTAAATCTTTTACACCATATATGTACTCAACATATCAGAGAAATTTCTCAATAAATTCAGAGTGTGAAGCTGATCCGTCTGCTAAAAAAAAGATTATTATTTTAGGAGGAGGGCCTAACAGAATAGGACAAGGAATAGAATTTGATTATTGTTGTTGTCAGGCTAGTTTCGCACTAAAATCAGTAGGTTTTGAGACTGTTATGATAAACTGTAATCCTGAAACAGTCTCAACAGATTATGACACTAGTGATAGATTATATTTTGAACCTTTAAAAGAGGAATATGTTTTTAATATTATTAACAGGGAAAAAGATAAAGGTAATTTAGTTGGTATCATCACTCAGTTTGGTGGTCAAACTCCGATCAAATTAGCCAAATTTTTATATGATAATAACCTTCCTATTTTAGGAACTCAATACTCATCTATTGATCTAGCAGAAGATAGAGACAGATTCAGAAACCTATTAGAAAAATTAAATTTAAACCAGGCTAAAAGCGGAATTGCTAAAACTTTTAAACAAGCAATTGAAATATCTGAGAAAATAGGATTACCTTTAATGGTAAGACCTTCTTATGTTCTGGGAGGAAGAGCGATGGAAATTGTTTACGAGAAAAGTCAGTTGAAAAATTTTGTGGAGGAGGCTTTTAAAGCTGCTGAAAAAAACCCAATTCTTATTGATAAATTCATAGATCATGCAATGGAAGTTGATGTGGATGCTATATCCGATGGTAAACAAGTACATGTTGCGGGGATCATGCAACATATCGAGGAAGCAGGAATTCATTCTGGGGACTCTGCTTGTAGCCTGCCTCCTATTTCCATCAAACCCTTTTTAATCAAAGAAATAGAAAGACAAACAAAAAGTTTAGCTCTAGCTTTAAAAGTGAAAGGTTTCATGAATGTTCAATTTGCAATTAAAAAAGATGAAATTTTTGTAATTGAAGTGAACCCAAGAGCAAGCCGTACAGTTCCTTTTGTATCAAAAGCAAAAGGACTACCGTTAGCAAAAATAGCCTCGAGAGTTATGGCTGGTGAGAAACTCTCAAAATTTAATTTGAAAGATAGATCTAAAGGTATGTTTGCAGTAAAGGAGGCAGTTTTTCCGTTTAATAAATTTCCTAAAAGTGACTTATTATTAGGTCCAGAAATGAAATCAACTGGAGAAGTAATGGGATTTGACAAAAATTTTGGAATGGCATATGCAAAAAGCCAAATAGCATCCTCTAATTCATTGCCTACTAAAGGACTAGCTTTTTTGTCATTAAAAAATTCTCACAAAGATGAGGGTATTGTACTTGCAAAAGAGCTTATTAAGCTAGAATTTGCTTTATCTGCAACAAAAGGAACTGCTGAATATATCCAAAAACATGGCATGAAGTGTGAAATTATAAATAAAGTAAGTAGCGGATCACCTCACATAGTTGATATTCTAGACTCAAAAAAAATAGCCTTAGTTATTAATACTGGTGGCGGCAATACAGAGCACAGATTAAATGATGCCATTGCTTTAAGAAGAGCGACACTTAAAAATAAAGTGCCTTACTGCACAAATATGTCAACTGCCCTAGCGTGTATTGAGGGTATTAAATCCCTTAAAACAAAAAAATTAGAAGTTACATCGCTGCAAAACGTTTAGTCAACTTTCCAATCAGTCTTAAATGTGACATAGTTAACTTGAATACATCTTCTTTCTTTAATAATTTTTTTCTTTTCCATACCGTGCCATGTATTTGGACCGCTTGTAAATAAGTAACCGTAATTATGCTTGTATGGAACGGTCTTAACTTTTTCTAGTTTTTCATTGTAAAAATCAGTCCCTAAATCCTCTGACTCATTTGCATTGTTCACAAAAATAAGTCCTGACATTAATTTTTCCTTAATATCACAATGTGGCTTTAACCAAAAACCTTCACGATCACATATAACTTCAAGTCTTACATATGAACCAGATAAATCTTTGTCAATCATTTTTGATATAGTTTCACATGTTTCTTTAGATTGAAGTTCATTAATGAATTTTACTAAATTTGGAAAATGTGATGCATTTTCTTTTGTAACAAAACATCTAAATTTTATTGCCTTACCGCCCGAAGCTATACCTTCCCTAAATTCTGCAGCACCACCATCTATTGCCCTTGTACCATCGTAATTAAGGTTATGCTTGCTTACATCAGGAATATCTGCGCCTTCAATTTCCTTAATTGCCTCTTCGCTTAAAGCGTTGTTGTATTCCCAGTGATTGAATGGAAATTCATACTTTTTTGAATTTTTTAATATAGAATTAAGAAAAGTCATAATCTTTAAATTGTTTCTCTATATATCCCGATATTCTATGCGTTTCATTAAGTTTTTTATAATTCCACTCTTCTACCTTGTCCTCTAGGTTTTTAATTATATCTAATGATTTAAAAAGCTCAAAAAATTTTTGAAAACGTATATTTTTTTTTATAGTTGGCATTTGAGCAACATATATAGGTTTTCCTGTCATTGCTGCCTCTGAAATCATGGAAGTGGAGTCACATGTTACAATAATATGATCAGCTAAACTTAGTGCTGACAAATAAGCTTTTTTATCAATATCTGAAATTATAATCTGATCATCATCAAAAAAGTCTTGTGCATTATCTACTGTTCCTCTTGGTGTTCTCATTGAAGGTATAAAAATAAGTTGATAACCCTGGTTGATAAAATTTTTTTTAGTTTTAATAAAAATTTTTTCAATTATTTCATCGTTAAAATCGTAATATTTATTAGGACCTCCAGCAATAAAAACTATAACTTTTTTTTTTTTAATTCTGGGTTTAAGATAATTAGTATTTTCTAATAATTCTGCTTCAGTAAGATAATGAATTGCACCTTTACTTTTTAAAACATTTATACCCTCAAGACCATCATGCTCTGGTGCTACGACATAATCAAAATTATTTAATGATACTTTTGGATTCTGAATATGAATATTCATTATTTTATTTCCAAATTTATTTTTTAAAAAAATTGATGGAATTACACTTTTTCTTCCACATGAAATTACTATATTAAATTTCTTTGAAATATCATTTTTAAAAACAAAATTTTTTACAGGGGTTAATTTTGGAGGAATCATTTTCCAAAAACTGTTTAGCTCAATTTTCTCGTGTATAAATTCAAGATTGAGAGCTTTCGCAAGCCCTTCGACTTGGCTAATCATGCCATGCATTCCCTCGGTCAATAATAAACCTTTTAATTTAGTCATTAATCACTATATAGCTCTCATATGAATCAAAATCCAACTAAACACACAAAAGTGTTAATAATTGGATCCGGTCCTGCTGGATATACAGCTGCAGTTTATGCCGCTAGAGCAATGTTAAATCCAATTTTAGTTTATGGATCGGAGCCTGGAGGTCAATTGACCACAACAACGGATGTTGAAAATTTTCCTGGATTTGCTGATGTGATTCAAGGTCCGTGGCTTATGGATCAAATGAAAGAACAGGCAAAAGCAGTTGGAACAGAAATGATTCAAGATCACATAAGTTCAGTAAATTTAAAAACATCACCTTTTGAAGCTGTCGGTGACACTGGTCAAAAATATACTGCTGATAGTATAATTATTTCTACAGGAGCCCAGGCTAGATGGTTAAATATTAAATCTGAACAAGATTTTAGAGGATTTGGTGTTTCAGCGTGTGCAACATGTGATGGTTTTTTCTTCAAAGATAAAGAAGTTGCTGTTGTAGGTGGGGGTAATGCTGCTGTTGAAGAAGCAATGTTTCTTACTAAATTTGCATCGAAAGTAAAATTAATTCATAGAAGAGATAGTTTAAGAGCTGAAAAAATGCTTCAAAAAAAACTTATGGAAAATAAAAAAATTGAAATTATCTGGGATACTGTCGTTGAGGATGTAATTGGAGACAAAGATCCGAAAAACGTTAAGGGCATCAAAGTTAAAAATGTAAAAACAAATAAAATTGATGAAATAAAATTAGATGGTGTATTCATTGCTATTGGTCATGACCCTGCAACTCAGTTATTTAAAGATCAACTTAATATGGACAAAGAAGGTTATTTAATAACAAAACCAGACTCTACAGAAACCAATATACCAGGTGTTTATGCGGCTGGAGATGTAAAAGATAAAACATTTAGGCAAGCAGTTACCGCTGCTGGTATGGGGTGTATGGCAGCGCTAGAGGCTGAGAAGTTTTTATCTCATTAAAGTGAAAAATAATCTCCATGTATTCTTAGGGGCTACAGTAGCAGATGCGGCAGCAAGACCATTGCATTGGGTATATAATCAAAAAAAATTGCTTGAATATATTAAAGGCAAAAAAGACTTTACTTTTTTAGAAAAAAATAAAAGCCCTTTCTATAATATTAAAACCGGAAAAGTTTCTGGTTACAACGACATTGGCCAAGTGATGTTTAAAACATTAGTTGATGGAGATGAAAATTTAGAGAAAAATTTTAAAAAGAATATTCTTAAAAATTTTGGTCCCGGAAGTAAGTATTGGAAAAATTTAGCTATAAGGTCAAAGTATAAAAAAGTTAAAGATTGGCGTGGCTTAATAAGAGGACCATGGATACACCAAAATATAATAGAAACTGTAAACAATATTAAATCAAAAAAAAAAATTTCTGGTGGAATGAAAGTCAATGAGTCAGATGGTTTTTGTGCAACGCTGCCTTTTTTTCTTTACGGCCATGATTTTAAAAGCTTAGAAAAGATCATAAAAATTGTTACTGTTTCAAAAATCAGCTTAAAGTATGCGATCGCAAAATTTTATCTAATTGATTTTGCTTTAAAGGGAAACAAAGATCCTATTAATAAATTTGTAAAAAAATTTAGTGGAAATTTTTTGTTTAAAGAAATTATCAAAGACATAAAAAGGATCAAAAAATTCAAATCGAAATTTTATCCTAAAACAATTAAAAAACTAGGAATGGCTTGCAGTTATCCAGGAACTTTTAATAGCTCAATTTATACAATTATAAATTCAAAAAATTATAAAGATGCGATTTTAAAAACTATCAAGGGCGGAGGTTGTAATTGCTCTAGAGCAAATTTTGTTGGAGCATACTTTGCTTCCCTAAAGGGTATTAATTCTATTCCAAAATCTTGGATTAAAAAAACTATTCCTGCAAAAAAGATTCTAAATCAAAAATAATTATTTATTTATAGACTCACAGAAAGATTTAATTCTAAACATGGCTTTTTTTAAATTTTTCATCGAAGTTGCATAAGAAATTCTAAAGTATCCATCTAAACCAAACGCTGAACCTTGAACAACTGCAACATTTTCTTTTTCAAGCAATCTTTGCACAAAGTTTGTATCAGTTTTTAATTTTGTTTTTTTATTCAGCAGTCCTTTGCAGCTTGGAAATACGTAAAATGCGCCATTAGGAGTCAAACAGTGAATTCCTTTAATATTGTTTAGACTTTTTACAACAAAATTTCTTCTATCTCTAAACGCTTTAGCTCTAGTTTTTATAAAACCTTGTTTTCCATTTAATGCCTCTACAGCAGCAGCTTGACTTATTGAGGATGGATTTGACGTTGATTGTGATTGAATTTTTCCAACAGCTTTAATTATATCTTTTGGACCAGCAGCATAACCTATTCTCCAGCCAGTCATGGCATATGATTTACTTACTCCATTCATTGTGAGCGTCCTATCTTTCAATTTTGGAATTTGTGCAATGGTAAAAAAATTGAAATTGTCGTACCTCACATGCTCGTAAATATCATCGCTTAAAATTAAAACTTTCTTATTCTTTATAAGAACATTAGCTAAATTTTGAATTTCTTTTTTTGTATAACCTGCACCAGTAGGATTTGATGGTGAATTAAGTATCAACCATTTTGTTTTTTTGGTAATAGCTTTTTTTAATTTTTTGGCAGTAAGCTTAAAACCCTCTTGCTCGGTACATTTAATTATTTTTGGTTTTCCACCAGCTAACAAAACCATATCTGGATACGAAACCCAAAATGGTGCTGGAATGATAACCTCATCTCCCTTATTTAAGGTGGCCATAAAAGTATTATAAAGAACTTGTTTTCCACCAGTTCCAACTGTTATTTGGTCTAAAGTATATTTTAATTTGTTTTCTCTTTTGAATTTACTGATAATAGCTTTTTTTAAAGCAGGTGTACCATCTACTGCTGTATATTTAGTGTCTCCATTTCTAATAGCTTTTATGGCAGCATTTTTTATATTATCAGGAGTATCAAAGTCTGGCTCTCCAGCCCCTAGACCAATTACATCTTTTCCTGCCGCTCTTAATTCTCTTGCCTTTTGAGTTACAGCAATAGTAGGTGATGGTTTAATTCTTTTTAAACTGTTAGATATTATGCTCATTGAAATATTAATTAATTCTAATACGTTCTTAATATATGGAAAATACTTATCAAGATTTAATTACAGATATTCAGAGTAAAAATCCAAAAATCAGTGGAAAACTCGAAGGTGGTAAAAAGTTCAAAATTAAATCTGATTTTAAACCTGCAGGAGATCAACCTGAAGCTATTAAGAAATTGGTCAGTGGAGCAAATAAAGATGAATTTAACCAAGTTTTACTTGGAGTAACTGGTTCCGGAAAAACTTTTACAATGGCAAAAGTAATAGAGGCAACAAATAGACCAGCTTTGATTTTAGCTCCGAATAAAACTTTGGCAGCTCAACTTTATGGGGAGATGAAAACTTTTTTTCCTAACAACGCTGTTGAGTATTTTGTTTCATATTACGATTATTATACCCCAGAAGCTTATGTGCCGAGATCAGATACTTACATTGAAAAAGAAGCGTCGATTAATGAGCAGATAGATAGGATGAGACATTCGGCAACAAGGTCTCTTTTAGAAAGAGATGATGTTTTAATTGTTGCCAGTGTTTCTTGTATTTATGGACTGGGATCAGTTGAAGCATATAGCAAAATGACTTTAACTCTTCAAAAAAACTACGATTACAATAGAGAGCAGATTATTAAATCTTTAGTAGCCTTACAATACAAGCGTAATGACCAAAACTTTTATAGAGGTACATTTAGAGCTCGTGGGGAATATTTGGAAATCTTTCCTTCTCATTTAGAGGATAGAGCGTGGAGATTAAACTTATTTGGAGATAAATTAGAAAAAATAGAAGAATTTGATCCTCTTACTGGAGATCAAGTAAGAGAGCTAAACTTAGTTAAAGTTTATGCAAACAGTCACTACATAACTCCAAAACCAACAGTGGAACAGGCAATTATAAACATAAAAAGAGAATTAGAAATAACGCTAAAAAAACATAGAGCAGAAAATAAATTACTTGAAGCTCAAAGACTTGAGGAAAGAACGAAATTTGATCTTGAAATGATTGAGGCTACTGGTTCTTGTGCAGGAATTGAAAATTACTCTAGATTTTTATCTGGAAGAAAACCAGGCGAACCACCTCCCACACTTTTTGAATATTTTCCAGACAACACTCTTATTTTTGTTGATGAGTGTCACGTGACAGTTCCACAACTTAACGGAATGTATAAAGGAGATAGATCAAGAAAAAGTACACTAGCTGAATATGGTTTTAGACTTCCTTCCTGTATGGATAATAGACCATTAAAATTTGAAGAGTGGGATTTAATGAGAACACAAACTGTTTTTGTTTCAGCAACTCCTGGCCCTTGGGAATTAGAACAAACAAAAGGTAAGTTTATAGATCAAGTTATAAGACCCACAGGATTAATTGATCCACCTGTTGAAATAAAACCCGCTAAAAATCAAGTAGATGATTTAATGCATGAATGTAAAAAAGTAATTGAGAATAATTATAGAGTACTAGTTACAACTCTAACAAAAAAAATGGCAGAAGATTTAACAGAATACCTTCATGAAAATGGGGTAAAGGTAAGATATTTGCACTCTGACATTGATACTCTTGAAAGAATAGAGATCATGAGGGACTTGAGAATGGGAGTATTCGATGTATTAGTTGGAATTAATTTATTAAGAGAGGGTTTAGATATTCCAGAATGTGCTCTGGTAGGAATTTTAGACGCCGATAAAGAAGGATTCTTAAGATCTGAAACATCATTAATACAAACAATAGGTAGGGCTGCAAGAAATGTTGATGGTAAAGTAATTCTATATGCTGATAAAGAAACGAAAAGTATAAAAAAAGCAATAGCTGAGACTGAGCGAAGAAGAAGAATTCAATTAGCCTATAATAAAAAAAATAAGATTGACGCTAAGACTGTTAAAAAAGAAATAAACGATATTTTAGAAAGTGTTTACGAAAAAGATTATGTAAAAATAAGCGAAGGATCCAATGTCGGTGGAAATTTAAAAAAACATTTAAAAGCTCTTGATAAAAAAATGAAAGAAGCGGCTTCAAATCTTGAGTTCGAAGAAGCAGCTAAAATAAGAGACGAAATAAGAAAATTAGAAAGTACAGAGTTGGAAATTACACTAAACCCTAAAATTAGACAATATGATGTTAAGAACAAACTTTATCCAAAAGGTAGATCAACAATGGGTATGCCAGGAACTAAAGTTACAAAAAAAAGAGATAAAAAATGGAAGCACAAAGGATAATAATTACAGGTGGAGCTACGAGAATGGGTGCTGCAATAGCAGAAAAATTGTCAGGGCCAAGTAAGCAAATTGTAATTCAATATCATAAATCTAAGTCAAAAGCTGAAAATCTAAAAAAAAAACTTCAAAATTTTGGAACAAAAATTTATTTAATTAAGGGGGATCTTAGTAAGGAAAAAGATATCATTAAAATTATTAAATTCTCAAAATTAAAAATGAAATTTTTTGACTGTCTAATAAATAATGCCTCATTATTTGAAAATGATAAATTAGAAAATTTTACCTCTAAGAGCTGGGACAATCATATTTCTACAAATCTTAAAGCCCCTGCTCTTTTATCAAAAGAGTTTTCAAAGAATATTAAAGGCAAAAATAACAATATTATCAATATAATTGATCAAAGAGTATTTAAGCTTACTCCATATTTCTTCTCATACACATTAAGTAAAACAGGCCTTTATACTTTAACCAAAACAAGCGCGATGAGTTTGTCACCATTTATAAGAGTTAATGGAATAGCTCCAGGACCAACAATTAAAAATAAAAGACAATCGGAAAAACATTTTAAAAGTCAATATTTAGCTACACCACTAAAAAAGCAAGTTGATGTTAATGAGATTTGTAATGCAGTTGACTTTTTTATTAAAAACAGCTCTATTACAGGTCAAATTTTAGCAATAGATAGTGGTCAAAGCTTAAATTGGCAAACACCTGATATAATTAAAGGAAAGGAATGAAAAAAAATAATCTCAAAGTTGTAAAAATAGATGAAAACAAAAGCTTATTTAATTATGAGAAAAAAATTCTCATTAATGAACTTATTCTAGATTTGAAACTTGGTTATTATGATTTTGAAAAAGAGAAAACTCAAAAAGTAAAATTTAGTTTGGAAATTGATTATCAAGATAAAAAACCTTCAAACGATAAAGACCTTAAATCAATTGTAAATTATGCAACTATTGTAAAATTAATTAAAAAACTAATTAAAAAGAAACATTATAATTTCTTAGAAACTTTGGCCGAGGCTGTTTTTGATGAACTTTTCAAAGATAAGAGAATAGGTAAAATAATGCTTAAAATTGAAAAATTAGAAATTCTGAAACAATGTTCATCTGTTGGTATCCAAATTACAAAAAAACGAAGTCATGATAAGTTCTGAAATTGGCAAAGAGGTAATAAAAAAAGAACTGCCTCTAATTCCTAAACTTCCTGGTGTTTATCGTATGCTTAATGAAAAAGGAGATATCCTTTATGTGGGTAAAGCAAAAAATTTGCCTAACAGACTAAAAAGTTATGTAGCTGAAAAAAATCATATTATAAGAACTGAAAGAATGTTATCTCAAACAAGAAGGCTTGAGATAACAACCACATCAAATGAAAGTGAGGCTTTACTTCTTGAAGCGAATTTAATCAAAAAACATAAACCAAAATTTAATATTCTTTTAAGGGATGATAAGTCTTTTCCGTTTATTTTTATTGGTAACAAAGATAAATGGCCACAAATAAAAAGACATAGAGGAAAAAAAACAAAAGAAGGTTTTTATTTTGGTCCTTTCGCATCAGCAGGCTCAGCTAATTGGACAATAAAAATGATTCAGAAAATTTTCCACTTAAGAGTTTGTGATGATACTGTCTTTAAAAACAGACAACGTCCTTGTATCCTTTATCAGATTAAAAGATGCTCTGGACCTTGTGTCGGATACATAAATGATGATGAATATAAAAAAACTGTAGATGATGCTATCGAATTTGTTTCTGGTAAATCAAGAAAAATACAGAAAAGTCTCTCAAATCAAATGGAAAAGGCTAGTGAGGATTTAGATTTTGAAAAAGCAGTAATTTTAAGAGATAGAATAAAATCCTTAAATATTATTCAATCGTCACAAAGAATTAATGAGGCAAATTTAATTGAAGCCGATGTAATCGCTGGCTATAAAGAGTCTGGTAAAACTTGCATTCAGGTTTTTTTTTATAGATCAAAACAAAATTGGGGGAATCAAGCTTTTTTTCCAAAGCATGATCCTGACGAAAAATTAAGTGACATATTAAATTCTTTTGTTTCTCAATTTTATGAAAATAAAAGTGTTCCTTCATCAATTATATTATCTGAAGAAATTAAAGAAAAAATTTTAATTGAAAAAACTCTATCTCAAAAGGAAGAGAAACAAATCAACATATCCATTGCAAAAAAAGGATCAAAATTAAAAGTAATTAATCAGGCAATTAAAAATGCAAAAGATAGCCTAACTAGAAAACTTTACGAAAGCCAAAATAATAGAGAATTATTTGATGCAGTAGCAAATAAATTTAATTTAGAAACAAATATTAATTTGATTGAGGTTTATGATAATAGTCATATCCAAGGAACAAATAGTGTTGGTGCGTTAATCGCTTATGGAGATGAAGGATTTATTAAAAAAAGATATAGAAAATTTAACATTAAGATCCAAAAGAATGAACAAGATGACTATGGTATGATGCGGGAGGTGCTAAATCGAAGATTTAAAAGAGCTATACAAGAGAAAGACAACTACCTAACTTTTCCCGATCTAGTTCTGATTGATGGTGGAAAAGGCCAGTACTCAGTTGCAAGAGAAGCTCTAAATGAACTAGGCCTTCATGACTTACCAATAGTTGCAATAGCAAAAGGGAAACTTAGAAACAGTGGTAACGAAACCTTTTTTCATAATGGTAAAGAGTTTAAATTTGCCAAAAATGACCCTACTCTTTTTTTTCTTCAGAGAGTAAGGGATGAGTCTCATCGGTTCGCGATCAGTGCTCATAGAGCTAAAAGAAAAAAAGGGTTAAGTAAATCACTTCTAGATCAAATAGAAGGTATCGGTTCTATTCGAAAAAGAGCTTTATTAAACCACTTTGGCTCTGCTAGAGCAGTAGAATCTGCAAGTCTTGATGAAATAAAATCTGTCGAAGGGGTTGAAGCAAAAGTTGCGAAAAAGATATATAATTTCTTTCACGAATAAAAATAAATATGCTCAGAAAAATACCAAATATATTAACTGTAGGCAGAATTTTAATTGTGCCATTTTTTGTTTTAGCTTTTTATCTTCCTGGTTTTTATGGAGACCTTACTGCATTAATATTATTTATTGTTGCCTCTTTTACAGATTTTCTAGATGGCATGCTAGCAAGATTTCTTGGTGAAGAGTCAAAACTTGGAGAATTACTAGATCCAATAGCTGACAAAATTATTGTTGCAGCTGCTCTTATATTATTAGTTATGGATGGCACTATTCGGAATTACGAGGTAATTGCTGCAATAATAATTCTTACACGTGAAATTTTAATTTCTGGTCTTAGAGAGTTCTTGGCTAAAGGGGAAATTAAACTTCCAGTCTCCAGTTTAGCTAAATTGAAAACAGTTTTGCAAATGGTTTCTATTGCACTTTTGCTTTCAGGTGAAACTGGAAACAAAATAATTAATTTTCAAGATTATAATGCTCAGACCATTGGTATAATTCTTTTATGGCTTTCTGCAGCATTAACACTTTTTACTGGCTATGATTACATGCGAAAAGGTATCGACCATGCTATTTCTGAGGATAATAAAGATTAAGCCGCCTTTTTTTTTCTAACAACCAGCTGATAACTCTCGTTTAAGTCTATAATCATTTCACAAACTTTAAATTGATTATTTGCTATACAAGAAACTGGAGTAACTTCAGCAGCAGTGCCCGTTAGAAAGCAACCAACAAAATCTTTTAACTCTGAAGGAATTATTTTTCTTTCATGAACTTTTATATTTTTTGATTTTGCTATCCCAATTACTGTTCTTCGAGTAATACCATCTAAAAATGAGTCAGGTATTGGTGTATGCAATTCACCATTTTTGTCTTTAAAAAAAACATTAGCACCTGTTGCTTCAGCAATATTTCCCTCATGGTCTAACATCAAAGAATCTGTGTAACCCTCTTTTTCCGCTTCATGTTTTGACAAAGTACAAATCATATAAAGACCAGATGCTTTGGTATCCCAAGGAATTGTATTAGGAGCAGGCCTTCGCCAATTTGAAATGTTTAATTTTATGCCCTCGATTTTTAATTTTGGATCAAAATAAGAACCCCATTCCCATGTTGCGATAGCGACATGAATCTTTGTCTGCTGTGCAGATATGGCCATCATTTCACTTCCTCGCCAAGCAACAGGTCTGACGTAACCATTTTTTACATTCTGAACAGTTATAATTTTTTTTGAGGCTTCATTTATCTCTCTCTCAGTATAAGGAATCTCAAAACCCATTCTTTTTGCTGAGTAAAAAAATCTTGAAGTATGTTCCTCTAATTTAAATATTGAACCATCATAAACTCTTTCGCCTTCAAATACACAGCTTGCATAGTGTAAACCATGACTTAAGACGTGAACTTTGACATCTGACCAATCTACAAGGTCGTTGTTGTACCATATTTTACCATTTCTTTTATCGTAAGGTATCATATTAGAAAATTTTTTTTTAATTATTCAAAAAAATATCTTTGTATCTTTAATATGTCAATATAACTTACCTATTATGAAAGATTTACTTTATCTTAAAGATGAGCAATTAAAAGATTTAATTGAAAAACTTTTTATAGTTTATAGAGACACTTTCACCGACCCAAAAAAAATTCTAAATAAATATTCAATAGGTACTGCTCATCACAAAGTAATCCACCTTATTTCGACATATGAGGGTATCTCAATTTCCGAACTTTTGAAAAAATTAAAAATAACAAAACAAAGCTTAAATAGAGTTTTAAAAGATTTAACAAAGCTTGGCATTATTAAATTCGAAAAAGACGAACAAGACACAAGGATCAAACATGTATATCTCAATGAAAAGGGAGAAAAGATTTTTCTTGAAATTTTCGAATCACAAAAAAAAAGGATCTATAACGCTTTATTAAACTCAAGTTCCGATGAGGTCGTAAACTTTGATAAGGTTCTGAAAAAAATTATAAATGGATGAATTTTTAGCACATATATTAGTAGTAGACGATGATGAGGGTATAAGATCACTAGTGAAAAAATATTTAAATGAAAATAATTTTTTAGTTACAACCGCAAAAAATGCTGAGGATGCAACTGAAAAAATTGAAATAATTAATTTTGATATAATTATTTTAGACATAATGATGCCGGGTAAAAGTGGTCTTCAATTTATTAAAGATAATGTGAATAAAATTTTGACACCTATAATATTGCTAACTGCAAAGGGTACTGCAGACGAGAGAGTTGAGGGATTAGAAATAGGTGCAGATGACTATTTACCAAAACCATTTGAACCTAGAGAACTTTTGCTTCGCATCAAAAATATTCTAAAAAAAACTAAAGATAAAAATTTAAAAAAAGTAGTTCAGTTCTCAAATATTGAAATTGATCTAAATAAATTAATAATTCTTAAAAATAATGAGGAATTCAAAATAAATATTGCAGAAAAAATCATTTTAGAAAAAATGATAAACAATCCTGGTAAAACATTCTCTAGGGTTGATATAGGTAAACTTATAAATTTAGATAAAGAGAGATCAGTGGATGTAATTATAACTCGTTTGAGAAAAAAAATTGAAATAGATCCAAAAAATCCAAAATTTTTACAAACTTTAAGAGGTAGCGGTTATGTTTTATGGATTGAATAAATTCGTAAAAAATTTATTACCAAAAAGATTATTTTATAGAGCGTTACTGATTGTTGCAATTCCAGTTATTTTACTTCAACTTTTAGTTACAATTGTTTTTTTTGATAGCCTCTGGATAAAAACCAACAAAGGAATGACAAGAGCCTTAGTTGGGGAAATTGATACTTTTATTGTCGCTTTTGATAATGAGAATAATGACAAAGATTATATCATTGATTTATTTTCAATCCATTTAGATTTAAATATAAAATACATTCAAGACAAAGAATTTAATTTTAAGTTAAATGAAAGATGGTTTAGTCCTATAGATAGATCTTTAAGAAGAGAGCTAAAGTCTAGTATTGGTATCAATAAATTTTGGTTTAGCACTACTGATTATCTGGAATTAATAAACATTAGAATTAAATATAAAAAAGGATATTTTGAATTTTTAGTTCCAAGAGATAGAGTTACTGCCTCCTCAGCAAGATTATTTGCTTTATGGATATCTGTGCCTGCAATTTTTTTAATTTTTGTTGCAATATTATTTTTAAAAAACCAAACTCGGCCAATAGCTAATTTAGCAAAAGCAGCAGAAAAATTTGGCAGAGGTGAAGAAGTAGATGACTATAGACCATCAGGCTCGCTTGAAATCAGACAGGCAGGTTATGAATTTGATAAAATGAGAAAAAGAATACTTAGACATTTGAATCAAAGATCTGAGATGTTATCTGGAATTAGTCATGATTTAAGGACACCTTTAACAAGAATGAAACTGCAACTTTCTTTTGTCAAAGACAAAGAGATTTCCTCAAAATTAAATGATGACATAAGTGAAATGGAAAAAATGCTCAATGAGTATTTACAATTCACCAGCTCATCTCAATCAGAAAAAAATGAAATATTTGATCTCTCAAAATTGTTAAATGAGACAATAGAAAGATATGAAAATACATATATTACTAGAGATCTCGCTCAAAATATTTTGATAAATGGAAGAAAAAATTTATTAAAAAGAAGCTTTAATAATATTATTGATAACGGTCTCAAGTACGGGAAAAAACTTAATGTTCAGTTGAACAAAAATGGAAAAAATATATTTATTTCTATCGAAGATAATGGACCAGGTATTCCAAAGGAAGAATATGAAAATGTTTTTAAACCGTTTTATAAAATTGACAAAGGTAGAGGTGAAACTAAATCTAGTGTTGGTTTAGGATTATCAATTGCCTCAGATATTATTAGATCTCATGGGGGATACATTAAACTTGACAAATCATCAATGAATGGACTTGGTGTTAAGATTTTCTTGCCCGCTTAGTTTTTTTATTATTTGTTTTTTGTAGTGATGAAATTTTTTTTTCAATATTTTCTACTCTTTTTGATAAAACTTCAAATTCTTCTTTACTTGTAAGTTTCATTCTAAAAACTATTTCATCTCTTTTAGATTTTAAAATGCTTAAAATTTCTGATCCTAGATCTTTTGATGTAATAAGGCCTTGTTCAAATATTTTAGACAATTTATCGAAAACAAATTTTGAATTTTTCATATTTTTATCTCAATATCTGATATAACTTATAATTATTTATCAAAATGTTCATTAATAATTTTGACCCAGTAGCAATAAATTTTTTTTCATTAGAAATACGATGGTACTCGCTAGCTTATATTTTTGGAATACTAGCGGGGTGGGTCTTAGCTAAAAGATTTTTTATTAACAACCAGGGAATTAAAATAAAATTTGATGATTACGTTACTTATCTTATTTTTGGTATTATTATAGGTGGAAGATTAGGGTATGTACTATTTTATAATTTAGATTATTATATCGAAAACCCTATAGATATTTTTAAAATCTGGCAAGGTGGGATGTCTTTTCATGGTGGGGTTATAGGAATAATAATTATAAGTGTTTGGTTTGCAAATAAAAACAAACATAACGTTTTTAATTATTTAGATGTTATCTCGTTGGTTGCTCCAATTGGAATTTTTTTTGGAAGAATTTCAAATTTTATAAACTCTGAATTATATGGAACTCAAACGAATCTACCCTGGGGTGTAAAATTTATTAAAGTTGATAATTTGTATAGACATCCATCACAGTTATATGAAGCACTTTTTGAGGGTCTGATTCTTTTTTTAATTTTGATCTATTTTCACAAAAAGATAATTAATAAAAAGCCAGGTTTTATCTCTGGACTGTTTCTAGTTTTTTACTCAATTTTTAGATTTGTAATAGAATTTTTTAGAGTACCAGATGACCAATTAGGTTATTTATTATTCAATCTCACTATGGGACAAATTATAAGTTTTGTGTTTTTATTATTTGGATCATATTTAGTTATTCAAAAATATGAAAATAAAAAAGAGTGGTGAAATCCCTTTAGATAAATTTATTGATTTATCTCTATATAATAAAAAAATTGGTTACTATATGAAAAAGAATCCTTTTGGTAAAAAGGGCGATTTTATTACAGCACCAAATATTTCAAGACTTTTTTCAGAAATGATAGCTATTTGGATTATTAGTTTTTGGAAAAACCTTGGGAGTCCTAGAAATTTTAATTTGATTGAACTAGGCGCAGGAAATGGTGAGATGATGAAAGTGATTCTAGAAAGTTTTCAAAATTTTCCGTCTTTTCTTGAGTCTTGTAATATCATTATCCATGAAAAGAGCCCAATCTTGATAAGGATACAAAAAGAAAAATTATCAAAATCTAAAATTATTTGGGTTTCTCATATAAATAAGATTAAAAAAAATCCAAGTATATTTATTGCGAATGAATTTTTTGATGCAATGCCAATAAAGCAATTCAGAAAACAGAGAAATATTTGGTACGAAAAATTTGTTAATTTTGAAAATTACTCTAAAGCATCATTTATTGAGAAAAAAACCGATATAAAAAAGATTGAGAAAAGACTTAATTTTAAGATTTCACAAAATCAGAACTTTATCGAATATTCTGAATTTGGTTTTGATTATTTAAAAAATATTTCAGATATAATCAAAAAAAATACTGGAGGATTGTTAATAATAGATTACGGGTATCTAGAAAAAAAAATGAAAAATACTTTAAAAGCAGTTTCTAATCACAAATTTGCCAATATTTTAGACAATATTGGAGAAGTAGATATTACACACAATATAAATTTTGAATTATTTAAAAAATTTACTCAAAAATTAGGTGGACTAGATAACAATTTGAACACTCAAAAAAACTTTTTGATTAAAATGGGAATAAAAGAAAGAGCAGAGATATTATCTAGAAATAAAAACTTTTCAAAAAAAGCTGATATCTTTTATAGATTAAATAGACTTATTGATGAAAAACAAATGGGCACTTTATTCAAAGTAATGTTCATTAAGAGTAAAAAAATTAAATTCAACCTTGGTTTTTAAAATTGATTACTTCTAAAATATTATCAAAACAAAAAAAGATTAAACATGGCTTCTTTAATAGAATAGGAGGTAAGTCAAGTGGAATTTATAAAAGCTTAAATTGCGGACCTGGATCTAATGATTTTAAATCAAAGATTAAAGAAAATTTGAAAATTGTTAAAAATAGAATTAACAAAAAATCTAAAAATATTTTTTTAATGCATCAAATGCATAGTAACAAAATCTTTTATATAAATAAAAATTTTAAATTTAGCAAAAAAAAAATTCAAGCTGATGCTGTTATTACTGATCAAAAAAAAATACCCATAGCAATATTAACAGCAGATTGTGCGCCAATACTGTTATATGACAAAAAAAAAATCATGATAGCTGCAATTCATGCTGGATGGAAAGGTGTCTACAAAGACATAATTACTAAAGTAATCAAGTTTATGTTAAATAAAGGGTGCAAAGAAAAAAATATCATTGCAACAATTGGTCCGTGTATTCAAGTTGAAAGTTATAATGTAAAAGTTGATTTTCTAAAAAAGTTCTTAAAAAAAGATAAAAAAAACAAAGTCTTCTTTAAAGATATAAAAAATAGTCTTCATTTTAATCTACCTAATTTTATTAAATCCCGACTTAAATCAAACAAAATTTCAAATATTGAAGCCATTAAAATTGATACTTTTGATGATAAAAATAATTTTTTTAGCGCACGAAGATCATTAAGATTAAAACATGCTGATTATGGTAGAAATATTTCAATAATTATGATTAATTAAACTTTTCAATGAAACTGTTAACCGGAAATAGCAATAAAATACTAAGTAAAAATATCGCAAAGTATTTGAAGACTAAACTTGTAAACTCAAGTATTAGAAAATTTGCAGATGGTGAAATATACATCGAAATAAATGAAAATATTAGAGGTAATAGTATTTTTATTGTTCAGTCTATATCATCTCCAGCAAATGATAACTTAATGGAATTATTGTTGTGTATAGACGCCCTTAAGAGATCTTCAGCAAAAAACATTACAGCTGTAATTCCATATTTTGGATATGCAAGACAGGATAGAAAGGTTATCCCAAGAACTTCTATATCAGCTAAATTGGTTTCAAATTTAATTACAAAAGCAGGTGCAGATAGAGTTGTAACAGTTGATCTGCATGCTGGTCAAATTCAGGGTTTTTTTGATATACCTGTAGATAATCTTTTTTCAACACCAATATTTGCAAGACATGTTAGGAAAAGAATTAAAAGTAAAAAGATTATTTGTGTAGCACCTGATGTAGGTGGTACCGAAAGAGCGAGAGCTCTTGGCAAACTTCTTAATGTTGGATTGGCAATTGTTGATAAAAGAAGACCAAAACCTGGCCAATCGCAAGTGATGAATGTTATCGGAGATGTAAAAAATCAAACATGTGTAATAGTTGACGATATAATTGATTCTGGTGGTACTATTGTCAATGCTGCTAAGGCTTTAAAGCAACGAGGAGCAAAAGAAGTTTATGTTTACATTACACATGGAGTTCTTAGTGGAGACGCTGTTAAGAAAATCAAAAATTCAGTTATAAAAAACTTGGTAATTACCGACACAATTGATAACAGTCAAAAAACTAAAAATGTTAAAAATATAGAAGTTTTACCAATTTCAAGCCTCATGGGTGAAGCAATTAAAAGAATATCTAATTCTACTTCAGTATCCGATTTATTTAAATAATTACCTTGATTATTTACAAACATGGTTTAAAAAACTCCTTTTTATGAATTCATTAGAAGTTAACGTCAGAAACACTACGACTAAGGGTCAACTAAATTCCATTAGAATTAGTGGAAATGTCCCTGGTATTGTATATGGAGGAAAAGAAGATAATCAAAAAGTATCTGTTTCAAAAAAATTATTAAAAAATTTGATTGATAAAGAAAACTTTTTGTCAAACATAATTACATTAAAAATAGATGGGAAGTCACAAAATGTTTTGCCAAGAGAAGTTAAATATCACATTTTAAGCGACGAGCCCATTCATGTGGACTTTTTAAGGATATTGCCTGGAGTAAAAATAAAAATTGAAGTGCCAGTTAATTTTATTAATCATGAAAATTCACCAGGTCTTAAAAGAGGTGGAGTATTAAATATAGTAAGAAGAAAAGTAGAATTAAATTGTCCAAGTGAAAAAATACCAGAAAACTTGACAATTGATCTTGAAGGTGTTGATATCGGGGAAAGTTTTAAAATTTCATCTATCAAATTAGACCCTGAAGTAACACCAACTATTCAAGGGAGGGACTTTGTTATAGCAACCCTTGCAGCCCCAACAGTAATTAAAGAACCAGAAAAACCAGCAGAGGCTGAAGCAACAGAGGGTGAAGAAGGAGTTGAAGCTGCAGCAGATGGTGATAAAACTTCTGCAGATTCATCTAAAGGAGATAAGAAAGAAGGTGACGACAAAAAACCTGATGAAAAAAAATCTGCTGAAAAAAAATCTCCTGAAGAAAAAAAATAAATAATAAAAATTGAAATTAAGCTTAGTTAACTCATGATTTTATTTGTAGGATTAGGTAATCCAACTCCTGATAGTGAAAATAATAGACACAATGTTGGTTTCAAAATTATAGATTGTATTAATAAAAAATTTAATTTGTCTAAACAAAAACCTAAATTTAAAGGTCTTCTTACAACTGGAAATATAGCCAGTAAAAAAGTTTATGCTATTAAACCATTGACATTTATGAACAACTCAGGGATTTGTATAAGAGAATTAATTGAGTATTTTAAGATTGATGCACAAGATGTAATTGTTTTTCATGATGATTTAGATGTAGAATTTGGAAAGATCAAAACTAAATTTGGGGGATCAAGCGCAGGTCATAATGGAGTTGCCTCCATCGATAAATTTATTGGTAAAGATTATTCAAGGGTTAGAATAGGAATTGGTAAACCAAAAGACTCAATGGAAGTTGCAGATTATGTTCTACAAAATTTTAATGATGATGAAACTATTGGTATAGACAAAATTACTGAAAACATTACTGAATCAATTTCTATTCTTGTTGATAAAAAATTAGACCTGTTTTCTAGTACAGTTAATAATAAATAATGAGTTTTAAATGTGGAATAGTTGGAATGCCAAATGTTGGTAAATCAACTTTATTTAATGCATTGACAAATTCGAGCAAAGCACAAGCTGCAAATTTTCCATTTTGCACAATAGAACCAAATGTTGGTGTCGTTCCTGTTCCAGATATTAGACTGAAAAATTTAGCTAAAATTTCAAATTCAAAAAAAATTATCAACACAACTATTTCATTTGTTGATATTGCTGGTTTAGTAAAAGGAGCATCAAAAGGTGAAGGTTTAGGAAATAAATTCCTCTCTCACATTAGAGAGGTTGATGCAATCATACATCTTATAAGATGCTTCGACTCTAGTGATATCCAAAATGTAAATCCAAATGTAAATCCAGTTAGAGACTTGGAGATAATTGAGACTGAAATGATGTTAGCTGATCTTGAGTCTATACAAAAAAGATTAGAGAAAAATAATAAAAAAAACTTAGAAAGCGTTCAATTGAAAATTCTTGAAACAAGTCTAGACTGTATAAATAATGATAAAGATATCTCAAGTTTGAGGTCTCAGTTTGAAAAAAAACAGATTAATCAAAGTGGACTATTATCTTTAAAACCTAAAATATTTCTATGTAATGTTGATGAGAAAAGTATTCAAAATGGAAACGATTATACTAAAAAATTTATCTCAAAATTTGGAAGTGATAATACGTTAATTATTTCAGCAGATATAGAAAATCAAATTAATAATTTAGACGTACACGAAAAAAAAAATTATATGGAAATGATTGGATTAAAAGAGACAGGGTTAAATATGTTAATTAAAAAAGGATATCAAATTCTTGAACTTGACACTTATTTCACTTCTGGCCCTGAGGAAACCAGAGCGTGGACAATAGAAAAAAATTGCAAGGCTCCTCAAGCTGCTGGAGAAATTCATACAGATTTTGAGAAAGGTTTTATTAGAGCAGAAACTATTTCATATGATGATTTTGTTTCAAATGATGGCTGGTTGAATGCAAAATCAAACGGTAAAATGAGACTTGAAGGAAAAGACTATATTGTGAAAGATGGCGACGTTTTAAACTTCCGTTTCAATACGTGACCATATCTTTTTCATGCTAAAGTAAACCAAAATTGTTAAAATAATTAAATAAACTATCGCCTTGAAGCCCATCTGGTGACGTGACTCAAGATGTGGTTCTGCTGCCCACATTAAGAATGTAGTAACATCCTTTGACATTTGTTCAACTGATGCTGATGTACCATCTCCATACTCAACGAGCCCATCAGAAAGCTGATTGGCCATTTTTATTTTGTTACCATACATATATTTATTATAATAAACTCCATCATCTAAACTCATTCCAATTGGTGGATCTTCATAACCTTGAAGTAAAGAGTAGATGTAATCGACCCCACCTCCTCTTGCTTTGACGAGCACTGACATATCTGGTGGATATGCACCGCCATTTGCGGCTTGAGCTGCTTTAACATTATCATAAGGCATTACAAATTTGTCAGATAATTTACCTGGTCTTGTAAACATTTCTCCATCATCATTAGGTCCATCAGTGACCTCAAAAGATGCAGCTATCGCTTTAGCTTCTGCTATCGAGAATTCTGGTCCACCCTTTTCGGCTAAATTCCTATAACTTAGATATTTCATAGAGTGACAAGACGAACATACTTCAGTATAAACTTGATAACCTCTTTGTAATGCTCCCCTATCAAACTTTCCAAAGAGACCTTTAAAACTCCAATCAGTTGTTAAGTATTCAATCTTTTCAGCTGAATTAGATTTTACAGAAAGTCCAAAAACTAAACTCGTGATTAAAAATATTCTTAAAAAATTTTTCACTAATCTTTAAAATTTTCCTTGTTCTTAGCCAAAGCTAAATTAGGGGATCCACCTAGCACAGGCTCAGTAATACTTAATGGAACAGGCAAAGTTTTCTCCTTATAACCTAAAATTGGTAGAACAACTAAAAAATGTAGGAAATAGTAGGCCGTAGCCACTCTTGCAACTAATAAATACAATCCTTCAGCTGGCATAGCACCTACATAACCTAAAATCAAAACGTCAGCGACCAAGATCCAATAAAATTGTCTGTATAATGGTCTAAAGACTGCAGATCTAATCTTAGATGTATCAAGCCAAGGTAATGCCGCTAGAATAAGAATTGCTGACAACATCGCAACTACACCCAAAAGTTTATCTGGAACAGATCTTAATATCGCATAAAATGGTAAAAGGTACCATTCGGGGACTATATGCGCAGGAGTTACCAATGGATTTGCTTCAATGTAATTGTCTGCGTGTCCTAGAATATTTGGGGTGTAAAAAACAAAGAATGCAAAAACAATCATAAACATGAGTAGAGCAAAACCATCTTTGATTACTATGTAAGGATGAAATGGAACAGTATCTTTAGACGGTTTTTTAATATCGATCCCAACAGGATTATTATTACCTGGAACATGCAAGGCCCATATATGCAACACTACTAAACCTAATATTAAGAAGGGAATTAAGTAGTGCAGTGTAAAAAATCTAGTTAATGTTGGATTGTCAACCGAATAACCTCCCCATAACCAGGTTACTATACCTTCACCAACAAGTGGAATAGCACTAAATAAATTAGTTATAACAGTTGCTCCCCAAAAACTCATTTGCCCCCATGGAAGAACATAACCTAAGAAAGCTGCTGCCATCATCAGTAAATATATTATTATACCTATGATCCAAATAATCTCCCGGGGAGATTTATAAGATCCATAAAATAATGATCTAAATATATGTATATATACTGCTAAGAAAAACATTGAAGCTCCATTTGCGTGGATGTACCTTATTAACCATCCATAGTTTACATTTCTCATAATATGCTCTACGCTATCGAATGCCATATCTGCATGAGCAATGTAATGCATTGCCAAAACTAGTCCTGTAACGATTTGGGTTATTAAACAGAAAGTAAGTATTCCACCAAATGTCCACCAATAATTTAAGTTTTTAGGCGTAGGATAATCAGTCAGATGGCTTGCTAATGTAAGCAAAGGTAATCTATCATTAAACCACTTTCCAAATTTTGATTTAGGGGTATATTCGTGATCACTCATAAAGTTTATCCAATTTTAATTGTATTTGTGTTTACAAACTTATATTCAGGTATTTCCATGTTTGTTGGTGCTGGACCTTTTCTTATTCTACCAGATGTATCATAATGTGATCCATGACACGGACAGAACCAACCATTGTAGTCTCCTTTTTGATCTAAGGGTACACACCCTAAATGTGTGCAGACACCAAGCATTACGAGCCACTCTGGATTTTTAGCTCGATCTTCATCTTTTTCAGGATGTTTTAAGTCCTCCAATTTAACTGCTTTTGCCTCAGCGATTTCCTCTTGCGTCCTTCTTCTAATAAAAACTGGCTTACCTCTCCATAATACCGTAATAGTTTTTCCAGGGTTCATTGAACTAATATCAACTTCTGTACTAGCCAACGCTTTAACAGATGCATCTGGATTCATTTGGTCTATCATAGGCCACACAACAGCTGCAGCACCTACTGCTCCGACAGCATAGGTAGCTGTAAATAAAAAATCTCTTCTTTTAACGTTTTTTTCTGACATTAATAATTATTAAATATACTCAATATTGATTTTTTCTACTTAAATATAAGAATTCATATAATATAAAATACTGAATTTACTACTGATAGAATGACACAGAAATCAATAGATCTTGGGCCAAAAATTGCATTATTTGAACCAGATATACCTCAAAATACAGCTGCTATAATAAGAACTTGTGCATGTTTGGGGGCAAATTTAGAAATTATAGAACCTTGTGGTTTTTTATTGAGTGACAAGAGGTTTAAAAGGGTAGTAATGGATTATATTGATGAGAAAAATATAAAATTTCACAAAAGTTTTAATGAATTTCTTAAATTTAAAGAGAATCAAAGAATTGTATTGATGACGACTAAAGCATCTATATCTTATACGAAATTTAAATTTGAAGAAAATGATACAATTTTGTTTGGAAGAGAAAGTTCAGGAGTTCCTGAAAAAGTCCATAAAATAATTAAAAATCGTTTGAAGATACCTATGAAAAATAACAAACGTTCATTAAATCTTGCAACTGCTGTGGCTATTGTCTTAGCTGAAAGTTTAAAACAAACAAAATTTTTTTAATATGAACTTAGAGATTAATAAAGATCTTGTTAGTAATTGGTTTAAAACACTTCAGAATGCTTTTTGCGAAAACATAGTAAGAATTGAAAATAATAAATCAAAATTCATATCTACAAGCTGGAAAAGGAACTATAGAAAAGATGAAGGTGGTGGTGAATATAGAATACTTCAAAATGGAAAGGTGTTTGAAAAAGTTGGGGTGAATTTTTCAAAAGTTTATGGAAGATTTCCAAAAGAGTTTCAAAAAAATATACCTGGTGCTGAAAAAGATCCAAGATTCTGGGCATCAGGAATTTCGGTTGTTATGCACATGCAAAATCCTCTAATTCCAGCTATGCATTTCAACACTCGATATATTAACACGACATATGGTTGGTTTGGTGGAGGAATGGATGTAACACCGTCAAAGTTTGATAAAAAAGAAAAGGAAAAATTTCATAAAATATTAAAAAAAATGTGTGATCGACACAATAAAAATTTTTATAAAAGATATAAAAAATGGTGCGATGAATACTTTTATTTACCTCACAGAAATGAGCCTAGAGGTATAGGGGGAATTTTTTTTGATTATAAAAAAGATAATTTTGAGCAAGATTTTAAATTTGTAAGAGATGTTGGAGTAACATTTCAATTTATTTTCAATAATATAATATCTAAAAAAGTAAAAAAAAAATGGACGGCCAAAGATAAAGAGGCTCAATATATTAAAAGAGGTAGATATGCTGAGTTTAACTTGCTTTATGATAGAGGAACAAAATTTGGATTACAAACTGGAGGAAATACTGAAGGTATTTTAATGTCACTTCCTCCACTTGCTAAATGGAAATAATATGAATAAAGAACCAATTACTTTAAATGGATTAGAAAAATTAAAAGAAGAATTGGTTTTTCTAAAAGAAAAAAAACGACCTGAAATAGTTGCTGCAATCGCAGAGGCAAGATCGCATGGCGACTTGAAAGAAAACGCAGAATATCATGCGGCCAAAGAGGAGCAATCTCATAATGAGGGTCGAATTACTGAAATAAACGATATAATTGCTCGAGCAAATGTAATCGATGTCACAAAATTAACTAATGATGGTAAAGTGATTTTTGGCTCAACTGTTTACTTAGAAAATTTAGATACTGGAGATAAAATAAATTATAAAATTGTGGGAAAAGATGAGGCTAATTTAAAAGAAAAATTAATTTATTTTCAGTCACCTATTGGAAAAGGTTTGATTGGAAAAAATAAAAATGATTTAGTTGAAATCATTACCCCAGCAGGCAAAAAAAGCTTTGAAATTAAAGATGTAAAATATATTTAATCTTTGACAATTTTTTCCACTTGGTGATCAGAGATTTTAAAGTTATTTTTAATCCATAACTCCTCGATTAACTTTAATTTTAAACCAAGTTGTTTGCCTTCTGGAATTTTATATTTTTCCATTAATTCAGATGCTCTAATTGGTATAATTGGTTTGATTTTATTTATGTAAGTTTTACTTAATTTAATTAAACCATTATCAATTTTTTTTGATTTGATAATTTTAAAGTTTAAAATATCCAAAACTGCTTGTTTTCCATCATAATAAAAAATTTCATTAATGTCTTTCTCATTAAATTTTTTGAAACCTCCTTTTTCTTTATAAAAATTGCTGATTTTTTTAACTCTTTTCTCGTCTTTTTTAGAAATATTAAATTTATACAAAAAATAATCAGAATTATCCGTATCATCAATTACCATCAAAGATATTAAAAAAATAAAATCAGAGTTTTCGACTATCTGTCTTTTAAGAGAATTTAATTTAGAAAATATATTTATATTTTTTAACTCAGGAAAAATTAGTGAAATCAATTCCAAGCATATTTTATCTTTAGATAGCTTCTCCAAATTTTCTGCATTGATGAGCTTTTTTAATTCATCTAATAATCTATCTTTTGAGAGCTTTGAAACGCCGTTAAGGTTTAATTTTAATTTACGTATAAGATCTTTATCGTGAGACTTCTTAGAATAGGACAGAAAAAATCTTAAATATCTTAAAATTCTTAGATAATCCTCTTTAATTCTTTTATCTGGATCACCTATAAAATTTACAAAACCCTTTTTAAGGTCATCCTTGCCATTATAAGGATCAAATAAATTACCTTTAACATCTGAATAAATAGAATTAATTGTAAAGTCTCTTCTTGAAGCATCTTTTTTCCAGCTTTTAGAAAATTTGACATTTGCATGTCTTCCGTCAGTTGATACATCCTCTCTCAAGGAAGTAATTTCAAATTTATGTTCATCTATTACTGCTGTAATTGTACCATGGTCTATACCAGTTTTGTAAAAATTTATGTTATTACTATTTAAAACATCACAAACTATGTTGGGCTCTAAATTCGTCGCCATGTCAATGTCGTCAACTTTTTCATTATTCAATATTTTTCTAATACATCCGCCTACATATCTAACTTCACTATCCGTGGAGTAATTATTTATCGCTTTGAAGATTTTATTGACGGGGGTTTTTTTAGAAATTTCTATAATGCTTTGGCTTATGTTTTCTAGGTTATTAGAACTAATAAAAATTTTTTTTAAAAAGTTTTTCATAATTGGCTGGGGCGCTAGGATTCGAACCTAGGATGCAGGTACCAAAAACCCGTGCCTTACCGCTTGGCTACGCCCCAGTGTTAAGTTCATATAACACAAAAATTTATGATTTATATAGTTTTTGAAGATATACACCAGTAATTTTTGTATTTTTTATTAAAATGCCTTCTAGCTTTATCGCAATTTTCTTTAGAATAAAAGTATGCAACTATTGCAGAACCCGATCCAGTCATTCTTACAAATTCCGCACAGGTGTATCTTTCTAAAAAAAATTTGATGCTTTTTAACTTTCTGTGCATAGAAAAAACAATAGGTTCTAACGAATTAGTCATTTTTTTTAAAAATTGTAAATTAAACATTTGTTTATTGGGCTTAGTGAATTTTGGTTTATCGAATTTTCTTACTTTAGCGTATACTCGTTTTGTGGAACAACCAATATTTGGTTTGATAATTAAAGTATAAATTTTTTGCTTATTATTAAAACGTTTGATTTCATTCTTGTAATTAATAACAGTATTGGTTGAATTGAGACCCAAAATCACATCTGAGCCCACCAATTTACAAATAGACTCGATTTGTCTTTGATTAATCCTTATGATTTTTTTTTTAATTAAATAATTTAAAATACTGGCTGCGTTCATAGAACCACCGCCCAATCCGGCTTGAACTGGGATATTTTTCTTAATCTTAATCTTAAACTTATTATTTCTGAGTAATTTTTTGTTATCCAAAATATTTAGTAAATAAGAAACAGTATTAATTTTGCCAATATTTTTCGAAAATTTACCAGTAAAAGAAATGATATGATTTTTTGATTTAATTTTCTTAATCAATATTTCATCATGTAAAGAGATAAATGAAACAATGCTTTCGATTTTATGAAAATTCGAAATTTTTTTGATTACATTTAAAGCTAAATTTATCTTTGCATAGGATTTGATATTGGCTTGCATTTTAAGAATTCTTAATGCCCTCAACCAGTTTTATATTTATTTTGTTAATCATTTCCTCTTCAGCATCATCCATTTTAAGAACATTTGACCAAAAATATCTTGCTTGAATTTTACGATTTAGTTTCCAAAGAATATCTCCATAATGATCATTAACTATGGGATCATCTGGCATCAACTCCACTGCTCTCTTTAAAAATTTTTCAGCCTTGATGAAATCATCAATCAAATAATAAGCCCATCCAATAGAGTCAATTATATAAGGATCATCAGTAGTAGCCTCATAGGCTATCTTAAGCATATCAATTGCTTCATAAATTTTATAATCTCGTTCTAGCCATGAATAAGCAAGATAATTTAAAATATATGCATCGTCTGGAGTGATTTCTAAGGCTTGCAGCAAATCTTCGTCTGCTTTTTGAAATTTATTTAATCTTTCATAACTACCTCCCCTTCTATATAGGAGATCTGATTTCATCTCAGAACTTATATCAAAAGACTCTAATAGTTTTGTATAATACTTTATTGCTTGCTCGTACTTTTTCGAATTTTTATAAAAGTTTGCTATATCAAATAATATTTTTTTATTTGGTTCGTCAATTTTATCAAACTCAGCTGTGATATAATTCAAAGCTTCTTTTTTGTTTCTCTGCTTCTCAATTATTTGAGCCTCCTTTTTGACTCTAAACCAATAATAAAAATTATCTTCTTTTTTAAAGACTTTTAGAGTTTTTTTAGCTTTCAAGTACTCCTGATTAAAATATTGATTTTCTGCTACAAGAGCTAAATTAAATTTAAATTTGGGATTTAAATAATTAGATAAATTTAAATAAAAATTAGATTTATTAAAAATGTCCTGTGAGGAGTACAAATTTGAAACTAAAAATAAAAATTCACTAATTACATCATTAGGATTTTTACAAGAAAAAACTTGTGTCAATTTTTCTGAATTTCCTTTCTCAATCCAACTTTTACCCTGAGACAATAACAAAGTAGAATTAATGTACTCAATATCATCAGTAAGTATTTTTGCATCCTTTAATCTATTGTTCTGTATCAAATAACTTAGATAAAAAAATATGTATCTTGTATAATCGCCTTCAGTATCATTGATAAGTTTTCGAAAATAAGAATCCGTATTTTTATCATTTAAATAACATCTTTGAAACGCTTCAGATATAATAGTTAATTTTCCAAAATTTTGTTTTTCATTCAAAAAATTTTTTTCTTTAAAAAGATAAATATACTGTTTCAAACTCTCACTAATGGCAGAATTAAATCCATTTTGTTCATCAAATTCTTTTAGTTTATTTACATACCTATATGCTCTGTCTAAATCATTTTTTTTTAAACCATCTATAATTAACAATAAATAAGCATCAAAAAATATTTGATTTTTATTTTGATTATTTTTAATCAAATTTATAGCTTGAGAAATTTTATTTTCTAAAACTAAAGAATTAACATATCTTTTTAAATAAGGGTCGTGAGCATTAAGTAAAATCTTCGATGAATTAAAAAATTCTAGTGCTGAAGAATTATCTTTATTCTCAAAAGCTACTATCCCTGAAAAATATCTTGATATGTTTTTGGAATTTAAACTATCAAAACTAGCACTTTGAGAATTGAGTGAAATTTGATAAATTATCAAGGTAATAAATAGAAATTTTATTTTTTTAAAGAGCATTTCTGTAGTGTATGACTAAAAAAGGCTTAAATCAAAATGCCAAATATGTTCAAGAGTTAATTAATACTATTGAGCCCAATTTTATTTTTGAAAATAAACCCATAAATAGATTTAAAATTGTTAAGAATAGTGAGGAAAATGTTTTCCAAAATTTAGATAAAAAAACAAAACTTCAAGAACTTAAAAGAAAAATTGATTCAATTGAAAATTGTAATTTAAAAAATAATGCAAAAAACCTTATTTTAGGAGATGGCAACATCAATAGTCCAATTATGTTAATTGGTGAAACACCAGGAGATTTAGAGGATAACTCTGGTTATTCCTTTCAGGGAAATGTCGGCAAATTGTTAAAAAAAATGTTAATAGCCATAAATATTGAAAAAGAAAAAATATATACAGCATACTCAATAAATTTTAGGCCTCCTGATGATAGAAAACCGACAAGCAAAGAGATAAAGAGATACTCAATTTTTATAAAAGAACATATCGCTATTATAGATCCAAAAATTATCATTTTAATGGGAAGCACTGCCATGGAGGCAGTAACGGGTATTAATGATAAAATTTCTTTAGAACGAGGAAATTGGAAAGAGTTAATTCTTAACAACAAAACCTACCCTCTCATTATCTCATTTAGTCCGTCTTACTTAATTAGATTCCCAGAAAATAAAAAATATTCATGGGAAGATTTAAAGAAAATAAAAACAAAAATTGAGGATTTAAATATTAAAGTTTAATGAGATTGATTGCAGGAGTAGATGAAGTCGGACGAGGGAGTTTAATTGGTCCAGTTTATGCAGCTGCAGTAATATTAAATAAGACTATAGATAAAAAATTACTAAAGGACTCTAAAAGTTTAAATAAATCTAGCAGAAAATTATTATCCAAATATATCAAAAAAAATTCAATCTGGGCAGTAGGTAGAGCAACAGTTGCGGAAATTGAAAAAAAAAATATTTTACAAGCAAGTTTACTTGCCATGAAAAGGGCAATAAAAAAGCTCAAAAAAAAACCCCACTTAATTTTTATCGATGGTGATAAATTGCCAAAAATTAAAAATTATCATCTTAAAGCTGTAATAAAGGGAGACCAAAAAATACCATCTATATCTGCAGCTTCAATTATTGCCAAAGTCTCTAGAGATAAAATGATGACAAATTTGTCAAAAAAGTTTAATGGTTATAATTGGGATCAAAATTTTGGTTACGGGACTAAGCAACATTTAAAAGCAATAAAAAAACTTGGTATAACAAAACACCATAGAGTTACTTTTAGTCCAATTATCAGTTGTAAATAAGTTTCACGTAGAAACACAATATCTTGTGATCTCCGAAAAGAACCACACATATTGAGTTCAAATAATTCAATCGTAGGTTGACCCAAGAATCTTTTTGGAGTCTAATTTATTTTTATAAAATGAATTTAAACTTAAAAAATAAATTAATTAATGGGGATTGTTTAGAAGAACTAAAGAAAATTCCTAATGAAACGTTTGATTTAATCTTCGCAGACCCTCCTTACAATTTACAATTAAAAAGTGAACTTACAAGACCAGATAGATCCAAAGTTAGCGCGGTAAATGATAAATGGGATCAATTTAAAAATTTCAAAAAATACGATGATTTCACCTACTTATGGTTAAGCGAATGTAAGAGAATTTTGAAAAAAAATGGAGCTATTTGGGTAATCGGAAGTTATCACAATATTTTCAGAGTTGGTACGGCAATTCAAAATTTAGGTTTTTGGATTTTAAATGATGTAATTTGGAATAAAAAAAATCCTATGCCAAATTTTAGAGGAACCCGTTTTACCAATGCTCATGAAACTTTAATTTGGGCATCAAAATCTGAAAAATCAAAATACACTTTTAACTATCAATCCTTAAAATGTTTGAATGACGATCTTCAAATGAGGTCTAACTGGGAATTGCCAATTTGTAATGGCTCAGAAAGACTTAAAAATAAAGGTAAAAAAGTACATTCCACACAAAAACCTGAGGCTCTGCTTCATAGAATTTTATTAGCAACTTCAAATAAAGAGGATTTAATTTTAGATCCTTTTTTGGGATCTGGAACATCAGCAACAGTTGCTAAAAAATTAGGAAGAAATTATTGTGGAATTGAAAAAGAAAAAACCTATTTTAGAGCTGCTCAACAAAGGTTAAAGAAAACAAAACCTATTGAAGATAATTATTTAGATACTATTCAGAATGGTAGATCTAAACCAAGAATACCTTTTGGTTCATTAGTTGAATTGGGAATAATTAAACCGGGGACCACCATTTTTGATAATAAAAAGAAGATAAGTGCAAAGATCATGGCTGATGGCAGTATCAAACACGACCAAACTGAAGGTTCAATCCATAAAGTAGCTGCTACAATTTTAGGTGCTGAAAGTTGTAATGGATGGACTTATTGGTATTATAATTTAAATGGTCGGGCTGTTCCCATAGATTATTTAAGACAAAGATTAATTTCAAACAACTAATTTCTATAAATTTTTCCCAAATAATTTTCTAAAAACTTTTTATTGTTGACCAGCCTTTTTAAAAAAGTGTCTCTAAAAAACCTTGTTAAAGGATTAGATAAATGAAATGTGAATTGATTAAGCTTTGATCTATTATTAATCATTCTTGTTTTATTTACTCTATTTTTAAAAAACTTACTTTCAGTATTATTTTCTATATTCTGGAACAATTCATATGAACCCTCTATTGACTGGGAGGCACCTTGGGCAAATGATGGTGGAAAGGCAAAAAAAGCATCTCCAATTAAATGAATGTTTTTATTTTTAGTTTTAAAAAAACTATCACTTACGAATACCGGAAATATTTTTAATTTCTTAATTTTGTCAAGAAATTCTCTCATCTCTATTGGAACATTGTGTAAAATCTTTTTTATAAAATTTGCATCATTAAATAATGAGTAGTTTTTTTGCTCCTCTTTACTAAGCTTATATTTCATTATGGCTATGAAATTTAAATCTCCAGTTTGATTAACTGGATAAATTACATAATGAAAATTTGGTCCTAAAAATAATGAGATATTTCTGCAATCAATTTTTCGAGAAATAGGTATTGTTCCTCTAATAGCTAATGTTTTATTATATCTTGGAGGTGTTTGATTTTCTAAAATAAGACTTTTACTTTTCGAAAAAACTCCATCAGAAATGATTAAATGATCGCATTCAGAAGTCTCATTATTTTCAAATATAATTTGGATCTTTTGATTTTGCTGATTTATCTTTGAAATGCTGTGATTTATTTTAATTACGTTTTCTAAATCTTTTTTTAAAAATTTAATTAATTCAGATCTTTTTAAAGTGGTATACTTGCAGTTTGCTGAATTATAGTCAGAAATATTTAAATCACATATCTTATTCGAACTTTTGATAGAGTAAAAATTTATTTTATCTGGATTGAATTTTTGATCACCTTTAAACTCATCAAACCCAATTTGATTTAAAAGTTTTACGCTATTAACCGATAATTGAATTCCATAACCTTCATCTAAGTTAATTGAGAAACTCTTTTCAAAAACTGTAATTTGATAATTTGAACTTTTTTTAAATAAATTCGCAATGAATAACCCAGAAATACCGGCTCCAATAATGGCAATTTTTTTCATTAATTTTTCTCTAAGTATTGAACAATTTTTTTTGTAAATGATGGCAGCATATAACTATCCATTTTTGTTCTGTCTACCCAAGAAGAGTAGGGAAATTTTTTATTATCATTTGAATACTCAATTTTTATATTCATATTCATATTAGACATTTTGAAATTTAAATTTTCGTTAAAATTTTTAGGATTAGATAGTTCCACCATTGGAAAAATAGATAAATTTTTCAAAAAATTAAATTTTGTGTTTTTAATTAGTAGATACCTTTCTTTTTTTTTGTAAACTTTAAGTATAAAATATTTATCTTTATTCTTCTTAATATTTTTGGTTAAACTAAAATCTTTCTTTTTATAAGATTTACAATTTTTCAAAATTGGACACTGATTACATAATGGATTTTTTGGTTTGCATATCAGGGCTCCTAATTCCATTAAGGCTTGAGCATAATCACTAGATCTCAAAGTTTTACCAAATACAATTTTCTTTTGTAGTAAGTAATCTTTTTGAATTTCTTTGTCTTTCTTTAGATAAAGATATCTTTTTAAAACTCTTTCAATATTTCCATCTAAAGGGATATATGGTTTGTTAAATGCAATAGCTAAAATCGCATTCGCAGTATAACTTCCAATTCCTGGAAGTGTCAATAAATCCTCAAGGTTATTTGGTAATTTCCCCTCAAAATTTTTAATAACTGATACAGCAGTTTTTTTTAGATTTCTTGCTCTTGAATAATATCCAAGGCCCTCCCAAAGTTTTATTAATTTTTTATCATTAACTTTGGCAAGAGAATTTATGGAGGGTAAATTTTTTATAAATCTTTCAAAAAAAGGAATTACAGTTATAACTTGAGTTTGTTGCAACATAAATTCACTTATTAGTGTGTAATATTGTTTCTTTTCTGAAGAAACTTTTTTTCTCCAAGGTAGAGATCTTTTATTTAAATCGTACCATTTAAGAATTTTTTTTGTTATTATCTTTTCATTCATATGCAATATAAAAATAATACTAAGCAGAGATTCAATACCATTCAAGGTTTAAGATCCTTAAAAGACACTTTGCCAAAAAATATCAAAAAAGTAATAAATAACAGAGGCCAAATCTATTCAGAAATACTCAATAACTGGAAGATTATAGCTGGAGAAAATCTTTTTAAATTTTGTTATCCAAAATCATTTAAGAATTCAAATAAATTTGGAGTTAGTACTTTATTAATAATGGTTCAAAGAGGTAAAGAGGTAGATTTAGAATATTCCAAAAAAGAAATTATAGATAGAATTAACAACTTTTTTGAAAAGACAGTTGTAAAAAAAATTAAATTTACCAGCTTTGATTGTGAGGAAAGAATTGTTGATATTGAACAGAAATTAAATCCAAGTGTGACAAAAGATAAATTTAATGTAAAAATTAAAAATATTAAAAATGATAAAATTAAAAAATCTTTAATAGAATTAACTAAAATATTCAGAGAAAAATGAAAAAACTTTTATTTATTTTTATTGCATTTTTTGGGTTGTTTAGCAGTTCAAGTGCTGAGGCCATAAGAATTACATCAGGAAAAGAAAATGCTAAGATTACAATTATTGCATACGAGTCCTTGACTTGTAGCCATTGTGCTGATTTTCATAAAAATATTTATCCTCAACTTAAAAAGGACTTTATTGATCCAGGTTTAGTAAAAATTGAATTTAGACACTTTCCTTTAGATGCGGCAGCTTTTAATGCATCAAAAATTGTTCAATGCAACCCTCAACAAAGTTTAGAAATTTTAGAGAGTTTATATGCTAATCAAAAAAACTGGAATAAGGGAAAAACTGTTGATGAATTAAACGATAATCTTAAAAAATTCATTGATAAGAAAGGTTACAAGGTTGACTTCAAAAAATGCACTAATGATAAAAAAATTGAAGATTTCGTTTTAAATGATCGAATCGAAGGAGCTAAAGATTTTAAAGTCAATTCTACTCCTACGATAATAATCAATAACAAAAAGTTTGATAAATCTCTTAATTATAAAAATTTAAAAAAAACATTAGAAAAACTGATATAAGTTGTTCTATGGACTTTAAAAAAATCCAACTAAATGGATTTAAATCATTTGCAGATAAAACGAATTTTATAATTGATGACGGTTTGACTGGAATAGTTGGGCCAAATGGTTGTGGAAAATCAAATATCGTTGAGTCCATAAGGTGGGCAATGGGAGAGACATCCGCAAAAAGTATGCGTGGCTCCGGAATGGAAGATGTTATATTTTCTGGTACTTCAAACAAACCGTCTAAAAATATTGCAGAGGTTTCAATCACCGTTTCAAAACTTTCTGGTGAAGGACCTGTTCAATATAAAGAGCTTGAAGAAATAAATATTAAAAGAAAAATTGAAAAGGATAAAGGCTCAAAATTTTATATCAACGATAAAGAGGTAAGGGCAAGAGATACGCAAATGTTTTTTGCTGACTTATCAACTGGTGCTCATTCACCATCAATGATCAGCCAAGGTCGTATAGGTGCTCTTGTGACTGCTAAACCAACTGATAGAAGAGCAATCCTAGAAGAGGCTGCAGGAATATCGGGCTTACATGTTCGACGGCATGAGGCTGAGTTGAGATTAAATGCGGCAGAAAATAATTTGAAAAGGGCAGATGAATTAAGAAGACAACAAGAGAGACAGCTTGCAAATCTAAAAAAGCAGGCTGAGGAAGCAACCAAATATAAAAGTATTTCCGATGAAATAAAGAAAATAGAGGCTGGCTTATATTATTTAAAATTAATAGAAATCGATAAAGAAATTCATGTTGAAACAGAAATTAATTCAGAGGCAGAGGACGAGGTAAGTGGTTTTAATGATAAAATTTCTAAAATTGAAAATTCAATTAAACTTGAATTAGATAAGGTGACACCCTTACGAGAAAAAAATATTGAAAGTCTGTCTAGAATTCAAAGACTCAATTTAGAACTTCAAGGTCTAGATAAAGAAAATACAAGAATTCAAAATGAAATTGAAAACATAAAAAAACTACTACAAACTTTAGATGACGATATTAATCGAGAAAAAGGAATTATTATCGATGCAAATTCAAACGAAAAAAGATTAAAGGAAGAAAAAAATGAACTCATTGAAATTGATTCTAAATACTATGAAACTGAAAAAAAATCTAATGAGGATTTAAATAATAGTAAAAACAGTTTGTATCAAGAAATTGAAAAAATTAAAAAATTAATTAACTCAAATGAGAATAAAAATGCAATTAATGCACTTGAAAATTCCAAATTTTTAATTGATGAATATGCGGATAGTTTCAGTAAAAATCAAAACATCAAAAAAGAATCTGTAAAAAGAAACGAAAGAATAAGTATCATTGAAAAGGAGATTGAAAGTTGGAAAAATCTTTTATCTAATTCTGAAAAAATGGTAAATGAATTAACTGGTCGAAAAGATAAGTTAAATAATCAATTGGACCAATTAGATAGCCAACCAAAATTGCAAGCTGAAAAAAAAGGTCAAATCTCTGAAGGTTTAAGAATTTCTGAAAAAGAAAAAAGTGAAAATGAGATAATTATAAATAATACCAATGAAAAGATAGATGCACTCAGAAATCAATTGGATGAAATTCAAGAACAATCTATCCAGATTAGAGAACGTAAAGCAAGTTCAAGCGCAACGATAGATGGTTTAAAAAAAAGAAAAGATGATTTGATAGATAGAGTAAATTCAGAGCTTAATTTAACAGAAGAAAATATTTTAGAAAACTCAAATTTATTCGGAGTTGAAGAACTACCAAATGCAGTTATTCAAGAAGATTTGTTAGATAAAAAAAAGCAAGAGAGAGAAAAGTTTGGATCCGTTAATTTAAAAGCTGATGAAGAAACTAGTAAATATGAAACTGAAATAAAAAAAATGGAAGAGGACAGATCAGATTTAGTTACTGCTATTTCAAAGTTAAAAGAAAGTATCCAAGAACTTAATCAAAAAGGAAGAGAAAGACTATTAGATGCTTTTGAAAAGATAAATCGTAAATTTAATGATGTATATACAAAACTATTTAATGGTGGAAATGCAAAATTGGAACTTGTTGACTCTGACGACCCTCTTGAAGCTGGACTTGAGATGTTGGTAAGTCCGCCTGGAAAAAGACTACAATCGATAACCTTGTTATCAGGTGGAGAGCAGGCTTTAACTGCTCTATCTTTAATTTTTGCAGTTTTTTTAACAAATCCATCACCAATCTGCGTGCTTGACGAAGTTGATGCACCATTAGATGACGCTAATGTTACGAGATTCTGCAATTTATTAGAGGAGTTGATAAGTATTACTAGTACAAAATTTATAATTGTAACCCATCATGCTTTAACAATGTCTAAAATGAACAGGCTTTATGGTGTTACAATGCCTGAAAAAGGCATAAGTCAGTTAGTTGCTGTTGATTTACAAAAAGCAGAGAGTATGGTTGCTTAATCAAATAATCTAGATGTCCAAGGATCCTTTTAAAACTCGCTTAGAGATTGCAAAAAAGAAGGTTGATAAAAGAAACTTAAGTAAGAAAAATGATAATTCATCCCCAATTGGTAATGCTTTTAAGCTTAGTACAGAACTAGTGTCAGCGGTGGCAGTCGGGACAATTATTGGGTTTATTTTAGACAAGACCTTTGGTACTAAACCATGGTTAATTTTAATATTTTTTTTTGTAGGGGTAATAGCTGGAATAGCTAATGTAATCAAATCTGCAAAAAATATGCAAAAGTAGAAATAAATTTATGGCAGCAAACCCAATGAACCAATTCGAAGTGTACAGAATTGGTCCTGAAATTAAAATAGGTACTTTAGATATCTCTTTTACAAATGCAAGTTTGTTCATGATTATTAGTTCAATAGCAATTCTTTTAATTTTTAATTGGGGTTCTAAAAAAAGATCCATGATACCCAGCAAGATTCAACTTTTAACTGAACTTAGTTATTCTTTTGTTTCGAAAATGATTAGCGATACCGCTGGCTCAAAGGCTAAACCATACTTCGCCTTCATTTTTTCACTATTTATGTTTGTACTCTTTTGCAACATGTTTGGAATGATCCCTTATACATTTACAGTTACTAGCCATATTATTGTAACTTTTATGCTTGCAGCATTCATTTTTATCGGAGTTACAATTATTGGCTTTATTAGACATGGTTTCGGATACTTAAAACTTTTTGTGCCAAGTGGAGTACCAATTGTATTACTCCCGCTAATAGTCGTTATTGAAATTATTTCTTATTTAAGTAGACCCATTAGTTTATCGGTAAGACTATTTGCTAATATGATGGCAGGTCATACTATGATGAAAGTTTTCGGAGGCTTTGTAGTTAGTCTCGGAATTGTCGGTGGATGGCTTCCACTGAGTTTTTCGGTTGCATTGACTGGTTTGGAGATATTAGTTGCTTTTCTTCAGGCATATGTTTTTGCAATTTTAACATGCATTTATTTAAATGATGCATTAAATTTACACCATTAATTAACATAGGAGGATATAATGGAATTAGAAGCAGCAAAAATGATAGGAGCAGGCTTAGCAGCAATTGCATTAGCTGGAGCTGGTGTTGGTATAGGAATAATTTTTGGTAACTATTTATCAGGGGCGATGAGAAATCCATCTGCTGCACAAAAACAGTTCCCTAATTTGCTTTTAGGTTTTGCACTTGCAGAAGCTACTGGATTATTTGGATTGGTGGTTGCGTTAATCATTCTATTTGCATTTTAAATTAATGATTAAAAAAATATTTTTTCAGTCAATATTTTTTAATTTCTTTTTTTTAAAAGAAGTTTTTTCAGCTGAAAGTGGGGGCATGCCTCAACTTGATCCAGAATTTTGGATTTCACAAATATTTTGGCTTACAATTACTTTTGGGATTTTATATGTTGTTTTATCAAAATTTATTTTACCTAAAATAAGTTCGAATCTTGAGCTCAGAAAATCTCAAATACAAGAAAACATTGAGGCTGCTGAAAAACAAAGAGAGAGTAGCGAGGCTAAATTAAGAGAGTATGAAGAAATAATCCTAAAAAGTAAAATAGAAGCAAAAAATTTTTTTAAAAATGCTAGAGAAAAAGTAATTAAAGATATTAATGCTAAAAAAGAAATTTTGGACAAACAAATAGATGAAGAAATTAGTAGTGCTGAAAAAGAAATAGAAACATTAAAGAATGTCGCCGCTGAAAAAATAAACAAAATTGCAATAGAAACATCTTCAGATCTTATAAAAAAATTGATTGGAACGGAAATTAATAATAGCAGTATATCTGCAATCGTTGATGATCTTTCAAAAAAAAACAAGGACAAATACTATGGCTCTTGATGCAACATTTTGGGTAGCAGTTTCATTTGTAATATTTTTTGGAGGTTTAGTGTACTTAAAAGTGCCCCAAAAAATAAACGAGATGCTTGACAAGCTTATTTTAGATATCAAAAATGAGATTGATGAAAGTGAAAAATTGAGATCTGAAGCTAAAACACTATTGGATAGTGCTCAAAAAAAACTTAATACTGCACAGTCTGCAAGCAAAGAAATTTTAGATCAGGCAAAGAAAGATAGTGATAGATTGATAATAGAATTAAATGATAAATTCCATAAATCATCAGAAATTAAGAAAAATTCAACTCAAATAAAAATTACTCAAATGAAAAACTTAGCTATAAAGGAAATTAAGAATGCATCTGTAAAAATTGCTGTGGACTCTGTAAAAAAAATAATTGCTACCTCTGTAGATAAATCGAAATTAGATAATCTATTTGAAAAAAATTTAGATGAAACTAAAGCAGAGTTAAAAAAAATTAATTTATAATCTTCTTACATTTTTTTAAAAAAAAATATAAATTATTGAAATGAATTCTATTGTGATAGGTTCTGGTTTTGGGGGTATTGCTGCTGCTCTACGCATTAAAGCAAAGGGCAACAACGTAACCTTAATTGAAAAACACCCTGATCTTGGGGGAAGAGCAAGAGTATTTAAAAAAAATGGATTTATATATGATGGTGGTCCAACTGTAATTACTGCACCATATTTAATCAATGAATTATTTGAATTGTTTAAAAAAAATCCCAGAGATTATATAAAACTTTCGCCATTAAAGGTTTGGTATCAATTTATTTTTGAGGATAAAACTCGATTTAATTACTCTGGTAATGAAGAAGATATGAAAAAACAGATTGAACAAATCAATCAGGAAGATGTGTTAGGTTATGAAAAATTAGTAAATTTCACAAAAAAAATTTTTGACAAAGGATTTACAGAACTTGCAGACATCCCATTTGATAGATCACTTGTGATGATACAACAATTGCCAGCTCTATTAAAATTAAAAAGTTATAAATCAGTTTACTCATTAGTTTCCTCATATATAAAAGATGAAAAATTAAGAAGAATGTTAAGTATGCACCCTTTGCTAGTTGGTGGCAATCCTTTTACAACAACATCAATCTATGGATTAATTTTATACTTAGAAAAAAAATGGGGAATACATTATTCTATGGGGGGAACAGGAAATATCATTAAAGGATTTGAGAAACTAATGGACGAAGTTGGAGTCAAAATAATAAAAGGACACGAAGTTAAAAGAATTATATCTAACAAAAAAAAAATTACTGGTATTGAATTAGATAATAAAACCATAATAAAATCTGACAATGTGATCTGTAACGCTGACCCTCCTGCAGTTTATGAAAAAATGTTAAATGAAAATGTTAATAACTCATTTCTTTTTAAATGGAAAAAGAGACGAATGGAATACTCTATGGGATTATTTGTTTATTATTTTGGTACAAAAAAAAAATATGAAGATGTAGAACATCATACGATTAAATTTGGTAACAAATATAAAGAACATCTCAATGATATTTTCAATAATAAAAGATTAAATGAAGACATCAGTTATTATCTGCATAGACCATCTGCAACAGATAAGTCTATGGCACCTGAGGGAAATGATTGTTTCTACGTTTTGGTTCCAGTACCAAATAATCAATCAAAAATTAATTGGTCTGTTGAAGGTGAAAAAATGAAAAATTTGGTAATAGATAAAATGGAAAAAGATTTAATGCCAGATCTTAGAAAAAATATTGTGGAAGATTTTTATTTAACACCAGATTATTTTGAGAAAGATTTGAATACTAAATATGGTTCAGGTTTTTCAATACAACCAAAATTTTCCCAGTCGGCTTATTTTAGATTTCATAATAAATCAGAGATATACGACGGGCTTTATTTTGTAGGAGCAGGCACTCATCCAGGAGCAGGTGTGCCGGGGGTGCTTTCATCTGCAAAAGTTTTAGATAGAATTTTATAATGTCTAGCAAAAGTTATTTGTCTGTTTATGCTAAATCATTTAGTTGGGCTGGTTTTTTTTTACCGAAAGAAACATTAAAAAAATGCTCAGCTTTATACGATTTTTGTAGAGTAGCAGATAACATTGCAGATGATCATGAAGAATTAGAAAATAAAGAAAAGAAATTCAGTCAGTTTGAGGACGATTTTAAAAAAAAAAAATTGAATAACCCAGTTATCAAAAATATGTGGGATCTTATAAAAGAGTTCAATATATCTTTAAAAGTTGTTCAAGATTTATTAATCGGAATTAAATCAGATATCAAGGATGAAGTTAAATTAGACTCAAAAAAAGATTTGTTAATTTACTCATATAGAGTAGCTGGAACAGTTGGATTAATGATGGCAAAAATTTTAAAAGTTAATAAAAAAAGTTCGCTTAGATCAGCTATTGATCTTGGGATTGCGATGCAGCTTACTAATATATCAAGAGATGTAATCGAGGACTCAAAAAATAATCGTTTTTATATAGATAAGGATTTTGGAGTAATTTCATCAACTATCAATCTTGCCGATACTTTTTATGAAAATTCATTTTATTCGATTAAGGATATACCTTTCAGCTTTCGTTTTTCTATTTTAGTCGCAAGAAGAATTTACAGAAAAATTGGTCATAAGATATTGGATAAAAAAAACTTAGAAAACTATCAAAATGCAGGAAAGATATATGTTTCAAATTTGGAAAAAGGTCTCGAAACTTTTCTTTCAATTTTGGACTTAATTCAACTGTCTTTAATACATAAAAAAGATGATCAGGTAAGACATAATCATATTTTGATTAATGAAGAAATTAATATAAATGAGAGAATTTGACTATATCATCGTTGGTGGTGGTTGTGCTGGTTTATCACTTGCTTATGAGTTAGAAGTTCATGAAAAATTAATAGATAAAACGTTGGCTATTATTGAACCAAGAGTAGAATATAAAAGAGATAAAACGTGGTCTTTTTGGAAAGTAGCTTCTCATAATTTTGATGATTGTGTTAAACAAAGTTGGGAACATTTTTCAATCAATATACCAGGTAAGACAAATCATCTTGAATGCAAAAATTACCCTTATCAAAGTATAGATAGTGGTTTATTTTATAAAAAAATAAATAACAAATTAAAAAAAAATAAAAATATTTCTTTCTTAAAAAACATAAACGAAATAAATACTAAAAATTCATTCATTTTTAATAGTGTTCCAAATATTCAAAAAAAACATTTTAACCTATGGCAACATTTTTGTGGTTTGGAAATTGAGACAAAAAAAAATGTTTTTGATGAGAAAATTTTTAATCTTATGGATTTTGACTGTGAACAAAGAGAAAGTGTGCATTTTTTTTACACACTTCCTTACTCCAAAAATAAAGCTTTAGTTGAGACAACTTGGCTATCTAGAATGAACGATAATTCTCAAAAGGATTATGATAAACAAATTAAAGATTATATTGATAAGCATCTGAAAATAAAAGATTACACAATTACTTATAAAGAAGAGGGTGCGATCCCCTTATTCTATCCGATAGACAAAAAAGAAAAAAATAAAATAAATATTGGAACTGCTGGCGGAATGACAAGATTAAGTACTGGTTATACTTTTTTAAACATTCAAGAACACAGTAAATATATTAGAGAAAATATTGAGAATATTTCTAATTCTAAGCGTTTTAAAATCAGTAAAAAATATCAATTTTTAGACGATATTTTTTTACGTGTTCTAGATAAGCATCCAGAAAAGATGTCAATTATATTCTTTGATATGTTTAAGGCCTCACCAAAGACTGTTATAAAATTTTTATCAAATAAAAGTAATTTTTGGGATGATTTAAATATAATTCTGAAAATGCCAAAATTAACTTTTATAAAGGCTTTGTTTTACTGATGAATAATAAAATTAAAAAAATTTATTTTAATCACTCTTTTATATTTTTTTTATTGTGTAATATTTTTTCATTAGTATTTTTTAAGGTTGATATTTCAATTATATCTCCGATAATTTGCTTATTGCTTATTCTTTTAATAGGAGTGTCTCACGGCTCCTTAGATCACATAAAAGGTAAAAAACTTCTTAAAAGTTTCAATTTAAATAATATTTCGATTTTTTATTTTACATATCTTCTATTTGCTATTTCGATAACATTGTTTTGGATATTATTTCCAGCTACAGCTTTAATAATTTTTTTAATTGTTGCTTCTTATCATTTTGGCAAAGAAGACACTCAGTTCTTAATAAAGAAAAATTCATATATCGAACAATTTTTATTTTTATTTAAAGGATCACTAGTTATTTTAGCGCCACTAATATTTCATTTCGATGAGACAATATCTATTTTTAAATTATTATTAATTAAAAATGAAACTTTTTACTCAAGTTTAGCTCTAATCGAAAATATCAAACTCCTGAATTTTGGAATATTTATAAGCTCGTTATCAAGTGTTTTTTTGTTTGTTAAAAATTTTGAATTAAAAAAATTTACGATATTTTTAGATTATTTTTCAATAATAATTATAAATTATTACTTTACTCCTTTAATAGCATTTACAATTTATTTTTGTTTTCTTCATTCAATTCGACATAGTATTTCATTAATAATTGAGCTTGATGAGGAAAATTTAAAAAATGGTTTTTTTATCTTTTTTAGAAAAGCTCTTCCCTTAACAATTCTCACTGCAATATTCTGTTTTATTATAATGTATTTTTTAAATAAAAATTATAGTTTTGATAGTTCAGTTCTAAAATTAATATTTATAGGTTTGGCTTCTCTAACCTTTCCGCATATATTGCTAGAGTATTTAATTGATAAAAATGAAAAATAAAGAGATTAAAATTTTGTTATCAGCACCTCGAGGTTTTTGTGCTGGTGTTGAAAGAGCAATTGAAATTGTGGAAAAAACTTTATTTAAATACGGACCGCCAGTCTATGTTAGACACGAAATAGTTCATAATAAATTTGTTGTGGACGATTTAAAAAAGAAAGGCGCAATATTTGTAGAGGAACTTGAAGAAATTGACGATAAAACAAGACCTGTCATCTTTTCAGCTCATGGAGTTCCAAAAAAAATTCCTTTAGATGCTGAAAAATATAATATGACATACATTGATGCAACTTGTCCTCTTGTTTCTAAAGTTCATCGAGAGGCTGAAAATCTTAACAAATCTGGTTACCATTTAATTTTAATTGGTCATCAAAATCATCCGGAAGTTATTGGTACAATGGGTCAATTGCCAAAGGGATCAATCGATTTAATTCAAAATGAGTATGAGGCTAGAAATTTTAAGTTTAATAGCGAAAATAATTTGGCTTTTGTCACGCAAACCACATTATCAGTCGACGATACTAAAAATATAATAAATATTTTAAAAAAAAGATTTCCAAAAATTAAGGAACCGAATAAAGAGGACATCTGCTATGCAACAACAAATAGGCAAGTGGCAGTTAAAAATATTGCAAAAAACTGTGATTTATTTTTTGTTATAGGAAGTAGAAATTCTTCAAATTCAGTAAGATTAGTTGAGGTAGCTAAAAAGTCTGGATGTGATAATGCGCAATTAATTCATTCACAAAGCAAAATACCTTATGATTTAATTGAAAATTCGAATACAATAGGAATTTCCTCTGGTGCATCTGCGCCTGAAATACTTGTAGAAAATTTTATAAAAGACTTAAAGAAGAAATTTACAGTCTCAATTAATGAGGTTGAAATTATAAAAGAAAACGTTGTTTTTAAAGTTCCTAGAAAATTAAATTAAATGGCTGTTTATACTAAGATCAGTAAAAATGATATTTCCATAATCAATAAAAAATTCAATATTGAAAATTTCAAGAGTTTCAAGGGTATTAAGAAAGGAATTGAAAACACAAATTATTTATTAAAATCAAAAAATAGCAAATTTATTCTTACAATTTTCGAAAAAAGAGTTTTAAAAAAAGAAATACCTTTTTTTATTAATTTAATGGATCGATTAAGTTCTCTAGGTGTAAATTGTCCAAGGCCTTTAAAGAATAAAAATGGAAAATTTTTAATTAATATTCAGAATAAAACAGCGTGTATTGTCTCATTTTTGAAAGGAAAAGATAAAAAAAAATTAACTCCCAAAAATTGTTATGAAGTAGGAAGGTTAATTGCACAAATTCATATGTATACAAAAAAAATGAGACTTTACAGAGTTAATTCAATGGGTATAAAAAAACTTAAACCATTAGTTAAAAAGATTAAGTTCAAATCAAGAGAATTTAATAACCTTGAAAAATTTTTACATATTAACCTAAAGTATATAAATAAAAAATGGCCTAAAGACTTACCCAGTGGGATTATTCATGGGGATTTATTTATTGATAATATTTTTTTCAAAGATGATGAGCTATCTGGAATTATTGACTTTTATTTTGCGGCTAATGACTATTTCATGTATGAAATAGCTATATGCGTTAATGCATTATGCTTTGATCAAATCGATTCAAAATTTTATCTCAATAAAAAAAAAGTGAAGAATCTTATTAAGGGCTACGAAAAAATAAAAAAACTTTCTAGCAAAGAAAAAAATTCATTGAATATTCTATGTCGAGGTGCTGCATTAAGATATTTTCTCACTAGGCTTTACGACTATACAAACACACCAAAGACAGCACTTATTAAAATTAAAAATCCTGGAGAATATTATCAAAAATTAGTAACACATAACAAACTAAAAACTTATAAAGATTATTTATAATTTATGATCAAAATCTACACTGACGGTTCATGTATTGGAAATCCAGGTAAAGGTGGTTGGGCAGCGATAATATTAAATGAGGGTAAAAAAACTAAAATAAAAGGAAGTAAAAAAGAAACTACAAATAATCAGATGGAATTATTAGCACCTATAAATGCCCTCAAAAAAATTCCAAAAGGAAGCAAAGTTCAAATTTTTACTGACTCTAAATATGTTAAATCTGGAATAACAGAGTGGATACACAATTGGAAAAAAAATGGATGGAAAACAGCAAACAAAAAAGAAGTAAGCAATAAAGCACTTTGGACAGAATTAGATCTATTAAATAATGATTTTGAAATAAGTTGGAACTGGGTAAAAGCCCATTCAACAGATGAATTAAATAATGAAGTAGATTTACTTGCTAAAGATGCTGCCAATTTATAGTTGGGACGCCTGGCAACAGAACTGCCCTACCTAGATTAAATTATTTAATAAGTTTTCTGCTGAAGTTAAACCACATTCTTTAGTTTCTTTTTCGACATGGATATTAACAACTGTCAAATTTTCAATCACCATTAAATAACGATTTGATCTAATTCCCATTCCTTTTGCATTACGATCAACTTCTGCACCAATTGCTTTCGTAAATAACAAATACGGATCAGATAACATTTTAATTTTTTCTCCAGTATTATTAACCTCCCCCCAGCCATTCATCACATAAGGATCATTTACTGATAAACAAAATATATTTTGTATTCCTTTTGCTTTGATTTTGTCTGCGTTTACTACAAAACCCGGTAAGTGAAGTTTGGAGCAAGTTGATGTAAATGCCCCAGGTAAACCAAACAAAACAACTTTACCATTACCAATAGTTTCTCTTAATTTACTTTTTTGAGGTTCTCCATCAATAAGTTGAAAAATCTCTGTATCTGGTAGTTGGTCTTTTATTTTAATTTTCATATCGAATTCATTACATATTTTTTAACTTCTTTAATTTCATTTGATAGAATTTTAAATTTTTCTTTTCTATCGTTAACATATTTTAAACTATCTGGTAAATTTTCAGTTTTTGAAATTGCATCTTCTATTGCTTTTGGAAATTTACACGGGTGTGCAGTTGATAATACAACACAATTTTTCTCCAATCCTAATTTTCTCGCAGCGCCGATACCCACCGCAGTATGTGGATCCACTACCACTTGATGTTCATCATTAATTATCTTTATCATTTCAACAGTTTCATTTTCATTAAGCATCTCAGATACAAAATTTTTTTTAATTTTATCTAAATCATTCTTATCAATTTTATAAGTATTATTTTTTATTTCAGCCATAACATCTTTTGTAAGTTCTGAGTTACAATCTTTTACGTCATATAAAAGCCTTTCGAAATTACTTGCTATTTGTATATCCATACTAGGTGTATTTGTTTCCTCAACTTTCTTTTGATTATAATCACCATCAGAAATAGCTCTGTGCAGTATGTCATTTTTATTTGTAGCTACGATTAGTTTATCAATTGGGAGACCTAGTTTTTTCGCTAAATAACCAGCATAAATATCACCAAAGTTTCCTGTTGGAACAGAAAAGGACAAAGGTTGACCATTTCCAACTTTAAAGTAAGCATAAAAATAATACACCGATTGAGCAATAATTCTTGCCCAATTAATTGAATTTACACCCGACATATTGATTGCTTTAGAAAATTTTTTGTCATTAAACATTGCTTTTACTAAATTTTGGCAATCGTCAAAATTACCCTCCACCGCAATGTTAAATACATTATTCTCCTCATGTATTGTCATTAGTCTTCTTTGCACTGGCGAAATTTTATTGTTAGGGTGTAGTACAAAAACATTTAAATTATTTTTTCCCTTTAAAGCGTCTATGGCAGCAGCACCCGTATCACCTGAAGTTGCTACTATTATATTAATTTTTTTTTGATCACGGCCTAAATGATATTGATAAAAATTACCTATTAGTTGCATTGCGATATCTTTAAAAGCAAGTGTAGGTCCATGAAACAATTCTAATACTTTTAAATCTCCTAGATCTGATATTTTAACAACGTCCTCGGATCTGAAATTTGAATATGATTTTGAAATCAAAGAGATTAGATCATCTTTAGACATAAAATCTCCTATAAATGGATAAATTATTTTAGCTGCTAAATCATTGTAACTAAGGTTTTTTAGATTATTTAATTCTTCCTTTTTAAAGGGTTTAATTGACTTTGGAACAAATAGTCCCCCATCATCCGCCAGACCTTTAAGAAAAACATCTTTAAAAGTAAAGTTTTTTTGATTATTTCTTGTACTGATATAATTCATTTAATAATTCTTTTTTCTAAAATATAGATATAACAAAAGAATTGAAATCGCTAATGAAAACCATGTTATTGCATATTTTTTATGATTGTTGGAAATATTAGCAGTAATTTTTTTTGGTCTAGGAAACTGATAATTTCCATCTAAATATATTATGTACTTAGAAAATTCTTTACCAGTAAATTTTGAGATATCTTCTCTATTTAAACTAAACCAGTAATTTTCTTTAATATCATTACCTGGTTTGAATATATTTTTTCTTCCCTGTGTTTTAAGAGTTCCTTCTATATTATTTTGATCCAATATATTTATCTCTGGAGCATCTTTTTTTTCAAATGGTATCCATCCTCTATTGAGTAAATAATTTTCACCATCTATTAGGATAGGATTTAAAACTTCAAACCCAGGTGTTCCAGAGTCATTTAAATTATATAAGTAAATTTGTTTTTCAAAATCAACACTGCCAGATGTTTTGATTTTGAGATAGTTTTGTTGGTTAGATTGTGAAAGCTGAACTGGAGGATTTTTCAATGAGTTTTCAATTTCTAAAATGAGATTGTTCTTCCAACTTAAACGAATTACCTGCCAAGTACCTAAAGCAATAAAAACAAATATAAAAAATATGATAAAAACTGAAAATAAAAATTTATGTTTCAAGGTGCAAAATTAGCTTCCCCAAATATAGATCGCAGCAAATAAGAATAGCCAAACTACGTCAACAAAGTGCCAGTACCATGCTGCCGCCTCAAAACCAAAATGATGATCTTTATCAAAATGACCCAGCTTTCCTCTCCACAAACATACAGCTAAAAAAATTGTACCTACTATTACGTGGAAACCGTGAAATCCTGTTGCCATATAAAATACTGAACCGTAGATATGATCTGAAAAAGCAAATGTTGCATGATGATATTCATAAGCTTGTAAAGCTGTGAAACAAGCGCCTAATATTACTGTTAAAACTAATCCTTGAATAAAACTTTTTCTATCATTCTCTAAAAGCGCATGATGTGACCATGTCACAGTTGTTCCAGACAATAAAAGCACCAAAGTATTTATTAATGGAATGTCCCATGGATCAAAAGTTTTAATATCTTTTGGTGGCCATACATTTCCCACAAATTCATTTGGAAAAAGACTAACATCAAAATATGCCCAAAACCATGCAACAAAAAACATTACCTCTGAGGCGATAAATAAAGTCATCCCATAACGATGGTGTATTTGAACTACTGGTGTATGATGTCCTTGATGTTCTGCTTCGATAACTACATCTCTAAACCACATATATACACCATAGATTAAAAGAGCGAGTCCCAAATACATTCCCCAAGAAACATCTGAATGCATATAATAAACTGAGCCAAGGGCTAAAACTAAACAAGAAAATGAAACATAGATTGGCCAGGGACTTGGGTCGACTAAGTGGTAATCATGTTTTTTTTCAGTTGACATATTTAGAATTATGATTGTTTATAATAGTCTGTCGAGAAAAAAGTATATGACATAGTCACATCTTCCAAATTTTTAACATTAGCATCATTAACCATTTCTGGATCCAAATAAAAAGTCATAACATATGTAGCTTTTTCTCCGGCTTTTAATTCTTGTTTTTCAAAACAAAAACAACCTAGTTTACTGTAATATTTTCCAAAACTTGATGGGGAAACATTAAAACTTGCTACACCTGCTGTTGGCTCATCACCATAATTCAAAACTTCAAACTCTATTTTATTAACTTGTCCTACTTTTACATCCATCACATTTGATTTAGCTTTAAAATCCCACGGCAAATTATTCACATTTGTATCAAATCTAACACTTACTACTTTATCTAAAACAATTTTTGGCGCATTATTAGCAACTTGTGTTGTTCCTCCAAATCCTGTGACCCTACAAAAAATTTCATAAAGAGGAACAGAAGCATAAGACAAACCTAACATTAAAACAAAAATGCCAGCAAGAACTAACGGGGTTAATTTTTTTTTCTCAATCATATGGATCTATCAAATACTCCTGTGTTATATAGAGTAAAGAAGAAAAGAAAAATCATAAATGCAATTATTGCTATTGCTGTAATAAGGTTTTTTCTTTTTGTTCTTTTATCTGGTGTAATCATACAATCTTATCTATCAAAAAAAGAAGAAAAATCAAAAACAAATATAGTATTGAAAATCCAAATATGGCTTTTGCAAACTTTGGTTTAAATTTATTCTTTTTAAATCTAAGTAGTTGATAGCATAAATAATTATAATAAAATGTTAGAAGTAATGATGGAATTAGAAATGTTAACCCAACAAAATCTATTGCATATGGAAAAATAATTGTTGGCAACATTATTAGTGAGTAAATAAATATATTTATTTTAGTTCTTTCAATTCCGCTAATTAATGGAAGCATAGGTATTTTAGCTTTTCTGTAATCATCGGATTTATACAAGCTTAAAGCCCAGAAGTGCGAGGGTGTCCAAAAAAATATTATAAGAAAAAAAGCTAAAGGTTCAATTGATATTGAGCCTGTAGCAATCGTCCAACCTATTACAGGAGGAAAAGCACCTGCAGCACCTCCTATTACAATATTTTGGGGTGTTCTTCTTTTTAACCAAATTGTATAAACCAATACATAAAATAGTATAGTTAGTAACAATATGGTTGCAGAGATCCTGTTAGTAAAATAATCTAAGGCTACAACAGACACTATCGATAAAGTTACACCAAATATTAACGCTTGGTTCTTGTTTACTTTGCCAGTTGGTATTGGCCTTAAACAAGTTCTAGACATTAAAGCATCTAAGTCAGACTCGTACCACATATTTAAAGCTCCAGCAGCACCTGCCCCCAATGAAACTAGTAAAATTCCAATTATAGCATCTTTAGTTGAGACTATATTTGGTGCTGTTAATAAACCAACAGCACACGTAAAAATAACTAATGACATTACACGTGGCTTCATTAATTTAAATAATTCTGAAAAATTAAATAAATCCTCTTGGCTTAAACTTCTTTTTTTTAGCCGTGCATTGTTCATATCTTTTGTATTCTGAATCTAGCCGTGTGATTTTTGTATATCTTGATCATCCTCAAACTTTGGTAATTCCTCAAAAGTATGAAAGTTTGGAGGTGATGGCACAGTCCATTCTAATGTTGTAGCTCCTACACCCCAAGGATTTTTTTGAGCAGTTTTCTTTTTTGCAAATGCATAAATAAGATTTATAAAAAATACTACCAAGCCTGCTACAGCAACGTAAGATCCTATAGATGATATATAATTCCAACCTGCAAATGCATCCGGATAATCTGCGTATCTTCTCGGCATACCAGCTAAACCCAAAAAATGTTGAGGAAAAAAGATTAAGTTCACCCCAATGAACGTTAGCCAAAAATGCAAATGACCCATCCATTCTGAATACTCATAACCACTCATTTTTGAAAACCAATAATAGAAACCTGCAAAGATTGCAAAAACTGCACCCAAAGAGAGAACGTAATGAAAGTGAGCTACCACGTAATATGTATCATGCATAGCAGTGTCAACACCTGCGTTTGCTAAAACTACACCTGTTACCCCACCAACAGTAAACATAAATATAAAACCTAGTGCCCACATCATTGGCGTTTTGAAAGATATTGATCCACCCCACATGGTTGCTATCCAAGAGAAAATTTTAATTCCTGTAGGAACTGCTATAATCATTGTAGCTGCAAGGAAATAGGCTTTTGTGTCAGTGCTTAATCCTACTGTATACATATGGTGAGCCCAAACAACAAAACCAACTATTCCGATTGCTACCATCGCATAGGCCATTCCTAAGTAACCAAAAACTGGTTTTCTAGAAAATGTTGAAACTATATGGCTTATCATTCCAAAACCAGGAAGAATTAAAATATAAACTTCAGGATGCCCAAAAAACCAAAACAAGTGTTGAAATAAAACTGGATCCCCTCCAGTCTGAGCCTCAAAAAAGGCTGTCCCAAAGTTTCTGTCTGTTAATAACATGGTGATTGCACCAGCAAGAACAGGTAAAGATAACAATAACAAAAATGCAGTAACTAAAATTGACCATGCAAACAATGGCATCTTGTGCAATGTCATACCTGGAGTTCTCATATTCAAAATTGTTGTAATAAAATTTACTGCACCCAGAATTGAGGAAGCTCCTGCTAAGTGTAAACTTAAAATTGCTAAATCCATCGCAGGGCCAGGCTGTCCAGCTTTAGATGATAATGGAGGATAAATGGTCCATCCACCTCCTACTCCTGTTTGACCTGGAGGTCCATCCACAAAAATTGATAAGATTAATAATGTAAGAGAAACTGGCAATAACCAAAAAGAAATATTATTCATTCGTGGAAATGCCATATCTGGTGCTCCAATCATAATGGGTACAAACCAGTTACCAAAACCACCTATCATAGCAGGCATAACCATAAAGAAAATCATGATTAAACCATGACCTGTCACTAACACATTATATAAATGATAATTCCCACCCAATATACCATCGCCTGGATGCATTAGTTCCATTCTCATTAAAACTGAAAACGCCGTTCCTATAACCCCTGCAACAATTGCAAAGATTAGATACATCGTTCCTATATCTTTGTGGTTTGTCGAATATGCCCATCTCTTCCAACCGGTTGGGGTATGATCATCGTGTACAGTTTGTGTATACATAAATTACCTACTAGCTATTTTTAGTTTATCATTTTTAATTTCATCTTTTGCAAATTTTACTCGCGCCTCCGACAGCCAATCTTGATATTCCTCCTCACTCACAACTTTTACTGTGATTGGCATAAAAGCATGTTTGATGCCACAAAGTTCAGAACACTGGCCGTAGTATGTCCCCTCTTTCTCTGCCTTAAACCATGTTTCATTAATTCTTCCAGGGACTGCGTCTCTTTTAACTCCAAATGCTGGTAAAGCCCAGGCATGTAATACATCATTTGCAGTTATCAGAACTTTAACAACTTTATTTACCGGAACTACAATTTCATTATCTACAGCAAGTAATCTAGGTTGATCAGCTTTTAGATCTTTATCCTCAATCATATAAGATTCAAAAATTATATTTTCATCTGGATACTCATAACCCCAATACCACTGGTAGCCAATCGCTTTTATTGTTAGATCCGCTTTCGGAATAGTATCTTGTTTATATAAAATTTTAAATGACGGTACTGCCATAACTATCAAAATTAAACATGGTATTAAAGTCCATAAAATTTCTACAGTAACATTATGTGTTCTTTTAGATGGGTTTGGGTTTGCTGAGGCTCTAAATCTTATGCAAGCATACAACATTAAAAATAAAACAAATACGCTGATTGCAATAATAATTGGTAATAAAAGATTGTTATGGAAAGCAACAATATCTCTCATAGACTCTGAAGCAGCTTTTTGAAACCCTAGTTGCCAATCAAAAGGTTGGTTTGCTAAAGCATTGCTAGATAACAAAAGACCTGAAAATATAATAAAAATTTTTTTCATTTTAATAGCTATATAAAGCTCTTTTATAAAAATTACACTTTAGTTTTCGCGACAATTTATCAATTTATTACATAATTTACGATTGAAATTGCAGATATCACAGCCGTTTCTGATCTTAAAATATTCTCATTGATTTTAAATGGCTGAACTCCTCTAAAAGAGAGAATCTTTGCTCTTTCTGCTTCTGAAAAATCACCCTCTGGTCCTATAATTATGCAAACTGGTTTATTTGTAAATTTTGATTTGTCGAGTTTGGTATTACTAGAGTTTAAATCTGTAAAAATTAAGTCCATTGAATTTTTTAAAAGATTATCCAAATTCTGATTAGGTTCAATTAATGGTACGTCAATACGATTTGATTGTTCACTTGCCTCAATCACTATTTTTTCAAAACGTTCTTTGTTTATTTTTCTAACAATTGTCCTTTCAAAAATAATTGGTATAAATTTCGTTACTCCCAACTCCGTAGCTTTTTGTATCATAAAATTCTGATAATTTGATTTAATTGGAGAAAATGCCAACCATAATTCTTTTATTTTTTCTTTTTGTCTTATTTTTTTTATAACTTTAAATTCAACAATACCTTTTGAAATTCTTAAAATTTTGGCTGCCCATTCACCATTGTTATTAAATAAAGAAAAGACCTCATTTTCGTTTACTCTCATTACTTTTGTTAAATAATGTGATTGTGACTTATCTAACTTACCATTCATATTCACTGACAGTGAATCCAAAAAAAATAATCTAATATTACTCATTTGTGTTAAGTTAATTTATGAAAAATGTTAAAGCAATAATTTTTGATGCTTATGGTACATTGTTTGACGTAAATTCTGCTGCAGAAAAATGTAAAGATAAAATTGGTGATAAGTGGGAGAATTTTGCTAATTTTTGGAGAACTACTCAGTTAGAGTATACTTGGCTCAGAAGTTTAATGAAGAGACATAAAGATTTTTGGCAGATTACAGAAGATAGCTTAGACAAATCAATGAGAGCTTTTAGCATAGATCCTTCTATGAAAAACGAATTATTGAATTTATACAAAGTTCTCTCGCCCTTTAAAGAAGTTCCAGAAACTTTAAAAAAATTAAAAGTAAGGGATTTTAAATTAGCTATTCTTTCAAATGGGACTCCTTCCCTATTAGATGAGCTAGTCAAAAGTAATAACTTAGATAAATTATTTGATGACATTTTTTCCATAGAAGAGGTTGGAATTTATAAGCCAGACTCAAGAGTCTACGACTTACCAATTAAAAAATATAAAATAAAAAATAGTGAAGTTATTTTTTTAAGTGCAAATACTTGGGATGTTTCTGGTGGAGGAAATTATGGTTACCAATCTATTTGGGTGAACAGAAATAATAATATATTCGATAACCTTGATTATAAACCAAGTAATCAAATAAAAGATTTAACTGAGCTTTTTAGTTTAATTTAAATAATAATTAAGGGGAACTTGACAAAGGGACAGAGAACGGGCAATAATGCAATAAAAATTGAGGTGAAAGAAGGTAAATCTTACTTTTGGTGTAGTTGTGGAAAAAGTTCCAAACAACCATTTTGCGATGGCTCTCATAAAGGATCTCAATTTAACCCTGTTGTATATAAAGCAGAAACAACTAAAAAGATGTTTTTTTGCACTTTTAAACAAACCGATAACCAGCCGTTTTGTGACGTCTCACATAATAAAAAGTAACATTGCAAATTTCTGTTTTTTAACTATTAAATTCCAATATGAAAAATATTGAAGTTAGTAAAATCATTGATCCTATTCCTGCATCAGATGGAGCTGGAGTTAAATTAAAAAGAAGCATTGGTGTTGAACCAAACTATTTTGATCCTTTTTTAATGTTGGATGAATTTGGTTCAGAAAATAGTGAAGATTATGTTGCTGGATTTCCTCCACATCCACACAGAGGAATTGAAACTGTTACTTATATGTTAGCAGGAAATTTTGAGCATGAGGACAGTACTGGTGGTAAAGGTAAAATGACTGCTGGCGATGTTCAATGGATGAAAACTGGAAGTGGTATCATACATTCAGAAATGCCAGGAATGAAAGAAGGTAAACTTCATGGATTTCAATTATGGATTAATATGCCTGCAAAATTAAAAATGAGCAAACCAGAGTATATTTATATCGATTCAAAACAAATGAGTGTTCATACAGATAATGATAAACGTGTCAAAGTTATTGCGGGTAAATTCGAAAAAGTAGAAGGTCCAGTTAAAGGACATAATGTAGAGCCTTTTTATTTTGATGTTGAACTAAATGAGGGAAAAGAATTTAAGTTTAGTTTACCTTCTACTCACAATTCATTTGTATACTTAATAAATGGAGAGATAATAATTGGTGAAAAAGATCATAAAAAAATTAATGATAGTACCTTAATCTTACTCTCAAAAGGTGAAGAATTAAAAGTTAAAGCTGTTTCAAATGCAAAATTTTTAGTTATTTCAGGAAAACCTATTAATGAAGAAATAGCCAGGGGCGGACCATTTGTAATGAACACTAAAGCAGAGATATTACAAGCTGTTCAAGATTATCATAACGGCACATTTGTTAAATAAATAATGAAATCAATTCAAATAGATAAGTTTGGCGGGCCAGAGGTTTTAGTTATTCAAGATCTAGAGATAGGAAAACCTGGACCAAACGAGGTTTTAATTAAAAATCTATCAATTGGTCTAAATTTTATAGATATTTATCATCGAACAGGTCTCTACCCGATTCCATTACCTAGTGGCATTGGTTTAGAAGCTTGTGGTGTAATTGAAGAAGTAGGGTCAGAGGTAAAACTATTTAAAGCAGGTGATAGAGTTGCTCATGCTTCAATGCCTATTGGTGCTTACTCAGAAAAACAAATTATGCCCGAGGAAAAGTTAGTTTCTGTGCCTGATGATGTGTCTGATGAAGTAGCATCTTGTGTTACATTAAAAGGAATAACGGCAGAATATTTGTTGCATAGAGCATATACTTTAAAAAAAGGTGATAAAGTTTTATATCATGCTGCAGCTGGAGGTCTTGGTCAAATTTTATGTTCTTGGGCTAATGCTTTAGGTGCGGAAGTAATCGGAACAGTTGGGTCAAAAATTAAAGAGGAGATTGCAAAAAAAAATGGTTGTCATCACGTCATAAATTATTCTGAAAAAAATTTTGTAGAAGAAGTTGAAAAAATTGTGGGTAAGAATGGAATTGATGTTGTCTACGACGGTGTAGGTATAAGGACATTCAAAGGATCAATTGAAACATTAAAGATTAGAGGAATGATGGTAGCATTTGGCAATGCTTCAGGTTATGTTGATACAATCGACGTAAAAAAAGATATAAATGCAAAAGGTCTTTTTTTTACAAGACCATCCATTGCCCATTATACTATTAAAAGAGACGAGCTAGTAGAGTCAGCAAAAAAAGTTTTTGAAGCTGTCTTGTCTAAAAAATTTGAAATAGAAATTTCTAGAAAATATTCCCTAAAAGATGCTGCTCAAGCGCATAAGGATTTAGAGGCAAGATTGCTAACAGGTCCAGCAGTAATAATTCCTTAATCTACATTAACATCCATATCCGACATATGAAGCCTAAGTGCATTCGTCGAAATATGAATCTCTCTTATAAAAAAAATTATTGAGACAATCATAGATAAACAACAAGAGCCGAAAATTACTCGTGCCATAAAAACCTTATCAAGATACAAGGCAAAAACTGTTAACATATTGAACAAAAACCCAAAAGCTGCAAATAAAATTGTCCATCTTAAAAGGCTAATTCTTGAGCTAAGATTCAAAAATTGTTTTTTCCATTCTGGTGGTATGTGTTTCTCGTAAACATGTTCATCGTGTAATTTTCTAACTAAATTACTTAAAGTGTGGAATCTATTACTATATACTGCCATCAATAAAGGAATTGCTGGAAACATTAGGGCTGTCACTGTGTAATCTATATTCATACGAATCAGTTTGATTATCAATCTTGCGTTTGTTATTTACAAGAAAAATTTTATGAACCAATTAAGCTTATTTATTGAACTTACAAGATTAAGAAAGCCTATAGGCTATATGCTGCTTTTTTGGCCTTGTGCTTGGGGATTAACTATCAGTTACGATTTTTCAGATAATTTGAACATATATTTTTTTTATTTAATACTTTTTTTTCTAGGATCAGTTTTAATGAGATCGGCTGGTTGTATAGTTAATGACGTTTTGGATAAAAATTTTGACAAAAAAGTTTTAAGAACCAAAAATAGGCCTATCGCTTCTGGAAAAATTTCTGTCAAGGTTGGATTAATTTATGCGGTGATACTTTGTTTTGCAGCATTTTTAATTTTAATAAATTTTAATTATTTTACAATAATTCTTGCGTTAGGCTCAATGCCATTGGCATTTACTTACCCTCTTATGAAGAGATTTACTTATTGGCCTCAACTTTTTCTTGGAATAACGTTTAACTATGGTCTTATCCTTGGTTGGACTTCAATTTTTGGAGAGATAAGTTTAATTCCAGTTATATTTTATTTAGGAGCCATATTTTGGACACTTGCTTATGACACTATATATGGGTTTCAAGATATAAAAGATGATGAAATTATAGGATTAAAATCAACTTCAATTAAGTTCAAAAAAATACCCTACTTATTTTTAACGTTATGTTACCTAATATTTTTTATCTCTCTAATAACTGTTGGTATATTGATGAGTCTAAATAATCTTTTTTATATCTTTTTATTACTCATTTTTTTTCATTTATTCTTATACCAAATTAGAAAATTAAATATAAAAGATGCAAAAGACTGTTTATTAAAGTTCAAATCAAATAACTTTTTAGGAATATTAATTTTAATAGGCATTATATTTGGAAAATTTTAAAAAAATGACATCTATTCAAATTTTTAGAAGGCTATATAAAGATTATACAAAAAAATATTTATCTAAAATATTTTTATCAATTCTTTTTTCATTGCTTTTGGCAGGTAGTACCTCAGCCATAGCGTACCTTCTCGATCCTGCTATTAATGAATTGTTCATTAAACAATCCTCAAAATTAGTATTAATTATACCATTACTAATAATAGTCGCTTTCAGTTTAAAAGGTATTTCTCTTTACTTAGCAAAAGTAATAATGATTGGGGTTGCAGAAGAGGTCAAAAAAGAAGTTCAAGCTGACATGTTTGCTTCATTAATAAAGGCTGACACCAAATTGATTGATGAAAAGCATTCAGGTAAATTTATTTCAAATCTTATAAATGATGTTAATTGGATAACTAATCTATTAAGTACTGCAATTTTAAACTTTTTTAAAGACACATTAACACTAATTGGTTTGTTGTCAGTTATGTTTTACCAAAACTGGAAGCTCTCTTTAATTGCAATAATAATGATACCACTTGCCTCTTTTGCTGCAAGATCATTAGGTAAAAGAATTGGCAAGGTCACTAATGAACAAATGCATAAAACTGGGATCTTAAATACATATTTAATGGAAATTTTTAAAAATCATAAATTAATGAAAATATTTCAAAAAGAAAATTATGAAAAAGAAAGAGCCTTAAAATATATTAACACCTTAAAAGAAACGTCAAAAAAAATAAACATAGTTTTTGTAAGAGCCTCCCCAATTATGGAGTTTTTAACAGGTATCATGATTGCGTGTTTAATTTTTATTTCGGCTAAACTTGTGGTCAGTAATGAACTTGAGGTTAATAATTTTTTCTCTTTTCTTGCGGCTATGATGTTAGCCTATCAGCCGGTAAGATCTCTGGCTACCCTTAACATCACAATTCAACAAGGTTTAACGGGATCCAGAAGAGTGTTGCCAATTATAGATGATATAAACGAAATAAAGAATATCCCGAATGCAGAAAAATTAGAACTTAGTGAGGGAAATGTTGAATTTGATAATGTTTCTTTTGAATACAAAAAAAGTGAACTTCAAATTTTAAAGTCAATAAATCTAAAAATCCCCGGAAAAAAAATGACCTCACTGGTTGGCCATAGTGGAGCTGGAAAATCTACAATACTTAATTTGATCCCTAGATTTTATAATATTAACGAAGGAGATATTAAAATTGATAATCAATCAATTTATAAATCAACGATTAGCTCTCTAAGAGAGAATATTTCTTTAGTAAGTCAAGATACAACTCTATTTGATGATACTATAAAAAATAATATTGCCTATGCTAATTTAGAAGCGTCTGAGAAGGAAATTATTGAAGCGGCAAAATTTTCTTTTGCTAGTGAGTTTATAGACAAATTACCAAAAAAATATGACACATTAATTGGTGAAAATGGAATAAGACTATCTGGAGGAGAAAAACAAAGATTGTCCATAGCTAGGGCAATTTTAAAAAAAAGTGCAATAATTCTTCTTGATGAAGCGACATCTTCATTAGATGCCGAGACGGAAAGTAAAATTCAAAAAGCTATTAGTTTTCTTACTGAAGGGAGAACCACTATCGTGATTGCCCACAGACTTTCTACAATCCTTAATTCAGATAAAATTTATGTGATTGATAATGGCCAAGTAGTAGGTGAAGGTAAACACGATGATTTATTAATTAATTCAAAAATTTATAAAAACTTTTATGATAAACAAATCAAAAAATCATAATGTTAATAATTTATAGAATTTTAATTAATATTGTTTATTTTTTATCACCTTTAATAATTTTTTTAAGATTAATAAAAAAAAAAGAAGATCCAAAACGTTTCAAAGAAAAATTCTGTTTTTTTACGAAAAAGAAAATCAAAGGTAAGTTAGTTTGGATACATGGTGCAAGCGTTGGGGAGTTTCAAAGTGTTGTGCCCTTAATTGAAAAGTATGAAACAAAAAAAGATATTGCTCAAATTTTAATTACTACAAATACTTTAAGTTCCTCAAAAGTTATATCAAATTACAAATTTAAAAAAGTAATTCATCAATTTTTCCCCATAGACACTAATCTCAATACTCAAAATTTCTTAAATTATTGGCAACCTAATCTATCTTTATTTGTGGACTCCGAAGTCTGGCCTAATATGTTAGTAAATCTAAAAAAAAGAAAAATACCTACAATTTTACTTAATGGTAGAATTACATCAAAATCTTTTGAAAAATGGAGAAAGTTAAAAGGTTATTCAAATTTTATTTTTAGTAAATTTGACTTATGTTTGTGCTCAAGTCTCAAATCAAAAAATTATCTTAAAAAACTTGGAGCAAAAAAGCTTAAATATTTTGGTAATTTAAAATTCTCGCAATCTGAATTTAAAAAAATTAAGATAAGACAAAGTTTAAAGAAATTTATAAAAAGTAAAAAAGTTTGGTGTGCTTCAAGTACGCATAACAATGAAGAGAATTTTATTGGTATTGTTCACAAAAAATTAAACCATAAACATAAAAATTTGCTAACAATAGTTATACCTAGACATATTAACAGAATAAATCAAATCAAGTTTCAACTAAACAAGCTAGGTCTAAAAACGCACCTTCATGAACCAGCCCAAAAAATACCTCTCGATACTGATATCTACTTAGTCAACTCTTACGGTCAAACAAAACCATTTTTTTCTCTTTGCGAAAATGTTTTTTTAGGTGGTTCTTTAATTAAACATGGTGGTCAAAACCCCCTTGAAGCAGCAAGATACGGTTGTAATATTTTGCATGGTCCAAATATTTCAAATTTTGAAGAAATATATAGTTTCTTAAATTCCCAAAATATTTCTTTTAGAGTATCAAAACATAATGAGATGTATAAAATTCTGGATAAATTACTATTCTCTAAAAATAATAAAGGAAATATTAAGAAAAAACTTACTCAAATAGGGGATAAAATACTTAAAATATATTTAAAAGAAATTGATAAATACTTAAAATAAAATGAATTTTAAAAAACCTTTTTTTTGGAATTTAAAGAAACCAAATATTTTTTCATACTTATTAATCCCACTCACAATTCCAATTATGATAAATAATTTTTTTTTAAATATTCAAAAAAAATACAAATTTTCTGAAATAAAGACTATTTGTGTTGGTAATATTTATTTAGGCGGAACGGGCAAAACACCTTTAACAATAAAGTTATTTGATATTATCACAAAAATGGGCTTAAAAGTAGTTACAGCTAAAAAATATTATACTAGTCAAGTTGATGAGCAAGTGCTTTTAAAGACCAAAACAAAAACAATAATTACTGAAAGAAGGATAGACGCTATCAACCAAGCAATTAGTAAATCTAATCAAGTTATAATTTTTGATGATGGGCTTCAAGAAAAAAAAATAGATTATGATTTAAAATTTGTTTGTTTTAAAAAAAAAAACTGGATCGGAAATGGAAAATTAATTCCATCTGGTCCTCTAAGAGAAAAAGTTGAAAATTTAAAAAATTATGATGTTGTTTTCTTAAACGGAATTAATGAAAATTCTGATGACATAAAAAAGATAATTTATAAATTTAATACTAAAATTGAGATATTTGATACTAATTACGAAATTCAGAATTTAGATGAATTAGATATAAATTCAAATTATCTTATTTTTTCAGGAATAGGTGATCCAAAATCTTTTAAAGAAATTCTATTAGAAAATAACATTAAAGTTGTTAAAGAAATAGTATTTCCTGACCACTATAATTTTAAAAAAGAGGATATCAAAAATATCTTTGAAGAGTCAAATAAATTAAACGCTAAAATACTAACTACTGAAAAAGATTTTACCAGACTATCTGATGATGATGCTAAAAGAATTAATTTTTTAAAAATTAAACTAAAGATAATAAATGAGAAAAAACTCATAGATTTTTTAAATGATAAACTTAATTAAAAAGATCAAATATTTTTTTCAATTTACGGTTATTTTATCATTATTTTTTTTATTCAAGTTATTAGGTTTAAGTAATTCAAGATTTATCGCTAGTAAAATTTTTATTTTTTTTGGTCCTTTTTTTAGATCTAACATTATAACTAAATCCAACATCTCGAAAGCATTTCCAAATAAAGATGAAAATTTTAAGAACAAAATTATTCATGAAATGTGGTTAACCTATGGAAAAATTTTATCTGAGTACAATTTTATAAAAGACTTTAGAGAAGGTATTTTTGCAGAAAAAATCGAAGTAAAAGGCCAAGCTGAACTAGAGAAGATTAAAACAAATAAACAGCCAGTAATATTCATATCAGGACATTTTGATAATTTTGAATTAATGGCAATGCATATTGAAAAATCAGGTTTAGATCTTGCGGTAGTTTATAGACCTTTAAATAATCAATATCTAAACCCGATAATGGAAAATATTAGAAAAAAATACATTTGTAAAAATCAAATAAAAAAAGGGATTTCTGGTACTAAGGATTTGTTAAAATATTTTAAATCAGGAACTTCTATTGCCTTGATGATAGACCAAAGAGTTTCTGAGGGAATTAAAAGTAAATTTTTTGGCCAAGAGGCTTTGACAACTACAATTCCGGCACAGTTTGTGAAAAAATTTCATTGTGAGATTGTACCTATACACATTAAAAGAAAAAAAAATAACGATTTCATATTAGAAATTTCAAAACCTATAAATTTTTCTAAAAATGATAACATTGAAACAATAACTTTGGCTCTTAACTCGATTTTGGAAAAAATGATTATCTCAAATCCCAGTCAGTGGATATGGACACACGATAGGTGGAAATAATTTAACTTTTTTTTTCTCTCTTTAACGATGCCTCCTTATAAGAAAAGTAAGGTTCCTGATCTTTCACATTCCAATAGTTTAATTTTTCAATAGGGATTTTTTTTCCTGAAATTGCACAAATAACATGATCCCCATCTTGGATCACCTCAAAATTATTTGGTAAATATTTTATTTTTGCTAATTTTTTAAACATTTTTAGTTTATATATTCATATATGAAAGTTGGTATAATAGGAAGCGGTGGCAGAGAGCACGCCCTGTGCGAGTCTTTTAAAAACTCCAAAAAGATTAAGAAAATTTACTGTTTTCCTGGCAACGCTGGGACAAAAAAAATTGCTGAGAATATTGAGATTGATTTAAGTAATTTTGAAAATTTAAAAAATTTTACCTTAGATAAGAAAATTGATTTTCTCGTAATTGGTCCAGAAAAACCACTTGTTGATGGAATTATTGATTACTTAGAGAAACACAATATTAAGGTTTTTGGACCCAATAAATTTGCATCACAGTTGGAAGGTTCAAAAATTTTTACTAAAAAACTTTGCCAAAAGTTTAATATACCAACTGCAAAGTTTGGAATTTTTTTTAATGCCGATGATGCAGAAAAATTTATTCAAAATTGTGATTATCCAATTGTAATTAAAGCAGATGGTCTTGCTGCTGGAAAAGGTGTTTATATTTGTGAGAATAGAGATCAAGCAAAAATAGCTGTTAAAGAAATTTTTGGTGGCAAATTTGGACAAGCAGATAAATTGCTTATCGAAGAATTTTTAAGTGGTGAGGAAATGAGCTTTTTTGTAATTTCAGACGGAAAAAATTATAAACAATTTGGTACAGCTCAAGATCATAAAAGAGTGCTTGAAGGAGACAAAGGAAAAAATACAGGTGGTATGGGAGCATACTCCCCATCAAGACTTGAAAATGAAATTTTGAGTAAAAAAATAATTGACAAAATTATCGAACCAACTTTTAAAGGTTTAAAAGAGAATAACACAAACTTCAAAGGTTTTTTGTACGCTGGTTTAATGATAGTTCAAGGTGAGCCGTTCTTAATTGAATATAATGTTAGAATGGGCGACCCAGAGTGCCAAACACTTTTGCCAAAACTCAAAACTGATTTTGGATTATTGATAGAGGCATGCTTAAATGAAAAACTAAAAGATATTAATATAGAATGGTATAATGAAAAAAGTCTTTGCGTTGTCTTGTGCTCAAAAGGCTACCCTGATAAGTATGAAAAAAATATCGAATTAAACTTAAATAATTTAGTATTAGATAAAAATAATTTTTTGTTTCATGCAGGTACAAAATCAGTTAATGGAAAAACTTTCTCTAATGGGGGTAGAGTTTTAAATATAGTTGTTAGATCTAATGACTTTAAATCTGCAAGAAAAAAAGCCTTAGATCTTTTAAAAAGCTTGAATTGGAAAAATGGTTTTTATAGAAAAGATATAGGTCATAAAGTTGTTAATCAATGAGGATCATTGCTGGAAAGTTTAAAGGAAAAAAAATCAATCTTCCTGAAGATAGAACTACGAGACCACTTAGAGATTTAGTGAAAGAATCTTTATTTAATGTGATTGAGCATTCAAATAAAATTAATATCAATTTAAAAAACTCAACTATTTTAGACTTGTTCGCAGGTTCAGGTTCATTCGGCTTAGAGGCCTTATCGAGGGGTGCAAGAAGATGCTTATTTGTTGAAAATTATAACAAAGCACTCAAGCTGTTAGATGAAAATATTAAAAATCTTAAATGTCAAAATAGTTGTCTCATTAATAAACTAGATTGTTTTGAATTTATTGAAAGACTAAAAAAAAATGAATTAGAATTAGATATAATTTTCCTTGATCCGCCTTATAGAGAAAAAAAAATAAATTCACTAATTGAAAAAATTTTGAAAAAAAAGATTCTTAGTAAAAATGGAATAATAATAATTCACAGACACAAGAAGGATAACATTACAATTACAGAAAAACTGAATATTTTAGATCTAAGACTATACGGTGTTTCAAAAATAATATTTGCAAATTAAATATTTTTTAAAATTTTAAATGTATCTTTTTTTATCAATTCTACAGCAGGTTGATCGTATGGATTAATTTTAAGAGCTTTTCCTAATAATATTGTTTCTAAAATAAAAAAGGTAAATAACTCTCCTAAAGTTTTTTCATCTCTTTTTTTAATTATAAAACTTCTAAACGGAATTTTTTTTTTTAAAAATACATTTTGAGTAGCCTTAAATTGAGAATATAAAATGTCTGAGATTTTTTTATTTCTTAAGTATTTGTGAGAATTCAATAAAGATTCATTATCAATTTTTTTTGAGTTATTATCCTGTACATAAAAGAAAGTAAAAAAATTCTTTTTAAATCCATCTAAATAAAGTTGCATTACACTGTGGTTGTCTTTTGGAACTGACGATATAATAGGTAAAATTCCTTTCGAAGATTTTCCCAGACTTTCAGCAACCAATTGTTGGTACCAATAAAATAGATTATTAGAACTTTCATCGTAGTTTAATATTATAGAGTTATTTTTTTTCATTTGGTGAAAAGAAAGAATAGATGAAACATTATAAGTAAGATTGTTAATAAATTTTTTACTTGAAATCAAATTATCCAATCTTTTAAAATTATTAGGTTTAAGACCCATGAAAAATGCAGGAATCATCCCTGTTTCTGATAGCACTGAATATCTTCCGCCAATAAAATTATTGTGTTCTATTATTTCGCTTTTTAGTTTTAAGGCGAGAGTTCTTAGATAACTTTTTCTATTTTCAGTTATAAACAAAGAATTCTTCTTCACCTTTTGATAGTTTAGATTTGTTAAAGTCTCAAGAGTATTACCCGATTTAGAAATAATTATATTAAACTGATTAATTTTATTGTTTTGATCATGAGATAAATCAATATTGTTAACAAATGAAAAATTTTTTGTAATTTTTTTTTTTAAAAAGGAATAAACAGCTTCAGCACCTAAACTGGATCCGCCCATACCAAAAATTCTATAATATTTAAATTTTTTATATTTTTTTATACTTTTAAATTTAAATCTATATTTATATTTTTTTGATAAACTTAATAATAATTCATCATTTTTATTAAAATAATCACTTAACAATTCATTTAAAATTTTTTTAACTTTAGAATTATTTTTTTTTTGACTGAAATTTTTAAATTCAATATTAGATGAAACCATTATTTTTCTTTAAGTTGCTTCAAAACGAAATCCTCCGCAGAATCTGATTTCTTTGAATTAACACTAGAATTTTTTTCTAAATTAAGGATATTTTTAATATCATCTGTTTCCTCTATACCTGCAATTTCCTCAACTGAATTTTCTTGCTCGGGCTTTGGAAGTTCCATGAATTTTGGAGGCATTACAAGAGGATTCTTTTTTTTTACCAAAAACTCATCACTATTGTCTGCTTTCCTTCCACTTAAACCATCTTTGATTGACTGACATGAAGTTAGAAAAATAGACAGAATGATTAGATAAATTTTAATTTTTTTCATTAATATTGTTTTTATTAAAAAATAATTCAGCAATAATAAGGCAAATAACACCTAAAGATACAAATATATCAGCAATATTAAATACAAACCAATGAAAGTTGGAAATATGGAAATCTATAAAATCTGGAACAGAAGAATGTCTAATTCTATCAGTAAAATTTCCTAATGCCCCTCCGACTATAATAGAGTAAAAATACGAATATTTATCCTGTTTTCTAATTAAAAATAATAAAATCAGAATTACAATGCCAACTACAAAAGTTATTAAATCATAATACATATCATTTTCAAAACTTAGTAAGCCAAATGCTATACCCTCGTTCCAAATTAATTGAAGATTCAAAAAGCTTGTTAGATAAATCGCTTCTTCTTGAAACTTAAAAATATCGATAATGTAATATTTTGAAACTTGATCAATTGAAAAAATCAAAAAGATTAATAAAAATTTCATTAGAAAAATTTTTTTATTCATTAGTGAATATTACAATTTGGTCTCTTGCATCCCTCCTCACTTATCTTCCAACATATAGGGCATTTTTTTCCAAGTGCTTTGGTAGTTAAAACTTCAATCTCTCTGTCTGAGCCTTGATTTATTTTTGCCGATGAGGTAATGCAAATTTCAGCAAAGTCAACATCTTTAAAATTTTCAAATAATTCTTGGCTCAATGTTATTTCTAAACTAGACTCTAAACTTGAACCAATCTCTTTGCTTGCTCTTTTTTCTTCAATACTCAAATTACAAAAATCTCTTATTTTTATAAGTTTAGACCACCTTTCACCTAATTTTTCGTTATGAAATTTTTTAGGAAAATTGATAAATTTTTGGAGATGAATACTTTTTTTTGATTTTGATATAAGTTGATAAATTTCTTCAGTTGTGAATGACAAAATAGGCGCAAACCATTTAAGTAACGAATTTAAAATTATGTTTAATAATAATAGTGTAGATTTTCTTTTATCAGAGTTCTTAGGTTCACAATATAATGTGTCCTTTCTTATATCAAAATAAAATGCTGACAAATCTACAGTGCAAAAATTCAACAAATCCTTATAAAGATTATGAAAATTATAATTTTTAAAATTTTTTTCAAAATCTAAATTTAATTTATAAATCTTATGTAAAATAAATTGCTCCAATTCTGGTAATTTATTAACATCAACTTTTTCTAATTCATTCTCTTCAAATTTGTCATTTAAATTGCCTAATAGATATCTAAAGGTATTTCTTATTTTTCTATAAGACTCAGCATGCTGATCTAATATTGAATAGTCTATTCGAAGATCCTCAGCATAATTTGAGGAAGCAACCCAAATTCTAAGTATATCTGCACCATATTTTTTAAGAATATCCTCCGGGGAAATTACATTTCCCAAAGATTTTGACATTTTTAAACCTTTGCCATCAACTACAAAACCATGTGAAAGAATAGACTCAAAAGGTGCACGATCTCTAGTGCCACAAGACTCTAAAAGAGACGAATGAAACCATCCCCTGTGTTGATCAGAGCCCTCGAGATACATAGATGCAGGCCACTTTAAATCTTTTCTTTTTTCCAATACAAATGAGTGTGTAGATCCACTATCAAACCATACCTCTACGATATCACTTAACTTTTCAAAATCTTCAGCTTTATATTTTTTTCCTAGAAATTTTTGTGGATCATCCGAAAACCAACAATCAGATCCCTCTTTTTCATAAATTTTCGCAATGTTATCAAAAACTTCATTATCAATCAAAACTTCACCAGTTTTCTTGTTAATAAAAATAGGTAATGGAACTCCCCATACTCTTTGTCTTGAAACACACCAGTCGGGTCTTGTTTCAATCATCGATTTTAATCTTTCTTTTCCTTTGCTAGGATAGAAGGTTGTTTCATCAATTGCTTTTAAAGCTTTATTTCTAAGCTTATGACTATCCATAGAAATAAACCATTGAGGAGTTGCTCTGTGAACTAATGGTGCTTTGGACCTCCATGAATGAGGATAGGAATGAACAAGTTCACCGCTCGATAATAATTTTTTTTGTTCTTTTAATTTTTCAATCACAATAGAATTAGATTTAAAAATATGTATACCTTCAAAAAGTGCTACATTTTTTGTGTACCTTCCATCGCCATCAACTGTTTCAATTGCTTTAATTCCATTATTCATACACAAATTAAAATCATCAGGACCATGACTTGGCGCACAATGAACAATTCCAGTGCCTTGTTCTGTAGTAACAAAACTTGCTTCCAGCATTGGTATGTCATATTCATAACCAAGTTTTAAAAAAGGATGATTACATATTGTTCCTTTTAAATTTTTACCTTTAAAACTTTTTAATTTTTTGAAACTTTGAATTTTGGTGTCTTTTACAACTGTGTCTGTTAATGCATCTGCTATAACAATTTTCTTATTTTTAAAGTCTCCATTGTCATTTACTTCAATTAATAAATAATCTAGACTTTCATTGTAAGCCAAAGCTTTGTTAGCTGGAATAGTCCATGGTGTAGTTGTCCAAATTACTATTTCACTATCATTTAATTCTTTAATATTTGATGATTTAACTGGAAATGATGCATAAATAGTATCTGACCTATGATCTTGATACTCAACTTCTGCATCTGCTAAAGCTGTTTTTTCAACTGTGGACCATAAAACAGGTTTAAAGCCTCTATACAAACTTCCTTCTTTTAAAAATTTACCTAGTTCTCTTACTATTTGAGCCTCAGCATCAAAACTCATTGTAGAGTAATAATTATCCCAATCTCCTACAACTCCTAACCTTTTAAATTGATCTTTATGAATTTCTATCCATTTTTCTGCAAAAGCTCTGCATTCTTTTCTAAACTCAACGATTGGAACTTCATTTTTATTTTTTTTATTTTTCTTGTATTGTTCTTCAATTTTCCATTCTATTGGTAATCCATGGCAATCCCATCCTGGAACATAGACAGAGTCTTTTCCATCCATTTGATGAAATCTCACAATTATATCTTTTAAAATTTTATTTAAAGCTGTTCCCATGTGTATATTACCATTGGCATATGGAGGACCATCATGAAGAACAAATTTTTCTTCTCCTTTTCTTGATTTTCTTAATTCATCGTAAAGATTTATATCTTGCCAAAGTTTTAAAATTTCAGGTTCTCGTGTTGGCAAATTTGCTTTCATCGAAAAAGCGGTTTTAGGGAGATTTATTTGAGATTTACTCATTTTATTTTTTTTGCTTTCAATAAGTCAGTTTTAATTTGTTTTCTAAGTTGGACAACATCTTTAAATTTTTTTTCTTTTCTAATAAATTTTTTAAATTCTACTGTTAAATACTTATTATAAAGATTTCCAGAAAAATTAAATAAATGAACTTCCAATAATATTTTTTTTCCATTAAATGTTGGTCGATAGCCTAAATTTGCAATCCCTTTTATGTGATTGTTTTTACCATATCTTTTTGCCTGAATCGCATATACACCTGGGCAAGCTAAAATATAATCTTTAATATCAATGTTTGCTGTTGGGAAACCGATTTTTTTTCCGAGCTGTCTTCCTTTTTGAACCTTTCCAACAATTGACCAATTTCTATTAAGAATTTTATTGGCTTTTTCTAATTTTCCTCTTTGTAAAAGTTTTCTAACTAACGAGGAAGATGCAATTTTCTTATTTGTTAATAGTGGTTGTGGTTTAACTACCTTATAACCACACATTCTCTCAAATTTAATCAACTGTCTAACATTGCCTTCTCTTTTGTTCCCAAATCTAAAATTATTACTTACAAAAATGAATTTTGGTTTTAACTTTTTACCTAATATTTCTTTAATGAAAGTTATAGATTTTATTTTTGAGAATTTTAGATCAAACTTTTTTATTATCAGAAAATCTACATTAAGATTTTTGAGATTATTAATTTTTTGCTGTAAATTAGAGATTCTAAAATTATCTAAATTCTTATTGAAAAACATTTTTGGCATTGGTTCAAAAGTCAACACGCCAATTTTTGAGGCATATTTTTTTTTATATTTCTTAGCTAATGAGAATAATTTTTGATGTCCCTTGTGAACTCCATCAAAATTTCCAATTAATATTATTGATTCTTTATATCTTGGATTGATATTAAAATTTTTATATATTTCTTTTGATTTTACCATTTCAATTCCGATTGAATATAATTACAAATTGCTTCGTAAGATTTTGCAACTTTTTCAATTCCTTTTTCTTTAATCTCATTCTTGTGAATTCCATTTGAAATTATCAAAGAATCATAATTTAAAAGGTTTGCTCCTTTTATATCAGTATTTAGATTATCACCTATAGAAAGAATTTTTTTATTTTTGTTATCAATAGATTGATGATAAACTTCAGGATAAGGTTTTCCAAAATAAACGACTTCTCCACCCATTTTTTCAAAAATCATTGCAACAGAACCAGCGCAAAATTCTCTTGTGTTTCCTCTGTCGACAATTAAATCAGGATTTGTGCAAATCATTTTTTTTTTTATATTTTTTTCGAACAAATTTTTATAATAATTTAAGTCTTCATTGTGTTCATCAAACAATCCAGTGCATAAAATATATTCGCTTTTTTCAATATTATCTAATTTCATTTTTTTAAAGTCATTAAATAAATCAAAATCTCTTGGTGGACCCACGTGAAAGAAAGATTTATTAATTAAATTTTTATTTAAGTAAATGAGAGCTGCCTCACCAGACGTAAAAACATGATCTCTAATTTCTTTTTCCATGCCTAGTTTTTGTAAAAAAGATTTAACTACATGATTGGGTCTGGGTGCATTTGTGAGTAAAATATAGTCCTTTCCTTTTTTATTGATTTCTTTGAGAGCTTTTATCGCTTCAAGGTGTAGAGTAACCCCATTATGGACCACCCCCCATAAGTCAACATAAAATAGCTGATAATTGTCTGCTATAGAACTTAGACCTTCATTATCTAAATTTTTAGTCATGAAATTAATCTATAAACCATAAAACCCACAAATTCCTTTGTTTTTTAACTAACTAATTTTTAACTATATCTTGAAATAGTAAGGCCAATCTCTATATGAAGATCATATTAATAAGGAGAATTTATGAAATTTAGACCGTTACACGATAGAGTTTTAATAGAAGTTTTAGACAGTAGCGAAAAAACTGCCGGTGGAATAATCATACCTGATACGGCACAGGAAAAACCTCAAGAAGGCAAAGTGGTTGCTGTTGGTGGTGGTGCAAAAACTGAAGACGGCAAAACGATACCAATGGATGTAAAAGTCGGAGATAAAGTTTTGTTTGGCAAATGGTCAGGAACCGAAGTCAAAATTGATGGCAAAGAATACAGCATAATGAAAGAATCAGACATTATGGGTATTTCAAGCAAATAATTAAATTTAAAGGAGAAATAAAATGGCGAAAATAGTTAAATTTGATGCTGAAGCAAGGGCAGCAATGATTAGAGGAGTAAATATCCTTGCTGATACGGTTAAAGTGACATTAGGACCAAAAGGAAGAAATGTAGTTATGGATAAGTCTTATGGTGCTCCAAGAATTACAAAGGATGGTGTTTCTGTTGCTAAAGAAATTGATCTCGAAGATAAATTTGAAAACATGGGTGCCCAAATGGTTAAAGAAGTTGCTAGTAAAACAAATGATGAAGCTGGTGATGGAACAACCACAGCGACTATTCTCGCACAAGCTATTGTAAAAGAAGGTGTAAAATATGTTACTGCAGGTATGAATCCTATGGATGTTAAAAGAGGAATTGATGCTGCAGTAGATGTAGTCAAACAAAATCTTGTATCTTCAGCAAAAAAAGTAAAAGATAGCGATGAGATTGCGCAAGTTGGAACAATTTCTGCTAATGGTGATAAAGAAATTGGTACTATGATTTCTAAAGCAATGCAAAAAGTTGGTAACGAAGGTGTTATAACGGTTGAAGAAAACAAAGGAATTGAAACAGAATTAGACGTAGTTGAAGGTATGCAGTTTGATAGAGGATATTTATCTCCATACTTTATTACGAATAGTGATAAAATGACAACTGAATTAGAAAATCCTTTTATTTTATTGCACGAAAAAAAATTAACAAACCTACAGCCTATGGTTCCTCTTTTAGAGGCAGTTGTTCAAGCTGGGCGGCCATTAATGATTATTTCTGAAGATGTTGAGGGTGAAGCATTAGCTACTTTAGTAGTAAATAAATTAAGAGGTGGTCTAAAAGTCGTAGCTGTAAAAGCACCTGGATTCGGGGATCGGAGAAAAGCTATGCTTGAAGACATAGCAATTCTTACTGGTGGTTCAGTTATTTCTGAAGACCTTGGCATTAAACTAGAAAATGTTAAACTTGATGATCTTGGTTCATGTAAAAAAATTAAAGTTGATAAAGATAACAGCACTATAGTGAATGGTTCTGGTAAAAAATCAGATATTGAAGCTAGATGTTCTTCAATCAAACAACAAATTGATGAAACAACTTCAGACTACGACAAAGAAAAACTACAAGAAAGATTAGCAAAATTAGCTGGTGGTGTTGCAGTAATTAAAGTAGGTGGAGCAACAGAGGTTGAAGTAAAAGAGAGAAAAGACAGAGTAGAAGATGCTTTAAATGCAACAAGAGCTGCTGTAGAGGAAGGTATTGTAACAGGCGGTGGTTGTGCATTATTGTATGCAGCTCAAGAACTTGATAAAGTAAAAGTAAAAGGAGAAGACCAAAAAGCTGGTGTAGATTTAGTTAGAAGAGCTTTAGAGTCTCCTATACGACAAATTACTAAAAATGCTGGAGTTGATGGTTCCGTTGTAGTTGGTAAATTATTAGAACAGAACAAAAAAACTCATGGCTATGATGCACAGAATGAAGAATATTGTGACATGTTTGCTAAAGGTATTATTGATCCAGTAAAAGTTGTAAGAACTGCTCTTCAAGATGCAGCCTCAATTTCTGGGTTGCTAGTTACTACTGAAGCAATGATAGCTGATAAACCTGAGGAAAAAGATGCTGGTGCACCTGCAATGCCTGGTGGCATGGGTGGCATGGGTGGCATGGGTGGAATGGGTGGAATGGGAATGTAATCCCAAAGTTACTCAAACAAAAATTTGAAAAGGGCGGTTTTTACTGCCCTTTTTTTTATTCAGAACCCTTTAAAAAAAATTTGTTAAAATACTTAACTTTTTTATGACTAACTAGCCAAAGGAAATTAGACAAAAATCTATTCCATATTATTTTTTCTTTCTTAAATAAATAATCAAAGTTTTTATGATCATACCCATTACCAAAATACGAATACCCATTTTTATTTAAGTGTTTTACCATATTTTTTTTTTGATATCTATCCAGGTGAAGATGTTCAATTGAAATATTTTCTATTTGGAATTTTAAAAGATCAATTTCCATCATTACTTCATAATCTATACCTTCAAGATCTATGCTAAGGTAATCAATCTTTTCACCTACATATTTTGAAAAAAATTCATTAATTCTTAAACCTTTTACTGTAAAGCTTTCAATTACTGAATTAGGATAATGTTTTTTAACATGATTTATATCCAGAGAACAAACTTGATAATGAGGCGCATCATCTTTTGTAAAAAAAAATTCACACGAATTTGTGTCGTCATGATTTATTGCAAGATTTAAAATTTCAATATTTTTAAAATTTTTATAACATTCTCTCAATTTATTTATGTTTTTTGGATTAGCTTCGATTACAAAAGCTATGTCTTCTTTAGTAATTTTTTTTTTTATTAATTCAGTAAAACCACATCTATAATTTGCTCTGGAATCTAAATCCCCTGCCCCGGCACCTAAATGAACAAAAATTTTTTTCAATTTTATTTTATGTTTATGCTTTAATTTGTATAATCATTCTATGTCAAAAAGATACAGTGGTAAATCATTCAAAGACTCGAGTGTCAAAAAAAAACCCAAATTAAGTTTTAAAGAAAAAAGAAAACTTAAACGCGAGAAGCGAAAAAATACAAATTAAATTAAAAATACTTGTTTTTTTCAAGCATTACATGAGTTTTTTTAAGTTTCCAAAAGCGATTAAATATGTATAAGAGCTCAAATTTATGAATAATACTATCCGAAACATCACAATTATCGCTCATGTAGACCATGGTAAGACAACTTTAATAGATAATCTTATGAAACAAAGTGGATCCTTTAGAGAAAATGAGGTTGTAGATGAGAGATTAATGGACTCAGGAGAATTGGAGAAAGAGAGAGGAATAACAATTTTAGCTAAACCTGCTTCAATTAATTGGAAAAACTCAAGAATAAACATTATTGATACTCCGGGTCATAGAGATTTTGCTGCTGAAGTTGAAAGAGTACTTAGTATGGCAGATGGAGCTTTATTACTCATAGACTCTGCTGAGGGTGTAATGCCTCAAACAAAATTCGTGTTAGCAAAAGCGTTAAAACAAGGTTTAAAACCAATTGTTGTAATCAACAAACTTGATAAATCAGATCAAAGAGCTGATGAAGTTTTAAATGAAACTTTTGATTTATTTGTTAGCTTAGATGCCAATGAGGAACAACTAGATTTCCCAGTTTTATATGCCAGTGGCAGATCTGGATGGGCTGATTTAGAAATTGATGGTCCGAGAAAAAATCTAAATCCACTTTTAGAAAAAATTATAGAACATGTTAAGCCTGCAGAATTAGATAAGTCAAAACCTTTCGCTATGTTATCTACTCTTCTTTATGCAGACAGTTTTTTAGGAAGAAGTTTAGTCGGTAGAATTTCTCAGGGAACTGCTAAAGCTAATCAAGCAATTAAGGCGATCAATTTAACAGGTCAAAAAGTTGATGAAGGTAGGTTAACCAAAATTTTTAGGTACGAGGGAACTAAAAAGGTTCCAATTGAAGTTGGTGAGGCGGGAGATATTGTTGTAATCGCAGGTTTAGAGAAAGCTAACGTTGCTGATACAATTTGTGATCTTGAGGTGAATAATCCTATTAAAGCTACTCCAATTGATCCACCAACAATGTCCATTACCATTACTGTAAATACGTCTCCTCTTGCAGGAACTGAGGGCAAAAAACTTACAAGCACTCAGATAAGAGATAGGCTGATTCAAGAGGCACAGAATAATGTTGGAATTACTTTTACAGAAAATGAGGGTAACGACTCTTTTGTTGTAAGTGGGCGGGGTGAATTAATGTTAGAAATTTTACTCACTCAAATGAGAAGAGAAGGTTTTGAAATGACTGTTAGTCCCCCAAAAGTTCTCTATAAAAAAAATGAAAATGGCAATAAACTCGAGCCAATAGAAGAAATAACTATGGATCTGGATGAGGAATACTCATCAAAAATTATTGACTCAATGAATAGAAGAAAAGGCAAATTAATAGAGTTAAAAGATACTGGTAAAAATAAAAAAAGATTAATCTTTCATGCACCAACAAGAGGTTTGATGGGATACACAAGTCGGTTTTTAACACTCACAAAAGGCAATGGTGTAATTAACAGAATTTTTCATGCATATGGACCATTTGAGGGTCAAATGGAGGGTAGGAGAAATGGTGCCCTTATTTCAATGGAACAAGGTAAAGCAGTTGCATTTGCAATATTTAATTTACAGGCTAGAGGTGAGATGTTTGTGACTCATAATGATCCTGTTTATCCAGGGATGATTGTGGGCTTATCTCCTAAACCAGGAGATATGATTATTAACGTTATGAAGGGTAAAAAATTAACTAATATGAGAACCCAAGGTACAGACGAAAATGTTGTCCTTACTCCTGTAAGAAAAATGTCCATCGCTGAACAATTAAGTATGCTAAATGCTGATGAGGCTTTAGAAATCACTCCAGATTCTTGTAGATTAAGAAAAGCAATTCTCGATCCACATGAAAGAAAAAGAAGTGAAAAATCAGGCGCTGCAGCCTAATTGAATATATTATCAACTAAATACAAACCTAAAGCAACACAAGGACCAATTCCAAAAGCAAATAATAAGGTACCTACCCCTACAGTTCCACCTAAGTACCATCCAATACTTACAACAGAGATCTCTAAAAATGCTCTTACAGCAGCGACTGGTAAATTTGATTTTTTTTGTAGGCCAATCATCAAACCATCTCTTGGTCCTGCTCCAAGATTAGATACTAAATAAATACCTCCACCAATCCCAACTGTGATTACTGAAATTATTGCTAAGATTAATTGATATAAAAAGTCAGACGGGGTTGGAACAAACTTAATACAAAGATCGATCATGATTGCAATAATTATTGCATTAAATATTGTACCCATTCCTGGTTTTTCACCAAGTGGTATCCACAAAATTAAAACTGCAAGACTAATCAAAAATGTTATTGTTCCTATAGTCAAGTTAACATTTAAAGAAATGCCTTGTGCTAAAACACTCCATGGAGAAGCACCAGTAAAAGATACAATTAATAAACCTTCTCCAAGACCAAATAGCATCAATCCAAAACATAAAAAAAAGAATGTAGAGAATTTTGGTTTAAAATTATAAGGCTTATCGGAACTCCAATTGACCCTTGGTATTTTCTTAATTTTTAAAAACATTTTAATAAGTTATTTCTATTAATAAAAAATTCTATTAAACTATTTGTTAAATGAAAAAAATTATAGTCATTTTATTACTCCTACTTTATCAAACTAATACGATCGCTCATATTGGACATTACATAAAATACAACAAAATTGAGATGGAGATTTTTCGAAATGGTGAGCTTATTGGCTATAATCATTACTTTTTTAAAAGAAATGGAGCAGAAACCATTGTTACTAATCAAATTAAATTTGTAGTCAAGCTTTTAGGGGCAACAGTTTTCCAAGTTGAGGGTTATAGTGAAGAAAAATATCTCAAAGATCAATTGGTTTCTTACAATTCTAAAACTTTACAAAATGACAAAAAGAAGTTTGTTAATTTAACATTTTCTCAAGAAAATAAAAAATTTGACATTAAGGGCTCTTCATACAATGGAGAAGCCTCAGCTGATAACGTAATTGGAAATTGGTGGAATCACAAAGTTTTACAAGCAAGTTCTCAAATAAGTCCCATCTCAGGAAGTATTAAGGATCAAGTAGTAACTTTTTTAGGTAAAGAAAAAATAGATCTTTATGGAAAAGTTTATGAAGTTGATCATTTTACACTGAAATCTAAAGATATGAGTATACCGAAAAATAAAAGATTAGATTTCAATATTTGGTACGATCGTAAAAATTTAATGATATTAAAAGTATCCTATTCGAGAATGGGTAACTGGGAATATAGATTAAAGAATTTTGATTAATTTATCTTGAGATTTTCTTAAATAAATCCTGTGCGCTTATCCATCCTGACTCTAATCTTGGTCCTACAAACCAATCAGCACAAACACCCAGTCTTTTCCTAGGATCCCAATAGCTCTTAATTTTAAATGGTCTCGAATTTGAAGAGTATCTCCAGCCATGATTAAGTGAATAATAAATTTTTGTTTTTTTGATTTTTGAAAGTTTAAAAAATTTATCAATCATAATTTTTGAATTTTCTTTTTTATTATTCTTGTTTTTATTAATCTTTTTATTTGCCCAATCAAACGTACTTTGAAGGGTCCATAAATCATATTTTGATTTAAACCTTTTTTTTGAGTTTTCATTTCCAGCCCAACCAAGAATGGGGTCTTCAAAAAGATAGCTGCTATTTGAATTCTTACTTTTTTTAATAGCAATCATAGTAGTAATATTAGCATCCATTTTTATAGATTTACTTAAAAAAGAATTTTTTATAAATTTCTTAGAAAGTTTTTTTAATTGCGGAAAAGGACAAGTTAAAATAAGGTTTTTAAAAGATCTCATTTTTCCATCCTCAAATAACAAATACCAGAGTTTGTTTTTATAATAGATTTTTTTTAATTCACTATGGTAGTTACAATTAATTTTCTTAAGCAAATATTTACTAATATCATTGTTCCCATTTTTGCCAATTATTTTTAGATGTTTTTTATCCTCTTTTTTTTTTGAATTAAGAAAAACGTGTTTGCCATTCCATACTTTTAAAATTTTTTTTTTTATTAAATTTTTAGTAAATTTTTTAAATTCTTCAGTTTTTGGTGAAATATATTGGGTGCCATGATCAAAACCTGTTTTGCCTTTTATTCGTTTAAAAGATGCACGACCGCCCGGGCCTCTTGCTTTGTCAAACAGAATTACTGAATATTTTTTATTTAGAAGATTTGCAATTGTGGATCCAGATATACCAGAGCCAATTATACAAAATTCGCTCATTTACCAGCAACAACCATTCCCTCTATTAACATGGTTGGTGAGTTAGTTGGATATTTAAACTCCAAATCATTTGCTAAAGTGATATTTTGAAACATATCTTTAAAATTACCTGCTATGGTAATTTCATTTATTGGATATTTAAACTCACCATTTTCAACCAAAAACCCTGTTGCTCCAACTGAATAATCTCCGGTCACAATATTACTCCCATGTCCTATAGTTTCAGTAATATAGAGACTTTTTGAGTCTGAATTCAGTAAATCTTTAAAATTAGTATTTCCATTTTCAAAATAAAGATTACTAGTTCCTCCACATCTTCCATTAGATTTAAGATTTAATTTTTTTCCATTGTATGTATCAATCAAATAATGTTTTAAAATTCCTTCATCCACTAGTTTAAGTGTGTCAGTCTTTACCCCTTCAGTATCAAAATTTCTTGAGCCTAACCCTTTGAGCATATCAGGTTTGTCAAATACATTAATTTTATCTGAGAATATTTTTTGATTAATTTTATCTTTTAGAAAAGAAGTTCCTCTTGATATTGCTGATGAAGAAATAGCGCTTGCAAAAGTACTTAACATTCCCTTAGCTATTCTTTTATCAAAAATTATAGCAATTTTTTCACTCCCAATTTTTTTTGGATTTAATTTTCTAATAGTTTGATTAGCAGCTAGATTTCCTAATTTCTCTGCATCATCTAGATCTTTAAGAAAACATTTGCTAGAATATTCGTAATCTCTTTCCATGCTTTTTTCATTTTTTGCAACTGTTACACTCGATGCTGTAAATGAGGATGTTTTGTAACCATCACAAAAACCTTCGCTATTAGCTAAAACAAAATTAGATTTATTTTGAGTAAAACTAGATTCAGTATTGACGATTTTTTTATCGTTTGAAGCAGCGGCCTCTAATTTCTTTAAATAATCTATTTTTTGATCATTCGCTATATGACTATCATCATAAAGATCTAAATCTCTAACTTCTTTTGCTAATAAATCTTTGTCTGGTAAGGAATTGAATTCATCCTCAGGAGTATTTTTTGTAGTTTCGACACATTTTTCTATCAAAATATTCAAATTATCATTAAGCAAATTAGAGGATGATATTGATGATTTTTTTTTACCAATATAAGTCGTGATACTTATGCCTAGATCATCTGACCTGTTAGACTCATCTAATTTACTATTTCTAAAATTAACAGTTTCAGAAACTGAATTTTTTACAACAACACTTGAGTCTGTTGCACCTAATTTCTTGGCTAAGCCTAAACAATATGATGCTTTTTTCTCTAAAAATTCTTGATCTTTAACCATTTAAAGTTTTGTACCACCCACAGTCATCTTATCGATTAATATTGATGGTTGTGCAACACCTACTGGTACACCTTGTCCTGCTTTACCACATGTCCCAATACCAGGGTCCATCATCATGTCATTTCCCACCATGGAAACTTCTTTTAAAATTGAAGGACCATCACCAATTAACGTTGCACCTTTAATTGGCGATCCAATTTTACCGTCAACAATTTCATATGCTTCAGTGCAATTAAATACAAATTTTCCAGATGTAATATCAACTTGTCCACCACCAAAACTAACTGCGAAAATACCTTTGTCGACAGCTTTAATCATTTCTTCTTGAGTCTGCTTACCGCTTAACATCATCGTATTTCTCATTCTTGGTAGAACTATATGTCTATAGTTTTCTCTTCTTCCACTTCCAGTAGATCTTGTTTTCATCAAACGTGCGTTTAGTCTGTCTTGCATAAAATTTTTTAAAATTCCATTTTCAATTAAAACCGTTTTTTCTGTTGGTGTTCCCTCATCGTCAATAGTAAGACTACCTCTTCTATTATCAATGGTACCATCATCAATAATTGTAACTCCTTCACTTGCAACTTTTTGGCCCATTAGATTATGAAATGCTGAAGTTTTCTTTCTATTAAAATCTCCCTCTAAACCATGACCGACAGCCTCATGAATTAATATTGCTGGCCATCCAGGTCCTAGAACAACCTTCATTTCACCTGCTGGCGCAGGTTTGCTTTCCAAATTTACTGATGCTATTCTTAAAGCCTCATCACAAACACTTTTCCAATTTTCATCTTTTAAATATGAATCGTAAGATTGTCTTCCACCAACACCGTATACACCCGTTTCTTTTCTTCCATTTTTCTCAAGCATAACTGACACGTTAAATCTTATCAAGGGTCGAACATCTGACAAAGTCTCTCCACCACATCTAATTATTTCAACAGACTTTTGCTCTCCCAAAAAATTAGCTGTAACTTGTTTAACTTTGTCACCTTTAGATCGTAAATAATCATTTACATCGTTCAATATTTTAATTTTTTCATTAAGAGATTTTTGCTCAATCGGATTAATATTGTCATAATACTTTTTATTTGATTTAGGAATTTCATGATTATAAGTACCTTTGACAGATTTTAATGTAGACTTTAAATTTTCTGAGGATTGTTTTAAAGAGTTCTTGGAAATTTCATTAGAGTGAGAATAAGCCACTACTTCATCAGATATAGCTCTAAAACCAAATCCTAAATCTGAATTATAATTTGAATTTTTGATTTTGTTATCGTCTAATAATATTGATTCAGATTTCGAATTTTCTAAATATAATTCACCATCATCACATTTTCGCAAAGTGTCTGAAATAATACTTTCAGCCTCTTTTCTTGATAGGTCAGATTTTTCGAAGAAATTACTCATAAAATACATTAAATAGATTGTTTCATGGAATTTTCAACTAGAGTATTTTACGCATGTACATTTATAAGACAAATCAGTATTAAATCCTATAATTATGAAAGTTTATTTTAATAATTCTTGTAAAATTTGTAAGGCTGAAATTGATCTTTATAAAAAAGAAGAAATAAACGAAATTAATTGGGTTGATATTACAAACAATGAGTTAGCCGAAAAAGAAACCTCTAAAGATAGCAAACAGCTTTTAAGAAGACTTCATGTAAAAGATGGTGATAATGTTTTAGGAGGCGCAAAAGCATTTTTATTGTTATGGAAAAAAATGCCAAAATATAGATTTCTTTATAATTTTTTTAAGTTACCAATAATTTTCAATATATTTTCTGTAGTATATGAAATAGTAGCTTTTTTTCTTTATATTAAGAATAGAAAACAATTGAAAAAAACTAACTAAAGAAAAATAACAAAAATTTACTTAATAAAGACATAGAGGCTATAAACATTACTAAAACTATAGAATACATTAATAATACAATATTATTTTTTTTTCTTCTAAGTCTCACAAAATCTTTATCATCTAAATCTGACACATCTCTTTCTCCGATGACAGGATAATCATAAGTAAATCTCCATGTACTATCACCAAGTCTTGGATCTAAGTTATTTAAATAAGTTATCCAAGCTATGATGTATCTAAAGACTAAATATAAAATTACAAAAAAAATAGACCCTATAATCATAAGATATAATACCTAATTAAATCTTATTATTTAATTATTATTTTTGGCTCTTTTTCTAGCAATGAGTTGTGTTAAAGAGTCTACCATGGTGTCTGAGGCTTTAAAAATATCCACATTTCTAAACTCGTGGGAAAGATTTTTTTCTGGATTTGTTTTATCTTCTATGACAATTCCTTCATCCGGAGAATTATTTTTAATATAAATCAATAGTAACCATTCATCGTCTGATGACTCGTCCCATTTTATAAAAACTTCTCCAGTTTCAAATCTCCTATCTATACATCGAAAAATTGACATATCTCGTGTAATATGTCTTTTATTTAGTTGAAATACTAAACTGCTTGCACTTCTATAAAAACTTTCAAGTGCAAATTCAATTTTTTGTCTCGCTAAAGTATATTCCTTTTCTTTTTCTAATAAAGTTTCTCTATCTTCGTCACCTTGAAGCTTGATTCCTAGCGCTTCAACTCTTTCTTTGATTTTTTGATCCCGCAGTAATCTGTATTTTTCTTTAAGTTTGTCAATTCTCTCTTGTAATCCAGAATAATCTTCTCTTTTTTCTTTTAACGAAATTTTCTCAAGTTTTTCTAATTCCTTGACCTCTCTTATTCTAAATTTTTCAATTTGTTTATCTAATCTTAATTGTTTTAAAAATTGTTTTTGTTTTTCTGCTTGTTCTATCCTCAAAAGTGCTTGTTCTTTTCTCAAAAATAATTTTATGTCTTTAGTCCTTTGTCTTTCTAATCTTTCTTCTTCTTTAAGTGTTTGTTCTTTCAACTTTAATCTTAAAGTTTCCTCGTCTTTTTTTCTTTCTGCTTCTTCTATTTTTTCCCTTCTTTCTTTTTCAATTTTTTCTATCTTAATTCTTCTTTTTTCATCGGTTTTTAATATCTTATAACTGGAAATAGTCTCTGAAATTTTGTCAAAAAAACCTTGAATATATTTTTCTAAATTTAAATTAAATTTAAAATTAAACTGGGGTTTGAGAGATAATTGAAATTTAACTAATTTTAAGATTAAGCTATCTTCTTGTTTTTTTTTTACTTGTGATTGATAATTTAATTTTTTAAGTTTAATAGTTTTCTTTTTTTTAATAAATTTTGTTTTTTTCTTTTTTTTTGTACTTTTTTTTATTTTATTTACTTTTCTTTTAAATTTATTAACTTTATTTTTTTTTTTAGTTTTTGTTTTTTTTTTTGATTTTTTATGCTTTTTTTTCATTATTAAAGAAAGCTAATTCTATCAATAATTTATTGATAAATATAGTCTCTAGTAACAGGAGTTGATTGATAATTTTTCGTAAGTTGAAATTGATATACAACTTGATCACCCCATTTAAATGCCATTTCACAACCTGTTAAGTAAAACTCCCACATCCTAAAAAATTTTTCATCAAACATTTGTGTGATCTTTTGTTTGTTTTTAATACAATTTTCTTTCCAATGTCTTAATGTGTGAGAGTAATGAAGTCTTAGAACCTCTATATCTGTAACGATAAGGCCCGCTTTTTCAATTGGGTTGGTAACTTCACTTAAACTCGGTGTATACCCACCAGGAAAAATATATTTTGTTATCCAGGGATGTGGGTCTCGAGGAGGATCAACAGATCCGATGGTATGTATCAATGAAACACCATCATCTTTTAATAAATTTTCAATTTGATTAAAAAATTTTTTATAAAATTTTCTTCCTACATGCTCAAACATTCCAACACTTACTATTCTATCAAATTTTTCTTTAAGTTCTCTATAATCCATCAATCTAAATTTTACTTGATTTTCTAAATTCATTTCTTTTGATTTTTTTTCACAAAAATTAAATTGATTTTCTGATAAAGTAATTCCAGTAACCTCACAACTTGCACTTTTTGCTATATCAAATGCTAATGAACCCCAACCACAACCTATGTCTAAAACTTTTTGATTTTTTTTAATATTTAATTTTTTTATAATATGTTGAATTTTATTATTTTGAGCAACTTCTAAACTATCAGTCTCTTTTTTGAAATAAGCACATGAATATTGTCTCTTTGGATCTAGAAATAAATCATATAAATCATCAGAAATATCATAATGATGGGAAACATTCATTTTAGATTTTTTAATAAAATTAAAATTTGTTAAGTATCTGTAAGATCCTCTAAGTCTATTTATTATGTAACTAAAAAAATTCAAAGGCCCTCTTCCGAAATTCATTAATGCTAAATCTAAAAAATCACTTAAATTTCCATTTTCTATAATCAAATCTCCTTTTGTGTATGCCTCACCGAAATATAAATCGGGATGTAACAAAAGTTTATAATGAAGCTTTTTATTCAAAAGTTTTATTTTCATAGGCTGTTCCCCAGGATTGCCTATTATATAATCTTTCGAGTCAGCATCAGTTAAGATGAAACCACCTTTTTTAAAAATTTTATTTAAGAAACTTGCAAGATACATCTTATGCTGCGAGAGGTGGTTTATTCGTAAAATTTAAATTTTTCAAAGCTTCAATTAAATTTTTTTGATCACTTTGATTTAAGATACTTAAGGGCGGTAGAACATTTTTATAAATTTCATTTTCTTGAGAACAAAAAGTATGTAAACCTGAAATCAAATTATATTTATCAAAAATGGCTCTTACCTCGCATAATTTTTTATTATTTAATTGTTTTGCACCTGAAAAAAAATCGTCATAAACTTTTCTTGAAAGCGCTGCTGTTACATTACACGTAGCTGTTATTATACCCGAACATCCCAATTCTAAACCTTTTAATAATTTAAGTTCAGAACCAGGAAAGATAGAAAAATTCTTTAATTTTAAATTTTCATATAAGTTATAAGAACTGTCTTTAACCCCTACGATTTGATCGGGAAACCTTTTAACAAGCTCATTGACACATTTGATGCTAAATTTGTATCCAGATAATTTCTCAAAATTGTAAAGAATAATTTTACATTCAGGAACGGCCTCTATAATTTTTTTGTAAAACTCCATGACCTCAGTATCACCATATTTATAATAGGCTGGTGGCATTATTAAAAATTTGTTGAAATTTAAAGAGCTCGCAATTTTAATTAAGTTAATAGTTTCACTAAGGGAATTTAAACCAGTACCAATTAGGTGTTTGTCTTTATATTTGCTCTCTGAGAGTTTATTTAATAAGTTGATTTTTTCTGAAATTGAAATTAATTGTGCTTGTCCGGTACTACCAAATATTGCTGTTCCATGACAACCTTGATCAATAAGGCTTTCCGCATGATTGATTGTTTTTTCGATATTAAGACTTAAATCTGGATTGATAACAGACATTGTAGCAGCAAAAATTCCACTTATTTTTGTCATAATAAAATTTTATGTAAAAAGTATAGTTATAAAAGTTTATAAATACCATATGAAAATATTAGCAGTACAAAGTAGAAAGGGTATTGGTGATAATATTATTTTTTTACCCTTTATTAAGGCATTATCTGACAAATTCAATTCGCCTATAAGTTTACTTGTTAAAAAAAATTCTAAAGCTGATCAATATTTATATCAAACAAGTTATATTGACAAAATAATCTTTTTGGAAAGGGATAACGAAATCAAAAATAGACATGATGGTCTTTTAGGAAGTTTAAATTTAATTAAAGATATTAAAAAATTTAATTTTGATAAAATTATCATTTTTAATTCATCTCTAAGATACAATTTAATTGCAAAATTTTCAGGGATTAAAGAAGTGTTTCAATATCCTTTGTTCCAAAAAAAACAACAACACATAACTGAAACTCCAAAAAAATTTATAAAAGAAAAATTTGAATTAACAGTTAAAGATGATCCAGAGATAGAAATAGATGATATGATAGCTCAAGAAACGATTGAAAAATTTCAAATTGATGAAAAAGAAATTAATATTCTTTTAGGAATAGGGGGCTCTGGTCCAACTAAGAGAATTCCTGCTAATACTTTTATTAAAGTGATTGATAAAATATCAAAAATAAAAAATTGTAAATTTTTTCTTGCAACAGGAAAAAACGAAGAAGAACAAGTTATTTTACGTGATATTTTAAGCTCAGAATTTAGTGGTCTTTGTAAACCATTAGACGATTTTTCACTCAGAGAAATAATGCCATTAATAAAAAATTGCAACTTATCAATCTGCAATGACACTAGTTTTAGTCATTTATCTGCAGCACTTGGTGTAAAGACTATAACTTTAATGGCAGACACACCATTAATTTATGGTAATTATAGCTCGAAGATGTTTCCAATAATCCCTGATGGAGAAGAGACAGTCTCACATAATACTTTGGGTAAAGAAAAAATTAGTTCTCAAAAAATATTTGATAAATTTATAGAAATTATCAATTAGGAAATATCTTTTAATACAATATCTTTTGCCTCATTTACTATTGAAGATAATCGAGAAGTTTCTGGTGAAACGTCAGGGTGGATTTTTTTTTGGATTTTAACATAAGCTTTGTTTACATCTTCTTTTGTGATTTTTTTATTCATATCTAAATTTAAAATTTTATATGCCTCTGAAACTGATATCGACGAAACGTTATTAGTACCTGCTTGGTTGAAAGAAAAGCGACCAGATCTTCTTAATGTCTGAATAAGTCTAAAAAGAGAAATTAATTGGAAAATAGATAAACCTTTTAATTTTAATAAAGCTAGACTTGCCAAAGTAAGAGGTAAGGTTAATAAAAATTTGCCACCAATAGCAAACAAGACTGCTAAAGCAATTAATCCTAATATAATTAAAAATCTTAGACCTTTTGAAATTTTTCTAGATGAAATGTTGGTTATTAAACGTAATAAAAAATAAAAAATGGTTAATATAACCACTGTATAAATTATTATATTCATATATTTTTGATCTAATGAAAATACCACAACTTAAAAAAAAACCAGAGCTTAAATCTTGTCACAATACCACGTGGGAAGATAATTATAGTTGGATCCATCAGGATAATATTCTTGAGGTTTTAAAAGATAGTTCCAAGCTACTTCCAGATGTTAGGAAATATCTTGAAGAAGAAAATAATTTTACAGAACATAATTTAAAAGACACAAAAAAATATCAGAAAATCTTATTTGATGAAATTAAAGGTAGAATAAAATTAGATGATGAATCATTAAAATTTAAAGATAAAGAATATGAATATTGGACTAAAACAACTGCGGTAGGAAATTATTCAATAAAACTTAGAAAAAAAATTGGAAGTGATACTGTTGAAGAATTTTGGAATGGTGACCTCGAAAAAGAGAAATTAAAAACTGAATATTTCGGTGTTGGTGATTTAGAGGTTAGTTATAATGATAAACTTTTAGGTTATTCTTTAGACTTAAAAGGATCTGAATATTATACAATTTACATAAGAAATATTACCTCAGGAAAATTAGTCACTGAGAAAATAGAAGAAACAAGTGGAAGTATTGCTTTTAGTTTGGACGATCAATATTTTTTTTATTCAAAGCTTGATGAATTTCATAGACCCAGAAAAATATTTAGACACAAAATTGGATCATCAGCCAAAGATGATGAGCTTATTTTTGAAGAGAAAAGTGAAGCATTTACTGTGGGTATAAGTTTGAGTTCAGATGAAAAATATTTTTTTATAACAACATCAGATCATAATACTTCTGAACAATACTACTTTGAGGTAACAGAAAAAAACCCAAAACCAAAATTAATTATAAAAAGAAGAAAGGGAGTAATTTATTCAGTCAATTCTTGGGGCGGATATTTTTATTGTCATACTAATGATGATGCAGAGGATTTCAAAATTGAAAGATGTGATGATTTATCAAATCAAAAGTGGGAAATTTATATAGCTGGTAAAGAAGAGGTTTTAATCGGAGGATTAATATTTTTAAATGATTGGATTATCAGAGGAGAAAAATCAAATGCATTAGGAAAGTTATTTGTAAGAAATAGACAAACAGGAATTGAGGAAGAGTTAAAATTTACTGACGAATCTGTGATTGTGCCTAATGTCTCGTTGATACAAAGAAATAAAAATACTGACTTTGTTTACTTGTCATATTCGTCCCCGAAAACACCAGGCAAAACTTATTTATACAATTTAAAAACAAAAGAAAAAAAATTAGTAAAAGAACAAGAAATCCCATCTGGTCATAATCCGGATGACTATATAGTCGAAAGACTGGAGTGCCCTTCTCATGATGGAAGATTGGTTCCACTTACAATTACCAGGCACAAAAAAACAAAAATTAATGGAACAGCAAATTTACTTTTATATGGCTATGGGTCATATGGAAGTTCAATGAGTCCAGATTTTTCCTCAACTAGATTGAGTTTAATTGACAGAGATATTATTTGGGTAACTGCACATATTAGAGGGGGAATGGAAAAAGGAATGAAATGGTGGAAAGAAGGAAAGCTTCTTAATAAAAAAAATACTTTTGAAGATTACATCCACGTAGCAAAGTTTTTGATTGAAAAAAGATATTCGTCGAAAGGAAAAATTATTGGTATGGGTGGATCGGCTGGTGGTTTATTAATGGGAGTAGTAGTTAATCAATCTCCAGAATTATTTCTTGGAATTGTTATGGCTGTACCATTTGTTGACTCATTAACAACTAACTTGGATCATTCTTTGCCTCTTACTGTTGGAGAATTTGATGAATTCGGAAATGCAAAAGATAAAAAAGAGCATTTTGATTATATTTATTCTTATGCTCCATATAACAACATTAAAAAAATGGATTATCCTCACATATTAATTACAACAAGCTTAAGTGATAATAGGGTATTATTTGATGAACCAGCAAAATTTACAGCCAAACTTAGAGATCTAAAAACAGATAATAACTTGCTTTTATTAAAAACTGAGATGAACGCAGGCCATGGGGGGAAGTCAGGTAGGGATGGTGCCATCGAGGAAATAGCTTTTGATTACACATTTATTTTAAAGATCTCTGAAAAAATTAAATTTTGATATCTTGAAAAAAAATAAATTACTCCCATATACATATTGTTGGTCGCCTAATGGGGCTAACAATAAATAAACTTGCTTAACAAAGGAGGATATTATGACAAGTAAGGATTTATCTATATTCAACTCACTAAGACCTTTTTCAATTGGTTTTGATGATATGTTTGATCAATTTGAAAATATGCTTGGTAATGGTTCTTTGACTATGCAGTCAAACTACCCACCTTATAACATCAGAAAAACTGGTAAGGATAATTATGCAATCGAAGTTGCTTTAGCTGGTTTTAATAAAAACGATGTTGAAGTTGAGTTTGAGGATAATTTATTAACTGTAAGAACTAAACAAGTTAATAAATTAGAAAATAATAATGCTGATGGAGAAATAATTCATAAAGGTATTTCTCAAAGACAATTTGCTAGATCATTTACTATAGCTGATGATGTAAAAGTAAATGGTGCAGAGTTAAAAGATGGTCTTTTAACAATATCTTGTGAAAGAATTGTTCCAGAGCATAAAAAGAAAAAACTTATTGATATAAAATAAATATACCTTGCTTGCGGAGATAACTTCTCCGCAAGTAATTTTTAAAAACATCCATTAGAAACAAATCCAATTACAATAGAATTAGAATTTATTTCAAATCTTCTCTCACATGGTATCCCATACTTTTTAGTATTATATACTAAAATTAAATTTCCTTTTTCGTTTTTAAAATCTTCACTAGGAGCACCTAATTCCATTTTTAGTAAAGTGGATGTTTTACCGATGTATTTAGTTAATTTTTGATTCTCTTTTTCAACAATCTCATCAGTTTTATTTTTAATAGTCTGACAGGCCGAAATAGTAAAAGACAAAACTAAAATTAAAATAATAGGTTTGAGATTTCTCATTTAAACATGATAACAAGTAAGACAAACTATAAATATAAACTTCTTAGTTGTATTGTGTGAATAAGATTATAATTTACCGGGAATTTTTAGCGAGAATCAAATACTTAGAACAAATATAGGAGGAAAAATGTTAGATAAATATTTTAATTATAAAAAACATAAAACGAATTTTAAAACAGAAGTAATTGCCGGAGTTACAACTTTTTTAACTATGGCATACATAATGTTTTTAAATCCTTTCATACTATCAGGAGAATTTGCTGGTCCAGAAAAGGGTTTTTTTGATTTTGGTGCAGTTTTTACTGCTACTATTGTGGCTACTGCTCTCGCGTGTTTCATAATGGCCTTTTACGGTAAAACTTGGCCAATTGGTTTAGCCCCAGGAATGGGAATAAATGCTTTTGTTGCATTTGGTGTAGTTGCAGGTATGGGTTACACTCCTCAAGCAGCTTTAGGAGCTGTTTTGGTTGCAGGTGTTCTATTTTTGATTATTTCTTTAACGCCAATACGAGCATGGTTAATTAATTCTATCCCAAGAAGTTTAAAATTAGGAATTGGAGCTGGGATTGGTTTGTTTTTAGCAATTATTGGTCTTGAAATAATGGGAGTAGTTGCAGACCATCCTGTTACATTAGTCACTCTGGGAGATATAAAAAATCCACTTATCATTTTAGGATGTCTAGCATTTGTATCAATGATTGTGATGGAAAAACTTAATATTAAAGGAAATATTATTATTGGTATCATAGTCTTTAGCATTATTGCTTGGGCGTCTGGTCTTGCAAAATTCAACGGTGTAGTTGGGAGCATACCGCCAATGACTTACCTAATGGATTTTGATTTAACTGCAGCATTTACTGCTGGAATGTCCACGGTTATATTTACTTTATTATTTATAGACTTTTTTGATACGGCTGGAACTTTAACATCAGTTGCCAATGTTGCAGGTAAAGTTGATAAAAAAGGCAAGGTCCAAGATATTGAAAAAGCGATGATGTCAGATAGTGTTGGAACTGTAGCAGGTGCATTGATGGGTACTACCACAGTTACAAGTTATGTAGAGTCTGGAGCAGGAGTAAAAGCTGGCGGCAGAACTGGAATGACTTCCTTAGTGATAGGACTTTTATTTTTAGCTTGTTTATTTCTTTCTCCTTTAGCTACAAGCCTTCCTAAAGAGATAGATGGCGCAGCCCTACTATATGTTGCAGTTTTATTTGTTAGAAATATCACTGACATAGAGTGGGACGATATTGCTGAGTCAGCTCCAGCAGTTTTAGCCATGATATCAATGCCTTTGACATATAGTATAAGTAATGGAATTGCTTTAGCGTTTATTTCTTACGCTTTAATCAAAATATTTACTGGTAAATTTTCAACAACTTCACCAGCAATTTGGGTTATTGCTATCTTAAGCTTCATAAGTTTTATTGTAGCTTAAAGAGTTTAAAAAAAGGGCTAGTTTTACCTAGCCCTTTTTATTTTTTTCTATAATTTTTTTTATAGATATTTCTTCATAGTGCTCTGTTGGTTGAACAATCCAGGGATCAGAGTTTAATTTTATAGGACAAAAATCTGGTTCAAATGTTGATGATTTTTTTTTCCACAAACATGCAGTTTTTACCTCTTTAATGAAGTCTTTTGTTGGACCATAGTTTTTTAACCATTCAATACTTTTATTAAGCGTTAATCCTGTGTCAGATAAATCATCAATTAAAAGTACTCGTTTAAAATCCTCACTATTTGCTAAAGAACTTATTTCCCTCGCAAACATTAATTCTCCCTGTTTATCTTCGGTACGTTTTCCAGAGTAACTTTGAATTACTATATAAGCAATTGGTAATTTTAGAATTCGTGACAAAATATCTATAATGGGTGCGGCTCCTCTCATTATGCCAACAAGCACTGTTGGTTTATAATTTTGATGTATAAGTATTGCTAATTTTTCAACAATCTTGTTATATTCTTCAAAGGTGACTATTAATTTATTTGTCATTAAAATTTGGTATCACAAAAAAAAAATTAAAAAAGGAGAATTATGAAGGGTTATTGGGTTTGTATATATGAAAAAATCAATAATTTAGAAAAACTTAAGGAGTATGCGGGCAAAGCTAAGCCAGCTATAGAAAAATTTTCTGGTAAATTCTTAGTTAGAGGTGGAAAAAACAGAACTAATGATGGAGTTGAGTCGCCCAGAACAGTTGTAGTTGAGTTTCCTGATTATGATACTGCCGTAAAGTGTTATGACTCAACAGACTATCAAGAAGCTCATAACATTTTAAAAGGTCATGTTGTAAGACATCATCAGCTTGTAGAGGGTAATTAATACTGTATTGGCTCTGGATCAATACTACGCCAAAGATACCAGGTTGCGACTGAACAATATGGCGAAAATTTTTTATTCAATAAATTGATAAATGTATCTGGTGGTAAATAATTCTTATTATAATTTTTTGAAATTGCTCTTAATAAGCCTATGTCTTGAATTGGCCAAATGTTTGGTCTGTTGTAAGTAAATAATAATATCATCTCAGCAGACCATCTTCCAATTTGTCTTAACTTAGAAAGATAAATTATCGCCTCTTCATCATTCATGCTGTCAATAAGTTTTGGGTCAAAGCTCTTATCTAATATTTGTTTAGATAAGCTTTTTATTCCGTTAACTTTTTGTTTACTTAATCCACAACTTTTTAATTGAATTGAGGATAATTTTTTAATTGTTTTTGCGTTGATTTTGTTCTTACATTTTTTTTTAAATTTTAGAAAGACTGAATTGGCGGCTGCTACACTTATTTGCTGTCCAATTATACTCTTGCATAATGAAAAGAAAATATCTCTTCTAGACGTTAATATTATCTCTGTAGGACTTTGATATCTTTTGATTAATTTTGCCATAACTTTATCTTTTTGGGATAAATACTTTTTTGCTTTATTCCAGTATTTAGGAACATTAGTCATTTAAAGGCTCAGGGGTAACAACATTCTTTTTGTAAATCTCTCTTCTAAAAATTATTAATGTTGAAATTATTACTAAGAAAGCTCCAAAAAGTGTTTTGATTGTTGGAATTTCATCCCAAATTAAATAGCCAAAAAATATTGCAAAAACTAACGCCAAATATTTAAGTGGAGTAACAAGTGAGACTTCTGAGTACTTATAGGACTGACTTAACCACAAATTAGCGACACCGCCAAAAATTCCAACAAAAGATAATAAAATCAAATGATTAAAGCTTGGCATCACCCACCCTTGTGGAATAGTGAAAAAACTTAGTATCATAATTGATAGAGAAAAATAAAAAGAAATTAACCATACTGGTTCAGTTGAGGAAAGCTGTCTAATTGTTATTGCTACATAAGAAAGCCCTAAACAAAAAATTATTGGAAAAATATAATAGATATTTAACTCACTTATTCCTGGTTCTGTTATAATCAAAATTCCAATGAAACCTATTAACACTGCTAGCCATCTGAAAATACCAACTTTTTCACTTAATAAAAAAATTGAAAAGATTGTAGTAAATATCGGTGCAGCAAAAGATATACTTACAACTGTTGCTAAGGGTAATTTCCTCAATGCAATAAATATTGACACTAGGGCTATTAATCCAGAAACACATCTAAGAAAATGCAAACCTACTCTCTTAGTCTTATAAAAATTATGGAGCCTTTCCTTCGGGATAATAAAAAAATAAAAAATTATTCCAAAAAAGCCTCTAAAAAACAACACTTGCCCAATTGGATAATCAACAGACCATTTGACTATAATATCCATTAAAGAAAAGGCACAAATGGACATAAACATGTACAAAAAACCCAATTGATTTTTACTAAGCATATGAATAATTTGTAAATTAATTTATTTGATAATCAATGGAAATAGCAGTTTTAGCACTTGGATGTTTTTGGGGACCAGAAATTAAATTTAGTAAAATTGAGGGAATTATTAAAACAGAGGTTGGTTATTGTGGTGGCGATAGCCCTACAACCACTTATAAAGAAGTATGCACAGGTAATACAAACCATGCTGAAGTTGTCAAACTTGATTTTGATGAAAAAATAATAAGCTATGAAAAAATTTTAAAAATTTTTTTTCAAATTCATGATCCAACTACTTTAAACTCTCAAGGACCCGATTTTGGTACACAATACAGAAGTGAGATTTTTTACTTAAATGATAAGCAAAAAATTATAGCTGAAGAGGTGTTGAAAGATACAAATGAAAGATTATCAGGAAAAGTTGTTACAAAAATTTCTTTACTTAAAAATTACTGTACAGCTGAGGAATACCATCAAAAATATTTAGAAAAAAGATAAAATGTCTCTGGTAGAAACAGACTGGCTAGATAAAAATCTTAATAATGTCAAAATAATTGATTGTTCATGGCATATGCCTCAAACTAAAAGAGTTGGTTTCGAAGAATATAAAAAAGTGCATATTCCAAATGCAGTTTTTTTTGATCTAGATAAAAATTCAAAAAAAAACACTAGCTTACCTCATATGTTAGTTGAAAAAGCAGACTGGGAAAAAATAGTATCTAAAATGGGAATTCAAAACGATGACAAAATCATCATTTACGATAACTCTGATGTTATTAGCTCATGTAGATGTTGGTTTAATTTTATTTATTTTGGACACAAATCTGAAATGGTCCATGTTTTAAATGGGGGATTAAAAAAATGGATTAAAGAAAAAAGAAAAATTACTAAGGATTTACAAAATATTGAAATAAGCGAATACAAAGGATCAGAAAATAAAGAGTTGATAAAAAATATAAAAATGATTGATCAAAATATAGATACACAAGAATTCAAAGTAATTGATGCAAGAAGCAGAGAAAGATTTGAGGGAAAAATACCAGAGCCAAGAGAGAATTTACGAAGTGGTAACATAAAAAATTCTTTGTGTTTGCCTTTTAATGAATGTTTAAATGATGACAAAACGTTTAAAAATAAAAAAGATCTTCAAATGATTTTTGATGCTTATATAAAAAATAAACAAGAAGTAGAAATTGTTTTCTCATGTGGATCTGGTGTTACTGCGTGTGTTTTGGCACTAGCTTATTCTTTAATAAATGATAAATATCGTCCATGTATTTACGATGGTTCTTGGGCTGAGTATGGGAAAATTTAGACAAATATGAAAACATCAACAAAAATTATTTCTATTATATCAATATTCTTTTTGATTATTGCAATTGTCATAATTGCAAGAACAATGATTGGTAACCACTTCAAAAAAAAATTTAGTAAACAACCGCCTCCAGGAATAATAGTTACCGAGGTAAAAAAATATGAATTCTCAGAAAAAATTGAAACTTTTGGGACTGCTGTTTCAAAAAGATCTAAAACTTTTAAAATTAAGAAAGAAAATCTATATGAGGATTTGAAATTCAAAGATTTTGTAAAAGAGGGTGATATTTTAATAAAACTTAAAAGTGGAAATATCTTAGCTCCTTTTGATGGTGTACTAGGATATACTGGCTTAACTGAAGATATACTTGTTTCTGACAATATATTTATAATAACACTAGACGATAACTCAACAATTTATTCAGATATAAAAATTCCTGAAAATTATTCTGCCTCTATTCAAAAAGGGTTACCTGTAGATGTGAGGATTTCAAGTTATAAAGATAAAATTTTTCATGGTGAAATAGATTTTGTCTCAAGTAGAATAAATGCAGATACAAGAAGTTTATTATGTAGAATTAAAGTAAAAAATGAAAATTTAGAATTAATTTCAGGATCTTTATTAGAAGTGAGTATTAAATTTAATTTAAGAAATTCTATAGGAGTGCCAGATACGAGTATTATAGTAGAAGGTGATAAATCATTTGTCTATAAAATTTCAGACAAAAATATTGCAAATAAAATAAATGTCACTACAGGGATAAGATCTAATAAAAGTATTGAAATTATCTCTGGGTTAAATGAAGGGGACATTATAGTAGCCGAAGGTCTAAAAAAAGTTCGACCTAAAGGGAAAATTAAACCTATAATTAAATAAATGTTCATCACTGAATTAAGCATTAAAAGACCAACCGTATCCTGGGTAATGTCTCTAATTTTAATTATTTTTGGTTTATTTGTTTTTTGGAAATTACCTGTCAGAGAGCTACCAAGTGGTATTCAGCCACCTGTTGTTCAGGTACAAGTTGATTACAAGTCTGCTTCAGCTTCTATTGTTGATCAAGAAATAACTCAAGTGGTAGAAGATGTCATCGGTGGTGCAGAAGGTATAAAAAATATTGATTCTAAATCAGAGAATGGCAGAAGTACGATAAACATTGAATTTGATACAAGTATAGATTTAGATAATGCTGCGAATGATATTAGAGAGCGTGTGGCAAGAATTACTGACAATCTTCCCTCTGAGTCTAATCCTCCCCAAATATTAAAAAGAGCAGCAGGCTTTACAACAACAATGTGGTTATCTTTGTCATCATCAACTTGGAGTGATTTAGAATTAGGAGATTACGCTGAGCGCTTTTTAGTAGACCAATTTTCCAGTGTAAAAAATGTTGGGAGAATTAGAGTTGGAGGATTAAGAGAGCTGAGTATCAGAGTATGGGTTGATCCAATTAAATTAGCAGCAAATGACCTGACAATACAAGAAGTTGAAATCGCATTGCGTGGGGAAAATATAAGTCTACCAGCAGGAACGCTAGAAGCGGATAACATAGACCTTACTTTAAATTTAGATAAATCTTACAACGATATTGAGTCTATTAAACAATTGCCTATAAAAAAAAATGACAACAAAATTATTTTATTATCAGATGTTGCAAATATAGAATTCGGCCCGGTTTCAGAAAAAACTCTTTTTAAAGCACAAACAAAAGATCAAATAAATTTAAAGACTGTTGGAATAGGTATTTATGCAAAAAGTGGGGCTTCCACAGTTGAGCTTTCAAAAAATATTAAAAAAAAAATCATTGAGGTAAAAAAGTCTTTGCCTGAAGAACTAGATTTAAGAGTTTCTTTTAATAGGGCAAATTATGTTGAAGCGGCTATTGAAGAAGTTTACAAAACCCTCATAATTGCTTTTGTTTTAGTTGTATTAATAATTTACTTATTCTTAGGAAGCCTAAAAGCGGTAGTGGTACCTGCCATTGCTTTACCTGTTAGTTTAATAGCCTCATTTTTAGGACTTTATATATTTGGACTATCAATAAATATTTTTGTTCTCTTAAGTTTTATCCTGGCAATAGGCATTATCACTGACGACTCGGTGATTATGACAGATGCAATATACAGAAGGATAGAAAACGGAGAAACACCTTTAGTGGCAGCATATAGAGGTTCTAAACAAATTTCATTTGCGATAGTAGCCACAACTTTAATTTTGGTAGCTGTTTTTTTACCTCTGATTTTTATAGAGGGTATAACAGGAACGTTGTTTAAAGAAACTGCTATCGCATTGTCTTTTTCAATTATTATATCCTCTTTCGTAGCACTGACCTTATCACCAATGCTTGCAAGTAAATTTTTAAACAAGAAAAAATCTAAAAAAATTTTTGTTCAAAAATTTGATAAAATTTTTTCTAGTTTTTCTAATTTTTATGAGGACTCATTAGAAGTTGTTGTAAATAAAGCTAAATCAGTTGGTGTTTTTATAATATTCATAATGATCACATCAGCGTTATTATTTAATTTTTCAAAGAAAGAATTGTTGCCTATGGAGGACCGTGGGGCTTACTTAATTATTGGAGCAACAGATGAGGGAAGTTCATTTGAGTACACTCAAGAGCAAGCTCAAAAGGTTGAGGCAAGGTTGCTTCCGCTCCTCCAAGCTGAGAATAGTCCATATTCAAGATTTATAATGAGAGTTCCAGGTTTTGGAAATTCTGCGAATTCATATAATAGTTTTATAATTATTGCTCTCCTCGATGATTGGAAAAAAAGGGAAAAAAGTCAGCAAGTTGTCCTTAGAGAAGCAATTGGAAAAATTGTAACTTTACCACAGGCTTTAGCATTCCCTATATCGCCTCAATCAATAAGAGTATCCAACTACAATAAACCTGTTCAGATGGTAATCTATGGAAATACTTATGATGAACTAGAGTTAATACAAAAAAAAGTAATCAGAGCACTCAGATCTAATAAAAATTTATCAAGAATTGAATCAGATTACAATCGGAATAAACCTGAAGTAAAATTAATTGTAAACAAAAATAAAGCTAAGGATCTAGGAGTTTCAACTAAAACAATAGGTGAAACGCTTGAGACTTTATATGGTGGCAAAAAGATCACAACCTTTAATAAATTAGGTAAAGAATACCCAATAATTGTTCAGCAATACATATCTGATAGAAGAAACAAAGATGGAATTTCTAAAATATTTGTGCGTTCCGAAACAAACACAAAACTGATTTCTATGGCAAATCTTATAAGTTTTAAGAATGAAGGAACTGCTAAACAACTTGCTCGATATAACCGACAAAGAGCAGTGACTATCTCGGCAAATATAAATGAAGGCTATACTTTAACAGAAGCAATAAAGTTCTTTGAAAATGTAATGGCTGATATAGCCCCAAAAAATCAAATTACCTGGAAGGGAAAATCTGAAGAAATTAAAGAGACAAGTAATGAATTATTTATGATATTTGCTTTAGCTCTCCTGACTGCTTATTTAGTAATGGCCGCAACATTCAACTCTTTTATACATCCATTTATAATAATATTGACTGTCCCATTGGCTATTTTTGGAGGATTAGTATTTATTCTTTTTTTAAACAGTTCAGTGAATATTTTTTCTCAAATCGCTTTGATCATACTAATAGGTATTTCAACAAAAAATAGTATTTTAATCGTCGATTATGCCAATCAAATAAGAGCTACAGGAAAAAATGTTATTTCAGCAGTTAAAGAGGCGTGTTTAATAAGATTTAGACCTATAATAATGACATCATTGAGTACAATGATTGCAATGTTACCTTTAGTTATAGGAAATATTGGCCCAGGTGCTGGTGAAGGCTCGAGATTAGCAGTGGGTTCAACAATCTTAGGGGGAATGATAATTTCAACATTTTTTACTTTATATGTTACACCAACAATGTATCTAGCATTAGCGAAAAATACCAAAAGAATTGACTCGGTTGATTTAGAGCTAAGGAGAGAATTGTTTAAAAAATAATATATTTATTCTTATTAAGATTATTTTTACATCCAGACAGTTGTTTTTTATAAATATTAGATTGTTTCTCTACTTTTTTGGCTAATTTAATCACTTTTTTATTTTTTTTATAATATTTATAATTTCCCCAACCCTCATGATAAGCAAGATACTGTCTAAATGCATCTTTTTTTGAAATTTTTAGAATATTTTCAGTTTTACTTGTATACCATCCAATAAAATCGACACTATCCTTAAATCTTGCTCTTGTTGCAAATTTATTTCCTGTTTCTTTTTTATACTGTTCCCATGTCCCCCTGACTGCCTGTGAATATCCAAATGAGCTTGAGGGTCTTTTAAAAGGTATTACTTTAAAAATTTTTTGTCTTGGAGGCTTAGCTAACCAGTCAAAATCAGACTCCATTTTAATAATCGCTAATTGAATATATATTGGTGTGCCCCATTCTCTCTCAACCTTTTTGGTATGTTTGTACCAAAGATATCTTTCATTAAAAATAGAACAGCTATTAGCTGTATTATTAGGTATTGATGAGCACCCAGTTAGTAAAAATATAATTAAGATTAATAATTTATTTTTTAAAATAACCATATTTCTTTATAAGAATATTACTTATAATTACAATAAAGACACCTAATAAATTTCCTAATAAATCTGACCACTCAAAGCTTCTCTCTGGAATAATTAAATGAAATGTTTCTAAGATAATCGAAAGAAGAATTAGATAAATTACTAACAATATAATATGTTTTTTTTTTATAAAGCTTAAAAAACCTATTATTGAAATTAGAGTAAAGACATAAAAGTGATTCGAGGATATAAAAAAATCTGGTGTTAGTTGCGGTTGAATCTTTTTATTATCATATATAATTATCCCCAATAAACTTCCAGGAAAAAGATACAAAAATATCAAAATAACGTTTAAAAAATAAAAAATTATTTTAAATTTGGAAAAAAAATTAGTCATTTAATTATATAGTTTTATTTATAAATATATTTTAAAAATAACAACATGAGTTTTTTAATACTAGTAAGACATGGTCAAAGTGTTTGGAATCTTGAAAATAGATTTACTGGCTGGGTAGATGTTGACCTTACTAAAAATGGAATGTTAGAGGCTGAAAAAGCAGGTTTTTTAATCAAAAATAAAAATATTAAAATTGATAAATATTTTTCATCTCTACAGTTAAGAGCAAATAATACTTTAAAGATAATACAAAAAATTTTAAATGATGAGCATGATTTCCCTAGAGCGTGGCAACTAAATGAAAGACACTATGGAGCCTTAACTGGTCTTAATAAAATAGAAATGGCTCAAAAAATTGGTGAAGATAAAATATTTGAGTTTCGAAGATCCTGGGACACAAAACCTGAGCCACTAGATAAAAAAAGCCCTTATCATCCTTTTAATATTGAAACTTACAAAAATATACCAAAAGAAATAATTCCAGACACCGAGTCACTAAAAGATACATATGAAAGGGTTCTCAAATACTTTCATGATGAAATTGAAAAAATACTTTTAAATAAGAATGTATTAGTTTCAGCTCATGGCAATTCAATTAGAGCATTATGTAAGTATTTATTTAAACTAGATAGTTCTCAAATCTCTAAGTTAGAAATACCAACAGGGAATCCTCTCATAATAGAGTTCGATAATAAATTCAAAATAAAAAATTGTGAGTACTTAGATAAAGGAAGATCTAAAGATCTTCTAATTTTCTAAAAGTTTCTAAATTTGTTAAATGATAAAATTGATGAACACTTTCAAAACCATTTAATTCATTATTTTTCAGCAATTCATTCCAAATTTCAGTGACAGAGAAATTTTTAACTTCATATTTATTAAATAAATTTTTATTTAAAATTTGGCAGCCAATATAAATAAAGTTTGTTGTACCTTCTCTGTATATTAAATTATCTTTAAGATTAAAATCACCTGAGAGATTTTTATCAAAACTCAGTGTCTTATTGGTAAGTAGAAGGACGTTGTTAAGTTTATTTGAAAAATAAAAATTCTGCATTTTAATAACTTCTTCATGATAGGTCTTATTCCATAGCGTGTCAGGATTAAAAATGATGAAATCCTCATCAGAAGATTTTTTCATCATATTTAATATCCCGCCACCTGTATCCAAAATTTCTTTACCATCTTCAACTATCTGAATTTCGATTTGAAAATTTTTTTTTTTAATAAAACTAATTATTTGATCACTTAAATGAAATGTATTTAAAAAAATTTTTTTAATACCAAGTTTAATAACTAAGTTAATACAGTTTTCTAATAATGTAACATTATTAAGTTCAAGGAGTGGTTTTGGAATTTTTTCTGTCAATGGATTTAACCTCTTACCAAAACCTGCACACAGTATTAGAGCTGTTCTAATTTGCATTTAATTCTTTTTTAAAATTTTGACTCAAAAGTTTTTTTAATTCTGAAAAAATTTGATTATTAATTCTAATACGAATTAATTCCCAAGCTCTAGGAATTAATTTTGAATAACCCTTTTTACCGTCTCTTATTGCAAGACGAGTAAATATTCCAATAATTTTGAGATTTCTCATAACTGATAAAATATCGAAATCGTTTTTAAATTTTGATTTATTCAAATTATGTTGTTTATCAATATAATATTTGTAAATTTTATTTTTGAATGTAATTGGAGTTTTAAATCTTACATCATCTACTAAAGAAGCTAAATCATATGCTTTATTTCCAATCAAAGCGTCCTGGCTATCTATTACTCCAATTCGATTATTTACTAACATTAAATTGGATATATGAAAATCTCTATGAACAAAAACGTTATTTTTTAATTGGAGGTTGGAGATTAATTTTTTAGTTATTCTTTTAAAATTCTTATTAAATTCATCTCTGTTTTTTTTTATTAGTTTTTTTTTAGCATACCAATCACAAAATAACTGAGCTTCTCTTAAAAGAATTAATTTATCATATTTTGGTATTGTATATTTTTTCTTTTTAAAATCTTTAATACCTTTATTTTTTATAGATTGTATTTGCATTAAAGTTTTTAATATTTTCTTAAAATATTTGATTTTATTATTTTTTTTTTTTAATAAAATTTTAAAAATTGTATTATCACCGAAATCTTGAATTTCTATATAACCCTTTTTATAGTTTTCCTTATATAAATTTGGAGCTAGTATTTTATTTTTATTTAAAATTTTATTAATTGCGTCATACACAACCAAATTTTTGGATTTTTCTCTCTTTGCAAAAACTACGATAGAACTTTTATTTTTGATTTTATTTCGAAAAAACTTTCTAAAAGATGCGTCTCCTTCAATTGGTTTTAAATTTTGAAACTTATACATTCGATTTATATCTAATTAAGACCCTTAACTTTAACTGTTCTTATTTGATAATCATTCTCATATGCAAAAGTCAATTCTATGAGATTTTTTGGTTTTTCTTGAATTAATTGTGGCCATTCGATTAAAGTGATTGATTTAGAACTATCATCAAATAAACCTAAATTTTTAACTTCATTTACAGATTTAAGTCTAAATAGATCATAATGATTTATTTTTATCTGCTTAATTTGATACTCATTCAATATATTAAAAGTAGGACTGGTTACCTCAGATGGTTCTAATTTATTTTTCTTTTGAATAATGTTGATTAAATATTTTACAAATGTGGTCTTACCTACACCTATCTCACCGTATAAGAAAATTATATCTCCAACTTTAATTTTTGATGAAAGAGTATCAGCAAATTCTTTTGTTATATTTTCTGAGTTTAACTTTATTTTTGTGCTCTTAGTAGCGGTAAGCATCTGGTTTATAAGGGCCTTCAACTTTAACACTAATATAATCTGCCTGATCCTTTGATAATTTAGTCAACTTTGCACCTACCTTTTTAAGATGTAATGTGGCAACTTTCTCATCCAAGTGTTTTGGCAATACATAAACTTTTTTTTCGTAATTTTTAGAATTATTCCATAATTCGATTTGTGCAATAACTTGATTTGTAAATGAAGCGCTCATAACAAAGCTAGGATGTCCTGTTGCACAACCTAAATTTACTAACCTGCCCTCTGCAAGTAAAATTATTCTTTTTTTGCTTGGTAAAGTTATTTCGTGTACTTGAGGTTTAATTTCATCCCATTTATAGTTTTTAAGTGCATCAACCTGTATCTCATTATCAAAATGTCCAATATTACATAAAATAGCCCGATCTTTCATTTCTCTCATGTGATCAGCTGTAACGATATCTTTATTGCCAGTTGCAGTAACAACAATATCTGCTTCACTTATCATATCGTCCATCGTTACTACTTCATATCCTTCCATAGCTGCTTGTAATGCACATATTGGATCTGTTTCTGTAATCATTACTCTTGCACCTGATTGTCTTAAAGATGCTGCACTGCCTTTTCCAACATCTCCAAAGCCTGCTACAATTGCTACTTTTCCAGACATCATTACATCTGTAGCTCGTTTAATTCCATCAACTAAACTCTCTCTACAACCGTATAAATTATCAAATTTTGATTTTGTAACAGAGTCATTAACATTAATTGCAGGCACTAACAAAGTTTTCTCCTTTTCCATTTTTTTTAGCGCTAATACACCAGTGGTGGTCTCCTCAGATAAACCTTTCACATCTTTCATTAAATCTTTATATTCTTTATGCATTAAAGCTGTTAAATCTCCTCCATCATCCAGAATCATGTTTGGTTTCCAATCTTTTTTACCTTCGATAGTTTGTTTAACGCACCACCAATATTCGTCCTCTGTTTCGCCTTTCCATGCATATACTGGTATTCCAGCTTTTGCTATTGCTGCTGCTGCGTGGTCTTGGGTTGAGAAAATATTACAAGATGACCATCTGACTTCAGCTCCAAGATGAACTAATGTTTCGATTAACACTGCTGTTTGTATTGTCATGTGTAGACAGCCAACAATTTTTGCTCCTTTAAGAGGATGCTTTCCAACATACTCTTCCCTCAAAGCCATCAATCCAGGCATTTCACTTTCAGCTATTGAAATTTCTTTACGTCCAAATTCTGCTTGAGATAAATCTTTTACTTTGAAATCTTCCATGAAGGACCTTCTAACAATAAAGAATTAATTAATCAATAGAACTCTTTAAACTTGAGGGAACTCTATTTCAATTTTAGCTCCTTTTTGGTCAGTTCTATTGGAAGCTTTAATTGTAGCATTATGTAAATCCACTAAATTTTTTACTATATTCAAACCTAATCCAGAATGTTGTCCAAATTTATCAGGCCTATTACTATAAAATCTATTGAATATCTTTTTTGTATCTTTTTCTATAAAACCTTTACCTTCATCTAGGACATTTACAATCACATTATCTTTATCTGATTTAAATATTTTTACCAAAACTTCTTTGTTATCCTCACTAAAAGATACTGCATTATCCAAAAGATTTGCTATCATTTGCTCAATTCTATTCTCAATTCCATTAATAAAATATTCTTTTTTTTGGTCATTTTCATAAAAAATTTTTATTCCTCTCTTTAATTTGTAAAGATTATTAAAATCATCAACAACAGATTTAATAATCGGTTCAATATCTATTTTTTTAATATTCTCCTTACTCAGGGCAACTTCATCCTTTAGCATTTGAGAGTAATC
>CACDZM010000002.1 GCA_902557215.1 uncultured Pelagibacteraceae bacterium | reverse complement strand
TTATCATTTGAACACAGTTGTAAAAATCTTTCTAGTCTTGCAGAAGAATGTTCAGGTCCTTGACCTTCATATCCATGAGGCAGTAGCATAACTAAGCCAGATGCTCTTGACCACTTTCTTTCTCCAGAGGCGATAAATTGATCAATTACTACTTGTGCGCCATTTGCAAAGTCACCAAATTGTGCCTCCCAAATTGTAAGTGTATTTGGCTCTACTAAACTGTAACCATACTCGAAACCTAAAACTGCTAGTTCAGATAAAAAACTGTCAACAACCTCAAATTTTTTTTGTCTTTCTGAAATATTATTTAAAGGTATATATCTTGAATTATCCAATTGATTTCTTAAAACAGAATGTCTTTGACTAAATGTTCCTCTACCAGAGTCTTGGCCAACTAATCTAACAGGATAGCCCTCCTCTAAAAGTGAACCAAAGGCTAGGGACTCTGCTGTAGACCAGTCGATTTCTGCTCCTTTTAAAACGTTATTTTTTCTAATATCTAGAATTTTTGATATAGTTTTGTGTATATTAATCTCTTTTGGTATTGAATTAATTTTTTCTGAAATCTCTATCAACTTTTTTAAATCTGAACCTGTAACCCCTCTTTTATCTTTTCCTTCATCAGGTTTATATCTAGACCAGGTTCCCTCAAACCACTCAATTTTTGGTTTGTAATTTTTTGCATTTTTAAATTGCTCATCCAACAAATCTTTGAATTTTTTAATTGAAGCGTCTAAAAATTCTTTAGAAATTGAATTTTCATTAACCAATTTTTCACCGTAAACTCTTATTGCTGACGGATGAGAGCGTATTTTTTTATACATTAATGGTTGAGTAAATGATGGTTCATCACCCTCATTGTGTCCAAATCTCCTATAACAAATCAAATCAATAACAACATCTCGGTTAAATTTTAACCTAAAGTCAGTAGCGATTCTTGCTGCATAAACCACAGCCTCTGGGTCATCACCATTGACATGAATAATTGGAGCTTCAACCATTTTAGCAATATCTGAGGGATACGGGGATGATCTGGCAAATCTTGGGCTCGTAGTAAAACCAATTTGATTATTAATTATAATATGAATAGTTCCACCTGTATTGTGTCCTGGTAGTCCTGACATTGCAAAACACTCTGCCACAACTCCTTGTCCAGCAAAAGCAGCGTCTCCATGAATTAAAATTGGAATTACTTTTTTTCTCTCTTTGTCTTTATGAAAAAATTGCTTAGCTCTTGTCTGACCTAAAACAACTGGATTTACTGCCTCTAAATGTGAAGGGTTATCAGTTAAACTTACATGAACTGAATTTCCATCAAACTCTCTATTTGATGAAGCTCCTAAGTGATATTTTACATCTCCAGTATCATCCTCTGATTTTGAGCTTATTTCACCTGCAAATTCATTAAATATTCTTTTATAAGATTTTTGTAAAACATTAGCTAATACATTCAATCTACCTCTGTGTGACATTCCAATTTTAACTTCTTTGATATTTGATTGTCCCCCAATCTTAATTATTTGTTCAAGTGCGGGTATCAAACTTTCGCCTCCATCAAGACCAAATCTTTTTGTTCCCACATATTTAGTGTGTAAAAACTTTTCAAAACCCTCTGCTTGTATTAACTTATTTAATATTGCTTCTTTCCCATTTTGAGTAAATTTAAAGTCATCATTTTTTTCAACTCTATCTCTAAACCATTTTCTTTCTGTAGGATTAGAGATATGCATGTATTCATAACCAAGCGAGCCACAATATTTTTCTCTTAAAAAAGCCAATATTTCATTTATATTTGAGTACTCTTTATTTATTACACCGTCTAAAAAAATTTTTTTGTTGTAGTCCTCTTTTTTAAATCCATAAGACTCTGGGTGAAGTTCATCTAAATACTCAGACTTTAACAAGCCCAAAGGATCTAATTTAGCAATTAAATGCCCTCGTTGCCTATACGATCTAATCATAGCAACAGCTTTTATTGAGTTTGCATTTGACTTAATTGAGTCTTGGCCATCTTTAAAATTATTTTCATTATTTTGAACTTGAGATTGACTTACAGAAAATTTTTTAGCTGGACTCCAAGATGGGCCATTAATCTCATCAACAATGGTTTCAAGTTCATCACCAATTTCATTAAAATAGCTTCTCCAGCTGTTAGGCAATGACGGGTCATTATTTACAAATTTCATGTACATCTCATCTATAAATGTACTATTTGATTTACTTAAGAAATCTGTTTTCTTTAATTCGAAATTTTTAGAAGAAGACATTTGTAATTAATATAAACCTAGCGAAAAATATTTCAATTAGACAATTTATTGAACAATGTTTTTCCAATTTTTGAGGGTGAGTTTGCCATAGTTATTCCACATTCTTCCATCTTTTTCATTTTTTCCTCTGCACCTCCCTTACCTCCAGAAATTATTGCACCAGCGTGACCCATCCTTCTTCCTGGTGGAGCTGTGATACCAGCAATAAATCCAACAATTGGTTTTTTTATTTTATGATTCTTTACGAAGTCTGCGGCTTCTTCCTCTGCAGTTCCTCCAATTTCTCCAATCATTAGTATAGACTGTGTTTCCTCATCATTTAAAAATAAATCTAAACAATCTATAAAATTTGTACCGTTAATAGGATCACCACCTATTCCAATACAAGTCGATTGGCCTAAACCATTTTCAGTAGTTTGAGCAACCGCTTCATAAGTTAAAGTACCAGATCTTGATACTATTCCCACGCTTCCTTTTTTATGAATATTACCTGGCATTATTCCAATCTTACATTCCTCTGGAGTAATAATTCCTGGGCAATTTGGACCTATTAATCTACTTTTTGATTTTGATAATCTTTGTTTCACTTTTAACATATCTTGGATGGGAATACCCTCAGTAATACAAACAATCAATTCAATTGATGCATCAATTGACTCAATAATTGCTTCAGCTGCAAATTTAGCTGGTACATAAATCATGGAAGCATTAGCATTCTCAGCATCTTTCGCCTCTCTTACCGTATTAAAAACAGGTAATCCTAAATGTTTTTGACCACCTTTTCTAGGAGTAACACCACCAACTAATTTTGTTCCGTATTTGATAGCTTGTTCAGAATGAAAAGTACCGTGTGAACCAGTAAAACCTTGGCAAATTAGTCTAGTGTTCTTATTTACTAAAACTGACATTTATTTTATAGCCTCAACAATCTTTTTTGCTGCATCGTCAAGGTTTTCAGCAGAAATTAATTTTAAACCTGAATTATCTAAAATTTCTTTACCCTCTTTAAAATTTGTACCGGCTAATCTTACAACTAGTGGAACTTCAATATTAATTTCTTTTGCTGCATCCACTACACCTTGAGCGAGGACATCACATCTCATAATACCGCCAAAAATATTAATCAAAATTCCTCTTACATTTTTATCAGACAAAATAATCTTAAATGCAGCAGAAACTTTTTCTTTAGAGGCTCCTCCTCCAACATCTAAAAAATTTGCTGGCTCTTCTCCATATTGTTTAATTATGTCCATTGTGGCCATAGCTAAACCGGCACCATTAACCATACACCCGATATTTCCATCTAATTTTATATATGCTAGATCATGTTTGCTGGCTTCAATTTCTGCAGGTTCTTCTTCATTCAAATCTCTTAATTCTAAAATTTCTGGTTGCCTAAATAGAGCATTGCTGTCAAAATTTACTTTAGCATCTAAACAAATAATTTTTTCTTCTTTCGTAAGAATTAAGGGGTTTATTTCAACCATATTTGCATCTGTTTTAACAAACATTTTATAAATAGATTTAATCAAAAAAATTGCCTCATTTTTTGAATTTCCTTTTAATTGAAAAATCTTAATAATAGTTTCACACTCTTCATCAGAAATTTCCTCTTTTAATTCAACTTTAGTTGTTAAAATTTTATCAGGCGATTTACTTGCCACTTCCTCAATATCCACTCCACCTTGATCACTAGAAATAAAGGCAATTTTTGAAGACGCTCTGTCTACTAAACAAGATAAATAAAATTCTTTGTCGATATTTGATGACTCCTCAACATAAAGTCTTTTTACTTCCCTTCCCTCTGGTCCTGTTTGATGTGTTATTAATTTCTTGCCAAAAAGCTCTTTTGCTGATTTTTCAAGTTCACTTAAATTATCTAAAATTTTAACGCCCCCAGCTTTTCCTCGACCACCTGCATGAATTTGGGCTTTTAAAACGTACTTTTTTGTTTTTAATGACTTGCATTTCTCTAAAAGTTCCTCGACTGTTAATCCAAATACTCCCTCCGGAACTGGCACACCAAATTTTTTTAAAATCTGTTTAGCTTGATGTTCATGTATATTCATTATTTTAGGCTAAATCTGGATCTATTTTAGAAGCTGCTTCCCAAAGCTTTTTTACTGCATCAATTGAATGAAGAAATTCAGATTTTTCTTTTTCATCTAACTTTATTTCCTCAATTTTTTCAACTCCATTTTTACCAATGATTATTGGTACACCAGCATAAATGTTTTTTATTCCATATTCTCCATTAAGATAAGCTGCGCAAGGAAGCAATTTTTTTTCATCATTTAAATATGCTTTTGCCATCTCAACACCTGACGCTGCAGGGGCATAAAAAGCAGAGCCTTTTTCTAAAAATTTGACTATTTCTGCTCCACCGTCCCTAGTTCTTTGATTTATCTCCTCTAATCTTTCTTTAGAGATTTTCCCTTCCTTAACTAGATCTAATAAAGGTTTTTGTGAAACTTTAGTAAATCTTGGTAAAGGAACCATTGTATCTCCATGGCCCCCCATTACCATTGCTTCTATTTCTCTTACTGGGGTATTAAATTCTTCAGACAAAAATAATTTAAACCTTGAGCTATCTAATATACCAGCCATCCCAACCACTTTACTAGGTAATAACCCTGAGAATTTTTGAAATGCCATTACCATTACATCTAAGGGATTAGTAATACATATTACAAATGCATCTGGAGCGTTTTGTTTTACTCCTTCAGCAACTTGTTTGATTATTTTTAAATTAATACCAAGTAAATCATCTCTACTCATTCCAGGTTTTCTTGGCACACCCGCTGTTATGATAATTACATCTGATCCTTTAATATCATTATATTTGTCTGTGCCTGAAAATTTTACATTAAAACCATCTACTGAGGATGATTGAGCAATATCTAGTGCCTTTCCCTTTGCAATACCACTTGCAACATCAAACAAAACTACCTCACTGACTAATTCTTTGATTCCAATCAGGTGAGCTAAAGTTCCACCTATTTGCCCAGCACCTATTAAAGATATCTTGCTCATTTTTTTTATTTCATTGTAGGCATTACAAATTCAGCATTTGATCGAATTCCTGAAGGCCATCTTGAAGTTATAGTTTTTAATTTTGTATAAAATTTTATTCCCTCCATACCATGCATTGCACTGTCACCAAATAAAGATCTTTTCCACCCCCCAAAGCTATGAAATGCCATTGGCACAGGTATTGGTACGTTTATCCCAACCATACCAACTTGGATTTTGCTAGCAAATGTTCTCCCAGCATCCCCATCTCTAGTATAAATACTAACTCCATTTCCATATTCATGTTCATTAATTAATTTTGAGGCTTCCTCAAAAGTCTTCACTCTCACAACAGAGAGAACTGGTCCAAATATTTCTTCTTTATAAATTCTCATATCTTTTGTGACATGATCAAATAAACAACCTCCAATATAAAAACCATTCTCATATCCTTGTAACTTTAAACTTCTTCCATCAACCACTAACTTAGCTCCTTCTTTTACTCCTAAATCAACATAGCCTTTTACTTTTTCTAAGTGATCCTTAGTCACAAGTGGTCCCATTTCTGAATTTTTATCCATTCCAGGACCAACTTTTAAAGCCTCTGCTTTTTTTGATAATCTAGATACCAGCTCATCTCCGATATCTCCAACTGCAACTGCAACTGACTGGGCCATACATCTTTCTCCAGCAGATCCATAAGCTGCACCCATTAGACCATTAATAGCACCATCTAAATCACAGTCAGGCATTACCACCAAATGATTTTTTGCGCCTCCTAAAGCTTGAACTCTTTTTTCATTTTTAGCTGAGTTTTCATAAATATATTTAGCAATTGGAGTTGACCCAACAAAACTTACAGCCTTAATATCTTTGTTATCTAAGATTGCATCTACTGCAACTTTATCTCCATTTATAACATTGAATACACCATCTGGCAGGCCAGCTTCTTTTAACAACTCAGCTAATCTTATAGAACACGATGGATCTTTTTCTGATGGTTTTAATATAAAAGTATTTCCACAAGCAATAGCGATGGGAAACATCCACATAGGTACCATCGCTGGAAAATTAAATGGAGTTATTCCAGCTACTACTCCCAAAGGTTGTCGCATTGACCAACTATCAACATTTGTTCCGACATTTTCCGAAAATTCCCCTTTAAGCAAATGAGGAATTCCACATGCAAATTCGACAACTTCTAGTCCTCGTGTCAAAGATCCTTTTGCATCTTCATAAACTTTTCCATGTTCCTCGACAATTAATTTTGTGAGTTCATCTGAATTTTTCTCAATTAGCTCTTTGAATTTAAAAATTACTCGAGCTCTTTGAAGTGGAGGTTTTAATGACCATTCTTCAAATGCTTTTTTTGCAATTATAACTGATTGATCTAAATCAGATTTAGATGCTAACCTAACTTCTTTAACTTGTTCACCAGTTGCAGGATTAAATACTTTTCCTTTTTTGTCAGAAGTTCCAGAAATTATTTTTCCACCAACAAAATGCTCTATTAATTTCATGAACGATCTTTTAGAGTAAAAATACTTGTTAGTCTATTGTTTAAATATTAGCTGTTGCTAACATTTTTTTTATTTCAGCTATAGCTTTTGCAGGGTTTAATCCTTTAGGACAAGCACTTGTACAGTTAAGAATTGTATGACAACGATAAAGTTTAAGCTCATCAGCAACCTTTTTTAACCTAGCTTGTCTTTCATCATCTCTACTATCTATAATCCATCTATAAGCTTGTAGTAAAACAGCTGGACCTAAATATTTATCCCCATTCCACCAATAGCTAGGGCATGACGTTGAACAACATGCACACATTATACACTCATAAGCACCATCTAACTTTGCTCTATCTTCTTTTGATTGATAAATTTCCTTTGTTTCTGATTTAGAGTTTGATTTTAACCAAGGTTCGATTGACTTATATTGTTTGTACAAACCATCTAGGTCACCAATTAAATCTTTTTTCACTTTTAAATGAGGTAGAGGATAAATATCAATATCACCCTCTATTCCTGCATGCGGTGTTGTGCATGCAAGGCCATTTTTACCCCCCATGTTCATTGCACATGAACCACAAACTCCGTGTGCACAGGATCTTCTATATGCTAGAGTTGGATCTATCTCATTTTTTATCTTATTTAAAATATCAAGCACTTTTGAGGGACAATTATCCATATCAACCTCATAAGTATCAATTCTTGGGTTTTCTCCTGAGGATGGGTCCCATCTATAGATGTTTACTTTTTTAAGATTTTTTGAACCTGTTGTGTCTTTAAAATATTTACCTTTTTTAACTTTTGAATTTTCAGGTAAATTTAATTGAACCATTAATAAACTCGCTCTTGTGGAGGAAAATATTGTACATCATTAGTCAATGTTGATTTATGAACTTCACGATAGCTTATTTTTGTCTCTTTGCCATTACACCAGGCAAGAGTATGTTGCATAAATTTTTCGTCATCTCTTTTTGGGAAATCCTCTCTTGCATGAGCTCCTCTACTTTCTTTTCTGTGATAGGCTGAGTCTACAGTTGCAACTGCCTGTCTAATTAAATTATCAAACTCTAAAGTTTCAACTAGATCAGTGTTAAATATTAATGATTTATCTTTTACGGATAAAGACTCTAATCCATCATAAGTTTTTCTTATTTCGTCAACCCCTTCTTTAAGTGTTTTTTCAGTTCTAAAAACCGCACATTTCGATTGCATTGTTTTTTGCATTGATAGTCTTAGTTCTGCAGTCCCTATTTCTCCATCCGCATTCCTAATTCTGTCAAACCTATCAAGACATTTTTGCGTTTCAGACTCTCCAATTTCTTCGTGAGGTGTTCCTGGCTTAATCAATTCTGCAGCTCTTTTTGCGGCTGCTCTTCCAAAAACTACAAGATCGATTAACGAGTTAGAACCTAGTCTATTTGCGCCATGAACTGAAACACATGCTGCTTCACCTATTGCCATTAGACCTGGAACTACTTTTTCAGAGCCATTAACTGTTAGAACCTCGCCTTTATAATTAGTTGGAATTCCACCCATATTATAATGTACAGTTGGTACTACTGGAATTGGATCTTTAGTTACATCTACGTTAGCAAATAATCTTGCAGCGTCTGTTATCCCTGGTAATCTACTTTCTATAACCTCTTTATCTAAGTGACTTAAATTTAGATGGACGTGGTCTTTATCTTTTCCAACTCCTCTACCTTCATTTATTTCTATTGACATTGATCTACTTACTACATCTCTAGATGCCAAATCTTTAGCTTTAGGTGCGTATCTTTCCATAAACCTCTCACCTTTAGAGTTCGTAAGATATCCTCCTTCACCTCTTGCTCCTTCTGTTATAAGTGTTCCATGACCATATATTCCGGTTGGATGAAACTGTACAAATTCCATATCTTGCAATGGTAATCCTGCTCTTAAAACCATAGCATTTCCATCACCAGTACAAGTATGTGCAGAAGTTGCAGAATAGTAAACTTTGCCATAACCACCTGTAGCAATGATTACTGAGTGAGATCTAAATCTGTGAATAGTTCCATCATTTAAGTTCCATGCAATTAAACCTTTGCACTCACCATCTTTCATCAGTAAATCTAATGCAAAATACTCTATGAAAAACTCTGTTTTATGTTTCAGGGCTTGTCCATACAAAGTATGTAAAATTGCATGGCCAGTCCTATCTGCAGCTGCACAAGTTCTTTGAACAATTCCATTACCATAATTTTTAGTCATTCCACCAAATGGTCTTTGGTAGATTTTTCCGTCCTCTGTTCTACTAAAAGGAACTCCATATTTTTCTAACTCTATAACTGCTTTAGGTGCTTCTTTACACAAATACTCAATACTGTCTTGATCGCCTAACCAATCAGCTCCTTTCACAGTATCATACATGTGCCAACGCCAATCATCTTCACCCATATTTCCAAGAGCAGCAGAAATACCACCTTGAGCAGCAGACGTATGGCTTCTTGTAGGAAAAACTTTTGAAATACATGCAGTTTTTAAGCCAGCTTCACTCAAACCAACAGCAGCTCTCAAACCGGAGCCTCCAGCTCCCAATACTACTACATCATATTCATGATCTATTATTTTATATGAACTCATAAATTATTTATTAATATAATTGTAATTAAAGGAATTACCACTGCTGATGTATATAAAAGTCTCTTTGCGACATTTTTGATTTTTTCATTTTTAATATAATCCTCAAAAACCTCACTAATGCTCAAAGCAGAAAAGAAATACGCGTTAATAATAAATAAGCTAAATAAAAAATTAGACAACGGGTTTGCAAAAAAATTAACCATAACTGAATATTCTTGGTCATAAATTTTTATAAAATTTATAATAAACCATAACATTGACGGAACTAATATTGCGCCACTAATTTTTAAAAAAATCCATTTTTTTGTTGCGTCAATCATTTTATAAAAAATTTTTTGCAATTAAAAAAAAAACCACAGTTAACAATACTGATCCAAATATAACAATTAAACCAGTTATTTTTGTTGTCTTTAGTTCAAACCCGTAACCCAAATCCATAATTAAATGTCTAATCTCACTTAAAACTTGAAAACAAAAAGACCATGTGATTCCTAGAATAAAAAATTTTCCTATTTTTGAAATTAAAAATAAATTAATCATTTCATAACTATTATGACCAAGAACAAGGAGAGAAGCTAACAAACAAATAAAGGTAATTACAATTATATTAATTATTCCTGTTATTCTATGTGAGATGGATACCAATGATGAAATATGCCACTTATAAATCTGAATATGAGGTGATAAAGGTTCTTTATTTTCCATAAAAATTATTTTTAATTAATCTTTCTGCTATTTCTACTGCATTCAAAGCCGCGCCTCTTAGAAGATTATCAGAAACAATCCAAAGATTTAATCCATTTTTAATCGTATGATCCTCCCTTATTCTTGAAATAAACGTCTCGTCTTTTCCTTCTGCCTCCAAAGGTGTTATATATCCACCATCTTCTCTTTGATCTATCACTTTGCAACCTTCAAAGTCATTTAGTGCCTCTTTTACTTTTTCTAGAGAAAATGGCTTTTCAAATTGCAAATTAACTGACTCAGAATGAGATACAGATATTGGTAATCTCACGCATGTTGCTGTCAAGTTAATTTTATCATCCAAAATTTTTTTTGTCTCGTTGCTCATTTTTAATTCCTCTTTCGTATAACCATCATTCGAAAATACATCAATATGAGGAATTGCATTAAATGCTATTTGTTTAGTAAAATTTTCGGATTTAACTTTTTTTTTACTTAAAACTAATTTTGTTTGTTCAATTAATTCATCCATAGGTGCTTTACCACCACCTGATACTGATTGATATGTAGAAACGACTACTCTTTTTATTACAAATAAATCATGTAATGGTTTTAAAGCAATTACTAACTGAGCTGTCGAGCAGTTTGGATTTGCTATAATATTTTTTTTTATGTTTTTCAAATCATTAGAATTTACTTGTGGAACAACTAAAGGTACATCTGGATCCATTCTATAATAACTTGAATTATCAATAACTAAACAATGTTTTGCTGCTTTTTCTGCAAATCTTTCTGAGATAATTCCTCCTGCAGCAAAAAAAGATATTTTTACTTTAGAAAAGTCAAAGGTTTCTAGGTCAAAAACTTCATGGTCTTTTCCTTTAAAACTTATTTTTTTTCCAGAACTTTTTGAGGAAGCAACCAAATATAAATGATCAATAGATAAATTTCTTTTCTCAAGAAGTTCTAAAGTTTTTCTACCAACATTTCCTGTTGCTCCTACTATTGCAATATTCATGATCTAGCTTTTATACTAGATGAAAGGTAAATCGCAAACTTTAACACTAACGGAATTTCCATCAATTTTTAACTTGCCCTTTACGGACGATTTACAGTATGGCTCATTAATCATTGCAATTCCTATAACTTCTTTAAAATGAGGAGAATAACAAGCAGATCTTAGCTCACCCATCAGGTTACCCTCATTATCTGTAATCTTTAAAGATTTGGTTAAACTAATTTTATCCGTTTCAAGGTGAACACCCATTAATTTTCGCTTTATTCCCTCCTTTTTTATTTTCTTTAATTTTTCTTTTCCTAAAAAAGTCACCTGAGAATCTAAATTGACGTATTTTTCAAAACCACATTGAAAAGGATTATCGTTATTGTCAAAATCATTTCCATAAGAAAGAAGACCACTTTCAATTCTTTCTATAAGATTTGGGCATCCAGGTTTCAAATTAAACTCTTTACCAATTTCAAAAAAATAATCGTATAAATCTAGGCCTGACTCTGTATTTTCTATATAGATCTCAAAACCACCTTGTTTTGACCACCCAGATCTTGCAATTAAATGTTTTGTTCCTTTAAAATCAAAATAATCAAAACCAAAAAACTTCAATTCTATTATCTTTTTGCCAAAAACTTTTTCCATCAAAGCAAATGATTTTGGTCCCTGAATAGCAATGATATCAACATTAGGTTCGAAAATTTCAACTTTAAAATTATTACCTGCAGCTAAACCTTTTGCAAAAAATATAACATCTGAGTCTGCTATTGAAATCCACCATCTATTTTCAGCTAACTTTAAAATTACAGGATCATTTACTAAGTTACCGTTATCATCTATTATTGGACAATAATAGCATCTCCCTATTTTTGATTTCGATAAATCTCTACAAGTCATTAATTGTACAAGATTTGCTGCATCCTCACCAAAAATTTCGACTTGTCTCTCAGCAGCTACATCCCAAACTTGCACATCTTTTTTAAGATGTTCACATGAATCCTCTATTGAGCCAAATGCAGCTGGTAATAACATGTGGTTATAAACTGTATAAGCTGTAACTCCTTGTTTTTCTATTCTAGATGTAAAAGGTGTACTCCTTACTCTTCTCGATTTTGTAATTGGGTAACTTTTCATCTAAAATATGTTCTTAAAATTTTTTTCTTAACTCAAATTTTTGAATTTTTCCAGTCGAAGTTTTTGGTAGCTCACAAAAAATAACTTGCTTTGGAACTTTAAATCCGGCAAGGGTTTCTTTACAAAAACTGATTAATTCTTTCTCAGTAGCTAGCTTATCTTTTACTAATTCAATAAACGCACATGGAACCTCACCCCATTTTTGGTCAGGCTTAGCAACTACTGCAGCTATCGAAACCGAAGGGTGCTTTGCTAAAGTATTTTCTATTTCTATTGAGGATATATTTTCTCCTCCTGAAATAATTATGTCTTTAGATCTGTCTTGAATTTTGACGTAACCATCAGAATGCATTACTGCTAAATCACCAGAATGAAACCATCCACCGTCCATAGCTTTGTTGGTTGCATCTTTGTCCTTGAAATACCCTTTCATCACAACATTTCCTTTAATCATAATCTCGCCAATTGTTTTTCCATCTTTGGGTACTTCTTTCATTGTTTCTGGATCCATCACTGATATTCCCTCAGTATTAGGGTACCTTACTCCTTGTCTCGCTTTTATTTCGTTTTGTTTTTCCTCATCAAAGTTATTCCATTCATCATTCCATGCACATTGGGTGACATGTCCATAAGTTTCGGTTAATCCATAAACATGCATTACCTCAAATCCAAGCTCTTTCATTTTTTTGAATATAATGCTTGGTGGAGGAGCTCCAGCTGTGAGTACATAAACTTTATGGTTTAATTTTTTTCTGTCAGCTTCAGGAGCACCTGTAATCATATTTAATACGATAGGAGCGCCACCGAAATGAGTAACGTTATATTTATCAATTAATTCAAATATCTTTTTTATATCGATATTTCTTAGACAAATCGTTCTTCCATTTAACATTGGAACAGTCCATGGATACCCCCAGCCATTACAATGAAACATTGGCACAATAGTCAAAAAGTTTAATCTATTAGGCATATTCCATGCAACAGCACTTCCAGTAGACATCAAATATGATCCCCTGTGATGATAGACTACCCCTTTAGGGTTGCCTGTGGTTCCAGATGTATAACTCAAAGATATTGCTTGCCACTCATCTTCTGGCATTTTCCAGTTATAATCTTCATCACCAGTATTTAAAAAGCTTTCATACTCTAAATCGCCAATTTTTTCACACTTAGATTGATCAGCAAATTTATCAACAATATCAATGATGGTAATTTTTTTTTTTAGAACACTTAATGCTTTCTTAACTTCTATATGTAGCTGTCTATCTACAACTAATACTTTCGCTTCACTATGATCTAGAATATAAGCAATTGTTTTAGCATCTAATCTTATATTAATTGTATTCAAAACTGCACCTGTCATTGGCACGGAATAATGACCCTCAAAAATTTCAGGAGTGTTGAAAGCTAAAAATGAGACAGTGTCACCTTTTTTAATGCCAATTTTGTTTAGTGCGCTCGCAAATTTAACAGTCCGTTTATAAATCTCACTCCATGAATATTTTCGATCTTCATATATTACAGCTTCATAATTTGGATAAATTTCTTTAGCTCTTTTGATGAAAGTTAAAGGAGTTAAAGGAACATAATTTGCATTATTTTTGTCTAGATTGGTATCGTAATGACTCATTTAACTAAATTTGAAGTTCATTATATTTAAACTTCCAGTAATTGCAGATTTATAATGTTGTTCAGCTCTTGGTAGCACTTTATCAAAATAAAATTTAGCAGTATTTATTTTATCATCATAAAATTTTTTATTCTCCTCATAGTCTTTGAAACTTATATTAAGAATTTTTATCCATGAAAATGCTAATGATATATAGCCAAGAGTTTTTAAATAATCATTTGCAGCTGCGCTTACATCATCTTTATTGGTTTCTAATCTCTGAATAGTCCAATCACTAAAGTTCTTAAGTACATTTAAATAATAATTAAATTCTTTTATAAATGGCTTGACTTTTTCGTTATTTGAATTTGTTTCAGTTTTAACTAAATCTAAAAATTTATCTATTATATTTCCATTCTTATTTAATAATTTTCTAAAAACTAAATCAGCAGCTTGAACAGAATTTGTTCCCTCGTAAATTGGTGTAATTCTATTATCTCTATATAATTGCTCTATACCTTGATCTTTAGTATAGCCATACCCGCCAAAAATTTGCATTGCATCGCTTGTAATCTCCATTCCTAAATCTGAAAATAAAGATTTTACAACAGGTGTCATTAATGAGACCATGTCTGAAGCATCTTGTTTTATTTTCTGATCATCGTGATTTAAACTTACTTCAGTTTGTTGCGATAACCAGAAACATAATGCTCTCTCTCCCTCAATTATAGATTTCATGTTCAACAATGTTTTACGTATATCTGCATGTTCAATAATTGCATCAGCATTTCCATTTTGCGATTTATTATTGTTGCTTTTTCCTTGCTTTCTCTCTTTGGCATAACTCAATGAATTTTGATAAGCAATTTCTGAAATTCCTAAACCTTGAATTCCAACGACAATTCTTTCTAAATTCATCATTGTAAACATTTGACTTAGTCCTTTATTCTTAGGACCAATCATAATTCCAGTTGCATCATCAAAATTTAAAACGCAAGTAGCTGAACCTTTAATACCCATTTTTGTCTCTATTGATCCTGTAGATATTCCATTTCTAGCGCCAATTGTTCCATCTTCTTTTACAATAAATTTTGGGACTAAAAATAAACTTATTCCCTTAGTACCTTTCGGTGAATCTGATGCTCTTGCTATTACAAGATGAATTATATTTTCTGTTAAATCATGATCACCAGATGTAATAAATATTTTTTGGCCAGTGATTTTGTATGTTCCATCGGGTTGCTCTACAGCTTTTGTTTTAAGTAAACCTAAATCCGTTCCACAAACTGGTTCTGTTAAACACATAGTGCCACTCCATTTTCCCTCAACCATTTTTGGAAGATATTTATCTTTAATTTCATCTGGGGCATGGTGATGAATACAATTGTAGGCACCAAGTGATAATTCACTATAAAGTTTAAATGCTAGACTAGCTGAAGATAACATTTCATCAAAAAATGCACTCACTGTTCTAGGCATACCTTGTCCTCCATATTTTGGATCACAAGATAAGGAAGTCCAACCATCCTCGATATATTTCTTATAAGCTTCTTTATATCCTGGGGGTGTTCTTACTACTCCATTTTCTAATATAGCTGGATTTTCATCTCCAGTTTTTGCAAGAGGTAAAATTAAATTTTGATTTATTTTTGCAGCTTCCTCTAAGATATCCTTTACTAACTCTGAGTTAACTTCTTTATATTTCTCTAATTCATTATAATTTTTATTATCCCTTAGTTTCTCATATAGAAACATCATATCTTTGACTGGTGCATTATAGCTAGGCATATTTTAATTTTAGAATAAATAATTAGTTATTGCAATTTTGAAATAATCGCATCACCCATTTGTGATGTTGATATCTCTTTCATTCCCTTAGATAAAATATCTTTTGTTCTTAATCCTTCATTTAGTACACTCTGAACAGCTTTTTCCAAAGATTCTGCTTCTTTATCCAGGTCTAAGGAGTATCTCAAAGCCATTGCAAAACTTAATATAGTTGCAATCGGATTTGCAATACCTTTACCTGCTATATCAGGTGCAGATCCATGAATTGGCTCATACATTGCTCTCATCTCTCCCTCATTATTTTTGGCTCCTAGAGATGCAGATGGTAAAAGACCTAATGATCCAGTCAACATAGATGCTTGATCGGACAACATATCACCAAATAAATTATCCGTCACAATAACATCAAATTGTTTAGGATTTCTAAGCAATTGCATTGCACAATTATCTGCTAGCATATGGCTTAACTCAACATCTTTATACTCTTTCTCATGAAGTGCTTGAACTTCCTCTTTCCAAAGTTGACCTGCTTCCATCACATTTGATTTTTCACAAGATGTAACTTTATTTGATCTTTTTTTTGCTAAATCGAATGCAATCCGAGCGACTCTGATTATTTCGCTACTAGTGTAAGAGTGCGTATTAATTCCTTTTCTCTCACCATTTTCTATTGGTTTGATACCTCTAGGTTCTCCAAAATATATTCCACCGGTAAGTTCTCTGACGATCATAATGTCTAAACCTGAGACAACATCTGGTTTTAAAGTTGATGCGTCGACTAACTGTTTAAAACATATTGCTGGTCTTAAATTAGCAAAAAGTTTCAACTCTTTCCTTAATTTTAAAAGAGCTCTTTCAGGTTTCTTGGAAAATTCAACTTGATCCCATTTTGGCCCTCCAACGGCGCCTAACATTATAACAGCGCTCTCTAAAGCTTTATAAAATACCTCATCGGTAATTGGGGTTCCATGTTTGTCATAAGAACATCCTCCGGCCAAATCTTCATCAATTTCAAAATCTAAAGATTTTTTGTCATTAAACCAATTTATTATCTTTCTAACTTCACCAATGACTTCGGGGCCTATACCATCACCTGGTAATAATAATATTTTTCTCTTTTTAACCTTAATCATTAAAGATCCATGGCTTTTGACTTTTAAGATCTTTTTCGAAATTTTCAATTTTTTTGGATTTATTAAGTGATAACGCTATGTCATCTAAGCCCTCTAATAGACATTTTTTTTTAAATGGGTCTACTTTAAATCTAACTTCGTTATTTCCATAAATTACTTTTTCCACATTAAGGTCTACAAAAATTTCCTCTTTTCTATTAGCATACTCTGATAATTCTTTAATTTTATCATCATTAAGAATGATTGGTAAAATTCCATTTTTAAAACAATTGTTGTGGAAAATATCAGCAAAACTTGAGCTAATCACACAAGTAATACCAAAATCTAACAATGCCCAGGGTGCATGTTCCCTTGAAGAGCCACATCCAAAATTTTTCCCAGCTATCAAAATTTTTGATTTATTAAATGGAGTTTTATTTAAAATAAATTCATTAATTTCTTTACCTTTATCATCATATCTCATTTCAAAGAATAAATTTTTACCTAACCCAGTTCTTTTAATAGTTTTAAGAAATTGTTTAGGGATAATCATATCAGTATCAACATTAACAATCGGTAAATATGCCGGAATACTTTTAAGTGTGCTAAATTTTTGCATCTAATTTTGGTACTTTCTCACATCATCAAGACTACCAGATATTGCTGCTGCAGCGGCCATGCCTGGACTGACAAGGTGTGTTCTTCCACCTCTACCTTGTCTTCCCTCAAAATTTCTATTTGAAGTGGATGCACATCTTTCCTCAGGTTTTAATTTGTCAGCATTCATTGCTAGGCACATTGAACAACCTGGTTCCCTCCATTCAAAACCTGAGTTAACGAATATTTTATCCAATCCTTCCTGCTCCGCTTGCTCTTTTACTAAACCCGATCCAGGAACGACCATCGCATGAACGTGGGAGGCTATTTTTTTGTCTTTAAGAATTTTCGCAGCCTCTCTTAGGTCTTCAATTCTACCATTTGTGCAGCTTCCTATAAAAACTTTATCTATTTTAATATCTTTTGCAGCCATATTAGGTTTTAAGCCCATATAATTTAGCGCTCTTTCTAATGAATTTTTCTTATCTTCATTTTTTTCATTTTGAGGGTTGGGAATCTTGCCATCTATCGTGATTACATCTTGTGGAGAAGTCCCCCAAGTTATCATTGGTAAAATTTCTTCAGCTTTTAAATTAACTTCTTTATCGAATTTTGCTCCATCATCTGACTTTAAATTTCTCCAATATTCTAAAGCATTTTCCCAATTTTTTCCTTTCGGTGACATAGGTTTGCCCTCAAGATATTTAAATATTTTTTCATCAGGGGCAATCAGTCCTGCTCTAGCTCCACCTTCTATAGTCATGTTACAAATAGTCATTCTTTGCTCAACACTCAAAGATCTAATTAAATCTCCAGCATACTCTATAACACATCCAGTTCCACCAGCAGTTCCAATTTTTCCTATTATTTGAAGAATTACATCTTTTGATGTTACTCCTAATGGGAGTTTACCTTCTACATTAATTCTAAAATTTTTTGCTTTTTTTTGAACTAATGTTTGAGTAGCCAAAACATGTTCTACCTCTGATGTTCCAATTCCAAAAGCTAAAGATCCAAAGGCGCCGTGTGTCGCTGTATGGCTATCTCCACAAACAATTACTGTTCCCGGTTGCGTGAAACCTTGCTCAGGTCCGATTATATGAACTATACCCTGTCTCTTATCACCCATTCCAAATAATTTAATACCAAACTCTTTGCAATTTGCTTCTAATGTATCTACCTGAATTTTAGATTCTTTATCAGATATTCCTTTTGATCTATCAGTTGTTGGTACATTGTGGTCTGCAACAGCTAGAGTAAGTTTTGGATGTCTAACTTTCCTATTTGAATTTCTCAGACCTTCAAAAGCTTGTGGGCTAGTTACTTCATGAACCAAATGCCTATCAACAAACAATAAAGCTGTTCCATCAGCCTGTTGATCTACTAGGTGATCGTTCCAAATTTTATCGTAAAGAGTATTGGGCATTGAGAAAAAAATTATTTTTTTTCTGAGGGATTTTCAAGTTTTTTTTCTGCTTTAATATCAGCTTTAGGTGCATCTATTTGAGGTTCTTTTTTAGTAGTTTCCTCTTTTTTTTCATCTGATGTTGACACAACCTTTGTATTTATCTCAGTTTCAATTTCTTTATTTGTTGGGGCAAGATTTTCCTCATTTACCGTCTCAGGCTTTACATCAATATCAATGCCAATTTTTTTTCTTATTTTTTCAGCAATCCTTGCTGATTTTCCTGTTCTATCCCTTAGGTAGTAAAGCTTTGCTCTTCTGACTTTGCCTGAACGGATTACTTTAATAGAGTCAATCACAGTCCCATATAACGGAAAAGTTCTTTCAACACCTTCTCCAAATGAAATTTTTCTGACTGTAAATGACGAGTTCAAATCTCTATTTTTCTTTGCAATACAAACGCCTTCGAAGAACTGTATTCTCTCTTTTTTACCCTCTGTAATTCTGACACCTACTTTAACTACATCTCCAGCAAAAAAATCAGGAATTTTTTTTTCTGATAGAATTTTTTTAACATTATGTTGATTTATTTCTTCGATTGTTTTCATTCTATAATTGTTCAATTAGTTTTTCTTATATTTTTGCCACAAATCTGGTCTTCGGACGCGAGTTATAGCCTCAGATTGAGATAAACGCCAGTCTTTAATTTTAGCATGATCTCCAGATAATAATACTTCAGGTACTGGTTTTTCCTCCCAAATTTGAGGTTTTGTATATTGGGGGTACTCTAAAAGACCATTTTCAAAGGTTTCATCAATTGCAGATTTTTTATTTCCTAGTACACCAGGTAAAAGTCTTAAAATGGTATCAAGCACAACTAATGCAGCAGTTTCTCCACCAGACAAGACATAATCTCCTATACTTATTTCTTCTATATTTCTTGTATCTAAAACTCTCTCATCAACTCCTTCAAAATGACCACAAATTAGAGAGATAGATTTTTCTTTTGACAAATCTTTTGCAAATTTTTGGTCAAATTTTTTTCCCTTAGGTGATAAATAAAAAATTCTTTCATTTTTTTTTACTCTTTGGTCTAACGATTTTGCTAATATATCTGGTTTAAGTAACATACCTGTTCCACCTCCATACGGAGTGTCATCAACAGTTTTATGTTTATCTGTTGCTGCATCTCTTATATTTACAACATTTAAATTCCATAACTTATTAGATAGAGCCTTTCCATACAGGCCTTTAGCAAGAGGGCCAGGAAAAAATTCTGGGTACAAAGTAAATACTTGGGCTTGGAACATGATGATTTTTTAAATTACTTTTTTTCCCCTTTTGAAGCCTCTTCTTTTTTAGGAGCCTCTTCTTTTTTAGGAGCCTCTTCTTTTTTAGGAGCCTCTTCTTTTTTTGTTTCTGCTGCTGGTGCTGCATCTGCTTTAGGAGCTTCTTCTTTTTTAGGAGCCTCTTCTTTTTTTGTTTCTGCTGCTGGTGCTGCATCTGCTTTAGGAGCTTCTTCTTTTTTGGCCTCTGTTGATGCTTCTTTTTTTCTATCTTTTTTTGGAATAGCTTTTTGAGGATTATTTCCGTTAACAGGCATAGGCATTAACTCATTTTCTCCTAGAATTCTTGCCACTCTTGTAGTTGGTTTTGCTCCTTGACCCAACCAATATTTAATTCTTTCAGCTTCAAGTCCTATTCTCTCTTTTTTTTCTTTCGGAAGTAACGGATTAAAAAAACCTACCTTTTCTATAAATCTTCCATCCCTTGAAAACCTACTGTCTGCAACAACTAACTTGTATACTGGTCTTTTTTTTGTGCCACCTCTTGATAACCTTAACTTTAACATTTGCTCTCCTTTTATTTTAATTGATTAAATAGCTCTGGTGGTATTCCTTTATCAGACATACCTTTCAGATTTCCCTTTGACATTTTTTTCATCATTTCTGACATCATTTTAAATTGTTTAAGCAATTTATTGATAGTGGCTGGATCTGTACCAGAGCCATTAGCAATTCTTTTTTTTCTTGAACCATTAATTATTTTTGGATTCTCTCGTTCTTTTTTGGTCATCGACAAAATTATTGCCTCGTTTTTAGTGATAACACTTTCATCTATACCAGCAGCTTCCATTTGGGACTTAACCTTAGATACACCAGGCATAAATGACATCACACCTTCTATTCCTCCCATTTTTTTCATCTGTCTTAATTGTGTTAAATAATCCTGCATTGAAAATTGACCTTTTTTTAAATTCTCTTCAGCTTTCTTTATATTTTCCTCACCTAAATCCTCAGCTGCTTTTTCTACAAGAGATATGATATCTCCCATACCAAGAATTCTATTTGCTATTCTATCTGGATGAAATAATTCAAGATTTTCAATTTTTTCACCAATACCTAAAAATTTAATTGGTACTTGTGACACAAATTTCATACTCACTGCTGCTCCACCCCTTGCATCTCCGTCTGCTCTAGTTAAGATTATTCCTGAGAGGTTAACAGTGTTTTTAAATTCTTTTGCGACGGACGCTGCCACTTGTCCTGTTAATGAATCTGCAACAAGAAATATCTCTGCAGGGTTAATAGTATTTTCAATTTGCTTAATTTCACTCATCATCTGCAAGTCTATTTGAGTTCTACCAGCGGTATCAAATAGAATTATATCTGCGCCATTTAAATTTGCAGCACTTAAAGCTCTTTGACAAATTTCAGTTGGTTGCTGACCTTCAATTATCGGTAAAGTTATAATATTATTTTGTTCACCTAATAATTTTAATTGTTCTTGTGCAGCAGGCCTATAGATATCTAAACTAACCATCATTACTCTCTTTTTTTTAGTGTTCTCTAGATACCTTGCTAGTTTAGCAGTTGTAGTAGTTTTACCAGAGCCCTGAAGTCCAACCAACATCATTGGTACAGGCGGGACTGCGTTGAGATTTACATCATCATTTTTTTCACCAAGCAAACTGACTAATTCGTCATAAACGATCTTCACAACCATATCTCCAGGGGATGTCGATCTGATAATTTCTTTACCTAGAGCTTTTGGTTTTACTTTTTCGATGAAGTCTTTTGCAACTTCAAGAGATACATCTGCCTCTAACAAGGCCTGCCTAATACCTCTTAATCCCTCATCTACTTGATTTTCATCTAGTGATGGTGCTTTTTTTAAAGAGGAAAAAACTTCCTCAAATTTATTAGTCAAATTTTCAAACATATTTATTACACCCAACAGTAATCGCACTAGTGGGCGAACCCTCGCAGACTAGTGTCGATCTCTTTGTTTCCAAAGACACCGCAAATTAAACGTTTTTGCGGAAACTGCCACAAACTATAATAGAGGTTCAAAAAGTCAATAAATAAGTTAAATAAACATATATGAACATTAAAGCATTTAAAATGGATGGTTTAGGTAATGACTTTGTAATTATTGATAATAGACAAAAAATTACCAATTTAAATAAAGAGCAGATAATTAAAATTTGCGATAGAAGTTTTATTGGTTGCGATCAATTGATTTTGATAGAAAACGATAATTCAGCTGATGCATACTTAAAATTTTTTAATTCTGACGGTGGAGAGTCAGGAGCATGTGGTAATGGAACAAGATGCATTGCTAATTTCATTTCAAAAGAAACAGATAACAAAACTATAATTTTGAAGACATTTTCTGGACTGTTAAAGTCTGAAATTTTAGGAAATAAGATTGTTACAACAGAAATCGGTAAAGCTAAAACAGATTGGAGTGAAATACCTTTGTTGGAAAAATTAGATACAAGAAATTTAAATATTAAAATACTTGATATAAATGATAAAGAGCATATTGGTGGCACTGCAGTGAATGTCGGAAATCCACATATCATTTTTTTTGTTAATGAACTAAACGATTTCAATATTAAAAAAATTGGTCCGGAAATTGAAAAACACTCAATTTTCCCAGAAAAATGTAATGTCACAATTGCTCAAGTAATAAATAAAGATTTGATTAAAGTTAAAGTCTGGGAAAGAGGAGCTGGATTGACTAAGGCATGTGGTACTGCTGCCTGCGCAACTGCATTTGCTGGTAAGATAAATAATTTAACAGAAAATAAAACAGATATAGAATTTTCGACAGGAAAATTATCGATATGGATTGATGCAAAAAATTCAATACATATGAAAGGTCCTGTATCAGATGTAGAGGAAATTGAAATCAAACTATAATGGGAATTTTTGATAAATTTAAAATTGGCTTTCAAAAAAGCGCTTCTGCACTTACATCCGGTCTAAAAGAAATAATAATAAAAAAAGAGATAGATGATAAAAATTTAGATAAAATAGAGGAATTTTTGATTCAATCAGATGTAGGTTTAGAAGCTGCATCAGAAATAAAAGAAATTATTTCGAATAAAAAAATCGATCCAAACAAAGATCTAACTAGTGAGATAAATTATATTTTAAAAGAGTACATAATTTCTTTAATGAAACCTTTAGAGAATAACTCATTTTTTGAGAAAAAAGAAAAACTTAATTCAACTTTAGTTTCAGGAGTTAATGGAGTTGGAAAAACGACAACTATCGGTAAAATTGGTAAAATTTTAAAATCTAATGGCAATAAAGTTATGTTTGCAGCCTCAGATACTTTTAGAGCAGCAGCAATTGAACAACTAGAAAATTGGGCAAATAAAATTAATGTTTCAATTACCAAATCTTCTCAAGGTGCTGATCCCGCATCGGTGGCATATAGGGCAGTTGAAAAAGCAATTAACAATAATTTTCATCAAGTATTAATAGATACAGCCGGCAGACTTCAAAATAAAAAAAATCTTATGGAAGAATACAAAAAAATAGCAAATGTTCTAAAAAAAATTGATACTGAAGCGCCCCACAATGTTATTTTAGTTTTAGATGCTACATCTGGACAAAATATAATTAATCAGGTTGAAGAATTTAATAAAATAATTCCTATAACAGGTGTTGTAATGACTAAATTAGATGGAACAGCAAAAGGTGGCATACTTTTAGCATTAGCTAAAAAATATAAACTTCCCATTATTGCATTAGGCTTAGGTGAAAAAGAGGACGACCTTCAGTTATTTGATGCCGAAAAATTTGCTGAAGCATTTACCCAAGTTAATTAATCAAATTACTAGAAATTAATGGTTTGTAGATATTACATTTGTAATTATCTTTAAATTTATAATACCCACAATCTTTTGAAAATGATGAAATTATAAAGTCAAACTTTCCTGTAGTGGGATAGAGTTCTAATTTTTTCTTACTAATATCATACTTAAAATTTGCATTTAAACTTTTTACTGCACTAATCATCACCAATGTTTTGTCATCCTCTAATAAATAATATGCAAAATCATCAGGAAATACTGGAAAGTCATATTCCTGAAGAAAATATTTTGCTTGAGATGGAAACCAATCATAAGAGATTAAAGGAGAAGATGACTTAGTTGAATAATTGTAAATATACAGATCTTTTGGATAATCGTTTATATAATTACTTTCCTCACCTCTTGCTAAAATAGATTTTTCTCTGCCTTTAAAATATAAACTAAACTCTTTGTTATGAGAATCCATATTATCTATGTGAAATAAATCATCGGGCTGGAAAAGTTTTTCTTGTGAATTAACAATATTTGTAAATGTTAAATAAGATAAGAGTATTAATAAAAATTTTCTCACATTATCAAGCTATAAAAAAATTTTGAAATATATTTGTTGAGATTATGGCTTAATTTAAACTTTTCAAAAAAGATTCAAGGGCAAATATCAAATCTTCATCGTATTCCATCATATGATTGTCATATTTTGTAAAATAGGAATATTTTGGTCTATTAGCTAATTCATAAATTTTTTTACCCATCTGAAATGGAACTATTTGATCTTTTTTTCCATGCATCACTAGTAATGGTATATTTATATTTTTTAATTTTTTTGAATTTTCATACTTATCTTTAAGTAGTAACTTGACTGGAATATAAGGATAGAAAGTTTTGGCAGCATCTATCATGGAAGTAAATGGTGTTTCCAAAATTATTCCTGCAAAATCTTTGTTTTGTGCAAGATGTGTAGCTACCCCAGTGCCTAGAGACTCCCCATAAAGGATAATATTTTTTTTTCTTATACCTTTTTCAATAAGCCAATCGACGGCACTTTGACCATCTTCATACAGACCTAATTCTGAGGGATTACCTTTATTTCCACTAAAACCTCTCCAGGCTATAATCAAAAAATTTAAATCCATGTTTTTGAAATGATTAAGCTTATAAATTCTATTTTCTAAAGATCCTGCATTTCCATGGAAAAAAACTAATGTTTTATAGTCTTTGAGATTTTTCTCATGATACCATCCAAGTAATTCAATATTATCCGAAGTCAATATCTTAACTTTTTTAATTTCAACAGAAATTTTATCTCCAGAATAATTATTTTCATTTGGGTGATACAATAAATTTCTTTGGTTAAAGTACAAAAAGACTAAAATTGAAAAATAAATAAAAAATAAGATTAAAATAATTTGAGTCAATTTTTTCCTAAATTTGTTTAACATTTTTCTTCTTTGCTAAATATACTCCAATAAATACTAAAACTGTTCCAATTAAATGGTAATTCTCAAGTTTTTCTCCAAATAAAAAGTAACCATAAATCGCACCGTAAATTGTGAAAACATATAATGTAAATCCAGTTAGAGAGGCACCAAGTTTTTTTTGAGCCACTGTATAAAGAGTAAAAGCTAAAATTCCTGGAGAAATAGCAGCAAAAATAATCCACATAAAAAATTCATTACTAAATGTTGTTCTCTCAAAAAAAAATTCTTCGCCAATATAAAAAGGAAATAAACTCAAAGCACCAAAAAATGCAATTAAGGTAAATCTTTGAAAAATCTTGAGCTTTGATTTCCAGTGAAATAAATAAATTGAATATAAAGCCCAACCGATAGCAGCTGCCAGCATCCATAAATCACCAATTGTAAAATTAAGATTAATCAATAAATCAAGATCTACCTTAATAATAATCGCAAAAACACCAATTAAACATGAAATTAGACCAATTATCTTAGTAAAATTAATCTTTTCATGAAAAAAGAAACTAGATATTAAAATTATAAAAATTGGAGAGGAAGTATAAATTATTCCCATATTTGTAACTGTAGTAGTTTTTCCAGCTAAAAAAGGGAAGGCTCCACATACTCCACATCCCATGGCTCCTAAAAATAAAAGTTTTTTAAATTCATTTTTTATAATCTTATAATTTTTTCTTAAAGACAAATAAGTAAAAGGCAAAAGGATAACAAAAACTAATGTCCATCTCCAAAAAGCTAGAGAAATTGGCGGAACATATTCAACTCCACCTCTCGCAACAACTAAGTTTGATGCCATAAATATTGGCTGAATAAATAAAAGTGAAAATGCTAAAAGATTTTTTACTTTAGTATTCAATCGTTTAAAATTTTGAATAATTATTTTTTATCAAAGAAAGCTTCATAGACCATCATAAAAATCGCAATACCCATTAATATGTAAACAGGTAACACATCAAAAAAACCTATCATTGATGATCTAGTTAATGTAAATGCAAGACCCACTAAAAAAGCTATTGCGAGCAAAGACCCCAAAAATGTTGTAAACTTTTGCATTTAGTTATTACATTCCTTTTCTAGCCAATTAGCAACACCTAAAAATCTGTGATCATCGTATCTATCACCTATGAGCTGTACTCCTAAAGGTAGGTTATTTTCACCTTCAAGTAGCGGAAGAGATATACAAGGCGTTCCCAGGTATGACCAAACTTTATTGAATTCTGCTGTGCCTGTACTTTTTAGACCTTTTGGAGCAACACCAGGACTAGCAGCAGTAAGAACACCATGATAATCTTCGAAAACTTCCTGATAAGACTCATAGCTTCTTTTTCTGAAGTCAATTGCTTCAGCATAATCTTTTGCAGAATGTTTATTACCTTTAGCTATAGCGGTTTGCATAAACTTTGATAATTTATTTCTGTATTTTTTGTAATATAAACTAAAATTATTAGCTAAATCAGTTTCATGAATAATTTGATGATATTTATGAATATCTTTAAAATAAGATGGTGTATCGAATACCTCAACATTTTTAAATGACTTTATAAAATATTCAAAGGACTCTCTTGATTTTTTATCCACTATTTTCCAATAATCTGATTTATAAAAGATAAATTTTGGTTCAAATAGTGGTCCTTTTTTTGTTTCCTCTAAAATATTTTCAGCTGAATAATAAATAGTTGCAGGATCATACTGATCCTTTTTAATTAAAACTTTAGCTAATAATGCAACATCCTCTACATTTCTTCCAAATAAGCCAATATGATCTAATATATATGAAGTTCTTAAAACTCCATTTCTTGAAATAAGACCATATGTAGGTTTATATCCTACTACTCCACAATAAGAGGCAGGTCTGATGACCGATCCTCCTGTTTGAGATCCTATTGATAATGGCGCCATCAGTGACGCTACCACTGCTGCAGATCCGCTAGAGGAACCTCCTGGCGTTCGAGAATAATCATGAGGATTAGTTGTTTTTGGAGGTCCGAGATAAGCTAGTTCTGACGTAGCAGTTTTACCCATAACGACAGCACCAGCAGAATTCAAAAGCTCAACTATTTCAGCGTTCTGAGAATAAGATTTTCCTTTTCTTATAGATGTACCACACTCTGTTGGCATATCTACCGTCCCAATTATATCTTTTAAAGCTATAGGAACACCGTGTAATGGTCCTACAGGTTTTCCTGATTTTCTATGCTCATCTGACTCTGCAGCTTTCTCCAACAAAATTTTTTTATCAAAATGAGCCCAAGCTTTTACATCTTTCTCAAACTTATTAATTCTTTCAATATACTTTTCACAAATTTCAACTGAAGTAATTTGACCTTCTTTAATATTTTGGGCCATTTCTTCCACACTTAACGAAAAAATATCAATCATATTTATTAGTCAGCAAACAATACGTCTGGCAGCCAAAGTGCAATTCCAGGAAACATATACATTAAGAACATTCCAAAAATTACAATACTTAAAAATGGCATGATACCTCTAAATATCTCCAACAATTCAACGTTAGTTTTCTGGACACCTTTAAGATAATATGCGGACATTGCCATCGGTGGTGTCAAAAAAGATGTTTGTAGGTTTAAAGCAATTAACATTGCAAAGAAATATGGATTAACGTCAAATATTTCAAGAAGTGGTAAAAATATCGGTACAAATATAATTAAGATCTCAGTCCACTCTAAAGGCCATCCTAATAGAAAAATTATTATTTGAGTTATAATCAAAAATTGCCAAGTAGTTATATTTATAGATGTGAAAAAATGTTCAAATACTTCATGACCTCCTAGATAAGAGAAGACTGAAGAGAAAGTCCAAGATCCAATAAAAAGCCACATTATCATAGCAGTGGTTTTTGCTGTTAAAAAAACTGACTCTTTAAAATTTTGCCATTTAAGTGTTTTATAAAACCAAGAAAGTATTAATGCCCCAAAAGCACCTGCAGCTGCAGCTTCGGCAGGGGTTGCAATTCCTGCTAAGATCGTACCTAGCACTAACATTATTAACCCAAATAAAGGAACAAAAGAGACCAATACCTCTTTTAAAATCTCTGCTCTTGGAGGAATATCTTCTTTTGGAGGTCTCGGTGCTAGTGAAGGATTCAACCATGCTCTTATCACTGCATAAGCGATATAAAGACCTGCCAACATTAATCCTGGAAAAATCGCAGCAGCAAATAATCTTAATGGAGATAATTGGGCAATAACAGAATAAACAATAAGCATAATGCTTGGTGGTATTAAAATACCCAAACATCCGCCACTACAAATTATTCCAGAAGCAAATTTTTTATCATATCCAGCTTTAACCATTGCTGGCCAAGCTAATAATCCCATCAAAGTTACAACTGCTCCAATAATACCTGTTGCAGTTGAAAATAATGTGCATGTTATTAATGCTGCTACAGCCATTGATGCTGGTAATCTATGCGCGGCTAATCTAATTGCAAAGAAAAGTTTAGCTACAATACCCGCTCTCTCAACTAAATATCCCATGAATAAAAAGAGAGGCACTGCAGTAAGAACGTTATTATCCATAACTGTGTATGTGTTTTTTACAAATAAAGAAAAAATTCTATTATCGAAGAGATGATCCATCAAAACTGGATCGTAATAAGCATAATAACCAAAACCAATTCCCATTGCCATTAGAGTAAAAGCAATCGGAAAGCCTAACAAAACAGAAAAAAGGAAAACACCCATCATCAAAATAGCAACTTCTGGATTAGTTAAGCCAAACATAAATTTATTTATTTTCCTCTTGAGAGCTTCTCATTAAAATTTTTTCTGTCTCTTCAGCGACAACCATTCTTGCTGGCCAATGACCTGTTTGAATGCAAATTATTGATCTAAACACCTCGCCTATTCCTTGAATAATTAACATAATTCCTGCAGCAGGAATCATTGATTTAACCATATAAATTTGAATTTGAGCAGGACTACTCCAACTTGTCTCTTTTACTTTCCAAGCTTGAGCTGCGTACTCATAACCATAAAACGCTAATGCCAATACACCTGGAAAGAAAAATACAAAATATAGTATCAAATCTATCCACGCCTGAGTTTTTTGGCTGAATAATCTATAAATTACATCTCCTCTTACATGAGCTTCTGTAGCTAAGCAGTATGCACCTGACATCATTAGTATAGCTCCGTACATTTGCATACTAAAATCAAAATTCCATAGTGTTGGTTTATTGAAAGCATATGCCATTACCACTTCATAAACAGTCCCTCCCATTAAAATAACAATACACCATGAAAAAGCTTTTCCCATTGATGTACTAAGTGTGTCTGCAAATTTAATGTAAGATGACATCATCATTTTAAAATATAGTAAATTTTCGTAAAAAAAAAGGGGGTTTTTAAACCCCCTTAATTTTAATTTTTTTAAAAGCTAATTAAATTTTAACTTTTGCAATTGGACCAAACTCATTTTCATAAGCTAATTTGTAGTTCGGTTGATTCATCAACAGATACTTCATTGTTCTCTTAGCGTATGCTTTCTGAGATGCTATAATTTTCTTAAAGAAAGGATCTTTTCCAGAAAATTCAGCTACTATTTTATCCCAACCTTTTAACTGTTCAGCTAAAATAGCGTCAGATGTTTGGTATACATTTACTTTATGCTCATTCATTAACTTAGCTAAGTCAGCAGAATATCTAACTAAAGCTTTAAAGTAGTTATCTGAGTTAGCAGCATAAGCAGCATTTTTCAATATAGCTTGATGAGCTGGTGAAAGGCTGTTGTATCTTTTCTTGTTCACCGGTATCTCAAACATTTCTTGAGATTGGTGGAAACTACCTAAATGATAGTGTTTAGATACATCTTGCATTCCAAACTGTGAGTCTGATGTTGGGTTGTTAAATTCAGCAGCATCAATCAATCCAGTTTTCATTGCTGGTTGGATTTCACCACCTGGTAATTGTCTTACAACCATTCCCATAGCAGTTAAAACGTTAGTCGCTAGACCAACTGTTCTATACTTCATGCCTTTAACATCAGATACTTTTGTTACATTCTTTTTGAACCAACCAAAAGGCTGCGCTGGCATAGGCATATGGAAAAAACCAATATAATCAAATCCCACTTTAGCAAGTGTTTCATCATATAGTTTTCTTCCTCCACCGTACTCCATCCATCCCATTACTTCTTGAGATGACATTCCATACGAAGGACCAGTTCCAAAAAGAGAAGCGGCAGGGTTTTTACCATACCAATAAGCTGTTACCCAGTGACCCATATCTAGGTTACCATCACTAACAGCGGCTCCAATTTCTGAAGTTTTTACAACTGCTCCAACTGGTTGAAGGTCTATTCTTAATGAACCTCCTGACATTTCTTTAACCATGTTGCAGTAGTCTCCAGCCATTTCAAAAAAAATGTTTGCGCCTGAAGGCCAAGCTGCCTGCATCTTTAAAGTTACATGACCATCCGACCTTGCAATGTTTGGCATTGCAACAGTAGCAGCAGCAACAGCTCCTGCTTTTGCGGCAGTCTTAAAGAACTTACGTCTTGAAGATGTTTTAATCTTCAACGATTTATTTTCTTTTGTCATTATTTCTCCTCTAGTAGTTAATTAACTAAATAATTAAAACACAGAATTAGATGGGAGTCTTTCTAAAAAAAGGCGTAGATGTCGCAAAAGTTGAATTTTATACAATCCTGGGTAGAATTAATTGACTTTGTTTTTACAATTTCCCGTTTTAAAAAATTCGTCAATGTTATCTATCGCTAAATTTGCCATTGCTATCCTGGTGTCTTTAGTTGCACTACCAAGGTGGGGTAAAATAAACGCCGATTTTATTTTTAAATAACCAGGATTTAAATTTGGCTCATTTTTATAAACATCCAAACCAACAGCATAAATTTTTCTACGATTTAAAGCATCAATAAGGGCATCATCATCCACTATATCACCTCTTGCTACATTAGTTATGACTGCTCCTTTTGGAAAATACTCAACCGTTTCTTTATTGATCATATTTTCAGTTTCTTTTGTTGCAGGACAACAAATAGATAAAACATCAGAAACAGAAAAAAGGCTTTTTAAATTATCATGATAAATGGCGCCATCTTCTTTGTCAGGACTTAATTTTGATCGGTTATGATAATGGATTATCATGCCTAAAGACTTTGCTATTTTTGCAATTTTTTGACCAATCCTTCCCATGCCTAAGATGCCTAACCTTGAACCTGTTAATTGTTTTCCGATCAAGTAATCTGCGGACCATTTCCATCCACCTTCTCTTGCTGACTCTATCCCCTCAGCGGCTCTTCTGCATGCACCTAAAATTAATAGGACACCTATCTCTGCTGTAGCGTCTGATAATACTTCAGGAGTATTTGTTACAGCGATGCCTCTTTTTTTTGCTGCCTCTAAATCAATATTTCCAAAACCAACAGCAAAATTAGAAATAATCTTAATTGAATCTGGTAACTTATCTATTGTCTCTTTATCCATTTTATCTGTTAGTGATGTTAAAACTCCATCACAACCTTGGCACATTTCTATCACTCTTGATTGGGAATATAATTCATCATTTGGATTAAGTTTTACATCAAAAATTTTTAGAGCTTTGTCCTCACTATCTTTAATTAATTTTCTTGTTACTAAAATTTTTTTCATCTTCATTGATCAATTTAGATCAAATATTTTACCAGGATTCATTATGTTGTTTTGATCTATACTTCTTTTAATAGACTTCATTAATGGAATACAATCACCATGTTCTTGTAAAAGATATGATTTTTTATGTAAACCTACTCCATGTTCGCCTGTAATTGTTCCATTTAAATCTAAAGTTTTCTTGATTAATAAATCACTAAAATCTCTTATTTTATTATATGTTCCCTCTTCTTTAGGATCATAAGGTAAAATCACATGAAAGTTGCCGTCGCCTAAATGACCAACCATAGGGGCTCTCAAACCAAGTTTTTTAGTCTGTTCTTCAGCAAAGTTTACACATTCAGTTATGTTTGAAATTGGTAAACATACATCTGTAGAGTAAACACGACCATTATTTATTAAAGCTTTAACTGAATAGTAAACATCCCATCTTGCTTTCCAGAGTTTATTTCTCTCCTCTAAATCTTTAGCCCATTTAAATGAACTTCCATTATTGTCTTTGGAAATTTCCTCAACAATTTTTATATTTTCTTGATTTGATACTTCTGAACCATGAAATTCAAAAAACAATGTTGGTACAGCCTCGATATCTTTTAATTTCGAGTAGTTTATACTAATTTCCATCTGTTCTTTGTTAAGCATTTCTATTCTAGCAATAGGCACCCCATATTGAATGACTTGTTGAGCTGTTTGGACTGCTTTTTCTAAAGATGGAAAATGACACACAGCGCTCATAATGCTTTCAGGAATTGGTGATAATCTCAATTGAATTTCTGTAATAATACCTAAAGTACCTTCTGAACCAATAAAAAGGTTTGTTAAATTATATCCAGCAGAAGTTTTTTTAGTTCTGCTTCCAGTTTTTATAATGTCTCCATTTGGCAAAACAACTGTAAGGCCTGTAATTACGGTTTTCATGGTACCATACTTTACTGCCATCGTCCCTGAGGCAGAAGTTGATGCCATTCCACCTATCGCAGCATTAGCTCCAGGATCAATCGGAAAAAAAACTCCATCTTCTCTTAAATAATCGTTTAATTGTTCTTTAGTTACACAAGCTTGCACTCTACAATCAAAATCTTCTGCATTAACTGTTAGAATTTTATTCATTCTTTCTAAAGAAATAGTAATGCCTTTCTCATTGCCGACAACATTACCCTCTAAAGAGGTTCCTGTCCCAAATGGAACAACTGGAACTTTATGCTTATTACACAGGCTTAATACTTTTGAAACTTCTTCATTTGTTTCTGGAAAAACTACAGCTTTTGAAAGAACTGGATCGTAAGTATCCTCGCCTCTTGCATAATTAGTTCTTGTAGATACTGAAGTTGAAAATCTTCCATTAAAAATCTTTTTTAACTCTAACTGAACAAGATCATTCATTGAATAGAATATTATTAGTAATTAAACAAAAAATACAGCTTATTTAGTCAGCATTTTCTTTATATTTTCTAAAGCTTGAGAAATATTATCTCTAGAAGCTGCAAAACTAAATCTCACATAGTCATTACAAGTTTTACCAAATGCTGTACCTGGTACAATAGCGACACCAGCTTCATGCATAGCTTTTTTACAAAACTCTGAACCTGTCATACCAGTTGCACTTACTTTCGGAAATGCATAAAAAGCTCCTCCTGGTAAACTGCATTCGACACCCGGAAGTTCATTTAAACCTTTGTGAATTAAATCTCGTCTTTGTGTAAATCTAACCATCATCTCATCAATAGAGTCATCTGGTCCATCTAGAGCTGCTATTCCAGCAAACTGTGCTGCTGCGTTTACACATGAAACACTATTTATTAAAAGTTTATTAACATGTTCAACCAAGTTTTTAGGCCAAAAACTCCAACCTAGTCTCCATCCTGTCATAGAATATGCTTTGCTCCATCCCTCTAAAACAATTAATCTTTCTCGTAATTCTGGATAATTGAAAAAACTTGGCATTTTTTTGTTATCAAATATTTGTCTGCTATAAATTTCATCACTTAGTATTGTTACATGAGGGTGTTTTTTTAAACCTTCGGCTAAAACATCAATATCAGATTTATCTACGAAACTCCCTGTGGGATTGTTTGGATTTATTAATATCAAAAGTCTGGTCTTGTCAGTGATTAGGGATAAAATTTTTTCCGGATTAAATTTAAGGTCTTTGTCTTCAGTCAAATCGTATGGCACAGGAGTAGAGCCAGTATAATTAATCATTGACTCATAGATTGGAAAAGCTGGAGTAGGATGAATAATTTCTGCTCCTGGTTCACCAAAACATTGAATAGCGTAAGTCATGGTGGGTTTTCCACCTGGCATTATTAAAATCCTCTCGAAATCTATATCAACACTATAACGTTTTTTTATCCATCTGGTCACTGCTTGTCTACATTCTGGGATCCCGTTTGACATGACATAGCCATGATGTCCGTCATCCAATGCTTTCTTAGCCGCGTCGACCACATGTTTAGGTGTTTTGAAGTCTGGTTGGCCTAAACCTAAGTGAATCATAGGTTTTCCTTGTGCTTCTAATTTTTTTGCCTCAGCTAGAACTGAAAACGCTGTTTCCGTTCCTAATCTATTTAAGCTTTCTGCTAGTTTCATCCTAAATCCTTTTTTAAATACTATTTCTATAAATTAATTTTGAACTATTCAACTCTTTTAAATTTTTACAACCCATAAGTACCATATTTCTATTGAGTTCATCGTGCATGTTTTGCAACAAATGTTCCACACCTTTTTGACCACCTGCGGCTAAAGAGAACAAAAACATTTTACCAAAACTACAGGCTTTTGCGCCTGCAGAAATTGCTTTTAATACGTGAGTGCCTCTTCTTATGCCTCCATCTAAAATTATTTCTAATTTATCACCTACAGCATCGGAAATTGCTTTCACTTGGTCAAAGGGTGACCTTGATCCATCAAGTTGGCGGCCACCATGATTTGAAATCATAATAGCTGTACAACCAATATCAATTGCTTTTTTTGCATCTTCAACAGACATAACACCTTTCAATGCAAAAGGACCGTTCCATTTTTTTGCACAATACTCTGCGTCTTTCCAGTCCATCAATGGATCATACTGCTCATTAATATACTCGATAACAGATTTAGCAATATTAGTGCCTTTGTCTGTCTTTTTTTTTACATTTGAGAGTTCAAATTTTTTACCTGTAATGTAATTAAAAACCCAGTTAGGTTTTATTGCAAAACTCATTAAACTTTGTAGTGTAAGTTTCGGTGGCGTTGTAAAACCCGTTCTATGATCTTTTTCTCTGTTACCAGCAACTAAAGTGTCTACGGTTAAACACATTGCATCAAAACCAGATCTTCTCGATCTATCAATTAAATCATCTGTTATTGATTTATCTTTATGCACATAAAGTTGAAATAGTTTGGGGCCTCCAGAAATATTTGATATTTCCTCAATTGAATTGTTACTCATTGATGACATGCTATAAAAAGTACCATATTTTTCTGCAGCTCTTGCGGAAGCTTTGTCACCTTCTGGATGATAAAGTCTTTGCATTGCCGCTGGAGACAGAAAGATAGGCATATCTATTTTTCGTCCAAACAATGTTGTTGATAAATCTGGTTTTCCAACGCTCGCTAAAATATTAGGAACTAAGTCACAGTCGTTAAATGAATCTGTATTTCTTCTTAAAGTAGTTTCATCATCTGCACCTCCATCGATGTAATGGAATATAGGTGAAGGTAATTTTTTTTTTGCTAATCGTCTAAAATCTTCAAAGTTATAACAATGTTTTAAACTCACTATCTTCTGAATCTTAAATTACTTCTATTAAGATCACTTATCTTTGTGCAACCCATGAGCTTCATATCTCTTTGTAACTCGGCCTTATATTGTCCTAAGGCTCTCTCAACACCATCTTGGCCTGCAGCTGCTAGCGCGTAAAGATAAAGTCTTCCACCAGAACACGCTTTTGCACCTAACGATAATGCTTTTAGCATATGTGTTCCTCTATGAATTCCTCCCTCACAAATGACATCTAGCTTATCACCAACAGCATCGACAATTTCTGCAAGTTGATCAAAAGGTGCTCTAGATCCATCTAATTGCCTTCCACCATGATTTGATACCATTATACCAGTGCATCCAATGTCAACTGCTTTTTTGGCATCTTCTACACTCATAATTCCTTTCAGTGCAAAATGACCTCCCCATTTAGAGCAAAGATTTTCAGCATCTTTCCAGTTCATAGATTGGTCCAACATAGTAGAAAAATAATTTCCAATTGATGAGTTAACATCGGTACCTTCTTTTACAAAATCTTGCAAATGAGGTAATTCAAACTTACCTTTAGTTAAATAATTAATTCCCCACATTGGCTTAGTCGCAAAACTAAATAAACTTTCCAAAGTTAACTTTGGTGGAGAAGTAAATCCTGTTCTTAAGTCCCTCTCACGATTCCCTCCAGTGATAGTATCAACTGTTAAAGCCATAACATCAAAATTTGCAGCTTTAGCCCTCTCTAAACAAGAGTCATTTAAACCTCTGTCTTTATGAAAGTAAAATTGAAACATTTTTGGAGTATCTATCAAAGAAGAAATTTCCTCTACACTGACTGTGGCTAATGCTGAAACACCAAACATTGTATTAAATTTTTTTGCTGCTTTTCCAACTGCTCTTTCACCATCATAATGAAAGAGTCTTTGAAGTGCTGTCGGTGAAAGGTAAAACGGTAAGTCCAATTTTTTTCCAAATATTGTAGTTGATAGATCTACATTCTCTACTCCTCTTAAAACATTTGGAACTAAGTCAACATCATCAAAAGAACTAGTATTTCTTGCATAAGTTATCTCATCATCAGCAGCCCCATCTATGTAATGAAAAATCGGGGATGGTAATTTTTTTTTAGCTAGTTTTCTAAAATCTTTAAAATTGTGACAGTCTTTTAAATTCATTTTTTTATTATGTTAAAATTGTTGAAGAAAGTTAAATGAATAACTATTAGCACCAGGATTTTTATCACCTAAACTTGCATTTGATATATGGTTATATGAAAAACCTAGTTGACTATTATTTTTTGGCAATTCAAGAGATATTTGCACTTCACTTTTGAATTCAAGAGAATGACCAAGATCTTTACCATCTCCCTTATTATAATACCCTGGTGCAAAACTTGGAGTAAGGTTTAAAACACCAAGCGTGTATTCTGCTTGAACCCCAGTATAAAAGTAAGAAGCATTGTTTGCTGTTAACATTGCACCTGTTATTGGAGATAAGTTTCCTATGAAAGAGTTTCTTCTTAAATTTTCATTCTGATGTTGAATTCCAATTAAGGTTGATCTTTTTCCATTATCACTAAAATCAAACATTCCTGTATAAACGTTTAATTCCGTAGATTTATCTTTCATTTTAATTTCCTCAGACGCTGTTGCTAAAGGAAATGTAAATAATATTAATATAAATAAACTTTTTAAAATTTTCATCGAGTTAATATGCTTAATTTTTTTTAATTTTCAAATTTTTAAATATTATTGCACCTCCAATTAGAAATAACAATAAGGGTAAAAGCCATAAAATATAGGTTTTTTGGTTTAAAGCTGGGTCATATAATATCCATTCCCCATATTTTGTCTTAAGAAATTCGTAAATTTCATTCTCCGACATTCCCTCTATAATCTTTTTTTCAACAACTAATTTTAGACTGTTGGCAAACTCAGTATCAGAATCATAAATTGATTGTCCTTGGCAAATTAAACAGCGTAAATTTTTTGTAATTTTGCTATTTAAATTTCTATCTTTTGCGTTGGACACATTAAAATTAAAAAAGAAAACAATTATTACTAGAAGATTTAATATTTTCATTTTACTGCTCTCTCAATTTCTTTGAAAAGGTTGTTATTCATAGGTCCTATAATTTTTTTTATAATCTTTCCATTATGTATTAAAAATGTCTCAGGTACTCCGTATGCTCCCCATTCAATTGCAATAGTTCCATCTGTATCTGATAAAATTAATGTATACGGATTATTTAATTCGTTTAAAAAATTATTAGCATTCTTTACTTTGTCTTTATAGTTTAAACCAACAATTTCTAATTTTTTATTCTTTTTTAATTGCATTAAATAGGGATGTTCGTCTCTGCAAGGAATACACCAAGAGGCCCATATATTTAGTAAATAGTAAATATCATTTTCAAAAATTTCTTTAGACGTTAATTCTTTTTCTGAATTAAAAACTTTTACTTTAAATGTTGGAATTTTTTCATTAGTTACTGTCTCTGGTATATAAATATTTGAGCGATTTAAACCCACATAAAGAATAAAAAAAATAAATAGAAAAGAAACAATTGTAAATGGTAATAAGATTTTAGTTTTCATATTTTTTTTTGAAAAAGCTGAACAACCCACCAAAACTAATTATTATTACAGAAAACCAGATCCAAATCATAAAAGGTTTGATCTGATACCTAATATTAAAATACTCCTGATTTTGAACTAAATTCATGGTCATAAATTTATCGGATAATAAATTTGTCTTAATATCAGCTTCACTTGTAACTATATTTGGTTGGTTATAAATTCTCAATTCAGGTTTTAATATATCTAGTAATTCGTTATCACTTTTTACATTAAATTTACCTATAATTGCCTCAAAATTTTGTTTTTTAATTTTTTCTATCTTTTCAAAATTTATTGTTAATTCATCAGATTTATAAGTTTCTCCTACCTTTAAATTTGTTATTACTTCAGTTGATAAAAAATTATTAAATAAGATACTCAGTATTAACAGGCTAAAACCAAAATGAGCTATATTTTGAGCCAGATTTTTAAATCTCTTAATAAAAAAATCTCTCAAGGTAATAAAAAATAAATAAAAAGCTGAAGTAAATAAAATCGTATTCACTAAAAAACTAATCTCTAATATTCTAATTATTAAAAAAGATAGTATTAATGAGATTGCAAAAAGTAACAATAAATGAGATTTATTTTGAAGATTTGATTTAATCCAATTCAATTTTGGACCGATTGCCATCGCCAGAAGAAAAGGAATTAAAAATGGAATTATTAGTTTATGATAAAAAGGTGGACCAACTGATATCTTTTGTGAAGTTAAAACATCTAAAAATATTGGATATATAGTACCAATTAAAACAACTGCTAGAAAATACATCATAAACCAATTATTAATTAAGATTGAAGTTTCCTTACTTAACCAAAAAAAAGAAGTGTTGTTTTGTCCATCAGTTTTATGAAAAAAGAAAAAAACAAAAAGTGAGAGAAATATTAGCGTGAATAAAAAGATTAATATGTATAAACCTCTTTCCGGATCATTGGCAAAAGTATGTACAGAATTTAAAATTCCTGATCTAACTAAAAAAGTACCACTCATACTTAGAGTAAACGTTGCAATCGATAGGATGACAACCCATGAAGTTAAAAGTAATTTTTTTTCCAATACTAGTACACAATGAAAAAGAGTGGTCAATGCTAACCAGGGCATTAATGAAACATTTTCGACGGGATCCCAAAACCAAAAACCTCCCCAACCTAATTCATAATAAGCCCATATAGAACCTAATAAAATTCCTAAAGTAAGAAAAATCCAAGAAATTAAAATCCATTGTTTAATATGCTTAGCCCACTCTTTTGATATATAATTAGTTGATGAGGCTGCTAAAACAGAAGAAAAAATTATAGATGATCCAACATATCCCAAATATAAAATTGGAGGATGAATTGCTAAAGCAGGGTCCTGTAAAATCGGGTTTAGCCCAAGACCTTCTGATGGTACTGGATAAATTTGAGCAAAAGGATTAGACGTTTGTATCAAAAAAATTAAAAAACCAATTATTATTATTTGTTGGAACAATAAAGTTAATACTCTATATTTTTTTGGTTGTTTTTTAGAGCTTATTAAAAACAAAAAAATAAATAAAGTTAGTACTAGCAACCAAAGAAGCAAACTTCCCTCATGATTTCCCCAAGTTCCAGAAATTTTATAAAACAAAGGTTTAGTTGTATGTGAATGGTTAAACACTGTTGAGTTGCTAAAATCAGAATTTATAAATGCTATAATTAGTCCAAAAAAACTTAAAATAATAAATAACAATTGTAGAAAAGTTAAAGATAAAAGCTTGTTATCAAAATTAATTGTGTTTTTTAAGTTTTTAAAAGAGAAAAATAAAATTAAAACTGAAAACCCAAGGCTAAAAAATAACGAATAAGAACCTATTAAACTTGCCAAAATCTACTTCCCCTCTATTGCAGCTTTTACCTCTGGTGGCATATAGTTTTCATCATGCTTAGCTAATATTTTAGTAGCTAGAAAAAAATTTTTATCTTTTAAATATCCCTCTGCTACAACCCCTTTGCCCTCCGCAAAAAGATTAGGAACAACACCTGAATAAGTAACTATTATTTCATTTTTAAAGTCAGTAATAATAAAATTCAGCTCCTCTGCTTGAACCGATATTGATTTATTCTTGACCATTCCACCCACTCTAATCTTTTTTTTATTTAGTTCTGGTAACCCTTTTATTTCTGATGGGGATTGAAAAAAAACCACATTTTCCTCGAGTGATTTTAAAATTAAAAAAATTGTCAAAGATAATGTGACGAATATTAATAAGATAAAAAAAAACCTTAATTTAACTTTACGACCATACATGGTTTAAAAGCTAAATGCTTGAAGTGTTTGATAAGATTTCTTTGTTCATCCCTTGAGATTTAGCTAATGATACTCTCTCAGAGTTTAGAGTTCCAAATTTAACAATAAATTTATTTCTCTCTTTCACATACTGATTTTTGATAACAAAGTATAGTGTAGCAAAACTTACCAGAGTAAATATAAAAGCAGACCAAACATAAAGTCCGTATCCGTTCATAACTAAAATTTCATTTATCATAATCTATCAAGGCCCTTATTTTTAATCTTTATCAGTTCTGTATTATATTTCATTAAAAAAATTAATAGAGAAAATAGAGCAAATGCCGCAGTCATAATCATTAACGGAAACAGCATCGAAATATCAATTGAAGATTTAGTAAAAATATTAATAGATGCTGGTTGATGTAAAGTATTCCACCAGTCTACTGAATATTTAATTATTGGTACATTTATTATACCAAGAATTGTAATTATTAATGTTGCTTTAAAAACGCTATCTTTATCTTCAAAAACTCTCCAGGCAAAAAGATATAATAAATAAAATAAAGCTAAAATTAACATCGCTGTAATTCTTGCATCCCATGCCCACCATGTCCCCCAAGTTGGTCTACCCCAAATAGATCCTGTAACAAGAGCGATTATATTAAATATAAAACCAGAGGGAGCTAAGCTTTTAGAAATTAAGAAAAAATTCTTAATCTTAAATATATATCCAATTATTGACAATAAGGTTATCAACGAAAATATCCCAAGAGAGATCCATGCAGACGGCACGTGTACATACATTATTCTTACCGCATCCCCTTGTTTATAATCCTCTGGAGAAAATATTAATGCCTCTAACAATCCTATCGAAAGAACAATAATAAATAGAAATAAAACGTACTTAGGTGCTTTTGATGTGATTGAAAAAATTTTATTTGGTTCAAAATATTTAAACATATACCAATGATATATTACGGAATTTTTATCTGATCAAGAATGTAGAGGGAGATAATGAAGGGTAATAGTTTAACACTCTTGATCAGAATTAATGTTAATTTAGTATGTGGCTGTGTCAAAGATTTGAGCTAAATGTGTTTAAAAAAAGATTTATCTAATTCGAGGGCTTAAAATAACTTGAGCCTTTTTTTCCTGAAAAAATTTCCTCAATTAAAGGATGTTTGATAGGCTCACCAGAGTCGTCTACTAACAGGTTTTGTTCAGATACATATGCTTCATAAGTTATTTCATCATTTTCAGCCAATAAATGGTAAAATGGTTGATCTTTCCTAGGCCTTACATTTTTTGGTATCGATTGATACCATTCTTCAGAATTATTAAATTCAAAATCGACATCATAAATCACTCCTCTAAACTCGAAATGTTTATGTTTTACAATATCACCAATAGAAAATTTTGCTTTTTGTACTGACATTACCTTTAGTATGGGTATTTAAATTTAAAAATCAATAAGAAAAATTTTAAATTTTCGCAAAAATAAAAACTTATGTTAATATCTTAAAAGTGAATAAATCTTTTATAAAGTTTCTTACTGATTTTGGACCATTAGTAATTTTTTTTTACTATTATTATGATAGTAATAAAGATTTAAAAATTGCTATTCCTCCTTTCATAATTGCGACAATAATAGCATTGGGTGTAATGTGGTTTTTAGAGAAACAAATACCTAAAGTGCCCTTGCTAAGTGGAATATTAATTACTTTTTTTGGAGGATTAACAATTTATTTTGATAACCCCGTCTTTATCTACATCAAGCCTACAATTATAAACGTTATGTTTGGGTTTGCCTTAATATTTGGAAAATATTTTACTAAAGAGCCAGTTCTCAAAAAATTGTTAGGTAAATCAATTTCTTTAACAAATGAAGGTTGGGAGATACTTAATAGAAGATGGATTTATTTCTTTTTTGCTTTAGCAATTTTAAATGAGCTAGTATGGCGAACACAATCGGAGGAATTTTGGGTTAATTTCAAAGTGTGGGGTTTATTACCTATTACATTTATTTTCACAGGATTTCAAATAGGGCTTATTAATAAATATAAAACTAATGAATAATAATTTAAGACTTGTAATAAATAATATCAAAAACAAAAAATTAGAGGAAAAACATTTTTTTGAGAAAGAAGAATTAAAAATTATTTTAAATTTATATGCAAAAATGGTTTCTCAAGGTTCATGGAAAGATTATGGACTTTCTATATCAAGTAAACAGGTAAGCTTTAGTGTATTTAAAAATAGTACTGAAAATGCTTTGTATAGAATATGTAAAAATTTTAATCCTAAGAACAAAAACCTTAAATATTTAATAACTGATGTTAATGGAAAAATTCTAAAAAATTCTTTTGAGCTTGAAGTACTATTAAAAAAAACTGACTGGAAAAAATTAACTTAATAAAACTATCTTCTTTGACCAAAAAGTCTTAATAGCATTATAAATAAATTAATGAAGTCCAAGTAAAGAGTTAAAGCTCCCATTACAGCTTTTTTACCCATTAATTCACCTGTGTCGCTAGCTGTATACATGTTCTTTATTTTTTGAGTGTCATATGCCGTTAGACCGACAAATATTAAAACACCTAAAATTGAGATCACAAAATACATCATTGATGATTTCATAAAGATATTTACTATTGAAGCTATAATAATTCCAATTAAGCCCATCATTAAAAAAGATCCTAATTTTGTGAGGTCTCTTTTAGTTGTGTAGCCATAAATACTCATCGCTCCAAATGTTGCGGAAGTTATGAAGAAAATTCTTGTAACACTCATGCCAGTGTAAACTAATAAAATTGATGATAAAGATAATCCCATTAACGCAGCAAAGATCCAAAATGTTGTTTGTGCTTTTGAGGCACTCATTTTATTAATTCCAAAACTCATGTAAAAAACAATTCCAAGTGGAGCTAACATCACCAACCATTTTAAACCTGACATATAAATTGAATTACCTATTTGTGTAAGACCAACAATTGCACCAGAAGCATCAGTGACCACCGACATTTTAAACGTTATGAGTGCGATTATTCCTGTAAGCAAAACCCCTGTTGCCATATAATTGTAAACTTTGAGCATGTAAGCTCTTAAACCTTCATCTGTTACAGCAGTTTCCTGTGATGCAGCTTTTGCTCTTGCGAGTATTCCTTTTTTATTAAATTCCATTATAGAGGAAATATATAATCTTTTACTAATTATTCAAGATGCCTTAAAAGATTAACAAAAATTAACACTAAAAAACCTAAATGAATTATAAAAAATTAGGGAATACTGACCTTAATGTAAGTACAATTTGTCTCGGTACAATGACCTGGGGTGAGCAAAATACTCAAAAAGAGGGTTTTGAACAAATGGATTACGCCTTAGGTGAAGGGGTAAATTTTTGGGACACAGCTGAAATTTATTCCATACCCATGAGGAAGGAAACGTACGGTGAAACTGAGAGGATAATTGGAAATTGGTTTGAGAAAAATAAAAAAAGGAAAGAGGTTATTCTTGCAACTAAAGTATGTGGTAATACATCCAACAAATACATTCGTGGAGGTGGCAATAATTTTGGCAAAAAAAAAATTAGTTTAGCGTTAGAAGAGAGTCTAAAAAGATTAAAAACTGATTATATAGATTTGTATCAACTTCATTGGCCAGAGAGAAATACAAATTTTTTTGGTAAACATGGTTACGAACACGATGAAGATGACAATGATTGGACACCTTTTGAGGAAGTTTTAGAAAGTCTAAATCAATTTATCATTCAAGGTAAAATTAGATATATAGGCTTATCAAATGAAACTGCATGGGGTTTATCTAAATTTTTAGAATTGTCTAAATTAAAGAAATTACCCAAAATGATGTCAGTTCAAAACCCCTACAATCTTCTTAATAGAACCTACGAAGTTGGATTAGCTGAAATTTCTGTTAGAGAAAAGAGTGGATTATTAGCATACTCACCGTTAGCGTTTGGCTACCTAACAGGAAAATATAGAAATAATAATCTTCCTAAAAAATCTAGAATGAAATTATTTAAAGACTTTACCAGATATAAAAATGAAAATGGTCAAAAAGCTATTGAGGAATACTACAAGATCTCAAAAAAATTTGATATCGATTTTACGCAAATGTCATTGAAATTTTGTGAAATACAGCCTTTTACAACAAGTGTAATTATTGGTGCAACGACAATGCAACAGTTGAAAACAAACATAGAAAGTGTAAATGTAACTTTATCAAATGAGATAATTAATGAGATTAATAAAATTCAAAAAAAATATCCAAATCCATGCCCTTAATTAAAAAATTTTTATTTTTATCAGTCATAATTTCAATACTATTTACTCAAAAAACATTCGCGGCAGATCTAAAAAAAGTTGGCAAATACAAGGATTGGGAAGTAATGGTAATCTCAGAACAATCAGGAAAAGTTTGCTTTGCACAATCAATACCTGTTTTGCAAGCTCCAAAACAAAACAAAAGAGATGCAAGATTATTTGTAACTTTTAGGCCAAGTGAAAAAATTTCCAATGAAATTAGTACCACTGCAGGTTATGAATTTAATAAAAATAATTCTGTACTAGCAACCTCAGGAAATAATAAATTTAAATTTGATATAAAACAACAGGGCTTCGCATGGATGACAAGTAGTAAGAAAGAAAATATAATGGTTAAAGTGATGAAAAAAGGTTCTAGAATAATGATTGCTGGTTATAACGAAAAGGGTTCGCAAACCATTGACCATTATTCACTGTTGGGTTTCACTAAAGCATATAATACTGCCAAAAAAGCTTGCAGTTAGTTAATGAAATTAAAAAAAAAAATCGTTCTTGCTTACTCTGGAGGTTTAGACACATCAATAATTCTAAAATGGCTACAAGAAAACTATAAAGCTGAAGTTATTTGTTATACAGCTGACATTGGACAGAAAATTAATAAAAAAAAAATTATTTCTAATGCAAAAAAACTTGGCGTAAGAAAAATAATCATTAAGGATTTGAAAAACGTATTTATAAAAGATTATGTCTTTCCGATGTTAAGAGGTCATGCAATTTACGAAGGTGTCTATTTGTTAGGAACCTCAATAGCTAGACCACTGATAGCTAAAGACCAGATTAGAGTCGCAAAAAAATTTAATGCTTATGCAGTTTCTCACGGGTCAACTGGAAAAGGTAATGATCAAGTGAGGTTTGAGCTAGGTTATCATTATTTTGGGCCAAAAATAAAAATAATTGCCCCCTGGAGAATTTGGAAACTAAAGTCTAGGTCAGATTTAATAAATTATGCAAAAAAAAATAATATATCAATTCCAAAAGATAAAAAAGGTGCTCCACCTTTTTCTGTTGATGATAATTTATTTCATACCTCTACCGAAGGAAAAGTTTTAGAAAATCCAAAAAACTCAGCACCAGAATATATTTTCCAAAGATCTATTTCACCAGAAAAAGCTCCTAACAAAGCAACTTATTTATCAATTAAATTTAAAAACGGAGATCCGATTGAAGTTAATGGAAAAAAATTACAGCCAGCAAAATTACTTGAAAAGCTAAATCTAATAGCTGGAAAAAATGGTATAGGCAGAGTTGATCTTGTAGAAAACAGATTTTTAGGAATTAAATCGAGAGGAGTTTACGAAACTCCAGGTGGAACACTATTAATCAATGCGCACAGAGCTATAGAGTCTGTTACTTTAGATAAAAAAACAATGCATGACAAAGATAATATAATGACTAGGTACGCTGAACTTATATACAATGGATATTGGTTTTCAAAAGAAAGATTAAAACTTCAAAAAATTGTAGATTATAAAAAGAATAAAGTTAATGGAATTGTAAAACTTAAACTTTACAAAGGAAATATCATGATTATTTCTAGACAAACAAAAAGCTCCGCCTACTCTCTGAAAAGAGTTTCTTTTGAGGAAAATAAAACATTCAATAAATTTTATGTTGAAAAATTTATTAATTTTCACAAGAAAAAACTGCAATCTTAATTAATTTTAGGACAATTTATTAATTGTTAAATTTTTTAGAAAACTATATTCTACATTAATGGAATCGTTTAAAAATTGGATGAGAGATACTGCAAACATTTTGTTTGATGACAGTAAAAATGATTTAAGATCTTTACCTAAAACAGTAAGATTACAAATTCTGTTAGTCTTAAGTTTTATTTGGACCACTGTTTTCAGTTTATACGTTTTTTCATATACCACTTTCGCATTTGGGTGGGCGGGACTTTTCATAGCTCATGTTGGATTAATATTTGCAGTCTACATGACATTTAAACACTTCCACAGAGCTGAGGAGAGTTCAACGAGCGTTTTCAAGACTAAAAATTTTGATCCATTTAAAATAATGGTTTTAGTTTTTGTGATCGTTTTTATTTTTGTTTTTTCAAAAGGAATAGAGGTCTTAACTAGTCCTAATCCGTATTCGTATTCTATCCCCTATGATGGTTCTTCTAAATCTGTGTTTGAAAAATGGTTACCATTTAGTAAAGATAAATAATGGAAAAAATAGCAAAAAATTTACAGCTTATTTTAATGGTTATCATTTTAATAAGCACGGTTATTGCAGTTGGTATAGAAATGTACAAGATGTTTGAAAATAGATCAGTGACTTTAGCAGATTTGTTGTTGATGTTTCTTTACTTAGAAGTACTTGCAATGGTAAGAGTTTTTTGGAACCAGCAATCAATTAGTATTACTCTTCCATTATTAATTGCTATTACTGCTTTAGCTCGATTTATTATTCTTCAAGGTAAGGAAATGGATCCAACAGCCTTAGTTTATGAAGCTGTTGCTATAGTTCTAATTGCAGGTGCAATTGTTATTTTAAGATTAAGACATAGCGATAAACTTGGTCTAAAGAAAAAAAAATCAAAATAAGTCAAAATGAAATTTGAAGCCTCAAAGGCCGCGGCCTTAAATAGATTAAATAATTTTATAGAAAAAAATCTTTCCGAATATTCCAAACTAAGAAATTTTGATTTCGGTCCAGAAAAAAGAACAAATATATCAGGTTTATCTCCATATATTACTCATGGGGTTATCAGCGAGAAAGAAGTTATTGAAAAATCACTTAGCAAATTTTCTTTTTCAAAAAATGAAAAATTTATTCAAGAAGTTTTATGGAGAACATATTGGAAAGGTTGGTTAGAATTACGACCAAACGTTTGGACAGATTATTTAGTACAGTTAAATAAAATTCGAAAAGAATATAAAGATAACCAAAATTACAAAAATGCTTTAGATGGCAAAACCAATATTGAATGTTTTAATTACTGGGTAACAGAGCTTAAAGAAAATAACTATTTACATAATCACACAAGAATGTGGTTTGCTAGTATTTGGATTTTTACTTTAGAATTACCTTGGCAATTAGGAGCAGAATTTTTTATGCAACATCTTTATGATGGTGACTCTGCGTCTAATACCCTTGGTTGGAGATGGGTAGCTGGAATTCAAACACAAGGAAAACATTATCTAGCTAGCGAACGGAATATTAAAAAATTCACTAATAATAGATTTAATAATATTAAATTGAATGAAAATGCTCCTCCGAAAGTTTCTGAAAAAACTTACTCAATAATTAAACAAGATTTTAATAGTAAAAATATTGGTGATAGAAATCTTTTTATTTTTGAAAATAATTTATCATTTGAAACCACCGATTTTCAAAATAACAAATTTAAAAAAATTTATATAATTTCAAATAAAAATGAAAATAGATCTATCAAGCTAAGTGAAAAAGTTATCAAATTTAAATCACTTTTAATTAAGGATCAAAAACTAAGGTTAGAAAATAAATCTATCGCCTGTGAAGTAGTAGATATAAGTGAAATTAAAAATATAAATGAGAAAGTTATTGCTTTATATCCAACTGTTGGTGAAAACCTGGATTATTTAAACTCAAATGATTATAAATTAGATTTTTTATATAGAAAACTCGATCAATATTCTTGGCATTATTGTAATAAAGGTTTTTTCAATTTTAAAAATTATATTCCTAAAATAATTACGTCTTTAAATTAAAACCACCTTAACATTCCAATAATTCCTGCCGTGGCATAAAAAAATTGTAAAAATAATATTCCTCTATGACCGCCCCTATAAGCCCAAATTCCAATTAAGATTGCAGATATAAGTAATAAGCAAAAACCAAAAAACTCTATACCAATATTCAAAGCTACGAATAATGAGTATAATATTGCTGTAATTACACCTGCCCACTCAAAAATCTTATTATTCATAAATTCTATCTTGCAAGTTTGATGAAAATATCACCCATACCTGCATTTAAATTTTCTATAGGTGTGTTGTTTCTTAATTCGCAAAATCTACCAGTTACCTGATGACTTTTTACAAAATCCATCTCGTCCTTTGTGCAAATTTTACCATTATGTAATAAACCAATAACTATTCGACCGTTTAGTTCATAAACTTGTTTGTCATTAATTTTATCTCCATTACAGAAATAATTTTTATTTACCCTGTCAGGAAAATCTTTTTTTCCGCATGGATTTTTAATCGTAAAAACAAAAAACTCCTTGAAGCCATCTTCAAATTTATGTTTCATTTTTTCAACCTCAGAGTATTTCATGATATCGCATGAACATGGAATACAACATTTATAATAATCACCACATATTTTCTTTTTGGTTTCTCTTTCATTAACAAATAAAAAATCTGGCTCGCTATTTGGATCAATCAATGAACCAGATACAGCACAATAAAGTTTGTTGTATTCAATGAAATCATCATAATTTATATCTTTATCAATTATATATTTGAAAAATTTTGGACCAGCAGCATTTCTGTTACTGTCTGGAAAGATTCTAGACCAATCTGTTATTAAATCTTTATAATAATTTTTTTCTACTGAATTTGAAATATTGGAAAAAGATAAAGTTAGGATGAAAATAATAACAAATTTGAAGATACTTTTTGAAAAATTCATCTATTTAATTAATATAAAAAATTTTTTATCATTTGCCGCACCTAATTTACTTTCAAATTATAAATTTAAAGTTATTAAAGTCCAATGAAAAGATTTTATGTAATATTTTTTACCCTAATCATGATGATTGTTCCATCAATAACATTTGGAAGTGTAATTGATAAACTTAATGAAATTGGGAAATTCACAAAATTAAATGAAACTCTCTCTAAATCAGGTCTTAACGAAAATTTAAAAGGTAAAGGACCTTTTACTTTTTTTGCACCTTTAGATGACGCATTTGCTGCCATTAGTGCACAAACATATTATGGTTTATTGAGAGAGGATAATAAAGATAAACTTGTAAATATTTTAGGACGACACGTTTTTTCAAAAAAAATAACCTCTTCTGATATAGATAATGAAATAAAACTAAAAGCACTTAATGGCGAGGAAGTAACTATAAAAAAAGTTAATGGTATAGTTTATATAAATGAGGCTGAAGTTGTAACTGCAGATATTGAAGTTTCAAATGGTGTGATTCATTTTATCAATAGAGTTCTTCAACCTTTAAACTGATTATTATTGATTTAAAATAATCGTTTGGTTTAATTCTTTAACTGAAATTGTTTTAGTTTTACCATTTGTCCATTTTATTTGAATTTTTATATCTTTTTCATTTTTTCTAATTCCATAGTGAGCAACTGGCTCCATTTGGCAAAGATATCCAGATCCAGAGTCGATTGTTTTAGAATGTTTTCTTAAATTAGAAATCAATGTTACTGTTGCTCCTCTAGCGGGTGCACCATATTGGTTTAAAGGTTTTATCCTTAAATATTTATTATCAGGATCTACTTTTGCCCTATACAAAGACAGTGGTTGATCCCAACTCTCTCCATGTGAAACTAACAATTCTAATACACCATCGTTATCTATGTCAGCTACAGCTGCTCCTGTTCCATATCCATCTGGTTCTAAACCAACATCTAAAGGTATTTGTTTTATCAAACCATTTTCTAAAATTTTAAAAAGTTTGTTGGGTTCACCAATGTTATTCAAGAATACTTCGTCGTAACCATCGTTATCTAAATCAGCTGAAATAACAGTTCTTATTCTTGATGGCTCATCAAAAGGTGGTTTTGCTATATCCTCAAAAATATCATTTTTAAGTACGTATGCTCTATGAAATCCACCCCAATTTCCATTTAGAATATCAAGCCTTCCTCGATAATAAATATCTGACAAAGCTGTACCCCTCCCATTTTGAAGGACGTCTTGAACTCTATATTCATAAGCGACGTCTAAAAATTTACCTTTATCATTTTTATATAAAAAATTTGCTCCTCTTTCATTAGCCGCGAATACATCAATCTTATCAGAAATAATATGTCCTGCCACGACAGCACGACCACCTGTAACTTTCGCTAGGTTCAATTGAACCGATTTATCAACTAATATGTCATCATTATATTCGTAGTATCTTGTGGGTCCTCCATAGTTAGCAACATATACACCATAATTACCATCTCCTTTTCTATCAACACAAACAACTGACCTACCTGCAGTTAAATTAAGATCTTTCTGATTTTTCTCAATTTCAAATAAATCAATAAACTTGCCTTTCTCTAAATCTATCAGTCTGTCTGAATATTTTTTTGTTCCACTATACGTATCAGTGTTGAGAAAATATATTTCCTCATATCCATCTCTATCTATATCACATGCAGCAACACCAATCGTACGTCTAAATTCATCAGAAAATTTTTTTTGATTTACAATATTAACCAGTTTTCCATTCTCGTAGGATAAAGCTAAATTCAAATAACCAAATCCAGTAACTATAAAATCAAAATTTCCATCTTGATTTACATCTGTAACGGAAACTCCATAACTAAGTCTTTTAGGATTCTCTACAATTTGACTTGTTATATCCTCAAAAAAATCAGCATTTAGACTATTCGGGATTAATAGAAAAAACAAAACTATTAATTTCTTTAAATAATTAATTATTTTTATTTTCATTTTTTTTACTTTTATACTTTTTCATCCAATCACCAAATATTTTTATAGCATCCTCCATATCCTCAGTTTTGTTAGGATGGTTCTTTGCTCTACCCAGCATGGTTGCAATGACATTAACCTGATACTTTATTGAACGATTTTTGACAGTTTTAATTGTGTAAAGAGCTTTTTCCTTGTTTTTAAATCCCAAACCTTGAGTAGTGGTTTTAGGATTATAATCTGAATATAATGATAAATTTATAGGTTTAAATTTTTTACTTAGTGGCATTTTGTCTATTATTTTAAATACCATTTTATAATGAAGTTTATTCATCATCTTTTTAGATTTTCCATCAAAACCAATTAGATTAATAGAAGGTTTTTCTTTTTTATTAATCTTACAAATTAATTTTACATATCTTTTATGAAAATCTTTTATTTTATCTTGATATATTTTTTTTGCTTCTAGATAAATTCTAGCCTTATAATTGGGCATAGAAACAAGTAAAATTCTACTTTTCCATTTGTATTTTTCTAAGTTCATGTTTTTTTGCTAGAACATCTTTTTGAGCAATACTTAACTCTTTCCCAATTTAACTTCCATTTTTTTCGCCAAGTAAAAGGTCTTTTACAAATAATGCAGATTTTAAAAGGAAGATTCTCTTTTTTCACTAAAGTGTGTTTTGTTTAATAAATTTTTCTGCAGCAGGAAGAATTAATTTTTTTCTATCACTTTTCATTTTATCGAAAATTTTAACCATCATGGATAACCTTGGGTTTTTCAAAAAAAATTTTCTATTTCTATCAATAAATCTCCAATACAAACCATCCATTATATTGCACCAATCACCTTTTTTAAAATCCATCATTTTCATAAAGTAACTTGATCCACAAATATATGGTTTAGTAGCAAATATTCCTCCATCACTAAATAATCCCATGCCATAGACATTGGGTACCATTACCCAATCTGAGGAGTCTACAAACATTTCCATAAACCATTTATAAACAATGGTAGGTTTTATTTCACAAAGATTCATGATGTTTGATAAAATCATTAATCTTTCAATGTGATGAGACCATCCATGATTTAAAGCATTTTTGATTGCATAATCTAATGGGGGTAAGCCAGTCGTGCCCTCGTACCATGACTTTTTCATTTTACGATTTTGTTTAAAAAAGTTTCTGGTTTCCATTTCATTTGAATAGCTTTGATAAATTCCTCTCATAAATTCTCTCCATCCTATAACCTGACGCACGTAACCTTCTAAAGAATTTAATCTGATTTTTTTACTCTTATGAAAATCTAAAACTTTTTTGATAATAAATTCAGGAGTGATTAAACCTAAATTAATATAAGGACTTAAAGCACTGTGGAATAAAATATTATCTTTTTGATCAACTGCATCCTCATAATCACCAAATAAATTTGATTTTTCTTTAATAAAAAAATTTAATAATTTGACCACGTCATTATATTCTGTAGCAAACCAAAAGTTTTTAGTTGTTCCTGGATGATCTTTGAATAGTCTTTCAATAATAGGTTTTAATTTTTTAGTGTGATTAGTTTCATTAATTTTTGGAAACTTTGGAATAGAAATATTTTTTGGTAACTTATTTCTATTATCCTCATCAAAACTCCATTTACCTCCTATAGGATTTCCATCAGAACCCATTAATATTCCAGATTTTTTTCTCACTTCCTTGTAAAAAGTTGCCATGAATGGTTTTTTTGATTTTGAAAGATATTTTTTGAATTCATCTCTTGAGTTTAAAAACATTGGAGTTTGAACAATATTCCATTTAATTTTTTCTTTTTTAGTGAACTGATCAATTTTTTTTTCAAAAAATTTATCCTCAACTTCAAAACTACAAATTTCTTTTACTTTTTTTGAATTAATTATTTTTTTTAATTTCTTTAAATAGTCGTCTTTAAATTCTTTGTCCTCAATTTTAAAATACTCTAATTTAAACTTATCCTTCTTGAGAGTTTCTGCATGTGAACGCATTGATGATAAAAATAGAAGGATTTTATTCTTGTGATGTTTTTCATAAGTGCAAAGTTGGTAATCTTCTGCCATAAAAAATAGGTGGTCTTTTTTGAAGCGGTCTAAGTATTTTGGTGGAAATAATTGATTGCCAAGTATAAAAAATAACTTCATATTTAAATATAACTAATAAAAATTTTTATGTCAGAAAAATATCTTATTTTTGGTGCGACAGGATCCATCGGTTCTAGTTTGTCTGAACAATTAGTAAATTCAGGGAATTCAGTTCATTTAGTAGGTAGAAATGAAAATGAAACTAAAAACATTTCTGAAAAATTAGGTTGTACATTTACAATAACTGACGTTTTGCAAGATGGATTTGTAGATAAGGTTAAAAGTGATATTTCCGACGTAAAAGGTATTGCTTATTGTGTGGGTTCAATTGATTTGAAACCTTTAAGAATGGTGCATGAGCAAGATTTTAACAAGTGTATGAAATTAAATTTATATTCGGCAGTGGATGTTATAAAGGGATATCAGGATAGTTTAAAAAAAAACAGAGGTTCAATTGTTTTATTTTCCACAGTTGCTGCACAAAGAGGTTTTACAAATCATGCGGTAATTGCATCTACAAAAGCTGCTGTTGAGGGTTTGACAGTTTCTTTAGCTGCAGAATTTGCTCCAAACATAAGAGTAAACTGCATTGCACCTAGTTTAACTAATTCAAAAATTGCGGAACCAATGTTAAAAAATAAAGCATTAGCTGATGGGATAGCAAAAGCTCATCCCTTAAAAAGATTGGGTGAGGGAAAGGACTCGGCCTCTTTAGCTAAATTTCTTATTACAGATGATAGCTCTTGGGTGACAGGTCAAATTATAGCAGTTGATGGTGGAAGATCAAAGCTCTCGTAAAGTGAGAAAGTTTATTTTTTCAGTATCTTTATTCTTACTCTTAACAAACCTCTCATTTGCAAAAAATTTTGATTTAAAGAAAATTGCCGATTTAAATGATCCTTGGGGCTCATCATTTATTAATAATGAAGAGCTTATTATAACTGAAAAAAGTGGAAAAATAAAAATCGTAAATATTGTTTCACAACAAATTGCTGAAATAAGCCACAATCTTAATTTTTTAGAACACGGCCAAGGTGGAATACTAGATATTCTTTTTAAAAATGGTTTTATTTATGTATCTTACACAGAAAATAGGAGTAATGGCAAAACCAGTACCTCTATTGCAAAAACAAAATTTTCCAAAAAAAAATTAAAATTTAAAAATATTTTTCAAGCTAATCCTCCTATTAATTCTGGTTATCACTTTGGATCAAGATTAGTTATTAAAGACGACTATCTTTTTGCATCTGTCGGTGAAAGAGGTAAGGGTATGATCGCGCAAGATCCAACAAAACATCCAGGTAGCATTATAAGAGTAAATCTAGACGGAAGTATTCCAAAAGATAATCCTAGATTTAAAGGAAGATCCGACTGGCTTCCAGAGATATATCAAATCGGGGTTAGAAATCCTCAAGGTTTAGCTTTATCTCCATTTGATAGAAAAATTTACATGAGTAATCACGGAGCAAAGGGTGGAGATTGGTTTGGTGAGGTTAAAGAGGGTGAAAATTATGGTTGGAAAATTTTAGGATGGGGAGGAAAAAATTACTCTGGTCTGCCAATAGGACCTAAATGGAAACCAGGCTTTACAAAAGCAATCCAATATTGGGTACCTTCAATTGCAACAAGTGCAATTACAATTTATGAAGGAAACGAATTTAATGAATGGAATGGTCATGCTTTAATTACATCATTAAAAGATCAATCCTTAAGAAAATTAATCTTCAATGATTTGTCCAACATAAAAGAAGATATAATTTTTAAAGATGAAATCGGACGAATTAGAGATATACAAGTTCATCCAAAAGATGGAAAAATTTACTTTTTGGCGGGTGACAACCTTTGGCTGATGGAGAGGGCTAAATAAATCCTAGTGATTATTGATTTCTAATAAGAGGATAAACCTTTGGATTTAAATATTTGATATTAGATAATAATATTAACACCAACGTTACTAGACCAATAGATAAACCAAGATAAATTAAAACTTTAAGATCAAACTTCCAGAATAACTCAAATATATTTTCTATAATAAATTTTGAACCAACTACAGCGAACAAAACTGCAATCATTATTACAGATATAAAAATAATCATAAATTCAATCAGCGAAGAAAAAATAATCTCTTTTCTTGAAAAACCTAAAATTTTAAAAACTAAATTTTGGTATTCTCTTACTTTTCCTTGGACCATTATTGCACTTGATATTACAATTAAACCAATGACGATAGTGACAGTTGAAATTATAATAACAGCTATGAAAACTTTATTTAAAACATTTGTTACTTTATTTAAATAATCAGCAATTTTAATCATTGATAAACTAGGGAAAATTTCAAGCATTTTTGTTTCATCAAATTTATTTGAATTATAGAACTTTGTGGTTGCTAAATATTCGTGAGGAATATTTTTTGCAAAGTCGGGATTAAAGAGCATTGCAAAATTTATATTAAGATCTCTATAATCAACTTGTCTAAAGTTGACTATTTCACCATCAACTTCTATACCATAGATATTTAAAGTAAATATATCCCCTAATTTAATGTTAAAATCTTTTGCAACCTTAGCGTCTAATGATATCTGAAGTTGGTTTGGTTTAGACAAATCCCACCACTTACCATCAATAATTAGATTGTCGTCAGGAACTTCTTTTGTCCAAGATGATCTGCGTTCACTACCTATGACCCAATAACTATCATTTTCAGGTGTAATATATGTATTTGGATTTATACCATTAATCTTCACTATTCCTGAAGAGACCATTGGCACAATTTCAATATTAGCAGCAGGATCCATTGATAAAATTCTTTGTTCAAACTTTTCACGCTCTCCATTTTGAATACCCACAAAAAAATAATCAGGAGCGATGTCGGGTATTGATTTTGCTATTTCTCTTTTAAAATTAGTTCCAACTAGTGCCAAAGTCAAAAGCAATGTAACACCTAGGCCTAAAGACATAATTGTTATAGGTGTGATACTTTTTGATTGTGTAATATTTTTAATAGATACTTTTAAAGTAGTGCTCGAATTAAATCTAAACTTTTTCAATGAAAATATGATTAATTTTGAAAGTAGAAAAAATATAATCAAACAAATAAAAAATGCCCCAAAATATCCAATACTATAAGTAAGATTTTCTGATCTATAGGTAAATATTAAAATCAAAATTGATAACATGAAAATACTCATAAAAATTAATTTCTTTGAATAATAAAATTGTAAATTTTGGAAAACATTTCTAAATAAGCTTGAGGCTTTGACTTGATCAATAGAGCTAATTGTGGGAATCGAAAAAATTATCAAAACTAACAAACCTATTAAAAATATCTTAAAAAAATTAAAATAAGAAAAAAATATATTTATCTTAAGTCCAAAGCTACTTGACAAATATTTGTCTGCTAATGGCACAATTAGTAAACTACTGAAATACGCCAAAATAGTAATTATAAATAATAATATTACTAATTGAAGATAATAAAGTTTTTTAATATTACCAGAATAGAAACCTAAAGCCTTTCTTACTGCTATTGACAAGTTATTTTGGTTTATAAAAGACAGAAGAGTATTAGCAATTCCTATACCAGCAATTAGCATCGCACTTATTGAGACAAGGGATAAAAATTGTGAAAAGTTACCAATTACTCTTTTTAATCCACTTGCTGCATTTTCTGGATATCTAATTTTTACCTTTTGATCATCTTTAAAAATACTTTCGATTTTTTTTATGATTATTTCTGGGTCGTCATTATTATTAAATTTTACTTTGTATTCGTAATTTAAAAAATTTCCTATTCCATTAAGTTTTAAGATATCCAAAGTTTGTTTACCTGTTAAAACCCAATCTCCAAAAGTCACAAATCCACTTACATCTGGAACAGATCTTACCTTGCCAACAACAAGAAATTCTTGATCTTGAATTTTTACAATTTCATTTGTCTTGATATTTAAGGTTTTTGATAAACTCTCATTAATTAAAATTGTATAAGGTTCATTTTGCATTCTTTCATAAGCATCAGCAGGTTCATAAGCTATCTCACCATATAAAGGATATTTTTGATCAACAGTTTTTATTCTAGTGAATAAAGATTTATTTTTCTTTCGATTTGTTGTTGAGAGCATTGTACTAAATTCAACCATCTCTGATATAATTGTAAACTCTTCAACTTTATTTAATAAATCTATATTTCCTTGATTTCTATTATAGTCAATTTCTAAGTCTCCACCTAAAAGCTCTTTGGCATTCTCTTTGAGTTCTTTTTTCAAACTATCCTCAATAGTAAATATTGCACTTAATATAAAAAGACTGATGAACAGGGTGGTGATTATACTTGAGATTTTTTTATAGTTCCTTTTTAAGTCTCTCAGAGCATATATTAAGATAAACTTGTATTGATAAAATTTATTTAATTTTTCCATCTTTAATTTTAATTTTTCTGCTTGCGCGGTTAGCAAGTTTTGGGTCATGTGTTACCATAATTAATGAGGAACCTTCCTCTTTAACATACCTAAATAAAATTTTAGAAATCATATCGGAGTTTTCTGTATCTAAATTTCCTGTAGGTTCATCAGCTAGAATTAGCTCTGGCTTCATAGCAATAGCTCTCGCGATAGCGACACGTTGTTGTTCTCCTCCAGATAACTGGTTGGGCAGATTGTTTAGTCGATGTTTTAAGCCAAATCTATCTAAGAGAGATTTTGCCTCTTTCTCAGGATTTTTGAATTTATTTAATTCAAGAATTAAGGTCACATTTTCTAGGGCTGTATAATTGGGGATTAAATAAAAAGACTGAAAAATTATACCAATATTTTTTTTTCTGATTTTTGATACTTCGTCTTCACTCAATTTTGTTATTTCGTTGTCTATAAAGTATATCTTGCCTGAAGTTGGACGCTCTAAACCACCAATTAACATGATTAAACTTGTTTTTCCTGAACCACTTTCACCTACTATTGAAATAGTCTCTTTTTTTTTTGTGGTCAAATTTATGTCTTTCAAAACACTAATATTATCTTTACCACTTTGGTATTTAAGATTTATTTTTTTTAATTTAAGAAGAGTGCTCATGAACAAAAGTTTTATTATTAAAATAATTATTATCTGTCTACTAACCATTAATGCATATGCAATCGAAAAGATTGTGTTATTTGGGGATAGTTTGATGGCAGGTTATGGTTTATCTGATGCCGAAAGTTTACCAATCGTTTTAGAAGAGAATTTAGAGGCAAAGGGTTATGATATTAAGATTGTTGATGGCAGTGTTTCTGGTAGCACATCTTCAGGTGGTTTAAATAGAGCTGATTGGACTTTGACTGAGCCAGATATAGATCTAATAATTTTATGCTTAGGTGCCAATGACATGTTAAGAGGTATCGAACCAAAAGAAACTAAAAGCAACTTAGAAAAAATCATAAAAATTGTCCAAGATAAGAATATCGAAATTATTCTAGCTGGAATGATTGCTCCAAACTCACATGGTTTTACCTATAAAAAAAAGTTTGACAAAATTTTTCCTGATTTAGCCAAAAAATTCAAAATTGAGCTTATTCCTTTTTTATTAGAGGGAGTAGCCATGAAACCTGAATACAATCTAAGTGATGGAATACATCCAAACGAGAAGGGGACAATAATAATTAGTAGAACCTTAGAGGAGATAATCATAAAAACTCAAAATAAAAAAAATTAGTCAAAATGGAAAGAAAACCTTATCACCATTTAGTAAACGGTAGTTTCAAAAATCCCGAGGGTTCGCCAAAAGCTGATCCTAACATTAGATGGTCCTTCAAAATTTTTAATAAAGAAAAAAAGAAACTAGATATGACGGTTCCTAAAGGGCATGTAGTTGAAAAAAAAAAAGTTTTATCAGATCTAAAGAAATATCAAGAAGATGATTATGTGGCTTGGATTGGGCATGCAACGTTTTTAATTAAACTTGGTCAAACTACAATAATCACAGACCCTGTATTTTCTAAAAATGCTGGGCCACTTTTTTTTGGCCCAAAAAGATTTACAGAGCCAGCACTTAAGCTAAATGAAATTCCTAAAACAGATGTTTTTTTACTTACTCACAATCATTATGACCACCAGGATATGATGACGATAAGAAGATTTCCTTTTAAAAAAGTTAAAGTTTTACTTCCACTAAAACTTGGAAAGTATTTTAAAAAAAATGGTTATGAAGATGTAAATGAAATGGACTGGTATGATGAAATTAAAATAAACCAAAATTTAAAAATTACTCTTTTACCAGCTGTTCATTGGTCAAAAAGAAGTCTTGCAGATACGAACAAAAGCTTATGGGGAAGTTTTATGATTGAATATAAAGGTAAAAAATTATTATTTGGTTGTGATACAGGGGTTGGAAATATCTATAAAGACATAGGTAACAAATACGGTCCAATTGATCTTACATTTATTAATATTGGAGCATACAATTTTTTTCCAATTATGCCTTATAAAGATAAATCTGTTTATCATACTAATCCTGAAGAAGCTTTAGAAGTTGCAAAAAATTTAAAGAGCAAAAAAGTAATTGGAATGCATTGGGGTACTTTTGTTTTATCTTTAGAACCTATAATGGAACCACCAGTAAGATTTAAAGCTAGTGCAGAAAAATATGGCTTTAAAAAAGAAGATGCTATTATTTATAAAATAGGTGAGTTTGGGTCATTAAAGAAGCTGCTTAATTATAATTAATTATCTAATAATTTTTTTTTTGCTTTTTCAAATTCTTCTTGTGTTAAAACACCATCACTTAAAAGTTTATTTAATTTTTCAATTTCATCACTAAGTTTATTTTCCTCATTCAGGGTCTCCTCAATTTTTTCAGTCTCAATATTTTCATTTGTTTTATTTGCACTTTTAGCACTAAAGCCTTTCATTATAGCTGTAGCACCTAAATATAAAACAAAACCAAGAATTGGTATCACTAGAGCAAAAAAAATTATTTTTTCCATTTATTAATCCTCATCTTCCTCACGCCAATTTTTTTCATACATTAACCAAGCAGCATAGATAACTGAAAACGTGCCAACTATCATACCATAATCATATCCGGTTTGTCGGTCATACAAATACCAACCTAATTGTGTGGCACCTATTGGTGGAACTGTAAGAATCATCATTAATATTGCAATTCTGTAAGGATACTTTGGTTTTTTCACAGTTAAATTAACTTTATTTTAATAATTTTGAAAGATTAATGTAATTTTAGAGCTTTAAACAATGGTGATGATAGTCACATTAGTAACTTTTTTTTCAATTTTTCTAATATCTTTCTTAATTAACTTATTATTTATCAGCTAATCTTTTAAAACAGTCAATAGTGTTTTTCAATAAACAAGCAATAGTCATTGGACCGACTCCACCTGGAACAGGAGTTAGAGCTTTAGCATTTGTTGAGACCTCCTCAAATGCTACGTCTCCGACTATTCCTTTATCAGTTTTATTAATACCTACATCAATAACTATTGTATCTTTTTTAACCCAGTCCCCCTTAACAAGCTCCGGAATACCAACTGCTGCAACTATGATATCTGCTTCCAAACACTCAGCTTTTAAATCTTTTGTTTTTGAATGAGTGATTGTTACTGTGCAATTTTCTTTTAAAAGAAGTTGAGCCATTGGTTTCCCATTTAAATTAGACCTACCAATTAGCACTGCTTTTTTTCCACTTAAGTTTGGTTCAATTTTTTTTATTAATAAATAACATCCTAATGGAGTACAGGGCACAGAGCTTTCATAACCAGATGAGAGATTTCCTACATTCATTGGGTGAAAGCCATCAACATCTTTTGAGGGAACAATCGTTTCTATTACCTTTTTTTTATCAATATGTTTTGGTAAAGGTAGCTGAACTAAAATGCCTGAGACTGTTTCGTCATTATTTAGCTCTTGAATCTTATCTAGTATAACTTTTTCCTCTACAGAGTCTGGATACTTAACCACATCTGATTTTAATCCAACTTCATTTGCAGACTTCTCTTTGTTTCTTACATAAATTTGACTAGGTGTTAAATCACCTATTAAAATTACCGTTAATCCTGGAACTTTATTGTATTTAGCTTTTAGATTAGACACCTCTTTTTTAAGTTCCTCTCTAAGTTCTGCAGCAATTTTCTTTCCATCAATTAAAATCATAATTTAAAAAATCATAGGTGCAATGTAGAGCTTCATACACATTTCTATAAACCAAATCAATAAAAGTAAAATGATCGGAGAAATGTCTAAAGAACCTAAATTAGGTAAAAACCGTCTAATTTTGTTTAAAATTGGATCTGTAAGACGATAGGTAAACTCTAAAATTGAATAAACAAATCTATTTTGTGTATTTAAAATATTAAATGCTATTAACCAACTGATAATCACGTTGGCTATAACAACATATGAGTAAAGTTTAAGTATTTGTAAAACCAAATAAAAAATCGCAATCATTTTTTTTCAATATAAATTGAAGAACTTGGAAACGCAAAAGATGCTTTATTATTCTCTACAATTTGTTTGATTGCTATGGCTAGCCTCTCTTTTACTGAAAGCCACTCATTCCAGCTATCTGTTTTTGTGAAACAACGAACATACATATCAATTGAGCTATCCGAAAATTTATCCACCCTTACAGCAACTCCTATATTTACATTAAAATCCTCACTTTTATTAATATGATCCTCTATTTGGTTTCTAATAGTTTTTAACTGATCAACAGTAGTGTCATATTGTAGAGTGATAATCCAACTTATTAACCAATTAGATGTTTCACTTACATTTACAACTGCATTTTCAGCAAATTGAAAATTTGGAATAATCGCTAATGATTTATCAAATTTTCTTATTGTTGTTGATCTAAAGCCAATTTTTTCAACTATACCCTCGATAATTCCATCGACAGAAATCCAGTCGCCTATTTTAAATCTTTTTTCCACAAGAACTAAAATCCCTGAAATTAAATTTTTAAATAAATCTTGAGCACCTAAAGCTACAGCCACACCAAACAAACCTAATCCTGCAATAATAGGGCCTATTTTTATTCCCCATAATTCTAAAACTGCAGCAAGTCCTAAAATGAATATCAGTATTTTTAATGATTTTATAATCCATCCAATTAATTCTTTTGTTAAAAGTTTATCTAAACCACTTAAAATATAAGAAACTGGTTCAATGATTTGATGAATTACCCAAAAAATAAGAATGGTGATTAAGGTTCTGTTTATGGTATCCACAACTTCTCTACCTTCTATAGAAAAAGTCATATAATAACTTGCAATAAAAAATCCTATAACTATTGGAGTAAATCTAGCTGGTCCATCTAGCGCTGAAACAAAAGTATCATCCAACTTGTTTGTTGTTCTTTTTGAAATGACCTCTAGTTTTTTTATTATAAGTTTACTAATTAATCCCCTAAAAATAAGAAATATTAAAAAAATTCCAATTCCAATTAATATTTGAAAAATATCAACACCTAAAATGCCTTTGTTCCAAACAGACAGAAAAATATCAGAAAAATTATTAATTATTTCCATAATCAAATTTTATATAACAAAAACTCCTCTTCTCCAGGGTTAAAAAGAAAAATCTTTTTCCACTTAATTTCGTTCAATATTGATGAGGTTTTTTCACCAATACACATTAAATTAGTATTCATCCACTCACCATCTAATTGATGAACTTTTATAAAATTTAGAAAACTAGATGCACTATTCTGTGAATAAATATAAACTATTTCAGGAATATTAAGTTTTAAATCATCAACAAATTTTTTATCAAATTTTCGAATGTGATTTGTTCGATAATTAACCACTCTTTTAATGTCGTAACCCTCATTTATTAATTGTCGATCAAGGTTTGCTGATATAATTTCCCCACTAAAGTAAATTAGTTTTCCATTTTTTTTGTCAAAATTTTGTAAAATTAATTCTCTTAAATTTTCAACACTACCACTAGCAGATATAACGTTTTGAAAACCCAAACTTCTTGTTTTTTTTTCAGTTGCATTCCCTACACAAAAACATAATGTTTTTTTATCAATTTTTTTTGTATCTAGTGATTTGACCGCATTAGCACTAGTAAAAATAATACCTTTAAATTCTGAGAAATTTATCTCACCAAAATTTATTTTCTCAACATTTAATAATGGGAGATGGGAAACTTGATGGCCCAACAATTTAAATCTTACTATCATCTCTGAACAATCTTCTAATGGTCTAGTTAATAAAATATGCATACTATTTTTTATAAGAGTTATTCGATTTAGTTTTCAAACTTTTACCTACTTCGATACCAAGTTGTTTAAATTTATCTAAGGTACTTGTTTTTTTTTCATAAAATCTTACTGTGCCATCTAAGGAAAATAATTCTGCTTCTAAAATAATCTTGTCCTTATCAATTGTAGCATGAGCCCCTACTGCAGTTTCACAATCACCCTCTAAAACTTTTAAAATATTTCTTTCTGCATGTGCCCTTTTATAAGTTTCACTATGATTAATCTTTTTTAAAATTGAAATAATTTTGTTATCTTTTTCTCTACACTGCAAGGCTATTATTCCTTGGCCTGCACTTGGAATAATCTTATCAATAGAAAAAATTTCGGAAATTTCATTGTCTAAATTCAAACATTTAACTCCAGCATAAGATAGAACAATCGCATCATATGTACCCTCTTTAAGTTTTTTAATCCTTGTATCAACGTTTCCTCTTATGAGCTTACAAACAATATCAGGTCTCATTTTTTTAATTTGAAATTCTCTTCTATATGATGAAGTGCCTATTATTGATTTCAAATTTAAATCACTAAATTTTTTCTTACCAATAGATAATAAAATTTCTCTTGGATCATTTCTTTCTAAAAACGTTTCGGTCATAAGTCCTTTTGACTCTAACGCTGGCATATCTTTAAGTGCGTGAATAGCTATATCAATATTTTTATTTAATAATTCTTTTTCTATATTGCTTGAAAATAAACCTTTACCTCCAAACTCAGATAGCCTTTTGTCTTTTACTAAATCACCTTTAGTGGTTATTGGTTTAATTATAATATCCTCATCTTTTAGATTAGTATTCTTAATAATTTTATCTTTGGCCATTTGAGCATAAAGTAATGCTAGTTTGCTGCCTCTGGAGCCGATTACAATTTTTTTACTCATGAATAAATTTATTTCTTTCTTGTATTAGGATTGTACAATTAATAGAAACTATTTGAATGAATAAAAAACCCTTAATTCTTGGAATAGAATCCAGCTGTGATGAAACAGCTGCATCCTTGATTACTGAAAATGATGATGGAAAACCTGTAGTTTTATCAAATATAGTATCAAGCCAAATTGACATCCATAAAGAATTTGGTGGAGTAGTGCCAGAGCTCGCTGCTCGATCTCATGTTGAAAAAATAGATTGGATTGTAAAGAAAGCAATTGATGAGGGTGAAAAAAAAATTGATGAAATTGACGCTGTTGCTTCAACAGCTGGACCAGGACTAGTTGTTTGTCTTTCGGTGGGTTTAAGTTTTGGCAAAGCTTTAGCAAAATCATTAGATAAACCATTTATTGCAGTCAATCACCTCGAAGGTCATGCTCTGAGTCCAAAAATTAGCTCTCAATTAGATTATCCTTATTTATTTTTGTTAATTTCTGGTGGGCATTCACAATTTTTAAACGTCATTAATTTTGGAAAATATATAAGGCTAGGAACAACAATAGATGATGCCTTAGGCGAGGCTTTTGATAAAACAGCAAAGCTTTTAGGAATTGATTTTCCAGGTGGACCTCAAATTGAAGTTTTGGCCCAAAAAGGTGACCCCAATAAATTTGATTTACCAAAACCAATAATTAACAAAGGGGGTTGTAATTTATCTTTTGCAGGACTTAAAACTGCAGTGTTGAAAATATCAAAGAATATCAAAAACGAACAAGATAAATTTGATCTTGCGGCCTCTTTTCAAAAAACAATTGAACAAATATTATACAAAAAAACTAAAATTGCATTTGATGAATATGAAAAAAATTCAAATCTGAAAAAAAAAGTATTAGTTGTTGCTGGAGGTGTAGCAGCAAATAAGAATATAAGATCCATGCTCAAAAATTTATGTACGGATGAAGATTATAAGAGCGTTTTTCCTCCAGTTGAATTGTGTGGAGACAATGCTGCAATGATTGCATTAGTTGGGCTTGAAAAATATAAATTAAAAAAATTTGATGAATTAAATTTTCCTGCTAAACCAAGATGGGCGTTGGATGAAAGTGCGATTTTTCTTAAAGGTGCTGGAGTAAAGTTATAGTTTTAAATTTTGGGGTTTTATTCCTTCAAGATAATTTTGATATACTTTTTTATAAGCCCTTTCAATATTTTTCGTATAAATTTCAGCTTTAAATAAATTTGAATTTTTTTTATTGATAGCAATTTTCTTTTTTATTTCACCTAAATAAACTTTTTCATTATAAATTTTTATTGCTAATTTTTTATAATCTTCAATATTAGTCGTAATAAGTTCATTTAATTTAATTGTATTAAGTAAGCTTGCGGCCACTCTACTTGCAAATGAATTACCTTTAAGAGTCAACACTGGTATACCTACACGCAATGCATCACTACAAGTAGTATGAGCGTTATAAGGGAAAGTGTCTAGAAATAAATCTGCAAATTCAATTCTTTGAAGATGATCTTCTATTTTTAAATTTTCAGCAAATATTAATCTATTTGGATTAATTCCATTTTTTTTTATTAACAATTTGAGGTTATCTTCTGAAAACTTATTGTCTTTTAAAAGCCATAAAACACTATTTTCAGTATTATTCAAAATATATATCCAGGCATCAAAGATTATGGGATTTATTTTTTGATGGCTGTTAAAACAACAAAAAATAAATTTGTCCTCTGGAAGACCAAAGGTTTCTTTTTTAACTACAGTGTTAGAAATTTTTTTATTATTTTCATTCGGTTGATAAGTATCAGGAAGGTAAATAATTTTTTCAGAATAGAATTTTTGTTCATCTGGTTCAATTAAAATTTTATCTGCGATTATATAATCCAAGCTATTAGATCCTGAGGTACCTGGATAACCCAAAAAATTAATTTGAATCGGAGCTAATCTTTTTAAAAATAAATTAAAACGATTATAGTCACCTGTATGACACATAAAGTCTATCGCAATGTCGATTTCTAGTTCTCTACAAAAATTTAAAACCTCAAAATCTGACATGAGACTGACATCGATAAATTTGTCAAAACAATTAAAAATTCTTTTGTGTAATGTGTCACCTAATTTAATTTTTGGACCAAAGTAAAAACCATATAACTCAAATTGAGATTTGTCATGTCTTTCCAACATTCCTACCATCAAGTGACCCATTGCGTGCAATCTAAAATCAGCTGAAAAAAAACCTAATTTAATTTTCTTCGAAGTTTTTTTTTTGAAAGAAAAAGATAAGTTTTGTTTATATTTTAATTTATATTCATTTTCCCAAACTTTAGCGCATTCAAATTGTATTTTAGGGGAGTCGTACATTGTAGTTAATAAAAATGGAGGCGAAACTTTTTCATTATTTTTTATTTTATCCTCAATTTGTTTTTTCATCTCAAAAAAATCACTCCACATACACATTCTATTTTTTGTTGATTGTATACTCCCTAATAAAAAAGGTTTGTCTGGGTTTAGTATTTGGGCCTTTTCATAACTTTGCAAAGCTAAATCTAAATTACTTATCTCAGCATATATATCGCCTCTTCGATGATACATTAATGCATTATTTGGTTCTATACTTAAAAAGTTTTGTATTTCTTCCAAGGCAAGTTTATGATTCTTAAAATTATAATGTATATCAACTTTACTTTTAATAGCTGGAAGATAACTTGAATTAAATTTAGTAGATAAATTATAATTTTCTAACGCCTTATCAATCTGTTTCAATTTTAAATATACATTTCCTTTGTTATAATAACTCTCGTGATAATCAAATTTTAAGTCAATGGCCTTTTGATAGGCCTCTAGAGCTTCATTGAAGTCATTTTTTTTAAAAAAAATATTCCCTAAACTGTTATAGCCTTGATAATAATTAGGATTGATCTCAATCGATTTTTTTAATTGAATAATTGCTTGGTCATATTTTTTTAACTGAAATAAAATCACACCATATAAATTTAGTAATTCATGATTTGGTTTTACTTTTTTAGTAATATTTAAATATTCTTTTTCAGCACGAACAAAATTTCTACTTTTATACAAATTAAGCAATTTTGATAATGGATTGTCCATAATTATATTGTCAATATATTCAAAATATTTTATTTCTTAAACACATTTAATATTTATAAATATTAATTATTACACAAGTTTAAGAATAGCTTCTGAAATTTAAACGATAGGATCTATAACTAAATGAAATATTGGTTACTAAAATCCGAACCCGATGTTTGGTCTATTGATCAACAAGAAAATGCCGGCAACAAAGGAGCCCCATGGGATGGAGTACGAAATTATCAAGCAGCAAAGAATTTAAAAAGTATGAAAAAAGGTGATCAATGTTTTTTTTATCATTCTAATATTGGAAAAGAAATTGTTGGAGTGGTTGAAGTGATAAAAGAACACTATTTGGACAAAACTGATAAATCTGGTCGATTTGTTGCTGTTACTGTAAAATTTGTAAAAAAATTAAATAAACCAGTAAATCTTAATGAAATTAAAAAAAACAAGGAATTAAGCCATTTATCACTTTTAAAACAAAGTCGTTTATCAGTGATGCCAATAGACTCTAAAAGCTGGAAAATCTTGAATAAGATGGGTAACATTTAAATATGCCAAAAAAGAAAAAATCAAGAACTAAGAATAAAAAATCAGTTAAAAAGAAAAAAACAAAAATTAAAAAAAGGAAACCAATAAAAAATAAAAAATCAAAAAGTAAAAAAAGTAAATTAACTAAAAAATCTTCAAATAAGATCCAAGAAAATCAAGAATTAATTATTAAAACCAAACCTGACTGGGTAAAAAGTAGTTTAGCTAATAAATCACAGTATGCTAAAAAATATAAAGATTCTATTAAAAATAACAATGAATTTTGGAAAAAAGAAGGTAAAAGGATAACTTGGATAAAACCATATAAGAAAATTAAAGATGTAAAATATAGCAGTACCGACGTTAGAATTAAGTGGTTTGAAGATGGTACGCTTAATGCTTCAGCGAATTGTATAGACAGACATTTAGCAGATAAAAAAGATAAAACAGCTATTATTTGGGTTGGAGATAATCCAAAAGATACTCAGAAAATTACCTATAAGCAACTTCATCAAAAAGTTTCAAAAGCTGCAAATGGACTTAAAAAATTAGGAATAAAAAAAGGAGATCGAGTCACAATTTATTTAACAATGATACCTGAGCTAGCTGTTTTAATGCTAGCATGTGCAAGAATTGGTGCTGTTCATTCAATTATTTTTGGAGGTTTCTCTGCTGACTCGATTGCAGGACGAGTTAATGATTGTGAGTCTGAATATATTATCACAGCTGACGAAGGGATGAGAGGAGGAAAAACAATCCCGCTAAAAGAAATTACAGATGAAGCCTTATTAAGTTGCCCCAATGTTAGGAAGTGTATTGTTGTTAAAAGAACAGGTAATTCAATAAATTGGAATAGTGGTAGAGATGTTTGGTATCACAATTTAATTAAAGATGTCTCAAATTTTTGTGAACCTGAGGAAATGGGAGCGGAAGATCCTTTGTTTATTCTTTATACCTCCGGATCTACTGGTAAACCAAAAGGTGTTTTGCATACAACTGGTGGGTATATGGTTTATGCTTCTATGACACATCAATATATTTTTAATTATAAACCAAAAGATATTTACTGGTGTACTGCAGATATAGGTTGGGTTACTGGACATAGTTATATAATTTATGGTCCACTAGCAAATGGTGCCACAACTTTAATGTTTGAAGGTATTCCCACCTATCCTGATAGTTCTAGATGGTGGCAAATTGTTGATAAATATAAGGTAAATATTTTCTACACTGCTCCAACAGCAATTAGGGCACTTATGAGAGAAGGAGATGAGCCAGTCAAAAAAACATCCAGAAAATCCTTAAAATTATTAGGAACTGTAGGTGAACCAATTAACCCAGAGGCTTGGATGTGGTATTTCAATGTTGTCGGAAATTCAAAATCTCCGATTGTAGATACTTGGTGGCAAACTGAAACTGGTGGTATTATGATTGCACCTCAAACTGGAGCCATAAACTTGAAACCTGGTTCCGCAACAAAACCATTTTACGGTATCAAGCCCATTTTGGTGGATAAAAATGGGAATGAAATTAAGGGAGCAGGAGAAGGAAGGCTATGTATTGCTCAATCTTGGCCAGGTCAAATGAGAACTGTATATGGTGATCATCAAAGATTTATTGACACTTATTTTTCTCAATTCGATGGAAAATATTTTACAGGAGATGGATGTAGAAGAGATAAAGACGGGTACTATTGGATAACAGGTAGAGTAGATGATGTAATTATAGTTTCTGGTCATAATTTAGGAACTGCTGAAATTGAGAGTGCTTTTGTTGCTCATCCAAAAGTAGCTGAAGCAGCCGTAGTTGGCTATCCGCATGACATCAAAGGAAATGGTTTATATTGTTATGTGACATTAAATGCTGGAGAACAAGAAAATGGGGAACTCGAAAGAGATTTAAAACTTTGGGTAAGAAAACAAATTGGACCTCTAGCTACTCCAGATATTATTCATTTTTCACCTGGCTTACCTAAAACAAGATCAGGAAAAATCATGAGAAGAATTTTAAGAAAAATTGCTGCCAATGATCATAGTCAACTTGGAGATACTACAACGCTCGCTGACCCAAGTGTTGTTGACAGTTTAGTTGAGAATAGAAAAAACGTTTAGAATTTAATTCTCTCATCAAATTCTTTTTTTACAACATTCCATTTTAGAATTACTGAATTTAAAACAATCTTTCTGTCTAAATTTTTTAGTTCTTCTGCTATTGGAGCCCACTTATATAACGACAAAGCGCTTGGATTAAAGGGTAGGTCATTATGATATGTATCCCAATTAATACTTTTCATTCTCTCAACAAAATTCTTTTTAGCTTCCTCTATGATGTCCTGGGGCATTTTATTTGAAGTTTCATCATCTAAAATTTTAAAAAAAATTTCCTCTGCATTTTTCATCTCTTGGTAGTTAAAATCTGCTTTTAATTTTGAGAAAGTGAAAAAGGTTAGATCTTGAAGAGCAACAGAATAGATATTCCATTTGGCTAAGTTAACCGATCCCATAAATTCATCATTTTCAAAATGCAGAACGTATCTTGTGCCCATTCTTGTTTTTAAATATCCATAAAGAGTCACTTGAGTTACCCAGGCAGACTTTGTCTGTATAAAATTCTCAAGCTCGTCTAAATTGCTAATTTTTTTCTTAGGTATGAAAGCTTTAAAAAGTGCAAATAAATAGACTTTGAAATCATTCCAAGAGAGATCTCTCCACGTAAGTTTATATTTTCCCATAAAATCAGTATTTTCTTGATTTATAACCTAAAAATCCCCCTAATATGAGCAATTTTAACACTTTAAATCTTCTTTATAATCGTTATGGTTTTCGCAGTTATAACTAAAAAGGGAGAAGTATAATGTCAAAACAAGAACAACACTGGGAAAAAACCAGAGGTTTGCTATTTATGACTTTAGCGATCTGGTTTGTATTCTCAATTGGCATCTTCTTATTTGGAGCTGAAATGAACGAAGTAGGGGGACCATTTGGTTATCCGCTAACTTATTGGTTCACTTGTCAAGGTTCTCTTGGAATTTTCGTAATTCTAATTTTCTGGTTTGCGAATAGACAAGAAAAAATTGATGAAGAGTTCGGCTTTTCAGAAAGAGGAGATGACTAATGATTAAAGGTAATTTTATAGACAATTTACCTAAAGTTTATGGAATCTATACAGGTGGTTTTTTAGCTTTCATAATCATTATGTCGATTGCAGAGCAGATGGGTATGACTGCGAAAACAATTGGAATTTGTTTCGTTGCTTTCACAGTAGCCATCTATGCTATTATTGGTTATCTATCACGAACAGCTCAAGCAGATGCTTACTATGTAGCTGGAAGACAAGTACCAACCGTATTCAATGGAATGGCTACAGCAGCAGACTGGATGTCTGGTGCATCATTCGTTGCGATGGCAGGTGGTATTTACTTCAAAGGCTATGGTTATATGGCACTTCTTGTAGGTTGGACTGGTGGATATGTATTAGTCGCATCATTATTAGCACCTTACCTAAGAAAATTTGGTTGTTACACAGTTCCAGATTTTATTGGTACAAGATACGGTGGTAATTTAAGTAGATTTATGGCAGTGGTGGTTTTAACTGTTGCCTCATTTACTTATGTGACTGCACAAATCAACGCTACAGGTACAATTGCATCTGTTGCTCTTGATATTCCATTTCAATACGCTGTATATGTTGGATTGATAAGTATCTTATTATGTTCAATGTTAGGTGGTATGAGAGGAGTAACTTGGACACAGGTTGCACAATATATAGTCCTAATTATAGCTTACTTACTTCCAGTATTCTGGATCAGTAACAAAATGGGTGCAGGTTTCTTCCCTCACTTTATGTTAGCTGATGAAGTAGCTAGAATTGGTGAATTAGAACAACAGTATGGTTTTGTCAAAAATGCAGCTGCTGATCTAAAAACTGTACCAAAAGGATTAGCTGGAATAACTAAAGCCCACTCAGCAGTTAACGCTACACCTTGGGCATTTATTTCATTAGCGTTAGCGATGATGATGGGAACAGCATCATTACCTCACGTGATGATGAGATATTTCACTACTCCAAGTGTAAAAGCAGCAAGAAAATCAGTAGGTTGGTCGTTATTTTTTATCTTCCTACTTTATTCTTCTGCACCAATGTTAGCGACACTATCTAAATTGTCATTGATTGATCCATCATTACCAACTGGTATTATTGGTAAATCAATTGCAGAAGTTCAAGCGATAGATTGGTATCAAAACTGGAACCAAGCAAACTTAATGTTTGTAAGCGACTTTAACGGAAATGGAACTCTTGAATTAAACGAGTTTTTCATGGGTGGTAAAGCCGTTGTGTTAGCTACTCCAGAGATTGCTGGATTACCATATGTAATCTCAGGTCTGGTTGCTGCTGGAGGTATGGCCGCTGCCATGTCTACAGCCGATGGTTTGATTTTAGCAATTGCAAACGCAATCTCACACGATGTTTACTATAAGATCATCGATCCAAAAGCTGAGACTGCAAAAAGACTGGTCGTTGCAAGGGTATTACTTGTGGTAATTGGTTTTGCAGGAGCTACAATCGCTGCTCTTGAAATCCAAGGTATCTTAGGTTCAGTAATCTGGGCTTTTGACTTTGCGATGTCAGGTTTATTCTTCCCACTTGTACTTGGTGTATGGTGGAAGAGAGCTAACAAAGAAGGTGCTATAGCTGGTATGTTCTTAGGATTAGTTTCTGGTGCTGCTTACCTAATTTGGGTAAGAACAGGCGGAAGTGGATTCTTAGGCATTACACAGTTAACATTTGGTATCTTCGGTTCTGCAGTAAGTTTAGTATCTATGGTTGTAGTGAGTTTAATGACTCAAGCACCAAATGCTGCTACACAAAAAATGGTTGATAACGTCAGAGTACCTGCGGGTAAATCTGTTATCTAACTAATAAAATATTTAAAGGGGCGATTAATTTCGCCCCTTTTAATTTGCTTTTATCAATACAAATTTTAGATGTCTGCAAACTTTCATCCTTTAGTTTACATAATTGATTACATTCTTGGTGTTATTATGTGGACATTAATTGGAAGAGTCGCAATGAATATTTTTCAAAGGGAAGATTCTCAATTTTTTTTTATGAAAGTTTTTGTTAAATTTACCAATCCATTACTAAGACTTTTTAAACCATTAACCCCTGCGTTTATTATTCAACCACTAGTACCATTGTATGTTGCATGGTTTTTTTTCATGATAAGATTTTACCTAATGCCCTGGGTTTTAGGATATTCTGTTATGGGTATGTTATCTTTCCCACTAGAAAGTGAAATTTCTAGACAAATTTACCAATTTTTTAATTAAATAATTTTTAAAAATTGATACTAATAAAAATGATTTCAATGAAAAAAATACAAATTTCACCATCAATCCTATCAGCTGATTTTAGCCAATTAGCAAATGAAATAAAGAGATTAGAAGATGGAGGTGCTGATATGATACATGTGGATGTTATGGACGGTCATTTTGTTCCTAATTTAACAATAGGACCTCCTGTAATCAAATCATTGAAGAAACATTCATCAATTCTATTTGATGTGCATTTAATGATCTCACCAGTACATAAATATATAAAAGCTTATGCTGATGCAGGAGCAGATATAATTACAATTCACCCTGAAGCAACTAATGATATTAATTCATCAATCTCACTAATAAAAGAATTAAATAAAAAGGTTGGGGTTTCTCTAAACCCTGAAACTAAAGTAGATATGATTATTGAACATCTAGATAAAATTGATTTAGTTTTAATAATGAGTGTAAATCCAGGATTTGGAGGTCAAAAATTTATGCCTGAAGTTTTATCTAAAATTGGAGAACTTAAAAAACTAAGATCTGCAAAAGATTTAGATTTTGATATTGAAATAGATGGTGGAATAAATTTTGAGAATTCCAAAATAGCAATTCAAGCAGGAGCAAATATTCTAGTTTCAGGCACTACAATTTTTAAAAGTAATAATGGAGACATTAAGAAAAATATTGAATTATTAAAATCAAAATAGATTCATGATTTATATAAATCGTTTTTTTTTTGGTTTTTATAATCAATTAAGAAAGTTTTACTTAAATAGTAAAATTTATGACAAAAAAATTTCAAAATTTGCCACCAAAGATTTGGTTTATAAACCTAGCCCACACCTACTGTCATCAATTATTAAATACGATAAAAAAAAATTCAAAATCGAAGATTTCTCATTAAAAGAAATTTGGAATAATGATAATATTAACGATAAAGAATTTAAAAACTTAAATAATTTTTATTGGTTTTTTAGTTTAGATCTAAAGTCTTCGAAAAAAGAAGTTCAGTCAGTTATTTCAAATTGGATTAAGAGAAATGATAGCTACAACGATAAATGTTGGGGCTATGATCTTATAGCAAAAAGAATCATTTCTTGGCTCTCAAATCATAATTTGTCTTATGACGGAAGTGATCAAGATTATAAAAGCGATTTCAACAAGATAATTCTTAAACAAACAAACCATCTTATAAATGAGGTCAATAAATCCATAACGCTAGATGATAAATTAATCTGTTGTGCCTCAATAATTTTAGTTGGTCTTTGTTATCAGGAGGAAAAAAAATATCTCTCTTTTGGAATATCTTTTCTAAAAAAAATAACAAAATTATCTCTAGAAAATTCGGGATTTCCAAAATCTAGAAATATAAAGCAATTAATTTTTTACTTAAAATATTTTATTTTAATCAGAGAATGGTTCAAGGAGTCACAGAATAGTGTCCCAGAGCATGTTGATGAAACAATTTATCACCTTGGACAAGGGTATGCTTTTATTTGGCAGAATGCAGGCTCTGATTTTTTATTTAACGGTAATAATTTATCAAATAATAATGATTTCGATAATTATTTAAAAAAATTAGGTTATAAATTTAAAAATAATGATCAAGAATTAGGAGGATATACAATTTTAAAGAATAAAAAAACTTGTTTAATAATTGATTCTGGATCCTCTCCTGAATATAAATTTTCAAAAGATTATCAGTCTGGAGCTTTATCGTTTGAAATAGTTTCTAATGGAAAAAAATTAATTAGTAATTGTGGCTATTATAAAAAGAATATCAACTTTAATAAGTTATCAAAATCTTCAGCTGCCCAAAGTACATTAATAATTGATGATAGTTCCTCATGTAAATTTATAAAAATTGACAAAACATTAATGTTAAAAAAAAGTATTAAGGTTTTAAAAAAAAAAGTTGTTTTTGAAAAGGATTATTGGAAAGTTAATTTTTCACATGATGGATACTTAAAAAATTATAATTCTATTCATGAAAGGCAAATTGAATTTCATCCAAATAAGATGACCTTTATTGGAATAGATAAGATAATTAAAAAAAAGATAAATCATAATTATAAATTTGATATTAGATTTCATTTAGAGCCAAATGTTAAATTAATGAAAACTCAAGACAATAAAACAATATTGATAGAGTTAGAAAATGAGGGATGGAAGTTTACATGTGATAATTATGATATAAATATAGATAATGGCTTATATTTTGGTAATAAAAATTTATATATTGAAAATCAAAATATTTTTATCTCGGGTATTTCTAATAACTTGATAGATAATATAAAGTGGGAATTCAAACAAATATAATGAAAAAAATAAAATCTGCTTTAATTTCTGTATCAGACAAATCAAATTTAGAACCTCTACTGAAAATTTTAAAGAAAAATAAAATCAAATTAATTAGTTCAGGGGGTACATACAAAGCAATAAAAAAACTTAAATATAAATGTTTAGAAGTCTCAGATTTCACAGGCGCAAAAGAAATTTTAAATGGAAGAGTTAAAACATTACACCCAAAAATATATGCTGGAGTCTTAAATAAAAGAAAAAATAAAACCCATATAAAAGAGATGAAGTTAGAAAATTTTGAAAATATTGACCTTGTGATTGTAAATTTTTACCAATTTGAAAAAGCTCTAACAAAAACAAAAAGTGTCGATAAAATTGTTGAGTATATTGATATAGGTGGCCCAACTTTAGTTCGGGCAGCAGCAAAAAATTATTACGATGTTACTGTTGTTTCCTCGACCGAACAATACTCAGAACTGATGAATGAATTAACGGTCAACAAAGGATATACCTCTCTTAAATTTAGAGAAAAAATGTCTAGATTAGCTTTTTCTGAAACAGCCTTTTACGACTCTGTCATATCTAATTATTTTAATGAAATTACTAATACGCAATTTCCCAAAAAAAAAATCATACATGCAAATCTTATTGAAAAATTAAGATATGGCGAAAACGCTCATCAGCAGAGCGCTATTTATTCTCAAAAAGATAACCTTGATTTAATAAAATTACACGGAAGAACATTAAGTTACAATAATTACAATGATGTCTTTTCAGCGCTTTCAATTACTAAAAGCTTTCCTGAAAATGTAGGTACTGTAATAATTAAACATGCAAATCCTTGTGGAGCATCCATTTTAAAAGATAAATTAAGAAGTTATAAATCTGCATTAGCATGTGATCCTTTAAGTGCTTTTGGTGGGGTAGTTTCATGTAATTTTAAAGTTTCTAAATCTTTAGCACTAGAATTAAATAAACTTTTTTTTGAAGTGATAATTGGCAATGGATTTGAAAAAAATGCAGTTAAAATTCTTAAAACAAAAAAAAATCTCAGATTGATCGATGCATCTAAATTTTCTCCAGATAAAAATCTTAAATTTAATTCAATTAATGCTTCAGTCCTCATTCAATCAGAAGATAATAAAATTTTTCAAAAGAAAAATTTTCGAGTAGTCTCAAAAAAGAAGCCAAGTAAATTACAATTTGAAAATTTAATATTTGCATTTAACATCTGTAGATTTGTAAAATCTAATGCAATCGTGCTAGCTACTAATAAATCAACTATAGGTATTGGATCTGGTCAACCTAGTAGAGTTGACAGCTGTCAAATAGCAATAGATAAAATGAGTAAATTTATTAATACTAACAATGACATTGTTGCAGCTTCAGATGCTTTTTTTCCATTTGTAGATGGTATTGAGAAACTTGTTCAATCTGGTGTTTCAGCTGTAATTCAGCCTGCTGGCTCAATAAGAGATAAGGAGATTATTAAATTTGCTAATTCAACAGATACAATTTTGGTTTTTTCTAAAACTAGACACTTTAGACACTAATATCTTTATCAATTTTAGCAGCTAGTATAAAATCATTCTCAGATAGTCCCTCAATTGCATGCGTTGTTATATTAATCTTAGCATAACCCCACCCAAAGAGAATTTCTGGATGATGTCCTTCCTTTTCTGATATTTTTCCAACTTGATTTACAAAATTTTGGCTTTCTAAGAAATTTTTAAAGGTAAATTTTTTTTCTAAAAAGTAGATATTTTTTTCACCCTTTACAACCTCCCAACCATCAACCTTTTTTTGATATTTATGTATCTCTGAGATATCAAACGGTACTACTCCCCCCTCACATGGAACACATTTTTTGTCTGTTAAATCATTCATAAATACTTGGAGCGGGCAAAGGGGGTCGAACCCTCGACCTTCTCGTTGGCAACGAGACGCTCTACCACTGAGCTATGCCCGCTTGTTCTACATGTGCTGAAAGTATTAGCTTTTTAAAAATTAAGCAATAGTACTTTTTGTGAAATTTATATATTGTATATATTAATACATTAAATGATTGTCTGGATTGCATCATATCCAAAAAGTGGAAATACTTGGGTAAGACTTTTTCTAGAATCTTACTTTTCGGGGATAAAAAACAATTTTAAATTAGGTGGATTTCCAGAATTTGAAGATTTTGAAAAACTGAAAATAGATTACACGCGTTTCGATGAAATAATTAAAAACTGGAAAACATTACAAGAAATTAAGAATTTAGATAGTAGAACAAACATATTAAAGACACATAATGCAATGTGTAAAGTAGGCAATTATAATTTTACTGATAATTCCAATACTCTTGGTGCCATATATTTAATTAGAGATCCTAGAGATATTGTAGTTTCTTATGCAAATCACTTAGCTCTAACATTCGATGAAGTAATTGAGCATATGTTAAATGAAAAAGCCTCAGGAATAAAAAAATTTAAAGGAAAAGATATAGATGTTGAAATCATGGGAAGATGGGCAGACAATTATAATTCTTGGAAAAATTACAAAAAAAGAGATTTTTTAATAATCAAATATGAGGACCTTATCACAGATAAAAAAAAAGAATTCATAAAGATTCTTAACTACCTTAATAATCTATCTGATTTTGATATCAATATTGATCAAATTAACAAATCTATCGAAGAAACGTCTTTTGAAAAATTAAAAAAAGATGAAGAACTTTATGGTTTTGATCAAGCAACTGGAAATGGTCCTTTTTTTAGGAAAGGTATAGTTGGTGATTGGAAAGAAAGTCTAAATAGCGAACAAATTAAAAAAATTGAAAAATCTTTTTTTAAAGAGATGAAAGAACTTAATTATCTATAAATAATTGCGATTATTAAAAAAGTGTATATATTTTTGAAATGATAAAAATTGATCTTCCAAAAAAAATTGCTGTATTCCCACTAAGTAACTTTATAATTTTTCCAAAGACGACTGTTCCATTAAATATTTTTGAGCCTAGGTATATAGATATGATAAATGACAGTATGAGATTAAACAAATTTATTGGCATGATACAACCAAAAAGCTCAAGGAATGAAGATAATTTAAACCCAAAACTTTACGAAATTGGTTGTCTAGGAAAAATTATCAGTTTTAAAGAAACTGACGACGGAAGGTATCTTATTGAATTAAAAGGTATGATTAGATTTGAGACAATAGAAGAAATCACTTCAGAAAAAAAATATAGAGAATTTAATGTAAATTTTGAAAAATTTTTTGATGATCTTAATGAAAAAAAAGAAAATATCAAATTTTCTGATTTGGAACTAATTTTTAAAAATCTTAAATCTCTTTTTGAAAAAAGGGGCTTTATAATAAACTGGAAAGCTCTGGAAAAACAAAGTTTAGATGAAACAATTAATGCTCTTGCAATGGCTTCTCCTTTTACCGTAGAGGAGAAACAAGTTTTATTGGAAGCAAAAAATCTTGATATAAGAAAAAATAAAATTTCTGAGATTTTAAAAACTTACAATTTCGATCAATATAACAACACGACAATTCAATAAAAATAAATATTAAATTACTATTCCCTCATCAGCTAATTTAATAAAAAATTTATTTGATATTTTATTATTAGCAAAGAATTCAATAAATTTAGCTGATAAGTCATTATTTATATTGTTTTCAATATTGAAAAGTTCATACACAAAATCGACACCATTTGAAAAGATATAATTTGTGTGTTTAGTTTTATTTTCAAATTCTTCACATATTGAACTATCTAAGTTTAAGCCAAGGCTAATCTTATAATCTATTATTTTCATCAAAGATTTAATATCTCTAATTGACATATTAAATCCTTGACCTGCTAAAGGATGTATTGTGTGTAGCAAGTCTCCAAAAGCCAAAATGTTTTTATTATAATATGATCGCAAATTACTTGATTGTAACTTAAAACAATTAATCCTATTTATTTTAACAATCTTATATTTAATATTGAATTTTCTAATCAATTCATCAATTTTAATTTTTTGATCTCCTTTAATCGAGTAGACAACAGATGTTTCTTTTTTAGAGATTGGTAAAAAGGCGATAGGGCCCTTTTTGGTAAATGTTTGCGTGGCGACGTTATTTTTTGATATCTTTTTGTGTTCAATGATTGTCGTGTAAGCATAACTTTTATAATCTTTTTTAAATTTTCTATAAAAAAATTTTTTTGTTATTTTGTTATTTTTGTCACAATTTACAATTAATTGATATTTTTTTTTAATTATCTCAAAACTATTGATTTTTTTTTTAAATTTAAAAAATTTATTCTTTTTTAATTGACTGACTAAATATTTATTTAATTCGTGGTTTTTTATAATAGAAAATAATCTTTTATAATTATTATTAAAATCAATGATTTTTCTATTATTTAAATTTTCACTGTAAATTTCGATTTTGTTTATGTCCCATAAGAGCTTTTCTATATTCAGAATATTCTTATTGAAAAATTCTATGTTACTTTTTGATATTCCTAGTGTTCGAGATTTATCTTGTTTTTTATTATTATCGCTTAAAAATAAATCAGTTGATATGCCTTTGTTAACTAAAGCTTTTGCCAAAGCTAAGCTTGTTAAGCCATCTCCTAGAATACAAACTTTCATAATTATTTTAATTTTAACAACAAAAATTAGATGATACAAAGTGGTAAATTTGATTCATCAAATATGGATATAAAAAAAATAGCTAATTCATTATTAATTTTTATTACCAATAAAATAATCGAAATTATAGGTATACTAATCTCTGTATTTGGAATTTTACTATTAATCGCTTTACTTTCATATTCTCCCTCAGATCCAAATTTTATATTTAGCGATAACACAAAAATAAAAAATCTTTTAGGATTTCACGGGAGCTATATATCAGATTTTTTCTTTCAATCTTTGGGGCTTATCTCTTTTTTAATTCCTTTAACTTATTTTTTTTCTGGAATAAGAGTTGTGAAAGAAAAAAAAATATTTTTTTTAATTGAAAATACGTTTTATATTATTATTTACTCGATTTTAGGTGCTTTGTTTTTCTCCTATTTCTACAAAGATGCTTTTTATCTTTACATAAATGGAAATGGTGGTTTTGTAGGTGATTACTTAAGTAAAATATTTATTAAATCAAGTGCAATTCCCTATGAAAATTTTTTTTATTATGTCTTTTGCATATCTATAATTTTATTTTTTCTTTTAAGTTTTAACTTCAATCCAAAAAAATTTTTCTTGTTTATGAAAAATATTTCAAAATTACTTTTTAAAAATAAGGAAAAAAACTATACAAATAAAAATGAAATAATAAATGAATACATACCACAGGATGAGATTAAAAATTTAATACAAGAGGATTTACCTTTCATCAAAGCTGATGCAAACCAATTAAAGAAATCTAAATTCAAAATTCCATCGCTTAATTTATTAAATGTACCAACAAAAAGTGAAATAAAAAAAACACATAACGATGAAAATAATGATGCAAACTTTCTTGAAAAAATTCTTCTAGATTTTGGAGTAAGTGGAAGCATTAAAAAAATTAGTCATGGACCTGTAGTGACCTTAAATGAGTTTGAGCCTGCAGCTGGTGTAAAGGTATCAAAAATTATAAATCTCTCAGATGATATAGCAAGAAATACCAGTTCAGAGTCTGCGCGTATTTCTACTATTCCTGGAAGTAATACTGTTGGTATTGAACTGCCCAAAGCTTCAAGAGAAAATGTTTATTTAAGTGAAATACTAAATAACTCTGATTTTAAAAAGAAAGATATTAAACTCCCAATAGCATTGGGTAAGAATATATCAGGAGTATCAATAATAAGTGATTTAAGTTCGATGCCACATTTATTAATAGCTGGTACAACTGGCTCAGGTAAATCAGTCTGTATTAATACAATCATACTTTCCCTACTATTTAAACATACTCCAGAAAGATGTAAGTTTATTTTAATTGATCCTAAAATGTTAGAGCTTTCAACATATGAGGGTGTTCCACATTTATTATGTCCAGTAATTACTGAAGCAAAAAAGGCAGCCTCGGTTTTAGGTTGGGTCGTTAAAGAAATGGAAAATCGATACCGATTAATGACCAAAGAAGGTGTTAGAAATATAGATGGCTACAATTCAAAACATCAGCTTCCTATGCCATATATAGTCGTGGTTGTTGATGAAATGTCTGATCTAATGTTAGTGGCAGGCAAAGAAATTGAAAATTATATTCAAAAATTATCTCAAATGGCTAGAGCTGCTGGTATTCATATAATCATGGCTACTCAAAGGCCAAGTGTAGATGTTATTACTGGAACGATAAAAGCGAATTTTCCAACTCGAATATCATTTCAAGTTTCTTCTAAAATTGATAGTAGAACAATTTTAGGTGAACAGGGGGCCGAACAATTATTAGGTAAAGGTGACATGCTTTATATGTCCTCAGCAAATAGAATTATGAGAATACACGCTCCATTTGTTTCTGATATTGAAATAGAAGAAATTAATAATTTTTTAAGATCACAAGCAGAACCAGACTATGTAGACGAAATTCTTAATTTTGCAGATGAGAAAGAAATAGGCGACAATTCTAAGAATCAAGGAGATAAAGATGATCTTTATCAAACTGCTGTTGAAATTATTAAATCAGAGGGAAAAGCATCAACCTCTTTTTTACAAAGAAAACTACAAATTGGATATAATCGTGCTGCAAGAATAATAGATATGATGGAAGCAGAAGGAATTGTTAGTAAAGCAAATCATGTTGGCAAGCGTGACGTTCTTTGATGAAAAAATATATTTATATATTGCTAGTAATCTTCTTAGCATCTAAAACTTCAGCAAATATCAAAGAAAATATAGTTTTAAATTTGAAAAATATTGAAAATGTCAATTTTAATTTTGAGCAAAATATTAATGGAAAAATTGAGAATGGAAATTGCACAATTCAATATCCAAAAAAAATATTCTGTAAATACAATTTAGGAAATCAAAAAATTTTAGTTTCTGACGGAAAGTCATTAATAATTAAAACAACTGCAAGTTACTATAAATATTCTTTAGATAAAACACCCTTAAATTATCTTTTGGATAAAGAATTTTTGATAAAAAGAATAAATGAATTAGAGGCAAGAATTGTTCAAAAAAAATTCATAAACTTTAAATTTACTGAAAATGAAAATGAGATAAATGTTTTCTTTGACATAAATAATTTTAATTTAATCGGTTGGCAAACGCTAGATATATATCAAAACCTGAGTATCACTTACCTAAGCTCAGTTTCTTTTAATAAGAATTTGGAAAGGAGCTTATTTAAGCTACCTGATCGAAACTAAATTGATATTGTTTCTTTTTTGAAAATTTTCATTCCTCTAGATAAATAGTTTTTAAGAGCATTTTTATGATCTAAAGAACAAGTATGAACCCAAACTCTATTTGTTTTTTCCTTAAATGAATTCCTAATTGCTGAAGACAAAAGAAATGAGCCTAGTTTTTGATTATGATATTCCTCGAGTAATCCAAGATAAGCTATTTCAACTTCATTTTTATCTTTATGCACAATAAGCTCAAAATATCCTGCTAAATCATCCTTTTTCTTTAAAACAAAAGTTTTAACATTTCTATCAGATGTATAATTCATCCATTGTTTATCGGTCCAAACTAAACGATCTACCCAATGATGACTTTTGCCAATATTTTTATAAAAAAATTTATTAAGCTTAAAATCATCTGGTTCAACAAGTTCAATGATAAAGTCAGGTGATAAATTGTTTGGCCCATTCAATTCTTCAATCGAATTAATTTCTAGATAATTTCTTTCAACTTTTTTACTCACTCAACCATCTTACCGATTCTTTCCCCACCGAACAAATGAAAATGTAAATGGGGTACTTCTTGACCTCCATGTTCACTTATATTTGATAGAGCTCTATATCCTTTGCCAGTATTTACGGAAATCCCAAGCTTTTTAGCTACAATGTTTATACCTTTTAATAAACCAACCATTTCCTCTGGAGAGGCGTTTTGACTAAAATCATCAAGGTCAATATATTTTCCTTTAGGTATTACTAATGCATGAATTTTTTTTTGCGGGTTAATGTCATGAAATGACAAAATATGATCATCCTCATAAATTTTTTTACAAGGAATTTCTCCTCTTAAAATTTTAGCAAAAATATTATTATCATCATAACTCATTTTTTTCTTTTATTAAGTTCTTCCATTACATCCTCAATTTTTACATCATTTCCCTCTAAATACATTATCAAATGATAAAAAACATCAGCCGCTTCGTGAATTTTGTTTGAATTTTTTTCTACCGAATCAATAAGTTCATTAATTTCCTCTAGAACCTTTTCTTTACTCAACGATTTATCACTAAGTAATTTATTTGTGTAAGAACCCTTTACTGGAGATTTTTTTCGTTTTCTTGCAAGAATAAATAGGCTTTCTAAAGTATTAAGCATTTTAAATTCTAACAGGTATTCCTTTTGAGTCCAAATAATCCTTAGCTTCTTTTACAGAGTGCTTCCCATAGTGGAATATAGAGGCTGCTAAAACCGCACTAGCTTTTCCTAACTTAATCCCATCTACTAGGTGATCTAAATTACCTACACCGCCAGATGCAATAACTGGAATATTTACTCTTGATGAAATTTTAGACATCAATTCAATATCATAACCAACTTGAGTTCCATCTCTATCCATAGAAGTTACCAATAATTCACCTGCGCCGTTATTTTCCATTTTTTCTGCATACACCAATGCGTCAATACCACTATTATTTCTTCCTCCATGAGTAAAAACTTCCCACTTATCTCCATTCTTTTTAGCGTCAATTGCTACTACAATACATTGAGATCCAAATTTTTTCGAACTATCTATGACAACTTTTGAATTTTCAACTGCTGCAGTGTTAATAGAAACTTTATCAGCCCCACAATTTAGTAATTTGTTGATATCCTCAACACTTCTAACACCGCCTCCTACAGTTAACGGTACAAAACATTTTTTTGAAGTTTTCTTTACAACATCATAAATTGTATCTCTATTTTCATTTGAAGCAGTAATGTCTAAAAAACAAATTTCATCAGCGCCTCCATCACTATAAATTTTAGCTTGCTCAACTGGATCTCCCGCATCTTTGAGATCAACAAAGTTAATACCTTTAACAACTCGGCCGTTCTTTACATCTAAACAAGGTATAATTCTATTCTTAAGCATCTTCTCTCACTAGCTCCTCTAATTTAATATCACCATCATAAATAGCTTTACCAACTATTATACCTTCAATATTTTTTAAATTCTTTGCTTTTTTAATATCACTTATTGATGAAACACCACCTGATATAATTACGGGGCAGTTTGACATCTCAGCAACTTTCATTGTTTCATTAAAGTTTGGACTTTGTTTCATGCCATCTCTATTAATATCAGTATAAATTAATCTACTAACACCATAGTCGTTAATTTCTTTTAAGTAATCTAAAGTTAGTTGATTAGAGCTTTCTTTCCATCCAGATACTGACAAATACCCGTCTTTAGCATCTAAACCTAGAGCAATATAATTTTGAAATTTTTCACAAGATTCTTTTAAAAAATTTTTGTCTTTAATAGCAGCACTCCCCAAAATTACTTTCTCTACACCAGCATCGATGTATTTTTGAATACTATCAATACTTCTAACACCACCACCTACCTCAATCTTTAAATTAAATTTACCAGCTATATCCTGAATAATATCTAAATTTACTGTTTCACCAGTTAAAGCCCCATCAAGATCAACTATGTGTAAATTTTTAAATCCATGATCTTTATATTTTCCTGCTTGCTCAATTGGAGACATATCATACTCAGTCTTGTTGTCAAAATCTCCTTTCACTAATCTTACACACTTTTTATCTTTAATATCTATTGCAGGAAATATTTTCATTTTACAAATTTATAAAATTATCAATTATTTTAAGTCCAATCGTATCACTCTTTTCAGGGTGAAATTGGGTTCCAAAAATATTTTCTTTTTCAACAGAACAAACAATATTTGACGAATAATCAGTTGTTGCTGATATCACGTTTTTATCTTCTGGAATAAATTCATAACTGTGAACAAAATACATATGAGAATTATTGTTTATTTCCTTAAAAATTTTACTATCTTTTACAATATTGATTTGATTCCATCCGATATGGGGAAGCTTAAATTTTCCATTTTGATTATCTATTTTTGAGACTTTGCCTGCAATCCAACCCAATCCTTTTGTTTCAGTTTCTTCATAACCGATGTCAGCAAACATTTGAAGGCCTACACAAATTCCAAGAAGAGGTTTTTTATTAGTTATTGCGAATTCATTAAGTATATCTGTAAGACCATTAATATTATTAAGGGCTTCTACACAACTTTTAAAAGAACCCTGGCCAGGTAAAACTACTTTATCACTTGATTTTATCTTATTTAAATCCGAAGTAACCTCGATATTTACTTTGTCTTTAGCAACTTCCTCAAAAGAGTTTATCACCGAGCTTATATTGCCCGATTTATAATCAACAATTGTAACGTTCATTAAATCTATAAAGAACCTTTTGTAGATGGAATTGTTTTTTTATTCCTTGGATCTATTTCTAATGCAGTTCTTAATGATCTTGCTAGTCCTTTATAGCAAGATTCAATAATGTGGTGACTATTGTCACCATAAATATTTTCAACGTGTAGAGTAATTCCAGCAGCTTGAGAAAACGCTTGAAACCATTCTTTAAAAAGTTCAGTGTCCATCTCACCAAGCTTTTCTACTTTTAGATTTACTTTCCAAATTAAATAAGGTCTATTTGATATATCAATTGCTACACGTGATAAAGTTTCATCCATTGGAATCATCGCATGAGCATATCTTTTAATTCCAACAGATTTTTTTAAAGCTTTTTTTAACGCTTCGCCAATAGCAATTCCTGTATCTTCAGTTGTGTGGTGTAAATCAATATGAGTATCGCCTTTAGCTTTTATATTCATATCGATCGAAGAATGCTTCGATAGTTGTTCAAGCATATGGTTTAAAAAACCTATTCCTGTGTCAATTTTGTATTTACCTTTGCCATCAATATTTAAATCAACACTAATGCTTGTTTCTTTTGTTTTCCTGCTTATTTTACCTTTACGCTTCATAATTAAAAACAGGTATACATATATTATTCAATTATGGCAATAATACTAAACCTGGGCTTGAACTATCAAATTTAATATCCATTTATAAGCTATGACAACAATTGTGTTAGTTAGAAAAAACGATGAAGTAGTAGTAGCTGGCGACGGACAAGTAAGTATGGGTAATACTGTCGTAAAAAGCACTGCCTCAAAAGTCAGAAAAATTGATAAGAGAGATGTTGTAGCTGGTTTTGCTGGATCAACAGCTGATGCCTTAACATTGTTTGAAAGATTAGAGGGAAAATTAGAAAAACATGCTGGTAACTTGTCTAGAGCTGCTGTTGAATTAGCTAAAGACTGGAGAACAGATAAATATTTAAGAAGATTAGAAGCACTAATGGCAGTTGGTGATAAAAAAAATAGTTATATAATTTCTGGTACCGGTGATGTTCTTGAACCTGAAGGAGATGTAATTGGCATTGGCTCTGGTGGAAATTATGCTTTAGCTGCAGGGAAAGTTTTAATGGAAAGCAATATATCAGCAGAAGAAGTTGCAAAGAAAGCTATAAAAGTTGCAGCCGATATTTGCGTATTTACAAATGAGAATGTTAAAGTTGAAAAAATATAATGGATAAATCAAACGTAACTCAATTACATCCCAAAGATAAAAATCAGAAAGATGAAGCTTCATTAGTAAGCTCATTATCACCTAGAGAAATTGTTTCTGAATTAGATAGATTTGTAGTCGGTCAAAATAAAGCTAAGAGAGCTGTTGCTGTCGCTCTAAGAAATAGATGGAGAAGACAAGCTTTAAAAGGTGAAATGAAAAATGAAGTGTTACCTAAAAATATTCTAATGATTGGTCCAACAGGTGTTGGCAAAACTGAAATTTCAAGGAGACTGTCTAAACTTGCTGAGGCACCATTCGTAAAGGTTGAAGCAACAAGATTTACAGAAGTTGGATATGTAGGTAGAGACGTGGAACAAATAGTTCGAGATTTGATCGAAATTGCGATTTCGATGGAAAAAGTAAAAAAAAGAAAAGAAGTTTATGCGCAAGCACAAAAATTAGCAGAAGAAAAAGTTTTAGACGCTTTAGTAGGAAAAAAAGCAAGCTTAGCAACCCGAGAAAGTTTTAGAAAAAGATTACGAAATGGTGATCTAGATGATAACGAGATTGAAATAGCTGTAAGCGATACGGGAAACAGTACCTCATTTGAAATTCCAGGAATGCCTGGGGCAAATGTTGGAATGATTAATATTGGTGAGATGCTTGGGAAATCTATAGGCACAAAGGAAAAAAAGAAAAAAATGTCAGTAAAAGAATCTCACGATATATTAATAAACGATGAGTCAGATAAGCTAATTGAACAGGATAAGATTATAAAAGCAGCTAAAATTTCGACAGAAAATAACGGAATAGTTTTTTTAGATGAAATTGATAAAATTTCTGGAAGGGCAGACCGGGTAGGCGGTGATGTATCAAGAGAAGGAGTCCAAAGAGATTTATTACCTTTAATTGAGGGCACTACAGTTAATACAAAATATGGGCCAATCAAAACTGATCATATATTGTTTATTGCATCTGGAGCTTTCCAACTAGCTAAACCTTCAGATTTACTTCCAGAATTACAAGGTAGACTTCCAATTAGAGTAGAGCTTGAGGCTTTAACTAGCGATGATTTTAAAAGGATTTTAAAAGAGCCTGACTTCAGTTTAATTAAACAATACATTGCTTTATTAAAAACTGAAAACGTAGATCTTGAGTTTTCTGAAGATGGAATAGAAACAATCGCAAATATTGCATCAGAAGTTAATTCATCAGTAGAAAATATTGGTGCAAGAAGATTGCATACCATTATAGAAAAAATTCTTGATGATATTAGCTTTACAGCAACAGATAAATCCGGCGAAAAAATAGTTATCAATAAAGATTACATAAATAAAAATCTAGATAATTTAGTAAAAGATACTGATCTATCGAAATTTATTTTATAGTTTTTTTTTTAAATATACGTAAAAAGCTCCGCTTCCCCCGTCCTCATTTTCCGCTACTTTTATTTGAGAAATTAAACTCATTAATTCATCGCTATTTTTTATATATTCTGGAACAGAATATTTAAGAATACCTAAGTTCTTTGAGATATATGGATCTTTTTCATTCTGCGAATGTAATCCCTTTCCAGTAATAATTATTAATTTTTTTACACCTTTTTCATAAGAGTCTTTAATAAAATCATTTATTTTATTATTTGCTTCATCTAATGAGTAACCATGCAAATCACAAGATTTTATTGAAAATTTTTTTTTGTTTGAAAGTTTTTCGTCTTTATTAGGTAATTTTTCATCGCTAGATAAAAAATTTTTCCAATCTTTTTTATCTTTATCTGAGATTCCGCTATTCAATTAAGTTAGTATGTCTACTAGTTGCCAATTCGGATTTGTTGATTTCGTATCTCTTGAAAAAACCCAGGTATCGTATATTTTTTTTATCTTTTCTGGGTTCCCTGAAATTATTTTTTTCTCTTTATCTCTTATACAAGTAATTACCTCTCCTACAAAATCTACGGTTACTTGTAAAATATTGTTATTCTTTTTATGTTCTTTAATAATCGCAGAATTTACACCTATAAAAGTTATTTCAGCATAATGTCCTTTTGCGTTTCTCTCCTTTAAAGCATCGTTAAATTGATCAAAAATTTTGTTACTTAAAAGCGGCTTTGAGGTTGTTATCTTGTTATCATTATCACTAAAATCTGTAATAATTGTTTCATACGCTATTTTAGCACCGCTTAAAAATTCTTTTTTTGCTTTCTCATCAAAACTTTGACTTTCTTTTAAGTTTTTATCTAATTTAACATTTTTTAAAATTTCTTCAAATTGTGGAGGTGCTTTCCCCTCAAATCCTGTTCTTTTTCCCAAAATACCACGCAATCTTAAAAAAATAAATCCAGCGATCATTGCAAGCAATATTATGTCAATATACTCAAAACTATAATTCATTACTTTATAGTAATTACTCTGTTGAATAATTTCAACCAACAATTACATTAAAGACAAATGAACTCAGTGCTTTTATCAATTATTTTAGTTCCAATTGTCGAAATATATCTTTTCATAAAGATTGGAGCAAAAATTGGTGCTTTTAATACGATCTTATTAATCTTCATAACGGCGATAACTGGAATAATATATGCTAGATATGAGGGCTTAAATACTTTGCGTTCAGCGTATTCACAAATGATCAAACAAGAAACACCTGCGTATGAAATAATTTCTGGTGCCGCCATTGCTTTTGCAGCTTTACTTTTAATTATTCCTGGATTTGCAACCGACATTATTGGATTTTTAATAATTGTTCCTATCACAAGGAAATTAATTTTGGGTAAAGTTTCTACAAAATTTAAAAAGAAAGAATCAGATAAAAATAATTTCATAGATGGTGAGTTTGAAGATATAGAAGATGACGATGAAAGAAAAATATAAAATCTTAACTCAATATATAAAAGATATTTCAAGTGAAACACGTGATGTTGAAACTTATCTATTTGTTAAAGACAATATTTCAAAATATCATTTAAACATAGACATAACTTCTAAACCACTTAAGAATAGATTAATCGAAATTAATACTACTTTAAAATTTGAAGATAAGCAGGGTAACGAAAAAAAATCTTACTTTGAAATTATATATGCCACAATTATAAACGTTAATAATGAATTAAAAGAAAAAAACGATTTACAAAAAATAATTCTTTGTGATGTTCAGGTATTAATTTACCCAAAAATTGAGAAAGCACTTTTAGATTTAATACATAATTCAGGTTTCCCCGAAGTTAGATTTGAAAAAAAAATAGATTTTGAGAAACTTTATAGCGAAAAATTTAATTAAAGAAATTTTTTTTAAGGTTTTGTTTAAGATATTTTTTGTGCATTTCTATTTCTGTTTTTGAAGGATAAATTACTTTTTTAAAATAAAGAACTTTTTCATTTAAATCCTTTATACTTTCTTTTTCGTTATTTTGAAATTGTAAGGTTGGTTCTTTTTGATCTAATAAGTTTATATAAACTTTCGCTAATAAATCACAATCTATTAAAGCTGTATGTTTGGCTCTTTTTGAATTATCAATCCTATATCTTTTACATAGTGCATCTAGACTGATTGATGACCCTGGAAATTTATTTCTAGCTAGAATTAAAGTGTCTACAACCTCATTTTTAATTTTTTCTTTACCTAAAATTTTCATTTCATTATTAAGATGAGATAGATCAAACTCAGCATTATGAATTACTAGTCTGCTTTCTTTGATAAAATTTAAAAATTCATCAACAATTTGATCAAATCTTTTTTGTTTAGACAAAAATTCATCTGTATATCCATGAACTTTAAAGGCTTTTTCTGAAACTTTTCTATCTGGATTTAAATAACAATGAAATCTATTTTTTGTTGGAACTAAATTATCTAATTCTATGCAGCCAATTTCCACAATTCTGTGACCCTCTTTCGTAGAAAGTCCTGTTGTTTCTGTATCGAGTATAATTTCTTTCATTATAAAATTTTATCTAAAATTTTATTTATATCTTTTTTTATACCTTTTTTAGAGAAATTATTCTTAATAATAAAATCAGATTTTTGTTTTTTATAAGCAAGCGGTAGTTGAATCTTTTTAAATTTGTAAAATAATTTTAAATTAAAATTTTTTCTTTTTTTTAATTTTTTTGAAATATTTTTTTTATTTGCATCAATAAATATTAAAATGTCGCTCTTTTTATTAAGCCTATTTTCTAATAAAAGGGGAATATCTAGAATTACAAATTTTTTATTTTTATTTTTTTTCAGAAAAAGTTTCATTTTTTTTCTTACTTCAAAGTGGACTATTTTTATAATTTTTTTGAGATTATTTTTGTTAAATAATATTGCATTTGTAATTTCATATTTGTTTATTGGAAAAGAATAAATGTATTTTGGTAAAATTTTTTTTAATTTAAGAAATACTTTTTTGTTTTTCTTATATATTTCTCCAACTTCTTGATCAGCATTAAAAACTGGATAGCCAAAACTATTTGCGATATAACTCTTGCCCGACCCAATATCTCCTAAAATTCCTATTCTTCTCATTAGTCTAAAAGCTTGCTTACTTCCTCATTAATCTCAGGTTGAATATTGTGCCAAATTTTAAAAGCTTCTGCTGCTTGAAAAATAAACATTTTTTTTCCATTTTCAGTTTTATTGCCCAGATCTTTACCTTTTTTTAAAAAATTTGTTTCCTTAGGATTGTAGATAACATCATAAAAAAACTTATTTTTACCAATTTTTGAAAAATCTAAATCTAGATTATCATCTTTATTTAAACCGACACTGGTCGTGTTTATAATCATATCAAACTCGGGTACTTCACCCCAATCAACCACTTTTATGTCATTCCATCCATTTTTTTTTACAGTGTTACTATTGTAAAAATTTTGTAATTGTTCAGCTTTAGCTTTGGTTCTATTGGTTAGAGTAATACTTGAAACATTCATATTATATAATGCAAAAATTATTGATGTCGTAACTCCACCAGAACCTAAAATAAAAATTTTTTTTCCAGAAGTATCATATTTTGTGTATTTAATAGCATTTTCAAAACCACCTATATCAGTATTATAGCCAACTATTTTACTATCATTTGTTAATAGAATTGTATTAACCGATTGAGTTACTTCAGCACCGGATGTCAGCTTGTCAAGATAAGGAATTACCTCTTTTTTAAAAGGAACAGTGACATTTACTCCACTAATATTTCTCTCTTTGATTTTTATTATTAAATTTTTTAAATCATCGCTATTTAATCTTTCTTTGTCATATATTGCTTTAATATTATTTTTCTTAATCCAGTAGTTATGAATTGTTGGAGACAAAGAGTGATCAATCGGATTGCCAATTACTAAATACTTATTCATAATTTTTTAAATATTCCTTAATTTTGTTAATAGGAAGGCCCATAATTGTATTTTCATCTCCTTGTATTTTCGAAAATAAAGATCTGCCTACCCCCTCAATTTGATAAACATTATACGAATAAAGTGCTTCATCTGAAATCTTATTTAAATATTCTTCTAACTCTTTGTTTGAGAAATTCTTCATTGTAAGTTTGGCTATATCAGTATAGTTCCAGATCATCGAACCATTTTTTGATATACAAACAGAGCTGATTAATTGGTGCACCTTTCCATTGAGTTTTTTTAAAATTGATAGAGCTTTTTCACGATTGTCAGGCTTAGAGATTAATTCTCCATTTAGGTCTATAACACTATCCGCGCCTAAAACTAATGTATCGAAATTCCTCTGACTAACTCGACTAGCTTTTATTTCTGCAAGATTTTTTGAAATTATTTCGGGTGAAGCTTTTTCTTTTAATAAACTCTGTTTGATGGGTTCCTCATCAACAGTTGAAGGCTCAACTTTAAACTCAATATTATGTTTGTCTAATATTTCTCTCCTTACTTTGCTTTTAGATGCAAGTATTAATCTAAACATTTTGTTTATAAATTTCGTATATTTTTATTATTGATGCTGCAGTTTCCTCAACTGATTTTCTAGTAACATCTATTGTAGGCCATTTATACTTTTTGAAAGCATTTTTAGCATTTTCAACTTCTTTTCTAATTTTATTTAGATCAGTATATGATTTGTTCTGTGTTTCTCTTAAAGAATTCATTCTATTTTTTCTTATATCAACCAATCTTTCAGGTTCAGTATTTAGACCGATCACACAAGAAATTTTGGGATTATCTTTCAAGATTTGTGGAATAGAATTTTCATTAATAAGTGGAATATTTGATGTTTTATACCCTTTGTTGGCCAAATAAATTGAGGTTGGTGTTTTGCTGGTTCTACTTACTCCTAAAAGAATTATATCGGCTTTTTTTATTTCTTTAATAGAATTACCATCATCATGATTCATAGTAAATTGAATAGCTTCAATCCTTTGGTAATATTCATCATTAAGAGCATATTGACCACTAGGTTGGTGTGAAGCCTTTTGATTAAGTAATTTTGAAAAACTTAATATTAAATCCCCCAACACACCAAAACATGGTATCTCTTTTTCCCTGCTTGTTTTAGCAAGATATTTAGCAAGACTACTATCTACTATTGAATATAGTATTATTGGATTTGTTTTTTTTTCAGCCTCAGACAAAATCTTTGAAATTTGATTGTCAGTTCTCGTGAATGAATAAGTATGAATTTTATATTTTATATTTTTAAATTGAGCTTTGATAGCAGTAAAAATCCTATCTAAAGTTTCACCTGTTGAGTCTGATATAAGATATATTTGATATGTATTGTTCATGTATAATATATGTATAAATTTGTATTACCTTTATCATATTGAATATCTTTCATATTTTTAATTTTGTGTTGTAAAACAGTGGTTTTATTAACAATATCAAACATGTTAAGATCGATGGTAACCATTAAATGTATTAAGTTAATAAGCTTCAATTTTACGTATATATTTATTAAAATTTAAACTCTAAATGTTAATAAACTGTTTATAAGATGTTCAATAAATTTAATCACCATTATTCACAGAATATACTAACATTACAATCAATAATATTTAATTATTAATATGTCTCCAATTGAAGAAGTAATAATAAACAAAAAAAGTAATATTAATCCCATTTGGATAATGAGACAAGCAGGAAGATATTTACCGGAATTTAGAGAAATAAGAAAACAAAATCCTGATTTTATTAAATTATGTCTTAATCAAAAACTATCATGTGAGATTACTCTACAACCTTTAAAGAGATTTAATTTGGATGCTGCAATAATTTTCTCCGATATTCTGATGTTACCATATGGTCTGAATCAAAATGTTGTGTTTAAAAAAAATATGGGTCCTTTACTTGATGAATTAGATATAAAAAAAATTTCGAGCGTTGAAGAACTTAGTTTTGTAAAAAAACTCTCTCCTGTTTATGAGTTAATTAAATTAGTTAGCAGTTCTCAGTTTACTAATAACAAAACTACTATTGGTTTTGTTGGGGCACCATGGACTTTATTAGTTTACATGATTAATAAAAAATCACCAAAACTAGAACTAAATGAAAATTTTTTTGTAAACAAGATATTAATTAGTAAAGTTCTTAAAATTTTAGACAAGTTTTTAAAAATACACGTCAAAAATCAAATTGATAATGGTGCTCAATTAATCCAGATTTTTGATAGTTGGGCTGGTCTGTTAAATGAAAAAGATTTACCCTATTATATTTATGAGCCTACATTAAGTTTAGTTAATTATATTAAATCTTTAAGTGTGCCTGTTATTTGTTTTCCAAGAGGTATTAAGAATTATAAAAATTTTTGTGAAATTATTAAACCAGATGCTATTTGTATTGATTATGAAGTTGATCCAATGAAAATTTATAAAGAAATAAAAATTCCCGTACAAGGTGGAATGGATCCAAAGATTTTACTTACTGATAAAGAAAAGCTAAAAAAAGAAACAATAAAATACCTAGATATTTTCAAAGATCACCCATATATATTTAATTTAGGACATGGTGTTCTACCAGAGACTGACCCTAGTATGATGGACTATTTAGTAAAAACTGTGAAAGATTATTAATGGAAATCAAACAAGAACATCCACCCGTAAAATTCGGAAAAACTGGAGTTTTAATTATAAATTTAGGAACACCCGACTCAACAAGCTGGCTTGATATAAGAAAGTATTTAAAAGAATTTTTATCAGACAGAAGAGTAATTGAAGTTAACCCCATAGTTTGGCAGATTATCTTAAATGTTTTCATATTAACTTTCAGGCCATCTAAAACAGCAAAAGCCTATAAAGAAATCTGGATGAAGGACAAAAATATTTCCCCACTTCTTTACTACACTCAAAAACAGGCAGAAAAACTCTCAAGCATAATGTCAGAAAAAGACTTGATAATAGATTATGCTATGAGATATGGAAATCCCAGCATAAGAAGTAAAATTGTAACTCTTCATGATAAGGGCTGTGAAAATTTAATAATACTTCCCCTTTATCCCCAATATGCTGCTGCAACTACCGCAACTGTTTGTGACGAAGTATATAGAACTCTTATGAAAATGAGATGGCAACCATCACTTAAAATAGTGCCTCATTATGAGTCCAATCCTTTATATATAGAAGCACTTGTTAATTCATTGAATAAAAAAATTAAAGAAATTAATTGGAAGCCAGATTTAATATTAGCTTCTTATCATGGAATACCTCAGAAATATTTTGATAAGGGTGACCCTTATCATTGCTATTGTCACAAAACTACTAGACTAATATCAGAAAAATTTACCTCGATTGAAATTAAGACAACGTTCCAATCAAGATTTGGTCCCGAAAAATGGCTTCAACCTTATACAGACAAAACCCTGGAAAGTTTACCTCAAGAAGGGAAAAAAAATATTTTAGCTATATGCCCAGGATTTTCTTCGGATTGTGTTGAAACTTTAGAAGAAATCCAAATTCAAGGAAAAGAGAGTTTTCTAGACTCTGGGGGAGAAAACTTTGATATGGTACCATGTTTGAATGATAATGATGATCATATAGTTTTATTAAAATCTTTAATTCAGAAAAACATTTAGCTAATGAATACTTATTTACTGTTTAAATCATTACATTTGATATCAGTAATTTCTTGGATGGCTGGATTGCTATATCTTCCAAGAATTTTTGTTTATCATTCTCAATTCAGCACCAAGCCAATAATATCAGATGTATTTAAAACCATGGAAAGAAAACTTTTTTTTTATATTATGACTCCAGCAATGACACTATCTTGGTTATTTGGTTTATTATTAATCCATGAAATAGGATTTCAACAACTTGGTCAAACTTGGATGATTTTAAAAATAATATTTGTAGTTATACTAACGATTTATCATTTTTATCTTGGACGAATTTTAGGTCAATTTAAACTAGACCTAAATGAACATTCACATAAATTTTATCGATTTATTAACGAAATACCCACATTATTGCTTATTTTAATCATATTTGTTGTGGTTTTTAAGCCTATCTAGGGTTGAATATTTGTATTTAGCATATATATTCAACTTATTATTAAGTCCTTAATAATTCTTTATCATGAACATACAGGAACTAAAACTCAAATCATCCGAACAACTTATTGCACAAGCAGAAGAGCTTGGTATTGAAAATGCTAGTACTTTAAGAAAGCAAGAAATACTTTTTGCTATTTTAAAAAAGGTTGCTGAAAAAGAGGAAATAACAGGTGCGGGAGTTTTGCAATTGTTACAAGACGGCTTTGGTTTCCTAAGAGCAATGGAGTCTAATTATCTACCTGGTCCAGATGATATATACGTAAGCCCAAGTCAGATAAGAAAATTTGGTTTAAGAACTGGCGATACAGTTGAGGGACCTGTACGAGCTCCAAAAGAGGGAGAAAGATATTTTGCATTGCTACAAGTTAGCAAAATAAATTTTGAAGAACCAGATAAGTCACGCCATAAAATTGCTTTTGACAACTTAACTCCACTTTACCCAGACAAACAATTGGTGATGGAAGTTGAGGTTTTGAAGACTGAAAAAAAACAAGATTTAACTCCACGATTGATTGACCTAGTAAGTCCAATCGGCAAGGGTCAAAGATCAATAATTATTTCACCGCCAAAAGCCGGAAAAACCATGATACTTCAAAGTATTGCAAATTCTATAGCTAAAAATTATCCAGAGTGTTATTTAATAGTGTTACTAATTGACGAAAGACCTGAAGAAGTTACAGATATGCAAAGGACTGTTAAGGGTGAGGTGATTAGTTCTACGTTTGATGAACCGGCACAACGACATGTTGCAGTTGCAGAAATGGTAATAGAAAAAGCAAAAAGATTAACAGAGCATAAAAAAGATGTGGTTATACTTTTAGATTCTATCACAAGACTTGGGAGAGCCTACAATGCAGTAATTCCAAGTTCTGGTAAAGTATTAACTGGAGGTGTGGATGCTAATGCACTTCAAAGACCTAAAAGATTTTTTGGTGCCGCAAGAAATATTGAAGAGGGAGGTTCTTTGACGATTATATCAACAGCATTAATCGATACTGGAAGTAGAATGGATGAGGTAATTTTTGAGGAATTTAAGGGAACTGGTAATAGTGAAACTGTTCTCGATAGAAAAATTGCAGATAAAAGAATATATCCAGCTATTGATATCACCAAATCAGGTACAAGAAGAGAAGAACTATTATTTGATAAAAATGATCTTCAAAAAATGAATGTTTTAAGAAGAATAATTGCTCCAATGGGCACTATGGATGCAATAGAGTTTATCAGTTCGAAATTAAAAGACACAAAAAATAATTCAGAGTTTTTTAATTCAATGAATAAACCTGCTTAACTATAAATAGCCTAATTCCAACATTTCTTTCGAGAATTTTTTTTCAATTTCTGATGAGATTTCTTTTGGTAAAATTTCTTTCCAATTGTTTTCCTTTCCTTGATTAAAAAAATTTACTTTTCTATTTTGTTTTTCTAAAAAACCCTCTTTTTTCTCTAGGTTTTTTAAATTCTCAAAACTAGTTTCTTCAATCGTATTTTTAAGTCTTTTGTTATCTATTTGAGTTTTTTCTTCTTTACTTATGTTTTTCAAAAATTCAAAAATTTTCTTGAATTCTCTAAAAGGGTCGATGCATAAGTTTTCATACTTAATTAAACATACAGGTATATTATGCTTATTGTGAATCCATGAATTATAATTTTCAGCCCATGAGCTTATTATTTCAATTCCTTTTATTCCAAACTTTTTAAAAGTACTTTCATCTGATGACAGATATCCTTTCGTATCAAACATATTTTTTGCTACATCTTTATATGTTTGATTTTCAAAATTTTTATAAGAGGTAATTACATTTCTTGGATCTCGAACAATATATATGCATCCTGCCGAAACCTTTTCATTTGTAAATTCGTTTCCATCCTTTTTAATACAAGCATTATGAGTTTTAAAAAACAAGTTCCTTTTAAATTTTTTGTTAATAAAATTTTGAGCAGGTAACCAGTTTTTTATTACATCGTCATTTGACTTAAGGGGAGTTTTTTCACTAATAAAATCACTAACATTGAAATTTGGAATATTCTTTAATATTTCAAAATAAAATTTTTTATCTTTTGAAAAAAAGTAATGTGCAATTAATGCTCTAACCCAAGTATTTCCAGATTTAGGGTACGAAGCTATCCAAATAATCATAACCAAATAATTATATGCATAAATGAATTTAGCGATATAATAATTTAATGACTATATATGCACTTGCATCTGGATCAGGAATTTCTGGTGTGGCTGTAATTAGAGTTTCTGGTGATAACGTTAAAAGAATTATAAAGTTGCTCACAGGGAAGGAACTCCCATCTCCTAGAGTGGCTACTCTTCGAAAAATAAACAATATCAACACGTCTGAGTTAATTGATGAAGGTATAATTATATGGTTTCCTGGCCCAGAGAGCTATACAGGTGAAGATATGGCTGAGTTTCATGTGCATGGTGGTAAAGCAGTCATTTTAGCTATTCAAAATCAGATTTCTAGAATTGAAAATTGTCGACTGGCAGAACCAGGTGAATTCACAAAGCTTGCTTTTCAAAATGGTAAAATAAATTTATTAAAAGCTGAAAGCATAGGCGATTTAATTTCTGCAGAAACCGAAATCCAAAGATTACAAGCTGTTAAGATAATGCAAGGAAAGTCTTCAGATAAGTTTAACGAGCTAAGAGAGAAATTAATAAAAATCTTATCTTATGTAGAAGCTAAAATAGACTTTCCAGACGAAGACTTGCCTGAAGACAAAATAAAACAGATTAGAAATAATTCGAGTAAAGTTTTATATGAAATTAATAAAATTTTAAATGATCAAAAAGTTGGAGAAATAGTTCGCGAAGGTTTTAAAATTGCAATTGTCGGTCCAACAAATGCAGGAAAATCAAGTTTATTAAATAATTTGGCTAATAGGGAAGTGGCAATAGTCTCAGAAATCGCTGGAACTACAAGGGATGTAATTGAAACGCATTTAAATATTGACGGCTATCCAGTCGTTATTTCTGATACTGCAGGAATAAGAGAGTCAAAGGACGAGATTGAAAAAAAAGGTATTAAGTTATCACTAAAAAAAGCGGAGAAAGCTGATTTAAAGCTTGTTGTGGTTGATGCTAGAAATATTGATTTAAGCGGTTTTTTGAATGATTTGTTAAAAGATAATGCAATATTAGTTGTAAATAAGTCTGATTTATTGAAAGAAAAATTGCATTCACAAATTACTAAATTTAAATATGTTTTGATTTCACTCAAAAAAAATTCGAATATCGAGAAATTAATTTCAGAGATAAAAAATAATTTGAAAGATAAATTTATCAGTGAAGAAGATATTTTAATTACCAGGGAAAGGCATAGACAACATTTAATACAGTGTTCTGATCATCTAAAAAGTTTTTTACAGAAAAATGATAAAAAGGATTTTGACAAAGCCGCAGAGGATCTTAGGCTAGCCACAAGACATTTAGGCATGATTGTCGGAAAAGTTGACGTCGAGGAGATATTAGGTAGTATTTTCAACGATTTCTGTATTGGTAAATAACATCTACATTTACTAAATTTTAATTCAAATCTTGTAAATATTTTAATCGATTATAAATTTAAAAGATGAAAAAAGATTTGTCGTTTGAGGTAGTTGTTATTGGTGGTGGACACGCTGGCTGTGAAGCTGCTGCTGCTTCTGCCCGTTTGGGTGTTAAAACCGCCTTATTTACGCATAACAAAAATACGATAGGAGAAATGTCCTGTAATCCTGCTATTGGTGGATTAGGCAAAGGTCATCTTGTAAGAGAGATAGATGCACTAGATGGTGTTATGGGTGAGGTTGCTGATAAGTCAGGAATACAATTTAGGTTATTGAATAGAAGCAGAGGTCCAGCAGTTAGAGGACCAAGAACTCAGTCTGATAGATCCTTATATCGTAAATTTATGCAAGAAAAACTTGTAAACTACTGTAATTTAAGCATTTTTTCTGATCCTGTAATTAAGTTTATATTTAAAAATAACTCTATAAGTGGGTTTTTAACATTAAAAGGTAACAAAGTAATCTGTAAAAAGTTAATCTTAACTACCGGTACTTTTTTAAATGGATTGATTCATATTGGTGATAAAAAGACTCCAGCAGGAAGATTTAATGAAAAACCAAGCACAGGTTTAAGTGAACAACTAGCAAAATATAAATTTAAAATTGGAAGGCTCAAGACTGGTACACCCCCTAGATTAGATGCTAGAACAATTAATTTTAACATTTTAGAAAAACAAGATGCAGACAAAGATCCATATTTTTTTTCATTTTTAACTAAAGAGAATTTTAATAAACAAGTGTCATGTTCAATGACCTATACAAATAAAAAGGTTCACAAAATAATTGAAAAAAATCTATCTAAGAGTGCGATGTATTCTGGTAAAATACAAGGTGTAGGACCAAGATACTGTCCATCCATAGAGGACAAAATAGTTAAATTTTCAGAAAAAAACAGACATCAAATATTCTTGGAGCCTGAAGGTCTAAATGATCACACAATATACCCAAATGGGATCTCAACTTCTCTGCCAGAGGAGGTTCAGTACGAAATACTTAACAATATCAATGGTTTAGAAAACGTTAAAGTAATTAGGCCAGGATACGCGATAGAATATGACTATATTGATCCCCGAGAACTATTATTAACCTTAGAAACAAAAAAAATTAAAAATTTATTTTTGGCTGGTCAGATTAATGGGACAACTGGCTATGAGGAAGCTGCAGCTCAAGGACTTATAGCAGGAATAAATGCTGCTTTATCACTAAAAAACTCGGAACCCTTCATCCTTGATAGATCTGATGCATATATCGGTGTCATGATTGATGATCTTGTCACTAAAGGGGTTGCTGAGCCTTACAGAATGTTTACATCACGTGCTGAGTATAGATTAAGCTTAAGGTCAGATAATGCCGATTTAAGGTTAACACAAAAAGGAGTTAAGATTGGCCTAATATCTGATTATAGACGGAAAATTTTTGAGGATAAATTTCAAAAATTAAGTAAAATATCATTTCAAATGGCAAATTTAAATATATCCCCGTCAAAAGCCTCTAAATTTGGTATTAAAATTTCAAAGGATGGTGTTTTCAGGTCTTCTGAGGAGATTTTAACTCAAAAAGAAGTTGATATGACAAAAATAAGGGAAATTTGGCCTGAAATTAAAGATTATGGAGTTGAGATCGATGACCAAATTGAGATTAATGCTCATTACAGAGGATATTTGAAGAAGCAAAAAGCTGATATTTTAGCTTTTAAAAGAGATGAGAATTTATCTATTCCAGATAATATTGATTATGATCAGTTTTCAGGTTTATCTAATGAGGTGAAGTCGAAATTTAAGGAAATTAGGCCAAAAACTATAGGTCAGGCTTTAAGAATTGACGGAATTACCCCAGCAGCAGCATATATTTTGTTGTCACATCTAAAAAGAAAGTCTATTAAGCATATAGCTTAATGGATCAAATAAATTTAAATTCGTATTCAAAAATTTCGAATTTCAATGTTTCACGTGAAACTTGTAATGAGCTAGAAAGCTATATTTCTTTGATTCAACAAAAAAATAAGGAAATTAACATAATAAGCAAAAAAAACACTGAAAAAAATGATATTAGACAACGTCATATAATAGATTCGGCACAAATCATTGATTTTATTGATATAAATAGCAATACAACCTATGATTTAGGCTCTGGAGCAGGATTGCCGGGTATTGTAGTGGCAATAGTGATGAAAAATTTGAAAATTGATATGAAAGTTAGTTTGTTTGAAAAAAGTTACCATAAATGTGTTTTTCTAAAAGAAGTTTCTAAAGAATTAAACTTAAACACAGAGGTTATCCAAAAAGATATTTTCAAATTAAAAAATATGGAGACTGGAACAGTAATGTCGAGAGCATTTAAACCAATGCCATTAGTTCTAAATTTGGTAAACGAGAATTTTAGAAGATTTAAAAATATAATTTTTTTTATGGGCAAAAATGGAAAAAAAGTTTTAAAAGAAACACTGCAGGATTGGGACTTAGATTACGAGGAAAAAAAAAGTTTAACTAACGAGGGCTCATTCATATTAAACATAAAAAGAATTAAAAAAAAATTATCATGAAAATAATTTCGGTTATAAATCAAAAGGGTGGAGTAGGTAAAACGACAACAGTGATTAATTTGGCTTCCGCTTTATCACAAAAAAATAAAAAAATTTTAGTAATAGATCTTGATCCTCAAGGAAATGCTACAACAGGTCTAGGATTATCCAATGTTGAGCAGTCAGACCAAACTATTTATGGTATTCTTAATGGGACAGTCTCAATTTCAGAAGTAACTAAAAAGACAAATTTTAAAAATTTAGATTTGATTACATCAAATGTTGATCTATCTGGATTGGAAGTCGAAACAGCTGGTGACAACGAAAGAGCATTTATTTTAAAGACAAAATTAACCGCATATTTAAATGATTCTGGAGCATCATATGATTATATCCTTATAGATTGTCCACCATCTTTAAGCTTGTTGACAGTTATGGCTTTAGTATCTTCCAATTCATTGCTAGTCCCTCTTCAAACCGAATTTTTTGCTCTAGAAGGACTTACCCAACTTATGAAAACGATTGAACGCATAAAAGTAAATCTAAATCCTAGATTAGAAATACAAGGTATTCTTTTAACTATGTATGACAGAAGAAATAAATTATCATCGCAAGTTGAAGCGGAAGCAAGAAATTATTTTAAGGATAAAGTTTATCAAACCGTTATACCGAGAAATGTAAGATTATCGGAAGCGCCATCACATGGTGTACCGGTGTTAATTTACGATAAAAATTGTCCAGGTAGTAAATCTTACTATAATTTTACAGATGAGTTCATAAATCAAGAAAATAAGATTGGGAGTGCTGCATAATGAATAGAATAAAAAAAGGATTAGGCAGAGGATTATCTTCATTAATAGGTGAAAATAAAATTAATACTAGCAACAGCAAATTATCTTTGAGTGAAATAGTTCCTAATAGATATCAGCCAAGAAAAAATTTTGATGAAGATAGCTTAAACGAATTATCAAATTCTATAAAAGAGCGTGGTGTAATTCAGCCAATAATAGTTAGAAAGTCAAAGTTAGAAAAAACTAAATATGAAATCATAGCTGGTGAAAGAAGATGGTTAGCAGCAAGAAAAGCCGGACTTCATGATATTCCAGTAATAATAACAGAGGTTGATGATCTAAAATCATTAGAATTTGCAATCGTCGAAAATGTTCAACGACATGATCTTAATCCGTTAGAAGAAGCACTAGGTTATAAAAGGTTAATAGATGAATTTTCATATGATCAAGAAAAAGTTTCAAGGTTCATTGGAAAAAGCAGAAGTTATATAACCAATTCATTAAGATTACTAAGTTTGCCAGAAGAAGTATTAAATTTAGTTAAAAATAAGAAGATCACATCTGGTCATGCAAAAATATTAGTTGGTCTAGATAATGCGGTTTTTTTGGCAAATAAGATTATTGAAAAAAAACTATCAGTTCGTCAATCAGAAAACTTTGTAAAAATTTTCAAAAAAAAACCTGGTTTAGTTAACAGATCAGTGGATCCAAATATAAAAGATTTAGAACAATTAATTATCGACAAAACTGGGCTCAAAGTTCTTATTAAAAATAACAAGAAAAATAAAGGCACAATTACCTTTGCTTATCATGATATTGATCAATTAAACAAGATTATAGATGTGATTAAATCTAATTATTAGTTTTTGCAGTATCAAGAATAAAATCGAATAAAATATTTAATGAGTTAATTGAATTTTTTTTTATGTTTAATTCGACTTTATTAATTTGATCTATTAATTGATAAGTTTTATCAAGTGTCCAAACTTTTACTTGTTTTTTAATTAAGTCTTTATCTTTCCAAAAAATTGGAGGTTTAAAATTTATAATAGTTTGATCAATATTTTTTAAGGATTGTAAACTTTGGAAAAGTTTTAATAATCTCTTGGTTTTAATTAAAAAAGTTCTAATAATAATTATTGCATCCTCAAAAGAGAAATTGTTTTCATTGAGAATATACATTGTTTTTTGTTTATTTTTTGCTAAGCAATTATCTACAAGTTCATTAATACTATAATTCTCGGATAAATTTGTTAAATCAAGAATCTCTTCATGAGATATACTTTTTTTATTTGTTAGAAAATTTTCAATCTTTTCGAGCTCATTATTAAGACTTTTTCTTTCGCCGCAAGCTCTATTTACTATTAGGTTTATCGATTCTTGTGATATAGGAATTTTTTTTTTTAAAAAAAAAGATTTTGCAATAGTAGATAATGTTTGATTGTCATCTGAGTAAAATGCAATTGAAACTAATTTTTTTTCTTTTTCAAATAAATTTCTTAATTTAGACTTCTTATCTAAAATATTAGAAATTAAAACAATTTTTATATCCTCTAATTTTTTTTCTTTCAAATTTTCGATCACTTCTTTTATTTTTTCGCTAACGTTTTTTATTATTATTAGTTTATTTTTTTCAAAAAAAGATTTGGATAAAATCTGATTATAAAAATTTTCGGTATCAGAAAATACGTCTTTTTCATAATATTTAAATATATTATTTTTATATATCGGTCTAAACTTAGTGTTTAAAACCTCTTCTTTCTGACCTTCGTTTACTCCATGAAATAAAAATATTTCAGCATGAATTTTTTGTCTAAATCAGATGTTTTTAAAATCATTCTATATCCGAAAGGTAATTTATTAAATCTTCAACTATTTTATTGATTAAAATTTCCTCTAATTCATTTTCATACTGTTTTAGTTTAAACTTATCGTCGGAGTTATTATAAGTTATTTTTTGGGATAATAATTTTTCTAATTTATTTTCCGTATTTAGACTTGAAAATTTCAAATTAATTTCAAGTTCAAAAACTAAGGCATTTCCTTTAGAATCTTTCGATTTAGTTTTTATAATTTTATCACTCTCGATTTTAATATCTATTTTTTTATCAATTTTGTCATTTTTCAATGTATTAATTGATTTAGAAAATTTATTATTTAAAGAAGTATTTCGTTTTTCAACATTTCCAATTGTAAAATTTAAATTTTTTGTTGAATAAATTGGCTCAAATCCACAATTAGAAAAAAATAAAAAAATTGTTAAAAAGAAAAAAAATTTATTTTTCATATTATTAAATTTATCAATTTATTTTTTATATAAATACTTTTTTTAATTTTGTTGTCTTTAAGATATTTATTTACTTTTTCGTTCTTTTTTATCTTAAATAATAAATCTTTTTCATTAATTTCTTTGTTAAAATTCATTAAATCTCTTTTTTTTCCATTTATCTGTATAACCACACTAATATTCTCTTTTTTTAGGAATTTTTGATCTACTTTTGGCCATTGGTCTATATCTTTAACTTTTAATTCCTCTAAACACTCATTAGTCAAATGAGGTATTATTGGAGAAATTATTTTAAGCATTTTCTTGTAGTTAAATAAAAGATTCTCTTTATTCTCTATCTTTTTTAAATTCTTAGATAAATAATTATAAATCTCATGAAGGTTTGCAACAATAACATTATAATGAAAGTTCTCTAAATTTTTAGTTATTTTATCAATCATTTGATTTGTAAAGACATCTAATTCTTTTGATTGATCTAAGACTGTATCGGGTTTTAAATTTATTATCATCCTATGTAAGGACCAAAATTTTTGAATAAATTTATAAGATGAAATCATACCTTGTTCTGACCATTGGATATCTTTTTCTGGAGGACTATCGGAAAGAATAAAAAATCTTACAGCATCTGCTCCATAATTTTCTATTATATTTTCTGGATCAATTGTATTTTTTTTAGACTTTGACATAGATTCACTTGAACCAACTATTATTTTTTCAGATGGGTTATCTTTTTTATAATAAATCTTACCATCTTTGCTTTCAACTTCATCTGGAGATAACCAGTTATTTTTACTATCTTTATAAGTTTCATGACATACCATTCCCTGAGTAAATAGACCTTCAAATGGCTCTAAATCTACAAAATCTTTTTTATTATAACCTAGAGCACGCATAAAAAATCTTGAATAAAGCAGATGTAAAATTGCATGCTCAACTCCACCAATATATTGATCCACTGGCATCCAATATTTCACATCTTCCAGATTGAAACCCTCATTATTGTTGTCAGCAGAGCAAAATCTTAAAAAATACCATGACGAGTCTACGAAAGTATCTAATGTATCAGTCTCTCTAAAACATTTTTCACCATTAATAATAACTTCTTTCCAATCTTTTTGATGCTCAAGAGGATTACCTTTTACATCAAGTTTTATATTTTCAGGAAGTTTTACTGGCAGATTTTTTTTGGGTATCTTAACTACCTCGCCTTTACTATTATAAGCAATAGGGATAGGGCATCCCCAATATCTCTGTCTCGATACCCCCCAATCTTTAAGTCTAAAATTTATTTTTTTCTTACCAATTTTTTTTTTTTCTAAAATTTCGATAGTTTTTGAAATAGACTCATCCGGGCAATTTAAACCATCGAGGAATTGAGAATTAAAAATTTTACCAGGCCCGGTGTAAGCTTCTGTATTTATCTTAAAATTGTCATTTTCACCTGGCGGACAAACTACTGGTAAAACTTCCAAATTATATTTTAATGCAAAATCTAAATCTCTTTGGTCATGTGCAGGGCAACCAAATACAGCTCCAAATCCATAATCCATTAAAACAAAGTTAGCAAAATAGACAGGAACTTCTTTATTTAGATCAAGTGGATTTATAGCTTTAATATTTGTTTTAAAACCTACTTTTTCGGCATTAGCAATTGACTCTTCAGTTGTGCCAGTTTTAGCACATTCATTTTTAAATTTAATGAATTCTTTATCTTTTTTAAAAAAATCAGATAGTGGATGATCAATTGATAACGCCAAAAAAGAAAACCCAAATAATGTATCAGGCCTAGTTGTAAAGCATTTAATTTTTTTTACCGGTAAATTTGATTTAATATTAAAATCAATCTCACATCCAAAAGATTTTCCTATCCAGTTTTTTTGCATTATTTTAACTTTATTTGGCCACTTCTTAAGTTTTTCTAAATCTTCAAGAAGTTCAGAGGAAAATTTGGTAATATTAAAAAACCATTGATTAAGTTTTTTTCGTTCAACTATGGCACCAGACCTCCAACCCCTTCCATCAATTACTTGTTCATTAGCAAGAACAGTTTCATCGACCGGATCCCAATTGACGTAGTTTTCTTTACGATAGACCAAGCCTTTATCTAACAAATCCAAAAAAAAAGATTGTTGGTGCTTATAATAATCTTTAGAACACGTTGAAATTTCTCTATTCCAATCTAAAGATAAACCTAGTTGTTTTAGTTGATTTTTCATGGTTTCTATATTTTTTTCTGTCCAGATTTTAGGATCAAGATTATTTTGTCTCGCAGCATTTTCAGCTGGCATACCGAATGAGTCCCATCCCATAGGATGTAAAACGTTAAATCCTTGCATAGATTTATACCTAGCAAGAACATCGCCTATGGTATAATTTCTAACATGACCCATATGAATTTTACCCGAAGGGTAAGGAAACATTTCTAAACAATAGAATTTTTTTCTATCTTTTTTAATCGACGCTTTGAAGGTTTGATTTTTTTCCCAAAAAGTTTGCCATTTTTTTTCGATTAACTTAAAATTATATCTGTCCACAAAACACCATAGATTTTACGTTATCTCTGATCTTGGGGGATAGCTTTATCCCCACCACGAGGATCTTTTTTTCGTCTTTCTTTAACAAGTTTTTCAATAGATTTCTTTTCCATTAAAGTTGCTCTTTTCAATATTGCCAATTGAATTTCACCAGAAATCTTAGAGTCTATTAAGTTTGTGACACAATTATTATTACTACAAATTCTTTCATGGACAATTATTTTAAGAGCATCAGACCTTATTTCATTGGATAAAAATCTGACAGTAATTTTCAAATCTCTATTATTTTCTTTTCCACCATTAAACCAGTCAGTTATTATTATTCCTCCTGAGTAACTAGCATTTACTAAAGGAACAAAATCAAGAGTTTCAACTGAAGCTCTCCATAACTCATTAGCAGAGGCAAAATCAAATACTCCACCTCTTTTTTTTCCTAAATTGAAGCGAACCCCCTTTCCTTCCTCAATATTTTTTCTAACTCTATCCTTAACGTTGACAGGGTTATCTTTGACATCTGACCTTTTGAAAATATTATTTCCACAGCCGCTTAAAAAGATAAGAGCCAATAAAACTGAAATGAATTTTGTGAAATTATACATTTTGTTATAGGATTGATTTAAAACCACTAGAATTCCAAAATATCAATAAAAATATACATTTTTTTGTTGTAAAAATATCACACACGAAAAAAAAAGACTGTAAATCAGGGATTTTTTTTAATTTCATCAGTAAACATTGGTAAAAGGCTAACATTCATATGAATAACGATAGGAGATTAATATGATTAAATTAAAAAAAGTTGGTCTTACAGCACTAGCAGGTTCGCTTGCAGCAGTAACGGCTAACGCAGGAGAAATGTCAGTGTCAGGTTCTGCGAATGTAACATACGTAACCTACAGTGGCACTAGTCATGCACAATCTTTAGGGCATGATAAGGACGTTAAGTTCTCTGGAAGTGGTGAATTAGACAATGGTTTCACATTTAGTCTTTTCACAAACTTGAAAGATGACATGTCGGTATCATCAACAGCAACTGTAATCAATATGGGATCTTTAGGTTCAATTGGTGTAGGTTCTGGTGGTGGAACTAATATTAACGGTGCATACGATGAAGCTATCCCAACTGCATACGAAGAAAATTCTGATGCTGGTGGACAAGGTGCAGCTAACTACGTTGGTTCAGTCGCTGATGGTAACGGTATAACATACATTTTCCCAGCAATGGAAATGATGGGTGCTACTATCACAGGTGGTCTTGATTATTCTTTCCAAGGTGGAAGTGACTCACCTAACGATGGTTCAGGTGTAGCTACAAGTCATACTTGGGGCAATGCTTATGGTCTAGGTTTAACTGTAGCTTACGATGCATTATCAATCGGTGCTTTTGTTTCTGAAAGAGAAAACAAAAACAGAACTGCTTTAACAACAGTTGAAGATGAGTTCAGTGGTTCTTGGAATGTAAAATACAATGCAGGTCCAGTATCACTTGGTTACTCTGAGTTCTACATTGGTTCAGGTTTAAATAACACATCTGAAGCTATTGTAACAACATCTGCTAAAACTGTTGGTTCAACTTCTGGTATCTTTGATGGTGATATGTTCTCAATTGCGTTTAACGTAAATGATGACTTGTCAGTATCTTACTCAGAAATGACAGCTACTCACGACCCGCAAACAAATGTTGCAGACACAACAAATGAGCTTGCTGGTGTAGATGAGAAGCATGAGTCATTACAGGCAGCGTATTCAATGGGTGCTATGTCAATTAAAGCATACACAACAGAGATTACCAACCCTAACTTTGATGAAGATGCAGCTACTATAACTAAGAATGAAATCGCTTTAGGATTATCATTCTAAGTTTAGTTTAGTTTAAATTTTTAAAAACGGCCTAAGTTCTCTTAGGCCGTTTTTTTTTATCCAGGATATTCCTGCAAATCCAACAATTTTAGTAAGCCTAAGTTTTTTATAATTATTTTTATTAATTCCACCTAAGGCTATAAAATCGATATTTTTAGAAATAGTCATAAGATTAAATTTTAATGTTGAAAGAAATTTTTGATTTTTTTTTGATTTAAATATTGGTGATAAAAAAGTTTTCGAGCATTTTTGCAATTGCTTTATTCTAATTTCTTTTATGTTATGAGCTGAACCAATTATCTCAAAATTATTTGGTAATGAATATTTGGAGGCATAATTAATACTTTTATTAAAAGAGGGTATATATACACCACTAAGACCTAGTCTTAGTGCTAATTTAATATTATTAGACAAATATAAATTTCTGTTATCAATTTTACAGAATTTATGAATAGTCTTTATTTCGTCTATTTTTAATTTTTTATTATAGTTTCGAAATATTAGATCTATATTTTTTTCTAAATTTGTTAATTCATCTATGTTATATTTATCTATAAAATAAAAAATATACGGATCTTTTTTTTGCATAAAACTATCTCTAATTTAGTGTCTATAGAAAATGAACTCAAGTCTGGATCTAGTCAAGATTTGAAAATCAATATAATTGCAGTTACTAAAACCTTTCCGATCAGTGAAATTAAACCGTTGATCGATCATGGTCATTTACATTATGGTGAAAATAAAGTTCAAGAAGCTATACAGAAATGGACTGAGCTCAAAAAAGAGGTTAAGGACATAAAGCTTCATATGATTGGTAAACTTCAAACCAATAAAGTTAAATTTGTAGTCCCATTATTTGACTATATACATTCTTTAGACAATTTAAAATTAGCTCAAAAAATCTCCTTAGAGCAAAAAAAAATTGATAAAAAATTAAAAATTTTCATTCAAGTAAATATTGGCAATGAAAATCAAAAAAGTGGTATTCATAAAAATGAAGTTATGAGTTTTTATAAAAAATGCACTAATGATCTTAGTTTAGATATAGTTGGTTTAATGTGTATTCCACCCATTGAAGGAGAAAAAAATGAATATTTTAAATCGATGAGAGATTTAAGTAAATCTATTGGCCTAAATCAATTAAGTATGGGTATGTCATCAGATTATTTGGAAGCTGTCTCTCATGGCGCTACTTATGTAAGAATTGGTTCTAAAATTTTTGGAGCACGATCTTAAAGAATTTGAATTTTTGTTTTTGTGTTAATTAATTTTAATAAAATTAATAAATCCTTTTTTTTCAAAGCTACACAACCTAAAGTTTTTCTATAGTTTTTTGTTAAATGAATGAATATTGCACTGCCTTTATTTTTTTTGGGTTTCTTAGTGTTGTATTCGATTGGTATTAAAACATCATAGTTTTTTGTTTTTTGAAACAATTTTTCATGTCTAATTTTATTATTTACTTTTATTAATTTATTGTAATTTTTACTTTCTATATCATCGCACCACCCCATTAATTTATTAATTTTTCTTTTTCGTAATTTTGTGACAATATTTTTAATTCTATCCTCCCGATAAAAAACCGGTCCTAATGAAAAAATACCTCTTGGAGTTTTCTTATCACCCTCAATTTTGTGAGATGTAGTACCATTTTTGCCAACACAACATTTAAATCTAAAATCATCATATATAAGAGTTTCTTTATTTTTTAATATAATTCGCATATTTTTAAATAATGATTTCAAAAACTTTAATAATTTATGAATATCAAATTTTATATAAAATATTAAGTGAAATTTATGAACATCTAAATTTTCAAATTTTATACGTCGATAAAAAGAAATTCCAAGAATTAGATTTAGATAAATTTGAAAATTATTTAATTGTTAGCTCAGTAAAATATACAGACCTAAAGAATAATTTTGTTTTAGAAAATTTGCCTATTAAATTAGACAAACTAATACAGATAATAAATATAAATTTTTTAAAGACAAGTTTTATCAAAAAATCAGATGTAAAAATTAGTAAATATAAACTTGACCTAAACTCTAGAAAAATAATTTTAAATAATTTAAGTCTAAGTTTGACAGAAAAAGAGGTCGAAACAATAATTTTTATCAAATCAAAAGATTATGTAACAATTAAAGAACTTCAAAACAATGTTTGGGGCTACACTTCAAATTTAGAGACTCATACTGTAGAAACTCACATTTATAGATTAAGAAAAAAAATGAAAGATAAATTTGGGGATGATGAATTTATTAAAAATTCGCAAAAAGGATACAGGATAAATTGAAAAAAAACCCAATAGCAAAAACTCTTTCGAATAGACGTTATAAACCAAGGATCATTAAACCCAAAAAAGGCAAAGGAAGCTTTAAAAGAAAAAAAAATTAAAGTCTTGCTCCTACTTGCTGAATCACTCTTGATGATAACTCTGTGCCTTTTTCCAAGCAATCTCTTTGTGAAAAATTATTTAGATAACCATGAAGATAGCCACTAGCGAATAGATCTCCGGCACCAGTTAAATCGACTATATTTAAATTTTTTTTTATTCCAGATTCAATTACGCTACTTCCTTTAATTGAAACAGCTCCCTTTTCTCCCCTAGTTACTATTATTAATTTATTTACTTCTTTTGCAAAATTTATAACTTCCTCAAAATTATTTGTATCTATTAAAGACATAATTTCCTCTTCATTTGCAAAAACTATATCTAATTTATTTTTTACTAAATCTAAAAAATGAGACTTATGTCTATCCACACAAAATTTGTCAGATAGGGACATAGCAACTTTATTTGCATTATTAATTGCTTTATCAAATGCTTTCTTTGGCTCGCCCTCATCCCATAGATATCCTTCTAAAAATATCATTTCACTTTTTTTGATTGCATCAACATTTACATCATTCTCGTTGATTTTTCCTGCAGTTCCAAGAAAAGTACACATTGTTCTTTCTGAGTCTGGTGTAACTAAAATTAAACAGGTGCCAGTAGGTAAATCCTCTTTTTTTTTAGAATAGATATAATTTACATTTTCACTTTTAAGTCCTATCTCGTATTTTTCTCCAAGATCATCATCAGATATCTTTCCTAAAAAACCAACTTCATTTTTAAGTTGAGACAACCCAACTATTGAGTTGGCGACCGAACCACCCGAGATAGTCTTTTCAATTTTTAGACTCGATAATAATTTTTTGAACTCATTTTGATCAAATATTAACTTCATGTTACTTTTAGCTAAATTGTTTTGATCTAAAAAGCTTTCTTCTACTTTACAAATAACGTCAACTATAGCATTTCCAATACCTAAAATTTTCATATTAAGCTTTCAAAGTTTTGACTGGTTTTTTTCTGTTAGGATAACAAGTAGTGCAAATTTTACAAGTTAATCCATAACAATCCCTAGCTTTGCAATATTCTCTTCCATAGTAAATTATTTGTAGATGTAATTTATTCCAGTTTTTTTTGGGAAATAATTTTTTTAAATCCTTTTCAGTTTGAATAACGCTTTTGCCATTTGTGAGGCCCCATCTCTGAGCAAGTCGGTGAATATGGGTATCTATAGCAAAAGCAGGAAAACCAAATCCCTGAGACATTACTACACTCGCAGTTTTGTGACCTACACCGGGCAGCTTTTCTAATTCTTCGAATGTTTTTGGCACTTTTCCACTATGTTCATTAATTAGTATTTTTGAGAGATTGTAAATACTTTTAGCTTTGACTCTAAAGATACCAATTTTTTTTATTAATCTCTCAATTTTTTTTCGCCCTAATCTTACAAAATGTTCAGGTCGGTGATATTTTGGGTAAATATTTTTTGTAACATTATTCACATTGATATCAGTGCATTGAGCTGACAATAAAACAGAAATGAGAAGTGTAAAAACATTTCTACTTTTTAAAGGAACTTTAATTGTTGGGTAGGTTTTATTTAAAATTTTAAGAATTGTCTTAGCTCGCTGTATTTCATTCATTATTTGAAATTCATAAGATCTCTCATTGAATAAAGGCCTGGCTTTTTAGTCATTAACCACCTTGCAGCTGATAAGGCCCCTTCTGAATATAAAGTTCTGTCAAAAGCTTCATGATTAAGAGTGATTATTTCTTTACCACTTGAGAATTTTACTTCATGTTCTCCAATAATTTCACCTTTTCTGATAGAATTGAAGTTTATTTTATTACTATAAGGAAAAGTTTTTTTATTAAGATATCTTCTTCCAATAATATTATGAAAGTTTTTATTTTTACCAGTAGCTATTCCTTTGGCTAACATTAATGCTGTTCCAGATGGGAAATCTTTTTTATGCTTATGGTGGACTTCGAAAATTTTACTTAAAAATTTTTTTCCCAAAGAACCAGATGCAATTTCAGTCAAATACATTAAAAGATTTATCCCTAAACTCATATTTCCAGCTTTTAAAATTGGAATTTTTTTTGAGTATTTTCTTATTAAGTTTTCCTCTTTTTTTGAAAAGCCAGTAGTTCCTATAACAACCCTTTTTTTTAATTTTAAGGCAATCTTTAATATTTCAAATGTGCATTTAGGAACTGTAAAATCTATGATTAAATCTACTTTTTTAAAAGTCTTATAAGTATTTAAGTCAATAGCGATACCATTAATTTTCCTATTAATCCTTTTGTTTTCTGTTAATGCAGTTATTTTAAAGTTCTGATCTTTTTTGGCTGATTTAATAATTTGACTACCCATTCGGCCCATACATCCAGTAATTGCTAAATTTATTTTTTTCATCAAAAGATTAAATATGTAACTATCACAATGGATGAAACAATTACAGACCAAATGAGTAAATTTTTGAGAAATAATTTTAATTTTGAATTGGTCTCAATAAAGCCTGGAAGAACAAGAAACAAAACTGCAATTAAAAAGATAACTGGGATTATTTGATCTAACCTCATTTTTTAACTCTTCCAAAAATCTTTTGCTTTCTGAAAAAATTTTTTAATACTTGGGTTAGATTTTTCATTTTCTATTTTTCTAAACTGCTCTAATAGTTCTTTTTGTTCTTTATTTAAGTTAACCGGCACTTCTGTTTTTACTTGGACATACAGGTCTCCAAAGTCCCCTTTACGCATGAAAGGCATTCCTTTTCCTCTGAGTCTAAACTGTTTTCCATCTTGAGTACCATCAGGTATTTTAATTTTCGCTTTTTTTCCATCTATAGTTGGAATCTCTATCGTAGTTCCAAGTGCAGCATCTGCAATTGATATTGGGAATTCAAAAAATAAATTTACATCTGATCTTTTAAATAAATCATGAGATTTTACATTAATAAATAAATATAAATCACCAGATGCACCTCCTCTTGTTCCCGCCTCACCTTTACCTGCTAGTCGTATTCTAGTACCATCATCTACTCCTTTTGGTATTGTTACAGAGATTTTTTTTGTAATTTGATTATTGCCCTGTCCATTGCAATTAGAGCATGGATTTGTAATTTCTTCTCCACTGCCCGTACATTGAGGACAAGTTTGTTGTACGGTAAAAAAGCCTTGATTTGATCGAACCCTTCCGTTACCACCGCAATAACTACATCTGTCAGGTGTTGTTCCTGGTTTTGATCCATTTCCTTTACAGGTATTACATTTCTCTGAAGTTGAAAATTGTATATTTTGTTTTTTTCCAGAGTATGCTTCTTCTAAAGTTATCGATAGATCATATCTTAGATCTGACCCTCTGTTATTAGAACTTCTTCCCCTTGATCCTCTTCTGCTACCACCAAAATCTCCAAAAAAATCTTCAAAGATATCAGAAAAATCGGTACCACCAAAACCACCAAAACCACTGAAGCCACCTTGACCACCACCTCCATTCTCAAAAGCCGCATGACCAAAATTATCATAGTTTTCTTTTTTAGATTTATCAGAAAGCACACCATAAGCTTCACTTGCTTCTTTAAATTTCTCTTCTGCTGTTTTGTCGTTGGGATTTTTGTCTGGATGATATTTAACTGCTAATTTTCTGTATGCAGACTTTAGTTGCTCAGGGCTTGCATCTTTTCCTACGCCAAGGACATCATAGTAATCTCTTTTAGCCATGTATTAAACCTGGACAAATAGATGTCAGTTAAGCGCTTTTTTCTTTATTCTCGTCTTTTACTTCTTCAAAGTCAGCATCAACAACATTATCGTCTTTTTTTCCCTTTTCGTCTTTACCATCATCTTTATCTGAAGATGGTTTTGTACTTTGTTGTGATTTATAAATAGCCTCACCAAGTTTCATCGAAGCTTGAACTAGTGTTTCAGTTTTTTTCTTAATATCGTCTGTGTTTTCACCCTTCAATGATTCTTTAAGGTTGTTTGAAGCATCCTCGATAGATTTTTTCTCAGCATCTGAGATTTTAGATCCATGTTCTTTCAAATTTTTTTCAGTTGAATGAATTAAAGTATCTGCTTGATTTCTTACATCAACAGACTCCCTTTTCTTTTTATCAGCCTCTTTGTTAGCCTCTGCATCTTTAACCATTTTTTCTATCTCTTCGTCACTTAAACCACCAGAAGCCTGAATTTGAATTTTTTGTTCTTTACCTGTACCTTTATCTTTTGCTGACACATTTACTATTCCGTTTGCATCTATATCAAAAGTTACCTCAATTTGAGGCACACCTCTTGGTGCTGGAGCAATACCTATTAACTCAAAATTTCCTAATAATTTATTATCAGTTGCCATTTCTCTCTCGCCCTGCAAAACTCTAATTGAAACAGCAGGCTGATTGTCTTCAGCAGTAGAAAATACCTGACTCTTTTTTGTTGGTATAGTTGTATTTTTTTCAATAAGCTTTGTTGAGACTCCTCCAAGTGTCTCAATTCCAAGAGAGAGCGGTGTAACATCTAATAATAAGACATCCTTCACATCTCCTTGTAATACACCAGCTTGAATAGCTGCACCCATTGCTACTACTTCGTCAGGGTTAACACTTTTGTTAGGGTCTTTGCCAAAAAAGTTTTTTACTTCTTCTATAACTTTTGGCATTCTAGTCATACCGCCTACCATAACTACTTCATTTATATCGCTCGCAGAAATTCCAGCATCTTTTAAAGCAGTTTTACATGGGGGGATTGTTCTAGCAATTAAATCTTCAACTAAAGCTTCAAGCTTTGCTCTAGTCATCTTTAAGTTAATGTGCTTTGGTCCAGTTTTATCAGCTGTGATAAAAGGAAGATTAATGTCTGTTTGCTCCGCAGCTGACAGTTCTATTTTAGCCTTTTCAGCAGCTTCTTTTAATCTTTGTAATGCTAATTTGTCTGATTTAAGATCAATACCACTATCTTTCTTAAACTCACCAATTAGATACTCAACAACGGCATTATCAAAATCTTCTCCACCTAAAAATGTATCACCATTAGTAGATTTTACTTCAAATACACCATCACCTAATTCCAGTATTGAAACATCAAAAGTTCCTCCACCTAAATCATATACTGCTATTTTCTTATTTTGTTTTTTATCAAGTCCATATGCTAATGAAGCAGCAGTAGGTTCATTTATAATTCTCAAAACTTCTAAACCAGCAATTTTACCAGCATCTTTAGTCGCTTGTCTTTGCGCATCGTTGAAATATGCAGGCACAGTTATAACTGCTTTAGTTACAGCCTGACCTAAGTATTTTTCAGCAGTCTCTTTCATCTTTTGAAGTATGAAAGCAGAGATTTGCGATGGTGAATACTTTTCTCCTTTTGCTTCAATCCAAGCGTCACCATTTTCAGAATTTACAATTTTAAAAGGTGCTGCTTCGACATCTTTTTTTACTGTAGGATCATCAAAATTTCTTCCAATTAATCTTTTAACTGCAAATATAGTATTTTCAGGATTTGTTACAGCTTGTCTTTTAGCTGGTTGACCAATTAATTTTTCATTTTCATCAGTAAATGCAACTACCGAAGGAGTGGTTCTTGCACCTTCTGCATTTTCTAATACCTTAGCCTGTGTTCCTTCCATAATAGCAACACAAGAATTCGTAGTACCTAAATCTATTCCAATTATTTTACTCATAATATTTATATCTATAAAACTTCATATAGGTGCTAAATGCAAAACTACAAGTTGGCTTCATAATTATTTATCTTTCGAATTTTCCTCATTTTTATCGCTTTTTTCTACTTTTTTTGATACCCCAACTAATGATGGTCTCAGCAGTCTGTCTTTTATAGTAAACCCTTTTTGAATTTCTTGGATTATTGTGCCTGGCTCTTTAGTATCGTCCTCTATTTCAATCATTGCTTGATGAAAATTTGGATCTAGTTTTTTGTTTAGACTATCAATGGGTTTAATATCATTTTTTTCAAAAATAGTTATTAGATCTTTTTTTATTACATTTAAATGGTCGAGAATTTTTTTTAATGCTTCAGTTTCTTTAAGTTTATCATCGTTCTCTAAAACATTTTTTGATCGCTCTAAGTTATCAATTAAGCTTAATGCCTCTTTAGCAAAACTATAACCACCATATTCAAATGCATCTTCTTTTTCTTTTTCAAATCTTCTTCTTTGATTTTCCATTTCAGCAAAAGTCCTAGCTAGCTTATCTTCAAGTTCAGTAATTTTTTCAGCTGGAGAAGACTCTTTTATTTTTTCTTTCTCATCTGGCGAAATATCTTCTGGCTGGAGATTATTTCCATTTTCACTAATATCATTCTCAGCATTTTCCGCCTCTTGGCTTTTATTCGTGGGATTATTATTTTGGTTTTCTTCTTTTTCCATACAATCTTATATGGTAAGGATTTTCATAATTTCTAGATGTTTAAACAAAAAATAAATAAATTATTAATTGGAACCAATAACAAAGGTAAACTGCGCGAAATCAAGAATTTATTGCCAAAATACATCAAAATTTATTCAACATCTGAATTTAATATCAAAAGTCCAAGAGAAACTGGGAAAACATTTAAAGAAAATTCACTTATAAAATCAAGGTATTTTTCACAAAAAACAAATTTAACCTGTTTAGCAGACGACTCTGGGTTGGAAATTGATACTTTAAATAAAAAGCCAGGAATATATTCTGCCAGATGGGCAGGAAAAAAATCTGATTTTAAAATTGCAATAAAAAGAGTTTATAGAGAACTCTATAAAAAAGATAAAAATTGGAAAAGTAAAAAAATTAAAGCCCGATTTATATGTGCTCTGTCTATTAGTCATTTAAAAAAAAAAGTTGCTTGCGTTCAAAGTAAAGTTGAAGGACATATATCTAATAAACCAAAGGGTAATAATGGTTTTGGATATGATCCTATTTTTATACCTCTCAAAAAAAAATTAACTTTTGGTGAAATGAAGCCTAGTTTAAAGCATAAAATTGATCACAGATTTAAAGCTTTTAAGAAAATTAAAAAATTTTTGTAGTTTGATTTTTTTCTACCCTATAGAAATTTAAACGGTGGTTTATTTCATTATTTTTAATATCAAAAATTCCAATTTTACCTTTAAAAGAATTTTCGTCTCTAAAAAGTTTTTCAGTATCAGTTGTCATAAAATCATTTTTTAATGACAGATAATAAATTAAACCAACTAAATCATAACTAAGCAAACTTAGATGGTTTGGATATTTTTTAAATTTTCTGTAAAACCTATCTTTATATTGTTCCCAATTTTTTTTATTTATTGAGGGATAATATATGGGTTGAAGACTTTTTTCTTGTATCAGACTCTCATTAAACCATTGATTTAGTGATATAAAATATTTTTTTTCAGGTGATACATCAGTGTATAGAAGGGATGTAGCAACACTTTTTAAACCTTCTTCAAAGTCAGCTATTATAACTGAATTAAAGTTAACTTTGCCCAATGTATATTTTTTTTCTAACTGTTTGATTTTTTTCTCTTTATTCGGATCATCAGATTGTTCTAATCTTTTTATTTCGTCTTCTAAATTTTGCTTTCTAATTTTATAATTAGTTATTTTTTCTATTTGTTTCGTTAACTTAGTTGGTTCAGTATCATACTCAAATACCTTTTTAGTTTTTAATTTTGAATCTTTTAAACCTTTTTTTATCTCCGCTTCATGTTTTAATTTTGGTAACAAAAAGATCGTTTTTTTAATCTCATTTAATTCTAAAAACTTTTTAATAGCATTAAGTTGAGAAGTAGAGTTTACTCCAGCACTAATAACATTTTTTGGAAGATCGATAGTTTTATTAGTTAATGATAAAAAGATTATATCTTCAACTTTATTGAGATAAATAAGATTTTCATAAAACACTGGACCTATTACAATTTTTATATTTTCGTTTTTTAATTCGATAGCTGATTTTAGTGTGCTATTAGGATTAGATTTTGTATCTTTCACAATTATTTCTATATTCTCATTGTTAATATCATTGATTGCCATTCTGACGGTTTTGATAATCTGTTGACCAATCTCTTGATTATCTTCAGTTAATGGGATGAGCAGCCCAATTTTTATTTTCTCATTTGCAAATACTTTCTGTGAGGTACCAATTATAAATAAAAACAGTGAACAAATTATTAATTTTGAAATTTTAATCATTTAAATAATATTATATTAATTAGTTACAACAATGTCCTTAAAAAACAAATCTGACAACATTAAGATTAAAATTGGATTGTATGTTGTATCAACACCAATCGGAAATTTATTAGATATATCCCAAAGAGCAATAGAAACTTTAAGAAAGTCAGATTTTATTTTATGCGAAGATACTAGAGTTTCAAAAATTCTTCTTACTAAATTTGATATTAAATCTAATTTGATTTCTTACCATAAGTTTAATGAAAAAAAAAACTTAAATAAGATAATCAAATTATTAAAATCAGGATCTATAATATCTCTAATTTCAGACGCAGGAACACCAAGTATTTCAGACCCAGGATGTGTTTTAATAAACGAATGTTTAAAAGAAGGTATCAACGTTTCACCTATTCCAGGACCCTCTGCTGTTTCGAGTGCAGTTTCTGTAAGTGGTTTTAGTGATAAGTTTTATTTTTATGGTTTTTTACCTGAAAAGAATAAGTTATTAAATAATGATTTACAAACTTTATCAAAACTAGATTGCTCTATAGTTTTTTTCATTTCGTCAAAAAAATTTAACAAAACTATTCCTATTTTAAAAAAATATTTTAGTGGTAGAAAAATTTTGATTTGTAGGGAAATGACTAAATTTTATGAAGAATTTTTAAGAGAAAAAATTGATAATTTGAAAATGTTGGAAAGTGGACTAAAAGGGGAATTAACTATTGTTATTTCAGAAATGAAAAAAGTAAAAAATGTTTCGCAAAAACTAAGTGAATCAGATAAAGATTTAATTAGAAAAACCATAAATAAATTAAGTGTAAAAGAAATTGTAAGTCTAATTGGTAAAAAAAGTGAGATATCAAAGAAAGCGATTTATAATTTTTGTATAGAATTAAAAAATGAAAATTAAATCAGTAATATTTTCAATGTTTTTAATGTTTTTATCAAGTTGTGCCGGAGTAGGATCTAAAGGTTTTTTTGGAACAGGAGTAAGTGTAGCTTTTGATCCAAGAACAGTTGGAACTCAAATTGATGATTCTATAATGGAAAAAAATTTTACTGCCAGGATGTTATTAAAGGACAAAAAATATTTATTTGCTATAAATACTCAAGTTTTAGATGGTAGAATTTTTCTAACAGGAAAAGTCGAAAATCCTGAGGAAAAACTGCAATTGACTAAATTAGCATGGGAAACTCTTGGTGTAAGATCTGTAAGAAATGATATTAAAATAAAAGAGGAGTTTAATTTTAAACAATCTGCAAAGGATCTTCTAATTACATCTCAACTAAGAACAGCAATTATTTTGAATAAAAAGATAAAAGCAACAAATTACCAGATTGATACTTACAAAAAGAAAATTTTTATTTATGGAATCGCAATCACTGAGGATGAAAAAGATGAAGTTTTAAAAGAGGCTAAAGAAATTCTTGATGTTAAGGATGTTATAGCTAGTATTATATTAGTTGAAGATTTAAGAATTCAAAAAAATTAATCTTTTTTGTAATCAATTACATCTGCAGAATATGCTGCAATTGATGCCAAATTTATAATCTCTGATGTCGAAGTTCTTAATGGAGCGATCTCTATTGGAAGACCTAAACCAATTAGCAATGGTCCAATAACTTTTGCTCTACTCATAGATTTTATCATTTTGTAAGAAATAGCTGCGCTATGTTGACTTGGCATAATTAAAACATTGGAATTACCTACAATTTCTGAAAATGGATAAAGTTCTTTATATAGCTCCTCTAAAGCAACATCAGGTTGCATTTCCCCATCGAATTTAAAATCAACTTTATCCTTTTTTAAAATCTTAACAGCATCACTTAACCTTTTAGTTCTATCAGTTGCAGGTTCGCCAAAAGTTGAGTGAGATAAAAAAGCAACCTTAGGATCAAAACCAAATAGCCTAACTACTCTAGCTGCTGATTTTGCCATTTCTGCTAGTTGGTTTGCATCAGGATATTCAATTACAGAGGTATCACATATAAAGATTGTTTTTCCTCTATTTACAATTAGATTTAAACCAAACATAATTTCTCCTGCTCTTGGATCTACAACTTTACTTATTTTTTCTAGTGAGGAAGAATATCTTCTTGTATTTCCAGTAACCATTGCATCGGCATCTTTGCATGCAACCATACAAGATGCCCAAATCACTCTGTCATTTCTTACCAATCGGTCACAATCTCTTTCTAGCATACCTTTTTGTCTTTGAAGTTTTTCAAAAAGATATTTTACATACCTTTCTCTTTTTTCAGAGTCTTTTGAGTTTACAATTTCAATATCAAAGTTTTCATTATAACCTATTCTCTTTATTTGTTTTTTTATTAGGTCTTCCTTTCCAACCAAAATTGGTATCCCTAAATTTGAATTTTTGAATGCTATTGCAGCTTTAAGCATATTTTCATCCTCACCATCTGCAAAAACAACTTTTTTTGATTTTTTCTTTATATAATTATTTATCCCTTGCATGATTGTAACCGTTGGATCTAGTCTTTGCTTTAACTGGTCTTTATAAGTTTCAAAATCTTTTATATTAATCCTAGCAACATCTGTATCTATAGCAGCTTTAGCTACCGCTGCTGGAATGACACTTATTAATCTTGGGTCAAATGTTGAGGGAATAATATAGTCTTTTCCATAATGTGGTCTTTCACCTCCCATAGCTGCAACAACCTCATCTGGTACCTCTTCCTTGGCTAAATTAGCTATCGCATGTGCCGCAGCTACTTTCATCTCCTCATTTATTACTTTCGATCTTACGTCTAATGCACCCCTAAATATGTACGGAAAACCAATTAAGTTGTTTACTTGGTTTGGATAATCTGAACGTCCAGTAGCAATAATTGCGTCATCTCTAACCTCTTCTACTTCCTCAGGTTTTATTTCTGGGTCAGGATTTGCACATGCAAATATAATTGGATTATCATTCATTTTTTTTACCATGTCCTTAGTTAAAGCGCCTTTAGCTGACAATCCTAGAAACACATCAGCATTTTTAATTGCATCAGTCAAAGTTCTATTTTCAGTTTTAATAGCATGTGCTGATTTCCATTGGTTTAAATTTTCTCGTCCGGTATAAATTACTCCTTTTCTATCAACCATTGTAATATTTTTTTGTGGCACTCCACTTTTTTTAAATAAATTTGCACATGCCATAGCTGATGCTCCTGCACCATTGACAACTATTTTAACTTTGTCAATTTTCTTTTTAGTTATGTCAAGTGCGTTTAGTAATGCTGCAGTTGTGATAATTGCTGTTCCATGTTGGTCATCGTGGAAGACAGGAATATCCAAAATTTCTTTCAGTTTTTCCTCAATTATAAAACAGTCTGGGGCCGCGATGTCTTCTAGATTTATACCTCCGAAACTTGGAGCAAAATTTTTTATACTTCTAATTATCTCGTCGGGATCTTCTGAGTCAATTTCAAGATCTATCGAGTCAATGTCTGCAAATCTTTTAAATAAAACAGCTTTTCCTTCCATTACAGGCTTTGATGCCAATGCTCCTAAATTCCCCATTCCTAAAATTGCAGATCCATTGCTTATTACTGCAACAAGATTTCCCTTACTTGTATAGTCAAATGCGCTTTCTGGATTTTCACTTATAGCTTTTACTGGTGCTGCTACTCCAGGTGAATAAGCTAGAGCGAGATCTCTTTTTGTGGTCATATTTTTTGAGGAGGTAATCTCAATTTTTCCTGGCTTATTATGACTGTGAAAATCCAAAGCTTCTTTGTCTGTATAGTGATCAATTTTTGTTTTTTTCATTTAGGTTAATTAGGTGTACAAATGAGGTAAATTTAAGACTAATATGATTTATGAATTTAGTTAAGTCAACAGGGACTTTTGGTTTTTATACTATAATTAGTAGATTACTTGGATATTTAAGAGATGTTTTAATTGCTATTTTTCTTGGAACAAGTTTGTTAGCAGATGCTTTTTTTGTTGCTTTTAGAATACCAAATACATTTAGGAGGTTATTTGCTGAGGGAACATTTAATGCTGCTTTTGTTCCTAGCTACACTTCTGAATTAGTAGCAAGTAAAGAGAAATCCCAATTATTTGCTAATCAAGTTTTCAAAATATTATTATTTAGTTTATTTTTCTTGGTTCTAGTAATTGAGCTTTTTATGCCTCTATTTGTTAGTTTGATTGCTCCAGGCTTCACCAATGATACAGATAAAATGGAGCTTGCTATTACTTTAACTAGAATAACTTTTCCATTTTTAATGGTTGTGAGTTTATCATCTTTTTTTGGTGCAATTTTAAACTCTCATAATAAATTTGCAGCTGCTTCAGCGGCACCAATTATTTTGAATATAGTATTAATTTCAATATTATTTTTTGGAAATTATTTAAATGATGATCTAATTTATATTCTTTCCTGGGGCGTTTCTGTAGCTGGGTTGTTGCAATTTATCTTTTTATACCATTTTGTAAAAAAATTTTATGTAATTAAATTAGATTTTAAAATTAGAATAACTAATAAAGTTAAATTTTTTTTTAAAAAACTTTTACCTAGTATTTTTTCTTCAGGAGTAACCCAGGTAAACATACTTGTTGGCACAATTATAGCTTCATTTCAGTCAAGCGCAGTATCTTATCTTTATTATGCTGATAGAATATATCAAATTAATTTAGCAATTGCAGGAATAGCTATAGGTGTAGTGGTTTTACCCCAATTATCAAAACATGTATTTTTAAAAAAAAAAAACAAAATTATAAACATTCAAAATAAAGCTTTAGAAATTTGTATGTTTTTAAGTTTACCTGCATCAGCGGCTTTGTTTGTGGGCTCAGAAGAAATTATTTCAGCTTTGTTTGGGTATGGCTCTTTTAGTGAGGAAGCGGTAGTCAATTCGTCAAAAGCCCTCTATTATTTTGGATTAGGATTACCAGCTTTCGCATTTATAAAAGTTTTTTCTACTTTTTTCTTTGCTAACAATGATACGAAAACTCCATTTTATATTTCTGTCATTTCTGTGGCTCTTAATATTAGTATCAGTGTATATTATTTTGAAAGTTTTGGTTTTATCGTTATTCCAATATCAACAACTATTTCTTCATGGTTTAATTCATTATTATTATTTATCTGTTTAAAAAAAGATAATTTATTTGAGTTTAATAAAAGTTTTTTTATAAGATTTACTAAAATAATTTTTGCTTCTTTTTTGATGGGAATATTTTTTAAGTATTCAATTTTATTTTTTGAAAATCAATTATCTTACGAACATACTTTTAAATCTTTTTATTTAATATTAACTGTTTTTTTGACCCTTTTATTTTATTTAATATTGTCATTAACTATCAAAGCTTTTAAATATAATGATATTAAATTAAAATATTAATTATGAAAAAAAAAATTTTTTCAGGGGTTCAGCCGACTGGAAACCTCCATCTAGGAAACTATTTGGGAGCAATTAAGAACTTTGTTAGTTTAAATAATGATAACAAAAATGAATGTATTTTTTGTGTAGTGGATTTACATGCTATAACTATAGCCCAAGACCCTATAAGACTTAGAGAGAATATACGTGAAACAGTGGCAACTTTTATAGCTTGTGGCATAGATCCAAAAAAAAGTATAATTTTCAATCAGTCTAAAGTAGCTGCACACTCAGAAACAGCATGGATATTGAGCTGTGTAGCAAGGATGGGTTGGTTAAATAGAATGACTCAGTTTAAGGAAAAAGCAGGAAAAGATAAAGAGAATGCAAGTGTAGGGCTCTATTCTTATCCTATTTTAATGGCAGCAGATATTTTGCTGTACGATTCTACACATGTTCCTGTCGGGAATGATCAAAAACAACATTTAGAACTTTGTAGAGATATTGCACAAAAATTTAATAATGATTTTAAAGTTGAGAATTTTTTTAAAATACCTGAACCTTTAATTCAAAAAGAATTTTCGAGGATAATGAGTCTTAAAGATGGGTTAAAAAAAATGAGTAAATCAGAATTATCAGATTTAAGTCGCATCAACCTAACAGATGGAAATGATAAAATATCAAATAAAATAAAAAAAGCGAAAACTGACTCACTGCCAATACCATCAACTGTAAAAGAACTCGATGATAGACCAGAGGCCAGAAACTTAATTGGTATTTACTCAAGTATTTCTAATTCATCTTTAGAGAGCTCAATTCAAAAATTTTCAGGTAAAAATTTTTCAGAATTCAAAGAAAATTTATCTCAGATTTTAATAGATAAACTAAGCCCTATATCTGATGAGATAAAAAGATTGTTAAAAGAAAAAAGTTACTTAGATAAAATATTAGAGGATGGTTATAAAGAAGCTGACAATATAGCTTCTAAAAAAATTAAAGAAATCTACGATATAATTGGTTTTTAAATCATATAAATTTACAGTTTATATTTTTAAATTATTGATTATATATTAAATATGTTTATTCAAACAGAAGTAACCCCAAATCCTAATTCCCTTAAATTTTTGCCTGGGAAACAAGTCTCAAATATTGGCACTATTGAAGTAACTAAAAAAGATAAAATTGATAATGAACTAGTAAAAAATATACTCTCAGTAAATGGAGTTGAGGGTATCTTATTAGCAAGTGACTTTATTTCAGTTAATAAACTAGAAAATGTAAGTTGGGAGGAAATTAAGCATATAATAATTTCATTAATAAATGATTTCTATTCCAAGGGTAAGAATTTTGTTTTAGATAACAAGCAGAATGATGACAAAATTAGCCTTTCAGAGATCGAAAAAAATATAATTAAAATTTTAGATGAAAAAATACGTCCAGCAGTATCCAGAGATGGAGGAGATATAAAATTTAAAAGTTTTGAAGATGGAGTAGTTAAGGTTCAACTACAAGGTAGTTGTTCAGGCTGCCCTAGCTCTACTTTAACATTAAAACAAGGAGTTCAAAATCTTTTAAAACATTATATTAGAGAGGTGAAAGAGGTTGAGGCGATTTAAATTTAAAAAGATAAAATTTCTAAACGTTAATAGAAAAAAAAAAACAACCGAAACCATTGAATTGTTTGGTGAAAGAGTAAGTAGCTCAATTGGTAGAACATTGGTAGCTTGTTTTACTATAATAGGTTTTTTCTATGTAGCTCCTATTTTCATTAATTTTGCAACTCAGGAAATTTTTTCAAATGAATTTCAAAATGATTCTAGAAAAATAATGGTTTATAAGTTGAATGGAAAAGAGGATCAAATTACAATTGATAAGAATGAGGCTTTTGATGAGAAAGATTTATTGTCTGATATTTTAACACTTAACGATTTAGATACAGAGTCAGTAAGACTTAGTGCGTCAACAATTAGTCAATTATTTGAGGATACAAATTATAATTTAGATGATGTAAGAATCAATAAACTAGTCAGACCTGTTGCTTTAACGTGGTTACCAAATGAAATAAGAAAAATAGAAAATACAAAAAAAAGAAAAAATTTATTTATTCAAATAGTTCTCCCTTTAATTTTGGAGGAAAATAATAATATAAAACTTGATAGACTAAAACTTTTTACAATAATTAACAAAAATAATAATACTAAGTTAGAAAAAAAATGGTTAAATCAAAAATTTAAACAATATGGAGTACCTTCCAAGGACCTTTCAACTTTAAAAATTAGGATGGATGAAATTCCAACATCTTTAGCTATTGCTCAAGCTGCGAAAGAGACCGGTTGGGGTACATCAAGATTTGCGTTAGAAGGAAATGCTTTATTTGGCCAGTGGACTTGGTCAGGAGAAGGTTTAAAACCAAAAGAAGCTGAAAAAGATCAAGGTCACAAAGTAATGAAATTTAATGTTTTGCAAGCCTCAGTAAGAGCCTATCAGCGTAATTTAAATACTCATTCCACATATAGAGAGTTTAGAAAAGCCAGAGCAAAATTAAGAGATGAGGGTGTTGAATTAGATAGTATAATTTTATCAGAACATTTAGATAAATATGCGGAGACTGGGCAAAAGTACGTTGAGACTTTAAAAAAGATTATTTCTCAAAATAACTTAAAAGATTTTGATGACGCTAAACTACTTCCTTCTAGTAAAAAACTAGAAAGTCTTATTTAAATTCCTTAGCAATAGTAAATTGTGTTCCAAACCATCGCCACTTCCCATTATCATTGAGAGAACAATTAATTCTTCCTCTTCTTGGGACAAAAGGTTCTCTAAATTTAATTAAAAGTTTATTTTCCTTAAATTTTATATCAGACTTCTCCCATTTATTTCCCTCGTTTGAATAACAATTAATATTTGCTAAATTTTTTTGTCCTTTAAAAAATTCAACAATGAACTCGGGTGGATTTTTCTGATGATTTAATTTTTTTTCAAAAGGTTTTAAACTTTTATATTCTAAAGGAGAATAATTTATAATTGAATTAAATCTTTTTAATTCTCCATATTTTTCATTTATTGGAAATCTTGGAAGTTCATACTTTTCTTTATTAACATCTATCACACCTGAATGCTGTCCAAAAGAAAGTTTAAAGTTTTTTGAAATATATTCACTCATCTCTTTTGAATATTCTCCAAATGGGTAAGAAAATAAAGATGGGATATAACCTAATTCTTTTAAAAAAATTTGATCTGCTTTTTTTATGTCCTTAACAAATTCTTCATATTTTTTGTCAATTAAATAATCATGAGAATGTGAATGATGTCCAATAACACCAAATTCTGTTTTTTCAATCTCTTTAATTTGGCTCCAAGTCATGTATCCTTTTTTGCCAACAGGTTCAGTCGAAACAAATAATAAAAAAGGAATTTTGTTCTTTTTAAGTATCGGCCAAGCGTTTTCATAAAAAGATTTAAATGCATCGTCAATTGTAATTAAAATTTTTTTTTGTTTTTTAGGTTTGTCAAAATTAGTTTCAAAATCTTTAGGATGGTAAAGTTCGAATTTTGAATTTTTAATTATATCTAAATGTTTTTTAAATATATCTAGCTTAATATTAGTCGATGGATATTTATTTTCTTCGAAACGATGATACATGATTGATAAAACGCCTTCATCTTTAGAAAAATATTTACTACCTTCATCTTGTGCTTTAGAATTTGGAATAAGAAAATAAAAAATTATGAACAAACTAATTGTCGATGCTGCTAAAGAAAATATTTTTTTAATGATCATTAGTAATAATGACATTTATAGTATTAGTCATGAAAATACCAAAACTAATTATGAGAAATTTATACTACTTATAAATGATTTTTTAAATTCGAAAAATCTAAAAATAAAAGATATTTCAACATTTTATCTTAATATAGGACCAGGGAGTTTTGCTGGAATAAGAAATTCAATTTCTGTTATAAAAGCAATTTGTTTAGTCAATGATGTAGATTATTATTGTTTCAGTTTTCAGTATTTTAAAGATATCAAAGAGATAAAATATGAAAATATTCCCGATCTATGCGATAAATTTAATGTTAAAAAAAATTTGATTAATCCTATTTATATAAGTTAAAATTAGTTATGTCAGACAAAATAGAGCAAAAGTTTCAAAAAAAAGGACTCAAGCTTACAGATCAAAGAAAGACTATAGCGCGAGTTATTCTTGAGTCTAAAGAGGCCTATGGGGAGTCGGATCATCCTGATGTTGATGAATTATACAATAGGGTGTCAAAAATCGATTCTAAAATAAGCATTGCAACTGTTTATAGAACTGTCAAACTTTTTGAGGAAGCTGGAATATTGACAAAGCATGACTTTAAAGGTGGAAAAGCAAGATATGAGTTAAATGATGATCATAATCATTTAATTGATATTAAAACTGGTGAGATAATAGAATTTGTTGATGAAGAAATTAATCAGATCCAGAAAAAAATCGCAGAAAAATATGGCTATACTCTTGTTGATCATAGACTCGAACTTTATGGAGTAAAAAAAAAATAACAATAAAATGAGCAAAAGAATTTTTATAAAGACATTTGGTTGTCAAATGAATGAATATGATTCAAAACGTATCTATGATGTAGTAAAAGAAATTGGTTTTGAAAAAACAGATAAATGTCAAGATGCAGATTGTTATCTTTTAAATACTTGCCATATCAGAGATAAAGCTAGTGAAAAAGTTTATCATGAAATTGGTAGAGTAAAAAAGATTTTTAGATTAAAAAAAAAACCCTTAGTTATAGTAGTTGGATGTGTAGCCCAAGCTGAAAATAAAGAAATGTTGAAAAGAGAGCCTTACATAGACCTTATCTTAGGACCTCAAGCTTATCATAAAATTAATGATACAATTTTAAATTTTACTGGAAAAGAAAAAGTTGAAGAAACAGAGTTTGATGCAGTAACTAAGTTTGAGTATTTGAGCAGAATTAAAAATAAAGTTGGCAAAGCAACCTCATTCTTAACGATTCAAGAGGGCTGTGATAAGTTTTGTCATTTTTGTGTTGTGCCTTACACAAGAGGGCCAGAATATTCAAGACCTTTTGATCAAATAATAACTGAGGCTAAAAATTTAGTAGACCAAGGATCCAAGGAGATTATATTGTTAGGTCAAAATGTAAATGCGTACAATTACAAAAACCAAAGATTATCAAACATCATTAATGAGATAGAAAAAATTAAAGATATCGAAAGAATAAGATTTACCACTTCTCATCCCAAAGATATGACAGATGATTTAATTGAAGTTTATAAAGACTCAAAAAAACTTATGCCATTAATTCATCTTCCTGTTCAAAGTGGCTCTGATAAAATCTTAAATTTAATGAATAGAAAACATACTATTGAAGACTATTTAAAAACTTTTGAAAGATTAAAAAAAATAAATCCACTAGTAGAGTTCTCCAGTGATTTTATCATTGCGTATCCTGGTGAGGAAGAAAAAGATTTTATAAAAACATTAAATTTAATTAAAGAAGTTAGATTTATTAATTCTTATTCATTTATATTTAGCCCCAGACCAGGTACAGTGGCCGAAAGTTTGAAGACAATTGATAAAAAAATTTCATTAAAGCGTTTAGAGAAAGTTCAAGAGACTCTTTTTAAAAACCAAATAGAAAAAAATAAATCTTTAGAAAATAAAATAATAAACGTATTAACAGAGAATCTAACTGAAGATAGAACTAAAGTTTTTGGAAGATCAGAATATATGACACCCGTAATATTTAAGGGTAGCAAAAAAGATATTGGAAAAATTCTCAAAATTAAAATTAACAAAAGTAATAGAAATACGTTATTTGGAACAGTGATTGATAATTTAGATCAAAAGGTGGCATAAAATTGACTGGAATATTAAAAAAAAATATTAATGCATCCTTAAAATTTGTTTATTCAGATAACAATTCACTAAGTGTTATTTTTCATGACAATGATTTATTAATGGGTGTTGTTGGGGAGTTTAATAAAAATTTAAAAGAACTTGAAAAAATTACCCAAGCAAATTTATATTCTAGAGGTAATTCAATATTAATTAAATCTAAACCAGAAAATAACGAAATATTAAAAAATGCGATAAAGTTTTTAGCAAATCAATTCGTCAATAATGGATCTATAGAACATAAAGATATCCTCTCATCTGTAGATAAATTTATGATTAATGAGAAAGTTAAGAATAATAATATTACCGATATTATCAAAACACCAAAAAAGTCTATTATTCCTAGATCTGAAAAGCAAAAGAGCTACGTAAGAGCATTAAGACAAAGTGATATAATTATTTCTGCAGGCCCAGCAGGAACGGGCAAAACTTTTTTAGCTGTTGCTGTTGGTTTAACAATGTTGCTAGAAAAGAAAATCGAAAGAATTATTCTATCTAGGCCAGCTGTAGAGGCTGGTGAAAGGCTAGGTTTTTTACCTGGAGATATGAAAGAGAAAGTAGATCCTTATCTCAGACCTTTATATGACTCGCTCTATGATTTATTTGATTTTGAGAAAATTCAAAGAATGATAGAAATTGGAGATATCGAAATCGCACCTTTAGCTTTTATGAGAGGTAGAACATTAAAAAATTCATTTGCTATTTTAGATGAAGCTCAAAATGCAACTGATACCCAAATTAAGATGTTTTTAACTCGTATTGGAGAAAATTCAAAAATAGTTGTTAATGGAGATCCTTCGCAAATAGATCTACCAAATAAGAGTGTATCTGGTTTGGTTAGATCAAAAAAGTTACTTGGGCATTTAGATGAAATATCAGTTGTTGATTTTGATCATTCTGATGTTGTGCGACATCCGTTAGTATCTAAAATAGTTAAAGCATATTCAAAAAATGATTAATATTTTTGTCTTCTCTAATGAGAGGGCTTGGTCCAATAGACTAAAAAATAAAAAGTTATTTTTTAATAAAATTTGTAAATCATTTCCAAAAAGATACAAATTTTTAAATAAAAAGATTAGCTTAACTCTTTTGTTATCTAATAATAAAAGTATTAAAAAACTCAACAGAAATTTTAGAGATAAGAATAAATCAACTGATATTTTGTCATTTCCATTTAGCAATAAATTAAAAATTACTAAAGAAACATATCTTGGAGATATAATTATAAGTTATAATTTCATTGATAAACCAAAATCACAAAATAACGAGTCCTTTAGAAAAAAGCTTATAAAGACTTTCATTCATGGTTTTTTGCATCTATTGAGTTTTAATCATGTTCGAGATGCAGACTACAAAAAAATGTTAAAAGAAGAAAAATTTATATATCAATCTGTAATTTCAAAATTAAATTGAGTAAGAAATTATATATCGAGTTGATATTTTTAGCTCTTTTAGGAGCTCTAACCTCTTTAAGTTTGCCACCTTTTAACTACTTCTTAATAAATTTTCTCACTTTTTCTTTGTTTTTTTATTATTTGATTAAAAAATCAAATAATCTGAAAAATAAAAAACTTTTTTTTGTTTATGGCTGGATATTTGGCTTTGGTTACTTCTTAACAAATTTGTATTGGATATCGATTTCTTTGACATTTGATCAGAATTATAAGTTTTTAATTCCTTTAACTATTTTTTTAATACCATCTTTTTTAGCACTATTTTATGGAATAATTTCTTTTATATTTTTAAGTTTTAAACCAAAAAATGTTTTGGGATCACTATTATGGTTTTCTCTTGTCTTTGGAGTTTTAGAATTTGCCCGAGGAACGGTTTTAACCGGATTTCCTTGGAATTTGATTGCTTATAGTTTTTCAAATCAGTTAGAATTTATAAGCGTAATTTCAATAACTGGGACCTACGGATTTAATTTGTTCTGTATTTTAGTTTTTACCTGCCCAGCAATTTTTTTTATTAAAAATACAAATAGAGCATTAGCTTTTAATATTTCGATTTTTTTTACAGTAATTCTTATTTTTATTTATGGATCAATGTACAAAAAAGAATTTGATAATACAGTAAATAAAAATTTTAATTATAAAATTAGGGTTATTAGTTCTCAGATAGGTCTTGAAAGATTCTATTCAGAAGTGGACCCAGTTGTAATTATCAGAGACTTAATAAAGATTAGTAAACCGGATCAAAATGCTAAAACTATATTTATCTGGCCCGAAGGTATTGTTCCAGACATAACACAGGGAGGCTTAATTGAATATAAATGGCTTTTTGAGGAAAATTTTAATGAAAATCATATATTTATAATTGGAATAAATAGCCAGGTGATTAAAAATGGTTCTAAAAAATATTTCAACACCTTTTCAGTTTACGATGCTAATTTAAATTTAATTAATTCTTATAATAAAATCAATTTAGTTCCATTTGGTGAGTTTTTGCCTATCGAAAATGTTTTGAAAAATATTGGACTAAGATCTTTAACTAACAACTATCAATCTTTTTCGAGTGGATTTAAAAGAGATATCATTGAAATAAAGCAAAAAAATTTTTCATTAAGAATATTACCCTTAATTTGCTATGAAATAATTTATTCAGGTAAATTATTCACAGACTCTAATTTTGATCTAATAATTAATATCTCAGAGGATGGATGGTTTGGAAAATCTATTGGACCAAAACAACATTTTTCTCATAGTATTTTTAGAGCTATAGAAAGTGGAAAGTATGTTCTTAGATCATCAAATAATGGAATTGCAGCTATAATTAACCCACTAGGGGTTGTAGAACAAAATATAGAATTTGGAAAATCAGGTTATATTGATTTAGATAAAACAAAAAAAATAAAGCCAACATTATTTTCACAATATGGAAATAAAATTTTTGTTTTATTGATTTTGCTGTATATTTTCTTAATCTTATTATTTAATAGAATAAAAAATGAGTAATCTTAAAAACTATTTATTTACTAGTGAGTCAGTTTCAGAAGGGCATCCTGATAAAGTATCAGATAGAATTTCGGATATGGTCGTTGACAGTTATCTCTCGGGCGATCCCTTCTCTAGAGTTGCATGTGAAACCTTAACAACTACAAACAAAGTAGTTCTTGCTGGTGAGGTTAGAGGGCCTGAAATTAGTAAAGATGAAATAATACAAAAAGTAAGAAATTGTATTAAGGATATTGGTTATGATCAAGACGGCTTTACTTGGAAGGACGCTACAAAAATTGAGTGTCATTTACACGCACAATCTGCTGACATTGCTATGGGTGTAGACTCATCTGGAAATAAAGATGAAGGTGCTGGTGATCAAGGAATTATGTTTGGATATGCATGTAATGAAACTGATATACTGATGCCTGCCCCTATTCACTATTCCCATAAAATTTTAAGACTTATGGCAGAAGATAGAAAGTCAGGAAAATTAAAAAACATTGAACCTGACTCAAAAAGTCAGGTTACTTTTGAATATGTTGATGGAAAGCCAACCAAAGTTAAGTCAGTTGTAATATCATCTCAGCATGCACCAGATGTTAATCAATTGCAAGTTAGAGATTTACTTAGACCCTATATGTTAAAATCCATTCCTAAAAATTTTCTTCATGAATTTGATGAAAATGAATTTTATGTGAATCCAACTGGTAATTTCGTTATAGGAGGCCCAGATGGTGATTGTGGATTAACAGGAAGAAAAATAATTGTAGATACTTATGGTGGTGCGGCTCCTCATGGAGGAGGCGCTTTTTCAGGAAAAGACCCAACAAAAGTTGATAGATCTGCTGCTTATGCAGCAAGGTATATAGCTAAAAATGTTGTTGCTTCGAAAATAGCTGATAAGTGTTTAATACAACTCGCTTATGCAATTGGTGTTTCAAAACCTTTATCTATTTATGTAGATTTATTTGATAATGATTTAGATAAAAATAAGTTTGTTGTTGAAAAAATAAAAGAAAACTTTGATTTAAGTCCAAGAGGCATACGAGAAATGCTAAATTTAAATAAACCTATTTATGAGAAAACAGCTGCATATGGTCATTTTGGAAGAACACCTGAAGCTGATGGATCATTTTCATGGGAAAAAACTGATAAAATCGGGTCTTTTTCTAAATAGTTTCTATTGAATTAAAAAAAAACTTTATTATATTCTTTGAACATTGTTAAAATTTCAAAATGGGCATTAGCCCATTTTTTTTTGGAACAAACAAAAAAATGTTAAATAAAAGAGCAGATAAACTAGAGTTACTTAGAATTGCTGAAGCTGTGGCATTAGAAAAGTCTATAGATAAAGAATTAATAATTAATTCTATGGAAACAGGTATTGCAAAAGCAGCCAAATCTAAGTTTGGTCAAGATAATGAAATTAAAGTCTTAATTGACAGAGACACCGGAAATATTGAGCTTTTTAGAAAGCTGGTCATAGTAGAAAATCCTGAAAATTCTAATACTGAAATTAATATAGAGGAAGCAATTAACCTTAATGAAACAAACAGGGGCAAAACTATTGGTGATGAAGTGCTTCAACCATTACCATCTTTTGATTTTGGTAGGATCGCGGCGCAGACTGCAAAACAAGTAATTAATTTTAATGTAAGAGAAGCAGAAAGAGAAAGACAATTTAATGACTTTATAGATAAAAAAGACTCTATCTTAAGTGGAATTGTTAAAAGATTAGAATTTGGAAATGTAATTGTAGATCTTGGAAGAACTGAAGCGATAATTCAAAAGAATGAAATGATACCTAGAGAAAATATTAAAGCTGGAGATAGAGTTAAAGCGTATTGTTATGATGTTAGAAGAGAGCCTAGGGGACAACAGATTTTTTTGTCTAGAGCACACCCGAAATTTATGGAGAAACTTTTTGTTCAAGAAGTTCCAGAAATTTATGATAATTTAATTGAAATAAAATCATCTTCTAGAGATCCAGGCAGTAGAGCCAAAATTTGTGTGAAAGCAGTTGATACGTCACTTGATCCTGTAGGAGCATGTGTCGGAATGAGGGGTTCAAGAGTACAAGCTGTTGTGAATGAACTACAAGGAGAAAAAATTGACATTGTAAATTGGTCTGAGGACCCAGCGATATTAGTAGCAAATGCTTTATCCCCAGCAGAGGTTCAAAGGGTTAATGTTGATTTGGAAAGAAAAAAATTAGATGTAATTTTAACAGAGGATAATCTTAGCAAGGCAATTGGAAGAAGAGGTCAAAATGTTCGATTAGCTACAAAATTAATGAATTATGAAATTAATATTATGACTGATCAAGAGGATTCTGATCGACGTCAACAAGAATTCAAAGAGAAGACAGAAAATTTTGTTAAAAATTTAGAACTTGATGAAACGTTAGGTCAACTTTTAGTTGCCGAAGGATACTCTACTATAGATGATATAAAAGATACCACCTCTGAGAATTTGATAAAAATTGAGGGAATAGAAGAAGAAACAGCAAAAGCACTTATCGAAAGAGCAAAAGAATTTTATCAAAAAGATCAAGAGGACATTTCCCAAAGAATAAAAGATCTAGGCTTGGCCGATGATTTAATAAATCTAAAAGGTTTGACACCTGGAATGCTAGTCACTTTAGGTGAGCAAAAAATACTCAACTTGGAAGATTTTGCTGATCTAGCATCTGATGAGCTTACTGGTGGATTTGATGTGATAAAAGGAGAAAAAATAAAAATTCAAGGCTACCTTGAGGACTTTGCATTATCGAAAAACGAAGCTGATGAACTTATCATGTCAGCAAGAAATATAGTTTATAAAGATAAAGATTGAGTAATGAGTTATGGAAAACAAAAAAAAACTAACTATTTCTGGAAAATTCAAAAAATCAATCAATGAATTTGATACTTTAAAAGTAAAAGGAAAGAAAACAGTAGTAATTGATAAACAATCAAGCAAAACTTTTGGTAAAGTAAATAATAATCGAATTAGTGGATCTAAACAATCTTCCAATTTTAAAAAAGGAACTCAGTTAAAAAATAACTTTTTTTCTAAAGCGCAACCTATAGCAAGTGATTTTGAAAGACGAAAACTTGCAGAACAAAGAGCAACTAAAAGATTAAAAGGTGATACTGATAATGATAAAAAGTCTAAATTAGGAACAAAAAAAAGAGAGTTAAAACTCACAGTCTCTAGAGCTTTGAGTGATCAAATAGAAACAAGGGAAAGAAGTTTAGCATCGGTCAAAAGAGCAAGACAAAAGGAATTAAAAAATGCAAACAAAGATGAAAGTAAAGAAAATTTTAAACAAATAAAAAGGGATATTAATATTCCAGAGTCAATAACAGTTAGGGAACTTGCAAATAGAATGGCTGAACAGTCTAGTAATGTTATTAAATTCCTTTTTGGTATGGGAGTTACTGTTACAATTAATCAATCTTTAGCGGCAGACACCGCAGAGTATCTGGTAAAAGAATTTGGTCATAATCCAATAAGAGAGGAAAAAGCTGAGGAGATAATAAGTAAAATTAAAGCCTCTAGATCAGAAAACTTAAAAAATAGACCACCAATTGTGACTGTAATGGGTCATGTAGATCATGGTAAAACATCTGTGTTAGATGTTTTAAGAAGTACAAATGTAGTATCGGGGGAATTTGGTGGAATTACTCAACACATAGGAGCTTATCAAATAGATGCGCAATCAAATAAATTAACTTTTATTGATACGCCAGGTCACGCGGCTTTTACAGAAATGAGATCAAGGGGATCAAAACTTACAGATGTAGTTGTGTTAGTGGTTGCAGCAGATGATGGAGTAAAACCCCAAACAGTCGAGTCTATAAAACATGCTAAAGCAGCTAATGTTCCAATAGTTGTCGCGATTAACAAGTGTGATCTTCCAGATGCTGATCCACAAAAAGTTAAAAATCAATTATTAGAACACGAATTAATTGCTGAGGATCTTTCAGGAGATGTGTTAATGGTTGAAATATCTGCTAAAACAAAACTAAATTTAGATAAATTAGTTGAGGCAATTATTCTTCAAGCTGAAATTCTAGATTTGAAAACAGATTTTCTGTCAAAAGCGACTGGAATTGTTCTAGAGTCCAAAATTGATATAGGTAGAGGCCCTGTAGCAACAATAATTGTAACCGCAGGTACTTTAAAAAAAGGAGATTTTTTTGTTAGTGGATTAAGATGGGGTAAGGTGAGAGCGATTATTAATGATAAGGGACAAAGTATTGATGAGGCTGTACCTTCTACACCAGTTGAAATTCTTGGTATCAATGGTGCCGCAAAAGCTGGAGACGATTTTATAGTTCTTGACAATGAAAAAGAAGCAAAAAGTTTAAGTCAAAATAGAGCTCAAGAAAATAAAGAGAATAAAAATCCCTTAACTTTTGCAACCCAAGACTCAGCATTCTCAGATAAGTTATCAGAGGAATTAAATTTAATAATTAAATCCGATGTTCACGGATCATCTGAAGCAATCAAAAGTGCTATTAGCCAAATTAAGCATGAAGAGGTTAAACCTAAAATCATCTTATCAGATATTGGAATGGTTACAGAAACAGATGTAACTTTAGCAAAAGCGTCTGATGCCGTTTTGATAGCATTTAACGTTAAACCAAGCAAAGAAGCAAAAAAATTAGCTGAGCTTGAGAAAATAAAAATATACTCTTATAACATTATTTATGAAGTATTAGATTTTATAAAATCTAGAATGTCAGGTTTACTAAGACCTGATATTAAAGAAAATATAACTGGAACTGCTCAAATTTTAGAAATATTTAAGGTTTCAGGTGCAGGTAAAGTTGCAGGCTCAAAAGTCACAGAAGGAGAAATAAGTAGTAACTCTAAGTTAAGAATAATAAGAGATGGAAATATAATATTTACGGGTAAAGTAGGAACACTATTTAGGGAAAAAAACCAAGTGAAACATGTAAGTAACGGTCAAGAGTGTGGTATTACAATTAAAGATTACGTCGACTTCCAAAAAAATGACACGCTAGAGGCTTTTAATGTAACTTCAAAAGAAAGGACAATTTAATGGCTGATAGATTAGGAAAACCAATCTCTCAAAGACAATTAAGAGTTGGAGAAATGGTAAAGCAAGCCCTAAGCATGATTTTTATAAGAAATGAGGCTAAAGTACCGAATTTAGAAACCAATAAAATTACTGTTACTGAAGTTCGTATGAGTCAAGACTTAAAAATTGCCAAGGCATATGTTCTTCCACTTGGAGGGGAAAATGCTGATGAAACATTAAATGTTTTGAAAGAATATTCGTTTCTAATTAGAAAGATATTATCACAAAAAGTTGTAATGAAATTTTTACCAAAACTACTTTTTAGAAAAGATGAGTCTTTTGAATATGCAGAAAAAATAGAAAATTTAATCAAACAAACAAATAAATAGGAAAAAATATGAATAAAAAAACTCAAGAGCTAGCGATGCACGAAAAAGATACAGGATCGTCAGAGATCCAAATTGCTCTTTTAACAGAAAAAATTGAAACACTCTCTAAACATATTAAGCAATTCAAAAAAGACAAACATTCATCAGTTGGATTGTTGAGAGCAGTCAATAGAAGAAAAAAATTGTTAGAATATCTTAAAAGAAATAAGATAAACTCTTACAAAAATGTCCTGTCTAAATTGAATTTAAGAAAATAAGTATCAAGAGAGATGGAACGGAATGAAACGAAACGAAACGAAATGGAAATGAAATGTTTAAAGTATACAAGAAGGAAGTTGAAGTAGCAGGCAAAAAGATAAGTTTAGAGACAGGTAAAGTGGCAAGGCAGGCAGATGGAGCTATTATTGCAACATGTGGAGAAACAGTAGTTTTAGCAACAGTTGTTGGAGCAAAAAAAGTCAATCCAGACATAGATTATTTTCCATTATCTGTAAATTACCAAGAAAAATATTATGCAGCAGGAAAAATCCCTGGTGGATATTTTAAAAGAGAAGCAAGGCCAACTGAAAGCGAGACATTAATCTCAAGATTGATTGATAGACCAATCAGACCTCTGTTTCCTGATGAATTTAAAAATGAAGTTCAATTATTACCAACCGTAATTTCTTATGATAAAGAAAACGAGGCAGATATTTTATCTATTACAGCTTCATCAGCAGCATTAGCTATATCAGGTATGCCGTTTTTGGGCCCTGTTGGAGCATCTAGGGTTGGATATATAAATGGTAAATATGTTTTAAATCCCTCAAAAGCTGAACTTGAAAAATCAAAATTAGATTTAGTGGTTGCTGGCACAAAAGATGCTGTGCTTATGGTCGAATCTGAGGCGAGCGGATTAACTGAGGAAGAAATGTTAAATGCAGTTAAATTTGGTCATGAAGGTTTTGTTCCGGTGATTCAAATGATAGAGGAATTGGCCAAAGAATGCAGAAAACCTGAATGGACTGTTGAAAAGAAAGACCTATCTGAAATTAAAAAGAAACTTGAAGAAACTTTTACAGAAGATCTTAAAAAAGCATTTGCTACTAGAGACAAACAAGACAGATCAAATCAAATTTCAGAAATTACCGACAAAGCTAAAAAACTTTATGAGGAAGATGAAAACTATACTGATCTTGATGTGAACTCCGAACTAAAAAATCTTGAAAAGACAATTGTGAGAACAGATATTTTAAAAAATAAAAATAGAATAGATGGTAGAGGACTATCTGATGTAAGACCTATTTCTTGTGAGGTTGGTATTTTACCTAGAACGCATGGATCTGCTTTATTTACTAGAGGAGAAACACAGGCAATAGTCACAGCTACTTTAGGTACATCTGATGATGAACAAAGAATTGAGAGCCTAGATGGATTACAAAGAGAAAGGTTTATGCTCCATTATAATTTTCCCCCATTTTCAGTAGGAGAAACAGGAAGAATTGGAACTGGTAGAAGAGAAATAGGACATGGTAAATTAGCGTGGAGAGCTATTCACTCGTCATTACCTTCGAAAGAGACATTTCCTTATACTTTTAGAGTAGTTTCTGAAATTACAGAGTCTAACGGTTCATCCTCAATGGCCACTGTTTGTGGAACTTCACTTGCATTAATGGATGCAGGAGTACCAATTAAAGAACCAGTTGCAGGTATTGCAATGGGTTTAATTAAAGAGGGTGATGATTTTAGTGTGCTATCAGACATTTTAGGTGATGAAGATCATCTGGGTGATATGGACTTCAAAGTTGCTGGAACGAAAGATGGAATTACTTCTCTACAAATGGATATCAAAATTACAGGTATAACATTTGAAATAATGGAACAGGCATTAAGTCAAGCCAAAGATGGAAGAGTTCATATTTTAGGAGAAATGAATAAAGCATTGTCAGCTTCAAGATCTGACGTTGGAAAACATACTCCAAAAATGGAAAAAATTAATGTTGATAAAAAAGATATTGCAGCTGTAATTGGAAAAGGTGGTGCAACAATAAGAGAAATAGTTGAAAAATCAGGTGCAAAAGTAGATGTAAATGATGAGGGTGTAGTAACAGTTGCTGCTCCAGATGAAGCATCAAGAAACACCGCAATGCAGATGATTAAAGATATCACAGCGAAAGCAGAATTAAATAAGATTTATTCAGGAAAAGTTATGAAGATTATGGAGTTTGGTGCATTTGTAAACTTTTTAGGGAAACAAGATGGACTTGTTCATATTTCAGAACTTGCAGATAAAAGGGTAGCTAAGGTTACTGATGTTGTTAAAGAAGGCGACGAAGTAAAAGTTAAAGTGATTGGTTTCGATAGAGGTAAAGTTAAACTTTCTATGAAACAAGCAGCTGAATAAAATCTAGGGGCACCTGGCAACAGAACGCCCCTTTTTAATTCAAATATTTATCTAAAGTTTTTTTATCTGAAACTACAATAAAATCGTCATAGTGAATTGATTGTCTTAGGTAACCGTCGCCATCTGGATCAGAATCTCTATATGGTCCTACTCTAATATGACTTCCGGTATAAGTACCTTTCCAATCAAATGTTATTCCAGTGTAATCTAATACCTTTTCCTCATTAATAAAAACTTTCATAAAACCATCTTCTGACTTTGAATTTTTGATACCAATTTTAAATACATTCCATTCACCAAGTTTGATACCTTTAAAAGATTTTGGATAACTTGTATCGGTAGAAGATAAATTCCAACTTGATAAATAAGGTTGCTCTCTAACTTTAAATCTATAAAGTTCAAATTTGCCATTTTTATCTCTGAATTTATTTGCAACTCTATGAGTTATTGCCTCTGGTTTATTATATTTAGTTGTTGCCTTACCTCCAGTATCACCTCCCACATCAATTACTTTACCGTTCTCATAAAAATTAATATGTAATAGTGGACTTTTTTTCATATTTTTAAATTGATTTTTGAACTGACTAACTAAAAGTCTGTCATTCACGAAGATAAAGTTTTTTGGAAATCTCAATCTAAATCCATACCATATTTCTTTATTTAGAGTTCTTTTAGGTTTTACTTCAAACTCCGATCTTTCCGTCTTTACCCATTTTCCGCAACATTTATTCCAACCATGCTCAACCGATATCTCTAAAAATTTATTTCCATTAGACTCTTGTTTAATCTTAAATGGTTTTCTGCCAGCGCCTTTGTCATTAATCTGGTATCTTTTTAAGTTTACTTTTCCAACTTTTTGATCTTCAAAATCATCATAAAAATTCCATGGTGACTTTGTTTTTTTATTTACATAATCTGGAACAGGTACTTTTTCCCAACTATAAGTAGTAATTGGAAATGAGAAAATTAAAAAAACTAATAGTAAAACTATCCTCATAACTAAAGAATATAAGAATATTTTTAAAACAAATAAATGTATTTATTTGTTTTAAAAAATTTAAATATCAATTTTTTATGCAATTTCAGGTTCTAGGGTACGATAAGAGAATAATTGCCCCCGATTTCAATGAAGTTTCAAAACGAGGTTTAGGACAAAAGTAAAAACTCTCAATGAAGTCCTCAATGAAGTCTTTCAAAAAAGCGTTATTTTCTGTTATAAACTGGTTTAAGGGGTAGAACTGAATGCCCCTGCTTATTAAGTTATATTTTTAGGATCAGGCATTCCAACTTTGTTATATCCAGCATCTACATAATGAATTTCACCTGTAACACCATTTGAAAGGTCACTAAGTAGATATAATGCTGAATTTCCAACATCATGTATATCTACGTTTCTTTTTAAAAAAGAATGATCCTCATTCCATTTATATAAAAACTTTGCATCTCCGATAGCTGAAGCTGCTAACGTTTTAATAGGTCCTGCACTGATAGCATTTACCCTCATTCCTTTGGCTCCTAAATCTCTAGCCAAGTATTTTACACTAGCTTCTAAAGCTGATTTACAAACACCCATCACATTATAATTTGGGATAGCTTTAGTAGATTCGTAAGTTAAGGTAAGTAAGCTTCCACCTTGTTTCATTACTTTTGAAGCTTCTTTTGCTACCTCTGTAAAAGAAAAACAAGAGATCAACATACTTCTCAAAAAATTTTCTCTTGTAGTATTTAAATATTCACCAGATAATTCTGATTTATCTGAAAAAGCAACTGCGTGAACAACAAAATCTATTTCACCCCAGTGGGATTTAATATCTTCAAATAATTTTATTACTTCATCTTTTTTTTCAACATCACAACTAAATGTAACTTTTGAATTTAATTTTTCAGCTAAAGGAACTACTCGTTTTTTAAGAGCATCACCTAAATATGTAAATGCGAGCTCAGCCCCAGCTTCAGCTAATTTTTGAGAAATACCCCAAGCAATAGATCTTTCATTAGCAACACCCATGATTAATCCTTTTTTATCTTTCATTAAACTCATAATTAAACTTTTTCAAAAATTAAAGCTGCGTTAGTTCCACCAAAACCAAAACTATTAGACATTACTGTATTTAAAGTTGTTCCAGTTTCAGTTTTTGCAACAATTGGGAATTTTTTTGCATCCTCATCCATTTCATTTATATTCGCTGATCCAGCAATAAAATTATTTTTCATCATAATTAAACAATAAATAACCTCATGTACTGAAGCAGCACCCAACGGATGACCTGATAAAGATTTTGTTGAACTTATTTTTGGAATATTTTCTCCAAAAGTATCTTTCACTGCATTTAGTTCTGTGATGTCCCCAACAGGAGTAGAAGTCCCATGAGTATTTATATAATCAATTTTATTTCTAGCTGTTGCCATAGCCATTTTCATGCATCTTACAGCTCCCTCACCTGATGGAGCTACCATGTCGTATCCATCTGAGGTTGCTCCATAACCAGTTAACTCAGCGTATATTTTAGCTCCTCTAGCTTTAGCATGTTCGTATTCCTCAAGAACTAGAACTCCAGCCCCCCCTGCGATTACAAATCCATCTCTTGTTTTATCATAAGCTCTAGAGGCTGTTTCAGGAGTTTCATTGTACTTAGATGACAATGCAGTCATAGCATCAAACATAGCTGTCATGGCCCAGTGTATTTCTTCACTCCCCCCAGCGAAAACTATATCTTGTTTTCCCATTTGAATTAATTCCATTGAATTCCCAATACAGTGACCACTAGTGGCGCATGCAGAACTCATTGTATAGTTTGTTCCTTTGATTTTAAATGGAACTGCTAAAGTCGCTGATGCCGTGCTTGCCATAGTTCTTGGAACTATAAAAGGTCCCATTAATTTTGGAGTTTTTGCTCGTGTTTTGTCTGCTGCTAAAATTACATTTTCAATCGAAGGCCCTCCTGAACCCATAACTATTCCAGTTTTAAAATTACTCACTTCTTTTTCCTCTAGGCCAGAATCTTTAATTGCCTCTTTCATTGCTATGTAATTATATGCAGAACCTGAACCCATAAATCGGATTGTTTTTCTATCTATATGATCTTCAAGTTTTATATTAGGCTTGCCATGTACATGACTTTTTAAATTATGTTCTTTGTATTCTTCAGCAAATGAAATTCCAGATTTTGAATTTAATAATGATTGATGAACTTCTTCCTGATTGTTCCCTAAACAAGAAACTACTCCCAATCCTGTAATTACGACTCTTCTCATTATTTAAATAATCCCACTTTTAAGTTATCTGCTGAATATATTTTTTTTTCATCCGCTAAAACCACTCCATTCGCAAGCCCAACTGTTGTACCTCCAGGTGACATAATTTTTTTCATGTCAATTTCATATTTCACTAATTTTACATCTTGTAAAACTTCTCCTGTAAATTTTACTGTTCCAACACCCAAAGCCCTTCCTTTTCCAGGATTTCCAATCCAGCCTAAATAAAAACCCACTAATTGCCACATAGCGTCCAAACCGAGGCATCCAGGCATTACAGGATCTTCTTTAAAATGACAATCGAAAAACCAAAGGTTCTTTTTTATTTCAAGTTCTGCTTTTAGTGATCCTTTTTTAAAAGCACCCTTATTATCATTAATTTCTGTTATTCTATCAAACATGAGCATTGGTGGAAGTGGTAATTTAGCATTTCCTGGTCCAAACAATTTACCTTCTCCACAATTTATAAGTTCATTGTATGAGTAGGAATTTTTTTTCATAAAATTGAGTACTCTTATTTACTTGATTTTACCACTATATAATATAAATTTAGGAATAGTTTAGAATAATTTTAGTTAATAATACGATTAATTGTGAAATATATTGAAAAATTAAGAAATTCTGGATTACGTCCTACCAAACAAAGACTTCAGATATGTGAGGTGCTATTTAACTCAGAAAAAACATTTCATTTTACTATCAACGAGCTGGATCAGAAAATAAAGAAACAAGCAAGTGATAAAATTTCTCTAGCAACAATTTATAACACTGTACACGCTTTTGAAAAAAAAGGTTATCTAAAACAAATACCTATAAACTCAAATCAAACTTATTTTGACACAAATATTTCTGACCATCATCATTTTTATGATTTAAAAGAGGAAAAATTGATAGACTTAGAAAATGCTGATGTTGGTCCAATTAACATTTTAAAAAAAATCAATGGAAAAAAAATTAAATCCGTTGAGGTTCTTGTAAAGTTAGAAGACTAATTTTTGTTGTTATAATTCAAGCGTCATTTTAAACCAATTGACACCTTTTTAGAATCATTATAAACTACTGATAATCAACAAATATAGGATAAACTAATGAGTACTGAAAATTTCAAAGATAAATCTTTTAAAGCCAATCAAATGAGCAAATGTCCATTTACTGGAGCAGGAACACCCGCAAAGTTTTCTGCAGGCAGAGGTCAAACAGTAAGAGATTTTTGGCCAAATAGTTTAAATCTTAAGATCCTTAGTCAGCACTCAAACTTATCCAACCCTATGGATAAAAAATTTAGCTATGCTAAAGAATTTAAAAAACTGAATTACAAAGCATTAAAAAAAGATTTAAAAAAGTTGATGACAGACTCTCAGGAATGGTGGCCTGCTGATTACGGTCATTATGGTCCCTTGTTTATTAGATTAGCTTGGCATGCTGCGGGCACTTATAGAACTGGTGATGGCAGAGGAGGAGCTGGAACAGGAAATCAAAGATTTGCACCACTTAATTCTTGGCCAGATAATGTTAATTTAGATAAAGCTAGATTACTTTTATGGCCTATTAAAAAAAAGTATGGAAGAAAAATTTCATGGGCAGATTTATTTATACTTGTTGGAAATGTAGCCTTAGACTCAATGGGTTTTAAAACTTTTGGTTTTGGAGCTGGTAGAACTGATATCTGGGAACCAGAGGATGATATTTATTGGGGCTCAGAAAAAGAAATGTTAGGTGTGGAAAGATATAGTGGAAAAAGAGATTTAGAACAGCCGCTAGGAGCTTCACATATGGGTTTAATATATGTAAATCCGCAAGGCCCTGACGCTAATCCAGATCCAAAACTTGCAGCACATGATATCAGAGAGACATTTGGAAGAATGGCTATGAATGATTATGAAACAGCGGCATTGGTAGCTGGAGGACATACATTTGGAAAATCACACGGCGCAGCCTCTGAGTCATTTAAAGGTCCGGATCCTGAGGCATCAAAACTTCAAGATCAATCAACTGGATGGAATAGTGGATATAAATCGGGAAAAGGAGTTGATACAATAAGCAGTGGTATTGAAGGTGCTTGGACTCAAAATCCAATTAAATGGGATATGGGTTATTTAGATTGTTTATATGGACATGAGTGGGAGCTTACAAAAAGCCCAGCTGGTGCTCATCAATGGACGCCTAAGAAAAATGGTCAGGAGATTAAAATGGTTCCTGATGCTCATCAGAAAGGTGTGCTTCATCCACCAATGATGCAAACGACTGATATCTCAATGAAAGTTGATCCAAGTTACGGACCTATAACAAAACATTTTCATCAAAACCCGAAAGAGTTTCATGATGCATTTGCTAGGGCTTGGTTTAAATTAACTCACAGAGATATGGGTCCTAGAGTTTGCTATCTTGGAAGTGAAGTACCAAAAGAACAATTAATTTGGCAAGATCCAATTGATAAGCCAAAATACAAACTTAAATCAAAAGATATTAATGATTTAAAAAATATAATTTCTAAGTCCAAAATATCAATTTCAGATTTAGTATCTACTGCATGGGCATCAGCTTCTACTTTTAGAGGATCAGACAAAAGAGGTGGTGCTAACGGCGCAAGATTATTGTTGGAACCACAAAAAAATTGGAAAGTGAATAATCCAAAAAAATTATCAACAGTAACTAAAGCTTTAGGTAAAATAAAAAGCAAATTCGATAATAAAAAGAGAAGCGTTTCAATGGCTGACTTAATTGTACTAGCCGGTGGCGTTGGTATCGAGATGGCTGCAAAAAAAGCTGGTTATAAAGTTCAAGTTCCATTTTCGGCAGGAAGAGGGGATGCAAGACAAGATCAGACAGATATTCACTCATTTGGTCTACTTGAACCGAATGCAGACGGTTTTAGAAACTATTTAAATGGAGGAGCTTCGAATGTTTCTGCTGAAGAAAAATTGGTAGATAAAGCACAATTGATGGGCTTAACTGCACCAGAAATGACCGCACTTGTTGGTGGAATGAGGGTATTAAATACTAACTATGATGGCTCGAAACACGGTGTTTTCACAAATAGACCTGGTTCTCTTACTAATGATTATTTTGTAAATCTTTTAGATATGAACACTACATGGAAAGAAGAGGATAAATTAGAGCAAACATTTGTTGGAAAAGATAGAAAAACACAAAAGACAAAATGGAAAGCAACAAGAGTTGATTTAATTTTTGGTTCAAATTCTCAATTGAGAGCTCTAGCAGAAGTTTATGCATGTGAAGACTCGGGTGATAAATTTGTTAGAGATTTTATTGCCGCGTGGGTAAAAGTAATGAATTCTGATCGATTTGATTTAAAATTGAATTAAACTTTAAATGTGAGATAAAAATATGGTGACAACAAATTTTGAGGACTTTTATGAGGTTCCTAATCTTAACTTTGATATTTCAAAACTAAGAGATGATTTAGATAAGATTTTAAAAACTAAAAAATTCAATTCTCCCGGGGTCACACATTTTGGTGCCATATCATTAAATCAAATTCCGAATGATAAAAGTTCTATCGAAGGAAATAATATAAGAGGAAAATATTGGACAATTGCAGACGAAACAGGAAAAGAGGTTTCTAGAGACGTCGACATAGATGAGTCTAAATATACTCAATTAGTTCCAGAATTTGAAAATACATATTTTAAGGAAGTTTACGAGACATTAAGTAAGAGGTTTAAATTGGGTAGAGTAAGACTTTTGTTAAAACAACCAAGATCAACATTAAGCTGGCATAAAGATCCTGAATGCAGACTACATGTTCCTATAATAACTAATAAGGGTTGCTCTATGGTTATTGAAAATGTAGCAAAACACCTCCCAGCTGATGGAAAGGTATGGATAACAAACAACACTAAATATCATAATTTTTTTAATGGTGGAGAACAGGCTAGAGTCCATTTAGTTGCTTGCGTACTTGAAAGCCCGTTTAAAAAATAATGGAAATAACAAGCGGTATATTTAAAGCTGCTGGACAAATTTACTCGAACAATAAAGGTTCAATTTTAAGAACCATTATTTATACAATTGGACATTTTGCAATCGCTATAACTGTTCTAATGTTAGTAGCTAATGTTTCGTTTATGATTGCACTCACAGACGCAATAGTAGAGCCAATTGCAAATTCTGTTTGGTATTTTATTTTAGATAAATGGTGGGCGAGTAAATCAAAAACCAAATAAAATTTTTTATTTAATTAGATTAATTTTGATACTAGTTATCATTCTCAAAAAAAATTTGCTAATGATAATTATTCTCAAATTTTTTTATTGTATTCATTTTTTACCAGAGTTAATTTAATATTATGCAAACAGAAAATTTCAATTGTAAAAAATGTGGATTAACTATTTCATCGACTTGTTCTAAGTGTGATAAAGTTGTTGATGTAGAAATTCTTGATGATGGATGTATAGTTCAAAAAACTAAATGTGGAGATTGTGCGAATACCCCAGTAATTAAGGATATTTGTGTTCAACAAAAGTAATTAAATTTTATTTTGTTAGAGGTTATTTTACTTCTCCCCATAAGTTACTATTTTCTATCCATCCCTTAAAATTATCAGTTTGAACTTCGCACCAATTATTTTGACAATTTTGAACTATTAAAACTCTTCCTTTTTTAATTTTTGCAACAGGCTTTGAAAAAATTGTTGGTTTGTCAAATAAGATTTTATCGTTTAAAGGAATGGTGGAATTAATAAGTTTTAATTGCGAGGCATGAATCCATCCACTATTATTTTTTAAATCAATAATTCTTCTCCAATTATCTTTTTTATCTATTTGTTTTATAGGTAAATCTATTTTCTTGTAAACAAATTTAACAGGAAACTCAAAGCTTGGGCCATATCTTACATTTACCTTACTTTTTTTTAATGAAAGAAAGATTTCTTCTGATAATGCGGTTGAAAAAAAAATAAATGAGGTAATTACTATAAATATCTTTTTAAGCATTTTTAAACTTATTTAATTTGACCTTTCTAAAATTTAAATTCAATAAGTCTAAAATTAAAATATAACCGTTTAGATCTTTTCCAATATTTAAAATTTTCTTTAAAATTTCGTTTGCTTGAAGAATACCAACAATACCAGCAACAGTCCCTAAAACTCCCTCGTATTCGCAGTTTAATGTATTATCAAAAACCTCCTCTTCTTGAAAAAAATTTCTTATACATGGTGTTCCCATTTTTTTGAAATTAAATGTAAAAATATGTCCATCAAACTTGCTAATTGCACCTGTAACTAAAAACTTTTTAAAGTTTTTACAAAAATCATTAATTAAAAATTTAGTTTCAAAATTATCAGAGCCATCTATGATAAAATCATATTTTTTAATAATATTTAAGCAATTTTTCTTATTTAACTTAATCTTATAACAATTAATGACTGTTTTTGGGTTAATTTTTTTTAGTTTTTTTTTTGCTGCTGAAACTTTTGATTTTTTCAAATCTCCAGAATTAAAAAGACTTTGTCGATGAATATTTGATAAATCTACATCATCAGGATCAATAATACCTAATGACCCTACCCCTGCTCTTGTTAAATATTCAGCTGCAGGGCACCCTAAACCACCCATACCAACAATCAACACTTTAGCTTTAATTATTTTTTTTTGGCCTAGGACTCCAATGTCTTTTAAGACAATCTGTCTTGAAAATCTTTCTATTTGATATTTATTTAATTTGATACTCATTTACCCGTTGAGCCAAACCCACCTTTTCCTCTTATAGATTCAGGCAAATTATTTACTTCTTCCAATTCCATCTTCAATACAGGTGTTAATATCATTTGAGCAATTCTATCGCCATTATTTATTAAGAAATTTTCATTACCATGATTATAAATAATGACTTTTATTTCTCCCCTGTAATCGCTGTCAATTGTTCCAGGTGTATTTAAAACACTTATATTATTTTTGGCTGCTAAGCCTGATCTTGGTCTTATTTGAATTTCAAAATCTTCAGAGAATGCCACAGATAATCCTGTGGGAACTAAAACAGATTTTTTAGGTTTTAGATCAATGGTTTCTTTAATAAATGCTGTTAAGTCAACACCTGATGCTCCATTGGTTTTATATTCAGGTAATTTGACAGCTGGATCAAGTTTTTTGATTAAAACTTTAACCATTAATTTATCTGTGCAACTATTCTATCTACAATTTCTTCAGATATCTCAGATTTTTTTCTTAGTGAAAGTTTTTCTGTTTTCATTTTTTTGTTTTTGTAGAAAATCGTAACTTCATTTTGCTCAGCGTTAAATCCACTTTCACCTTTTGAAACATCATTTGCAATTATCCAATCACAATTTTTATTTTTTAATTTTTCAGCTGCATTTTTTTCTAAATTTGACGTCTCAGCAGCAAAACCCACAACTATTTTTGGCCTCATAGAATTGTGATTGGATACATAATTCAAAATGTCGATATTTTTTTCTAAATTTAATGTTAAATTTTCAATTTTTTTAATTTTTTCCTTCTGTTCATCTTTTAGTTTAAAATCAGCAACAGCTGCAGCAAATATAGCTATATCTGTTGGTAGACTTTTTTGAGTTGCTTTGAACATTTCTTCTGCTGTTTCAACCTTGATTAATTTAATATTTTCATCAATTTTTAAATTTGTTGGTCCAGATATTAGCGTTGTATCAAAGCCTCTTTTATGAAGAGATTTAGCAATTTCATAACCTTGTCGACCGCTTGATTTATTTGTAATAAATCTTACAGGATCTATATACTCATTCGTTGGACCTGAGGTCACTAATGCCTTGAATTTATTATTTTTAATTTTGCCATATAAAAAATTCTGAATTTCTTTGAATATAACTAAAGGTTCAGACATCTTTCCTTCACCATATTCACCACAGGCCATATCGCCTATTTCAGGGCCTATAATTTTATAGCCATAGCTTCTCAATTTTTTTAAATTAGTTTGTGTAGATTTATGTTCCCACATTCTTACATTCATTGCTGGAGCTAAAAAAACTTGTTTATTAGACGCTAATGTAACTGTAGAGGCTAAATCATCTGAGCTACCTTGGCTAAGTTTAGAGATAGTGTTAGCGGTTGCTGGAGCGATGATTATTACATCGGCCCACCTAGAAAGAGAAATATGATCCATTTCTGCCTCATTTTCTAAACTAAACAAATCATCATAGACTTTACCTCTAGATAAGGATGTTACAGACAATGGCGTTACAAACTCCTTAGCATTTTTAGTAAGAATTGTTTTAATTTGAGCGTTATGCTTTTTAAATATCCTTATTGTTTCAAGACTTTTGTAAGCTGAAATACCACCACATATTATAAAAAGAATTTTTTTATTTAATAAATCTTTCATCGTTTAAATTAAAATATTAAAAGGCCCAAAATTACAAGAACTAATATACTAATAATAGATTGGTTTCTAAAAGCAATCATTTCTGATTTTTGAGTATTCAGAGCATTATATGAGTTCGAGTTTTGAGGAATTTGTCCGCTTGCCAGATAAGTAAGAGCCTGATTAGCTTTATCCATAATTTCGGGAAATTCTGGTAATCTTTTAATTACTTCTGATGTATTTTGTATCGTTTCATTTAATTTTGTCATTGGATCTTTTGTTTCTCTCAGCCAACTTTCAAGAACAGGTTTTGAAGTAGTCCAAATATTTGTGTTGGGGTTTAATTTTCTCGCAACACCCTCTACTACGACCATAGTTTTTTGAAGCATTAAAAGTTGTGGCTGAGTTTGCATATTAAATTTTTCAGTGACATCAAAGAGTTGTTTTAACAATTTACCTCCGGAGATATCTTTTACTGCTTGACCAAAAATTGGTTCTCCAATAGATCTTAGCGCTTGTGCAAGATCGTCTATTGGCACATCCTTTGGAACCAGACCAGCAATTAAATGTACTTCTGCAACTTTACGATAGTCTCTTTGAATAAAACCAAATAATATTTCAGCTAAAAATCTTTTACTCATTTTGTCTAGTCGTCCCATTATTCCGAAATCAATAGGAACAATCTGGCCATCGTTGTCTATGAAGACGTTACCTTGGTGCATGTCAGCATGAAAAAAACCATCTCTTACAGCATGTCTTAAAAAGTTTTGAATAATGTCCTCTGCTATTTTTTCTGTATTAAACTCTTTATTTATAAGTTCTTGCGTCTCTCTAATAGATATTCCATCAACCCAATCTAAGGTCATAACGTTTTCACTCGTATAATTCCAATATATTTTAGGAACTCTAAATCCAACATCATTTTTTGTATTTTCGGCATATTCATTTGCTGCAGCTGCTTCAAATCTTAAATCCATTTCTAAATTTGTAATTTCCTTTAACAAAAAAACTACCTCAACTAATTTTAATCTTTTTGTTTTTTTAATAAATGACTCAACAAGAAAAGCAAAAAGAATCATTGCATCTATTTCTTCATTAAATATTTTTTTAATATTTGGTCGTAGAATCTTAACAGCAACATCTTTTAGAACCCCATTATCATTTATTTGTGCTTTATGTACTTGAGCAATAGATGCAGCTGCAACAGGTTCACTCAAATTGATAATAGAATCGTAACATTCATTTCCTAGGTCATTTTTAATAATCTCTTTTGCTTGTAGTAAAGAAAAAGGAGGAAGTCTATCTTGAAGATTTTCAAGTTTCTTTGAAAGTTCTTCACCAATAATGTCTGGTCTTGTGGCCAAAAACTGACCAAGTTTTATAAATGTTGTACCCATTGACTCCAATGAGTCAGATAACCTCTCTCCCTCGTCTTTATTTAAATCTATTTGTTTTTTAGGTGAAAAAGAAAAAGACAATATTTTAAACAAAATCTTAATGGCTAAAGGTGGTTCTTTAAATTTTGATACGATATTTAAAATATCAGAATTAGCTATTTTCCTCCCAAGTTTAAAAAGAACAATTAATTTTTTTATCATTAGATTTTCCAACCACTATGAATAGAAACTATGCCTCCAGATAAATTCCTATAAGTACATTTTTGAAAATTATTTTTGATCATCATATCAATCAACTCCTCCTGATTTAAAAAATTTTCAATACTTTTTAATAAATATTCATAGGGCTGTTTTTTACCAACAATCAAGTTTCCAAGAACAGGTATAAGCTTAGAGTAATTTTGGTAAATTTTTTCAAAGTAAGTATTTTGAATTTTTGAAAATTCCAAACATAAAAAACGTCCCCCAGGTTTTAAAACTCTATAAGCCTCAGATAGTGCATCATTTATTTTAGCAGTGTTTCTTAAACCAAAGCTGATAGTATAAAAGTCGAATAGATTGTCAGACAACGGGATATTTTCTGCTTGGGAAATAATCCAATTTATATTTTTAGATTTTGATAATTTTTTTTTCCCTTTACTGATCATTCCTCTGTTTGGATCAACACATGTCACTTGTGAGGATTCATTCACATATTTAAGAAAGAGCTTGGCAATATCTCCTGTGCCACACGCAACGTCAATCAGATTTTGATTTAATGATGGATTCATCATATTAATCAGTTTTTTTTTCCACAATCTATGAACACCTAACGACATAAAATCATTCATTAAATCGTAACGATCATAAACTTGATCAAAAACGTTTTGGACTAGCCCTTTTTTATTTTGTAGATATTGTTGCATAATTCAAAATTATATATTCAATATAGTATTAAATGCCAGAATTACCAGAAGTAGAAATTGTACGTCAATCATTGGATAAAAAAATAAAGCAAAAAAAGGTTAAAAAAGTATTAGTTAGAAATAGAAATTTAAGATTAAAAATTCCATCAAATTTTATTAAATACCTTGAAGGAAAAAAAATAATTGAGGTTAAAAGATTTTCAAAATACCTTATTATTTGTCTATCAAATCAAAAATATTGTCTTTTACATCTAGGTATGTCAGGAACAATTCATATAATTAACAAATATAAAAAAAATTTATATACTAATACCAGTTTTTATAGTTCACCACTGCTACCAAAAAAACATAATCATGTAGAAATCTTTTTTGAAAATTTTAAAATTATTTACAATGATCCTAGAAGATTCGGTTTTTTTGAAATAATAAATGATATAAAAATTTTAAAAAAAAAATTCTCAAAATTAGGTCCTGAACCTTTTCATAAAAAATTCAACGTAAATTATGTTTTTTCTTACTTTAAAAGAAAGAAAAAAAATATAAAAAATTTTTTATTAGATCAACATTTTGTATCAGGGATTGGGAATATTTATGCTAGTGAAATTTTGTTTTTGAGTAATATTAAACCTGAGAAGAATGTAACTTTGTTAAACAAAAAAGATTGTAAAAAAATTATATTGAACTCCAGAAAGGTTTTGCGTAATGCAATCAAAAAGGGTGGATCAACCATAAGAGATTTTAAAAATATAGTTGGTAAATCAGGTAATTTTCAAAAAAATTTTAATGTTTATGATAGAAAGGGATTAAATTGTAAGCGGTTTAGTTGCAAAGGAGTAATTCAAAAAAAAATAATTTCTAATAGATCCTCTTTTTTTTGTAATATCTGTCAAAAATAATCATTATTTAATTGACCAAAATTAATTCACCAGATATACCCCTGCGCATATGGCCAATACAAAATCAGCAATTAAAAGAATTAGAAGGATAACAAAACAAACTGCAGTCAATAAAGCTAGAAAAAGCAGATATAAGAATGCACTAAAAAAAATGAATCTTCTAATTAAAGATAAAAAAAAGTCAGAGGCGATTAAATTCTTACCTAAGTTGAATTCTGAATTAATGAAAATTGCTAAAACTGGTATAATTAAGAAACAAAACGCATCAAGAAACGTTTCGCGAATTTCCAAAAAGATTAATTCAATTTAATTTGCATATTTCTAGTTGATTCAACTAAAGGCATACGCTTTATATATGATTAAATTCTATAAATCAACAATATTTTGATTTAGTAAATTTTTCTCTATTATTATCTTAGAAATAAATTTTATAAATTTTAAGACATAAAAAATTTTTTTGTCAAAGAAAATTTTTAAAAAATAATAAAAAACAATCATAGATTTTATTTTTTTATTTTTTTTTAAAATTATTTGTTGCATTAAACTTGTGAATAGTTGTAACTAATCTTTCCTCAAAAAATGAACAACACTTTTACAAATAAAAAATTGGCTAATTTAAAGTCTGAAAAATTGAATTGGGAAACGATCCAAGCTGAGATGAAAAATAAATTAGGCACAGATATCTATGAAAGCTGGCTAAAAAAGATTACTTTCGTAGAGGAATTTCATAATTATGTGTTATTATCTGTTCCAACGAGATTCATAAGAGATTGGATAACTTCAAGGTATTTAGACCAAATTTTGCAATCTTTAAAAAACTATAAAAGAGAAATTATTAGAATAGAGTTTAAAATTGTTCCTCAAGATTTAAAAAATATTAAAAAAGAGGAAAATCAATCAAAAAAGATAGAAAATATCTCATTTTTAACCGACTCGTTCCTACAATATAATCGCATTGACCCAAATAAAACATTTAAAAACTTTATAACAGGATCTAGTAACAAGCTTGCTTTTGAGGCTTCTCTTAAAGTTTCCGAAAATGTCCAAAATTACAATCCACTTTATATTTACGGTGGTGTAGGTATGGGCAAAACACACCTATTAAACTCTATAGGCTTTGAATTAAAAAAGAACAACATGGTTACGTTCATTTCTGCAGAAAGATTTATGTATCAATTTGTTAAATCAATAAAATCTAATGATATGGTAAAATTTAAAGAATATTTCAGGAATACTAATGTGCTGCTTATTGATGATATTCAGTTTATGAATGGCAAAGAGGCAATGCAAGAGGAGTTTTTTCATACTTTTAATGCTTTGAAAGAAAAAGGGTCTAAGATTATAGTATCTGCAGATAGACCTCCTAATAGATTATCAAGGATTCAAGAAAGAATTAAATCAAGATTTTCTGGAGGCCTTGTTGTCGATATTCAAAAACCAGATTATGAGCTTAGAAAAAAAATCATTTCAAAAAAAATCGAGGAGTTTAATAACTCATATCTTGATGAGATAAAGATCTCTAAAGAAATTGAGGATTTTATTGGAAAAGAAATTACTGGTAGTATTAGAGAAATTGTTGGCGCAATAAATAGGATTATATCTTTTTCAAGGATATATAAGAAAGCTCCAAATATTTCAGAAATTAAAGTTGTTTTAAAAGATCTATTGAGTCTTAATGAAAATAAAGTCACGATAGATCTGATACAAACCTTAGTTTGTAAATTTTTTAAAATTAGCAAAAATGAAATGTTGTCATCTAGAAGATCAAGATATTTGGTTAGGCCTAGACAAATCGGAATTTATTTAACAAAAATTTTAACTTCTAAATCGCTTCCAGAGATAGGAAGGGAGTTTTCTAATAGAGACCACACAACAATTATACACTCAGTCAAGACTATTGAAAAATTGAAGGAAACAGATCGAGTAATGGTTGATAATATAAACAAATTAAAAAATCAAATATTATATAATAATTCAGAAGATGAAATTTAATGTTAATCAACAAGAACTTCAGCAAGCTTTAAATTATTGCCAGGGAGTTATTGAAAAAAGAAGCACTCTTCCAATTCTATCAAATATATTATTAGATGCTAAAGACACAAAACTGACTATAACTGCAACAGATTTAGATTTAATTTTTATTCATAAATTAAGCAATATAGAAGTATTTGAAGAGGGTAAAACTACAGCTAACTCCTCAATAATGTATGACATTATACGAAAATTTTCATCAGGAAAAAAAATTAATCTTACACTTAACGAAAAGAACAAATTGCATTTAGAGTCAGAAAAATCTATTTTTAATCTAAATTGTATCAGTGCTTCAGAATTTCCTTTTACCGAAGAAGACTTCAATCAAGATGAGTTTCTGATTAAATCCAAACAACTTCTTAAACTTTTAAATAAATGTAAATTTTCTATTTCAAACGATGAGACAAGACATTATTTAAGTGGTATTTATATTCATAAAACAGAATTTGAAGATAAAAATTATCTAACGGCTGTTGCAACGGATAGCCATAGAATGTCAATATCGAAAATTAGATTAGATAAGGAAATAGTTTTTGAACCAATAATACTACCAAAGAAAACTATTTTTCAGTTATGTTCTTTATTGGATAATTATGACGGTGATGTTAAAGTTTCTAATGTTAAATCAAAAATAAAATTTGAATTAGATAACAGTATCTTGATATCTAAATTGATTGATGGAAAATTTCCAAATTATGTGCAGGTCATACCAAAAAATAATGAAAAAAAATTAATAATAGACCTGAAACTTTTTTTGAATTCAGTTGATAGAGTAGCCTCAGTTTCACTGGATAAGAAAGATGGTGTAAAGTTTGATTTAAAAAAGGATTCTTTGAATTTGTCAGTAAATAGTACAAGCAGCGGAGATGGTAAAGAGACATTGTTAGTAAAATTTGATTATGATTTAGAAATCAGTTTTAATTCAAGATACTTGATCGATATTGCTTCCCAATTAGATGGAGAAAAAATTGAAATATACTTTAATGATAGTGGGTCTCCTGCTCTAATCAAAGATCCAAGTGATTTTAATAGCATATTTGTCGTTATGCCTATGAAAGGCTAATCTAATGAATCGAGTTCGGCATAAATACTATTTTCTAGATTTTTTAGAAAATCATTTTTAGATATTCCGGGGTGAATTGGTTTTAAAATTGAAATTGTAATATTTTTTTTTTGTTTTTTTTGTCCTCTTTTAGGCCAAACATATCCTGAATTAATAGCAACTGGTTGGCAGATAATTTTTAATTCTTCGTAAATTCTAGATACACCTTTTTTAAAGGGTGGACGCTCATCAGGTAAAACTCTTGTCCCTTGTGGAAAAATTATTAAGGGCCTTTTAGTATTCTTCAATTTTTGAAAAATATTCTCAAAAAAATCTGAGTTATCTTTGGTAATTTTATTTCTTTTAATTGAAATAGATCCAATTTTTTTTAGATACCATCCAAAAACTGGAATCAAGGTTAGCTCTTTTTTGAGAATAAAAACTGGAGAATCAAATATAGTTTGTAAGTAAAAAGTCTCAAACATTGACTGGTGTGAAGCTGCTATAAAAAATTTTTCATTTTTAATAATATTTTCTTTTCCTTTTATCTTAATTTTTACATTTAAAAAAAATCTTAAACAAAAACCTGTCCAGTAACCCATTAATTTACCACCAAATAAAACTACTTTTTGAGGAAAAAAAAGGGATGGTAAAAAAATTAATGATAAAATTATTATTCCACTAAAAAAGAAAATTGAAAATAAGAAATTTCTAATCATTTTTTCAAAAGCTAAATAAAATCTTTATGCTTTTGTCTCTTTTTAATAATCTTAACTTTGGACCCATTTATCAGTAATTCGATAGGTTTTGGTCTTAAATTATAATTAGAGCCTAAAGAAGTGCCATATGCGCCTACATCGCATATTACAATCAACTCATTTTCTCTTAATTCTTGAAATTTTTTTAAAGTTAAAAAACTGTCTGTACTTTCACAAATTGGTCCGACGAATTCATGATTTTGTTTAGAAATTTTTGCTTTTTTTATTGATGGTATTATATTATGAATAGCTCCATATAAAGCTGGTCTCATTAAATCATTCATTGCAGCATCTAAAATAATAAATTTTTTTTTACCACTTTTTTTAATATAAATAATTTTACTTACTAAAGTACCAGTATTTCCAATAATTGATCTGCCAGGTTCAAATATAATTTTGGATTTATAATTACTCAAAAATTTTTTAATCGCTAAATGGTATTTTCCATAATCTAGTTTTTTTTGTCTATCATTATAGGAAATCCCCATACCACCCCCAAGATCAATAAATTCAAATTTGTATTCAACTTTTTTGAGTATTTTTAAAATTGATTTAAGCATTTTTTCGTAAGGCTTATGGTCAAGAATTTGACTTCCAATGTGAACACTTAAACACTTTAATTCAATATTTTTTGATTTCTTGTATTTATTCACAAGTTTAACAAAAGTTTTACTATTAATTCCAAATTTATTCTCTTTTTTTCCAGTAGAGATTTGATTTAAGGTTTTCGCATCTGTATTAGGATTTAACCTTATACCTACTTTTATTTTCTTTCTTTTTAATTTTGCAATTTTTTCGATTTGATTTATTTCACTTTCTGACTCAGCGTTTATTAAAAATATTTTTTTATTAATAGCATAGTTTATTTCTTCAGCAGTTTTACCTACACCTGAAAAGACAATTTTTTTTGGATTAATACCAGCTTTAACAGCTACCATTAATTCTCCCATAGATACTACATCAGCTCCTAAACCAAGTTTTTTAATTTCTCTTATTAAATTAACATTAGTGTTAGATTTAACGGCAAAACAAATTAATGGAGAAAAGGATCTAAAATTATTTTTAAAATTTACTATATTTCTTTTTAATTTTGAATAAGAATAACAATAAGCGGGTGTTCCATATTTCTTTGCAATATAATCGACTTTCACATTTTCAATAGTGAGTTTTTTTTTGATATATTTCATCCAGATATTTTTATATGGGTATAATGAATTATTTTTCTATCCACAGACTCTTTATATTTTGGGTCACCTTTTTTTCCACAAGAGACTATAAAAGTTATAAATATTAAAGCTAAAAATATTTTTTTAATCATTTCATTTTTTTTTTATAGTTCATTATCATTTTTTTTATATTTACAAAAGATGTTCCACCATATGATTTTTTTGTTTTAACAGAGTTTTTCAAATCAAACACATTTAAAACATCTTTTGTTAGTTTTGGCTCAATCATTTTTAATTCTTCTAGAGTTAGTTCATTAAGACTTTTCTTTTTCTTTTCTGCAAAATTAACTATTTTTGCAGTTTTCTGATATGCTTTTCTAAAAGGCATTGAATGGTTTGTAACAAGATAATCAGCTAAATCCGTAGCTGTAATGTAACCATAGCTTGCCAGTTCCAACATTCTCTTCTTGTTGGGGCTTAAATTTTTGAGAATTTCATCAAATATTTTTAAACAATCTGATAATGTATCATAAGATTTAAAAATTATTTCTTTATCATCCTGAAGATCTTTAAAATAGGACAATGGAAGACCTTTCAAAATTGTAAGCATAGCAAATAGATTTCCATAAGAAAGCCCTGATTTTCCCCTTATGAATTCCAAGAGATCTGGATTTTTCTTTTGAGGCATTATTGATGAGCCTGTAACTACTTTATCAGATAAATTTATTAGCTTGAAGCCGTCAGAGTTCCATATAATTAGCTCCTCGGCAATTCTAGAAATATGCATAGAACAGATAGATACACTAAATAAAAAATCTAAAACAAAATCTCTGTCAGAGACTGTATCAATTGAGTTTTTTGTTGGCCTTTTAAAGCCCAATTTTTTTGAAGTGTAGTTTCTATCAATGTTAAAAGATGTTCCTGTAAGCGCAGCAACACCTAATGGATTTTCATTCAAACTTTCTAAATTATTAGAAAATCTTTTTTTATCTCTCTCAAACATTTCAATATAAGCCATTATGTAATGTGCAAATGAAATTGCCTGAGCATTTTTGAGATGCGTGAAACCAGGCATGATGGTATCTATATTTTTTTCAGCTAATTTTAATGAACTTTTAATTATGCCATCTAATTTGGTCATAATTTTTTTTGAGGCAGATCTGATCCAAATTTTAAAATCTGTAATTACCTGATCATTTCTTGATCTTGCTATATGTAGATAACCTGCATCATCCCCAATAATTTGAAAAAGTCTTTTTTCAATATTTAAATGAATATCTTCGTATCTTTCGTTAAATTGAAATTTTTTTTTGGCAATTTCCTTTTCAATCTTATGAAGGCCATAAATAATTTTATTCTTAATTTTAAAAGAAATTATCTTTTGCCTAAATAACATTTCCACGTGTACTATAGATGCAGCTATATCCTCTCTGTAAAGTCTTTTATCTATATTTATGGAACTACCAGCTTTTTGAAAAATTGAAGAGGTATTTGACTTTATTCTATCGCCCCATATTGCCTGGTTGTTTTTATTTTTTGTCATGGTAATTAATTATACCTTTTTAGCATGAGAATTTTAATAATATTTATTTTTTTAATTTCTAATTCAGTTGCAAATGAGATAACTAATATAAAAAATCTTGTTATCAACAAAGAATTAAAGAAATATGAGGATTTAACATTCTTCGACTCTAAAAAAGAACAGATAAATTTAAAGGATTTTAAAGGAAAATTAATCTTATTAAATTTTTGGGCAACTTGGTGTGCCCCTTGTAAAGAAGAAATGCCTTCTCTAGATTTATTAGATAAAAAAGCTAGTTTAGATAATTTAAAAATTTTTCCTATAAATGTAGGTCAAGAGAGTGAAGAAAAAGCTATAAATTTTTTTAATGAACTTAAAATTAAAAATTTAGATACATATTTTGACACACCAATAACTCTGGCAAAAAAATTTGGTTTGAGGGGTATACCTACCACAATTTTATTAAATAAAGATGGACTTGAGTTTGCGAGAATTGTTGGATCAATAAATTTTGAAAATGAAGAATTTATAAGATGGTTAAGTAATTTTAATTAATTTTTAAAAAAGTACGCAAAAGTCACCAATGCTATAACAGCAATAAATTGCAACAATACTCTTAACTGCATTAGTTTGTTAGAATATTTTTTGCTTCTTTTGCCTCCCTTGAATAAAGTACCAATTCCAAGGATAAGGACTATTCCAACTGCCATTAATAAAGCTAATGATATTACTTTTACTAATACTCCAGAAATCATATATTAAAAGATTGTAATCTGTTTTTAAAATAAAAAAACATAAATTATATGATATGAAATTTTGCCTAAATTCAACAATTATTAGACCAGAAAATAATTTGGAAATCAAAAATGCTGTAATCCTGCTACATGGCTATGGAGGAGATGGAAAAGATATAAGTATGCTTTCATTAAATTGGAAAAGACATTTACCTAATACTATATTTATTTGTCCAGACGGTCATGAGACATGTTCAATTAACCCATCAGGCTTCCAGTGGTTTGATTTAACAAAAAATGATTTAAATTATATTTTAGATGAGTCAATAAAAGCTGAGGAAATATTAAATAAGTTTATAATCGAAATAAAAGAGGAATTTAATTTAGAAAATAATAAAATTTGTTTATCAGGATTTAGCCAGGGTTGTATGATGGCTATTAATCTAGGCTTAACATCTGACAAAGAATATAATAGCATTATTGGTTTTTCAGGAAAAATTATAGATCAAGAAAATTTAAAAAATAGGAAAAAGGCCCCTACAAATACATTATTGATCCATGGAGATTTAGATCAAGTAGTTCCAGCCAACTTTTTGCTTGAAGCAAAAGATTTTTTTATAAGAAATAACATTGAAATTGAAACTCATTTAATCAAAGGCTGCGACCATCATATTCCTATTCAGGCGTCAAGTATAGCATTAAATTATATACTTAAAAAATTTAATCTTGCCTAAAGATTGAAATATTTTTTTATTAAGTTATGTTTTCTTAATGAATAATTTTATTGAAAGAGATGTTTCTTTGGAAAAATGTCCAGCACTAGTATTAAATGCTGATTATAGGCCTTTAAGCTACTATCCTTTATCTTTATGGTCTTGGCAGGACACTGTTAAATCTGTATTTTTAGATAGAGTAATTATAGTAAGCACTTATGACAGAGTAGTCAGAAGTCCATCATTTAATATGCAATTGCCAAGCGTTATTGCATTGAAAGATTATATAGTGCCACAATCACAACCAAGTTTTACAAGATTTAATGTTTTCCTTAGAGATAAGTTTTCATGTCAATATTGTGGAAGTGGTGAAGAACTTACTTTTGATCATTTATTACCTAGATCTAAAGGGGGAGAAACAAATTGGGATAACGTTGTTACTGCTTGTTCAGCTTGTAACGTAAAAAAAGGGGGAAAGTTACTAAAAAAATCTGGAATGAAATTATCTAGTTATCCTTATCGACCTACGACAGAGGATTTACATCGTAATGGAAAAAATTTTCCTCCAAATTATTTACATAAAAGCTGGATGGATTATTTATACTGGGATGTTGAGTTGGAGTCTTAAAATTTAAACCTTTTCTGAAATACGGATTGCAATCTTTGATCCAGTTTTTATTATTTTATCCATAATTGAATAAAATCCTTTTTTTGTCGCACCTTTTTCATATGCTATATCTTTATGATGCAGTTCATCTTCCCTAAATTTAATAATTTTTTTTTTCAAATTTTTTTCCTCTGGACCAAGTTGATTTATTTGATCTTGATAATGTTCGTCAATAACTTCTTCAACAGAAGCAGTACATAGCATAGCTGCTTTTTTTCCAAGAATTGTTGAGCCAAAACCTAAGCCTAATCCAAGCAGATCCCATAGTGGTAAAAATTTTGTTGGCTCAATATCTCTTTTTTTAATTTCGTTTTCAAAAAATTGACAATGCTCAACCTCATGTACCTTCATATCTTCAATTGTTTTTTTAAGATTTTCATCTTTTACAATTGTACTCAAGGCTAACAGTTGACCTTCATAAATTTTTACTGCACCCCTCTCTCCAGCATGATCAACTCTAATAAATTCTTCAACTTTACTATTTTTTTTTTTCATATTTAGTATAAATTTTTGTAAGTGTTATAATAAAAAACAAACCAATTACAATATTAATAGTAGTTAGTGATAATCCAAAAATTCTAAATGTCACATCTTTACAGCTGATTATTCTTTTACTTAATTGGTTTAGTAAATCCTCCTTCTTTATATTCTCGGAAAAGTCTTTAGCAGTACAAACAGTTGATTCTTCAAAAATACCCTGTTCAATACCTAAATGATATAAAGAAATTGTGAAAGAAAAAACAAAAGTAAGTATTAATAATATGATAAAGAATTTTTCTTTTTTTTTTAATATTAATATAACAGATGTTAAAAGAATACTTATGCCGTAGGGAATTCTCTCAATTAAACATAGGTTACAAGGCTGATAGCCAAGAACATACTCAATAAAATATGCACCGACTAGTGCAGCAAAACTAAACAGAAAAATTATTTTTAAGTAAATTTCAATCTTTAGATTAAACATGAGATTTAAAAATTAGATAAATTATTAATCCAATTATAACAATCAAAATTCCAATTATTGTAAACCATTTTGACCCATGGTTATTCATAAATTCATTAAATAAATCTCCAAACTTATAAGAAAGATATGACACTATGAAAAATCTTAATCCTCTTGAAATTAAACTTATAAAAATGAAAATTAAAAAATTAAACCCTATCAGACCGCTAGCAATAGTAAAAACTTTATAAGGAAGAGGTGTAAAACCAGCTAAAAAAAGTATTCCTAACCAGGCATAAAAACCCTCACTATTAATTAAATTATCTTTAATATTTGTCAATTTGTCTTCATAACCATAAAAATTCATAATGTGTGCACCAAATTCAAAAAAAAACGCCCCGATTAAATATCCAAGCATACCACCCATAACTGAAAAAATTGTTGTTATAAGAAAGATTTTAATGAAATCATTTTTTTTTGATATCACCATTGGAATAACCATTACATCTGGAGGAATAGGAAAAAACGAACTTTCAATAAAAGAAACAACTGCTAAGTAATATTTAGAACTTTTGTGCCTTGCTAAATCTAAACATTTTTTGTAAAGACTTTTAAACATTTTTTGGTTTTAATATAATTTCAGTTCTTATACTATTTAATAAATTATTAAATAATTAGGGGCGAATGGCGGAATTGGTAGACGCGCACGACTCAAAATCGTGTTTCGCAAGAAGTGAGAGTTCGATTCTCTCTTCGCCCACCATTTTATGGAATTAAATAAATTAAATAGTTTGGTTGAGCTTTTTTTTAAAAAAAGTCTTCAAATACAGTCTCGATCTGACAAACCATTTTTAAGATGGTTAAAAGATAATAAAAAAGGATTTTTATCTTGGAAAGAAGTTACACAAAATATTCAGATTTTATCTGAATATTTAAAAAATCACTTATCTAAAGGTGATAGGTGTGTCTTATTATCTGAAAATCGTCCTGAATGGCTGATTTCAGATCTAGCAATTATGAATGCTGGTGGAGTTACCGTTCCTTTATTCACAACTTATTCAGAAAACGATTATGAGTACATTTTAACTGACTGTAAACCAAAGATATGTATTGTTTCAAATAATGTCCAATTTGAAAAAATTAAAAATTTTATTCCAAATGAAATAAAACTTTTATCGATTGAAAATTTCAGTGATAAGATTGAAAGTATAGAAAACATCCTTAAAAAAAATTTTAAAAATAAATTTGATTTTAACCAAAAAATAGAAAGGCAAGATCTCGCGTGTATTATTTATACTTCTGGAACGACCGGGAATCCAAAAGGAGTAATGCTTAGTCATGGAGGTATCTTGTCAAATTGTGAGGGTGCGCAAGAAATTTTAGAGTCATTAGTAAACAAAGATAGCCCTATTTTTTTGACTTGGTTACCATTATCCCACTCATATGAACATACAGTGCAATATGTTCAAATATTACTTGGAGCAAAAGTTTATTACGCGGAAAGTTTAGAAAAGTTGTTGCCTAATATGGCTATTGCAAAACCAACAATTATGACAGCGGTGCCGAGGTTTTATCAAAATTTATTTAGTAAAATTTCTCATAACTTTTCGAAGCAAAAAGGTCTAAAAAAAAAACTGATAGACAAAACTATTTCTATTGGAATTAAAATTTTAAATAATAAAGAACTCAAATTTAATGAAAAAATTTTTAATTCTTTATGTGAAATATTGGTAAGACGAAAAGTCAGAAATCAGTTCGGTGGTAATTTAAAAGCTTTTGTTTCAGGAGGTGGGGCTTTAGATCAAAAAACTGGAGAATTTTTGAATTCAATAGGTTTACAAACACTTCAAGGCTATGGTCTAACAGAAACATCGCCGGTTGTAAGTTGTAATATTCCTGGAAAAATTAAGATAGAAACTGTCGGGCCGCCTTTTAAAACAAATGAGGTCAAAATCGCAGAAGATGGTGAGATTCTGGTCAAAGGTGAAAACGTAATGCTTGGTTACTGGAACATGAAAGAAGAAACAAATAAGATTTTAAAAGATGGTTGGTTACATACAGGTGATATAGGTGAAATCACACAGGAGGGAAATTTAAAAATAACTGATAGAAAAAAGGAAATTATTGTCAACCTAGGTGGAGATAATATTTCACCATCTAAAATTGAAAATTTATTATGTCTTAATGATAAAATTAAACAAAGTTTTGTATATGGTGATAAAAAAACTTATTTAGTTGCACTAATTGTTAGTGAAAGTGATGAAAATAAAAAAGAAATTGAATTTTATTTAGAAAATTTAAATAAAAACTTATCATTAATTGAAAAAGTTAAAAAATTTAAGTTGATTAAAGAGGAATTTACAATTGAAAATGGAATGTTGACACCAACTTTAAAATTAAAAAGAAAAAAAATTTTAGAAATATATAAACAAGATTTAGAAAAACTTTATTAAGATTGTTAAAATATATCGTTATAAAGCGCATAAACATTAACTTTTTGTACATAAAAATAATTTTTAAATTTTTTTAATTTCTAATTTTTTAATTTAATTTTTAACTTTAATTAAATAATTGACATAACGTTCATAAAAAAATAAAAATAACGTAATGACGAATCATTTTGATTCGTTTAACTAAAAAGGGAGCTAAAGATGCCTAAGAGAAGAAAAAAAGCAAAGAAAGCTAAGAAAAAAGCTAAGAAAAAAGCTAAGAAAAGAAGAAGAAGATAATAACTTAGTATTCTTTCATTAAAAACGCTTCTCATAACGATTTACGTGTGAGAGGCGTTTTTTTTATTCCTCTAGTTGCTCAACCTCTTCAGAGATAGGTTCTTCGTTAGATATTTTGGATGAATCATTTTTTTCATCTTTAGTTTTGGTTTGTGGACTTAAGTTTCTTTTTAGTGCTTTGTCTAATTTTTTTTGAGTATCTTCTAGAGATAGATTGAGAATTATTTGAAATTCTGATAAAATTCTTTCATACGCTTTTTCAAAGAGTTGTCTTTCTGAGTAAGATTGATCAACCATCAAATCATCTCCTTTATTTAAATCTCTAACAACCTCAGCTAATTCATAAATTTTACCAGAAGAAATTTTTGCCTCATATTCTTGGGCTCGTCTACTCCACATTGACCTTTTAATTTTTGGTTTACTCTTTAGAATAGAAATACATTTATTAACTTGATTGATAGTTGCTAATGGTCTCAAGTGGGATTGTTTATTTATTGGAACCATTCCACTTGCTTTGTCTTTCTCAAATTTAATTATGTATGTTTCTACATCTATTCCACCAATATTTATTTTTTTAAATTCAGAAATTTGACCTACCCCATGTTTTGGATAAACAATGTAATCTTTAATTTTGTACTCTCTTTTTTCGGTTTCTTGTTTTTTTACTTTCTTGATTTCTGGTTTGAGTTCGTTGTTTTTTGAAATTCTAAGTGACTCTGACTTAATTTCTATCTTCTCATTTTTTTTTGTATTTATTTTTGGTATTTTCTTTTTTTTTAAAACATTTTTAATTTTTATTGGTTTAGTTTTAATTTTAACTTTGATTTTTTTCCCTTTATTATTGGACTTAACTTTTTTTGTTTTTTTCTTAGATTTTGTCTTAAAGGTTTTCTTTAAAATATTTTTCAAACTTATTTTGCTCATTTTTATATTTTTCATGATCCGAAGGTGGATCCTTTTTTTTGTTTATGTTAGGCCATATTTCAGAATACTTTGTATTAAGATCAATCCATTGTTTACTTTCAGGCTCTGTGTCAGCTTTGATTGCGTCGACAGGACACTCAGGTTCACAAACGCCACAATCTATACACTCATCCGGTTTAATTACAAGCATATTTTTTCCTTCATAAAAACAATCAACAGGACAAACCTCAACACAATCCATTAATTTACATTTTATGCAATTTTGATTTACTATATATGTCATTCAAATTTTTTTTTGATTTTGTCTTTGATATCTCCCATCGTTTGATTGTCAATATATAATAGGCCTCCAAGTCGTCTCATTAAATTTGTTTCATACATATCGGCCTCTTTATTTGAATAAATAATTTTCCACAATGTTTCTATAATTTTAATTTTTTTGGCTTCTTCCATATTTTTTACTTCTTTTGTAAATTCAAGAATTTGATTAGCTTTTTCTTCAATTTTTTTACTTTCAATAATAATTTGTTTTACGTTTTCTTGATTTGCTCCTAAATTTAAAATGGTTTCTTCTATAATTTTTTCTTCTTCGATTGTAAAATTTTCATCAATTTTTGCTGCATGAATTAGCAGCGCTGCTATTTTAGTTAAATCATTGTTTTGATTTTGATTATTTTTGAAAAACATAATTTATCTAATTAAAATTTAAATCTTTTAAAACTCCAAACGGAGTTTCTTTTAAAACTTTTTTATTTTGTTTTTTAAAATTCTTTTTAGGCTTGTATCTAAAAAAAATATCATTCCCTCTATGAATTATCTTATAATTCATATTTATGAGAAGCTTTTTAAAATTTTCTTTATTACACCCTAATAAATTTAACATTTCTGGTATCATTTTAATTTCTTTGCCTTTTTCAGAGTTGGAATTGATTATTTGCATAAACAACCTTTCTAGAATGTCGATTCTAACATAAATATTATCAAACTTTTCAAACCCACAAAGTAGCATAAAGTTTTTGTTTTTCATTTTATCATTAATTATAAAATTTAATCCGAATGTTGGTGGTTCAAGATTAAAGTATTTTTGATGATAATTTTTCCACAATAAGGTTCTTAGCGAAACTGGTTCAGGTTTAATTAATTTATGTAAAAAAATATGATATCTTCCAAACCTAACCCCCAGGTCTCTTAAAATTTTTCTTTCATTTTGTTCTAAGTTTTTTATGTAGTCAGCAACTTGATCTCTTTTTAGGACACCATTATTTTCATAGAGTTGATAAGCAAGTGCCTTTATAGACGAATTTTTTTCTTTTAAAAATTTTAAATCAATGAGACTTTTTAGTGTTGTATCTATTTTATTCCCAAGCCACTTCAGTAAATAGTTTGTTAGTTTCTGCCTTTGGTCTTGTTCTAAAATATCATCTACTATTAATTCAATTTTTGGATTTAAATAGTCTTTTCCTGGCATTAATCTTCCAATTTTAAATTTGTGCCAATATATCCTAAAATCATTATTCAGTTCAATTAACCCAGTCTCAATTATGGATTGGATTCTTTTCTCTAGTTCAGGACCTACTGTCTGACGGGCAGCTTTTTTGAGAGATTTAATGTCAGTCTCTAGTGCACCCTTTTTTAAATCAAGTTCTAATTTAAGACCATTAATTTTTCCAATGAACTGATTATCAATCATAACATCATTATTTTCTAATATTTTTGTCTCAAATTCCATATCTTGTTTCAGACCTCTTGCTAGAACGCTTGCACGTTTATCGATAAAAGTTTTTGTTAGTTCTTCATGTAATCTGTCTGAAAGTTTATCCTCTAATAATTTTGTTTTTTCTATCCAATAATTTTGATTTTCAACCCAATTATTTTTATTTGAAACATAAGACCAAGTTCTTACATTTGCAATTCTATTTGATATAGAATCTACATTTCCATCTAATTTATCAAGTTTTATAAGCTGAAGTCGCATATATTCATTAGTTATTTTTCCTTTTTCACTATTTAAATATTTAAATACATTTGAAATTACCTCATAGTGATTACCATAAGTTTTTTTGACAAAATCTGGTATTTGACAACACTCCCATAAAAGTCTCAATTTTTTTTCAGTAAATTCAAAATTCTCCAAATTTTTATCTCTTAAGAAAAATTTAAGAGCTTTTTCATCTTCACATTCACGTATTTTTCTTAACCATGCTTTATCAGTTTTTTCTTCTAGAGATTTTAATAGCACTGAAGGATTATTAAAATTTAGACTTGAATTACGCCAAAATAGAAACTGAATTTCCTCAAATTTATGATTTTCAAGTAATTCAACTTCTTCAGCACCAATTTCTTTACAATCGCCAGTTATACCAAAATTACCATCATTTAAATATCTACCTGCTCTTCCAGCAATTTGCCCAATTTCTGATAAATTTAATCTTCTTAATTTTCTTCCATCAAATTTCTTTAAATTAGAAAAGTAAATATGATCGAGATCCATATTTATTCCCATACCAATAGCATCTGTTGCAACTAAAAAATCTACATCATTTGATTGATAGAGCTCAACCTGAGCATTTCTAGTCTTTGGGCTTAAAGAGCCCATCACAATTGCTGCCCCACCTTTTTGTCTTCTTATGAGTTCCGCAATGGCATAAACTTCTTCAGCAGAGAAAGCTATAATTGCAGTTTTTCTATTTATTCTTGAAATCTTTTTATATCCAGCATATGTAAGTTTAGATAGTCTTTTTCTATTTATAAACTCAATATCATCATCCAATTTTGAAATGATATTTTTAATAGTATTAGATCCCATAAACATGGTGAGCTTGCTACCTCTTAAATTTAATAATCTGTCAGTAAAGATATGCCCTCTTTCATGATCTGCACACATTTGAATTTCATCAACTCCAACAAAATCTAAGTGTTTATCAATCGGCATTGACTCAACGGTGCATAAAAAATATTTTGCATTATTAGGAATAATTTTCTCCTCACCTGTAATTAGAGCAACCTTATCCAAGGAAGTTTTTTGAATTACTTTATCGTATACTTCTCTTGCTAATAATCTAAGAGGGAACCCAATCATTCCATTCTCAAAGGAAAGCATAGTTTCAATAGCTAAATGAGTTTTACCTGTATTTGTTGGGCCAAGCACAGCTGTGATTTTATTTTTGTTCATTCCTATTTTTAGTATGTCAAAATTTTTATCTACCAGATGTAGCTGGTGTTAAAGAACAAAGATAGACTAAAACATGACCGAATCGGAGTATAAAAAGTTCTCATTATAACTAATAACTTCTTTTATTCTAGCATACTTAATTCTTATCGATAATTAAAAAGTTATTTAAGATTTCTTAAGAATTTTCCAAACTCCAGTAGCAGAGGTAATAATTTTATCGTCACATTTTAGTTCACAAAATAAAAAAACTAATGTTTTTGTCCTCTTAAGAATTTTGACATTACCTACTATTTCATCTCCGGTTTTTGATGGCCCAATAAATTTCAAATCTAAAGATATTGTGACGCAAGGTGCATTTTCTGCAGATCTATGCGCCGCAGTCCCTGCTCCTGCATCTACTAAAGCTGATAAATACCCACCATGAGTAATACCTGCTGCGTTTAAATGATTTTTGTTAATTTTTGATTTAAATTCATATTCAGTTTCGGAAACATTTCTAAACAAGATTCCACCATTATGTTTCATAAATCCTTGTTGGATGCTAATTTGCTGGAAATCTTTAGACATAATCTTATTTTTATAATACAAAAGTTAAAATTAATAGAGTTATTAAGATAATGATAAAAAAATATACCACAGATTTTTGAAGAGATGTTTTCAACAACCAATTTAACATATTTATTATCTTTATGGTGCGCCTGCTAGGAGTTGAACCCAGAACCTCCTGGTCCGTAGCCAAGCGCTCTATCCAATTGAGCTACAGGCGCATTTTTAAATTTTATTTATTATTCTATATCATTTTTTAGTATATTTTAATGCTAAGACAAATTTAAATTATTATGAATAATTCATTGAATGATGTTGTAATTATAGAAGCTGTTAGAACACCGATTGGAGCTTACAAAGGATCTCTTAAAGAGTTAAGTGCTGATAAGCTGGGGTCGATTGTTATTAAAGAAATTTTAAGAAAAAGTAAATTGGGCAAAGATGATATTGATGAGGTAATTATGGGTCAAGTGCTTACAGCCGGCGGAGGTCAAAATCCAGCAAGACAAGCAGCAATAAATGCAGGTATAAATATCTCTAAACCAGCCCATATAGTTAATCAAGTTTGTGGATCTGGACTTAGAGCTGTAATCTCAGGATATCAATCAATTAAATTAGGTGAGGCAAAAAATGTAATTTCGGGCGGTCAAGAAAACATGTCATTAGCCCCACATTCGATTTTTTATCGTGATAATAAAAAAATTTCAGAGAAGCATTTGATAGATACAATGATAAATGATGGATTGATAGACGCATTTAACAATTATCATATGGGTGTAACTGCTGAAAATGTTGCAAAGAAATTTGATATTTCAAGATCAGATCAGGATAGTTTTGCTTTAAATTCTCAAAAAAAAACAGAAATTGCAATTAACACAAATAAATTTAAGGAAGAACTTATTAAAATAAATCAACCTGGTATTAATCTTGAAAAAGATGAGCATCCAAGAAAAGAGCTAAATAAATCGGATTTAGAGAAATTAAAAGCAGTGTTCTTAAAAAATGGAACTGTGACACCTGGAAATTCATCAGGAATTAATGATGGTGCAGCTGCATTATTACTAACAACCTTAGAAGAAGCTAAAAAAAAATCAATTCAACCTTTAGTAAAGATAACATCATGGGCTTCAGTCGGAGTTGATCCAACTCTGATGGGTCTTGGACCAATTGAGGCTGTGCGTGAAGCACTAAAAAAAGCAAAATGGAATTTAAATGAGATAGATCTTTTCGAAATTAATGAGGCTTTTGCCGCTCAAAGCATAGCAGTGATACGTGAATTAAATATCGATGAGCATAAAGTTAATGTTAATGGAGGAGCTATAGCATTGGGTCATCCTATTGGAGCATCAGGCGCCAGAATATTAGTTACTCTTATTCATGAGATGATAAAACAAAAAAAGAACAAAGGTTGTGCTACACTATGCATAGGTGGTGGAATGGGCATAGCCTTATGTGTTGAGAGAATTTAAGAATTAATTTTTTTAAATTTCTCTTCAAGCAAAATTTTTTGTATCCAAATTTTAGCATCAATGTAATTGCTTTCTTTTGGTTGCAAGAGCATATTTAATAACTTTTTAATCATTTTTCTAAAGGATACATAAGAAGAGTGTCAAAAAATTGGGCAGAATGTGTTAAAAATAGCAATTAAGTATAATTTTATAGTGTATAAGATCTTAATATCAAATGAGTGAAAAACTATTAGTTCCTGATATAGGCGACTTTGAAAATGTAGAGGTTATTGAATTACTTGTCAAAGAAGGTGAAGAAATTGCCAAAAACGATCCAGTAGTTACTATTGAAAGTGATAAATCAAGTGTTGAAATACCTTCGACATTGTCAGGTATAATCGAGACAATTAAAGTTAAAGTGGGTGATAAAGTTTCGAAAGGTGATTTAATTCTGAGTGTCTCTGGTTCAAGCGAAAAAAATTCTATATCAAAAACTATTCCAAAAGATACTGAAAACTTGATTAAAGAGGCAGAGAAATCGTTAGAAAAAAAACAAGAGCAAACTATCCATACAAATAATGGTGAGAAAAAAAAACCAGAGATAATTCAAGTAGTTAATGATGGTGATATTGATCCATTAGAAACTAATGAGTGGCTAGAGTCACTTTCTGCAGTAATTGAAAAAGATGGTAATCAGAGAGCTCATTATCTAATTAAGGAGTTGATAAATAAAGCTTATATGGAAGGTGCAAATATTCCTTACACACAAAATACGCCTTATATAAATACAATTCCAGTAAATGAAGAGAAAAAATCAAATGGGGATCAAAATATTGAGAGAAAAATTAGGTCATTAATAAGATGGAATTCGGCAGCAATGGTTGTTCGTGCGAACAAAAAGTTTCCAGAGCTAGGAGGACATATTGGAACATTTGCATCAGCTGCTACACTTTATGATGTAGGTATGAATCATTTTTGGAGAGCAAAAAATAATAAATTTGGTGGGGATTTGATTTACTTTCAAGGGCATAGCGCGCCAGGTATGTACGCAAGAGCGTTTCTTGAGGGAAGACTTAACGAAAAGCAATTAGATAGTTTTAGACAAGAAGTCAATCCAGGAGGTCTATCATCTTATCCACACCCTTGGTTGATGCCAAATTTTTGGCAATTTCCTACAGTTTCAATGGGTTTAGGACCAATGCTAGCAATATATCAAGCAAGATATATGAAATATTTAATTAATAGAGGCCTCATTAAAGATGAAGGAAGAAAAGTATGGGCTTTTTTGGGAGATGGGGAAATGGATGAACCAGAATCTTTAGGAGCTATTGGTTTAGCAGCTAGAGAAAAATTAGATAATTTAATATTTGTAATTAACTGTAACCTTCAAAGATTGGATGGACCAGTAAGGGGAAATGGAAAAATTATACAAGAATTAGAGGGTATTTTTCGAGGAGCAGGATGGAATGTTATAAAAGTAATCTGGGGTTCTTATTGGGATCCATTATTGGCTAATGATAAAACTGGCCATTTAGTTAAAGTTATGAATGAAACTGTTGATGGTGAATATCAAGCTATGAAAGCAAGAGATGGAGCATATGTTAGAGAAAAATTTTTTGGCAAATATCCTGAAACTAAAGAATTAGTCTCAAGCCTATCAGATAAAGACATATGGAGACTAAATAGAGGTGGACACGATCCTCACAAAGTTTTTGCAGCTTACGATAAAGCCTCAAAAAATATTGGAAGCCCAACAGTTGTGATTGCCAAGACTATAAAGGGTTATGGTATGGGTAAAAGTGGTGAAAGTGTAAATACAACACATCAAACTAAAAAATTAGATATAGACGATTTGATGTATTACCGAGACAGGTTTGATGTTCCTCTAACTGACAAACAGGTACAAAATATTGAGTATTATAAACCAGATCAAAACTCACCAGAAATAAAGTATATAAAAGAAAAAAGACTTCAATTAGGAGGATTTATCCCAGAGAGAACCACTTATGCAAAACCCATTAAAGCTCCTCCAAAAAACATTTTTGACAATATGAAAGAGTCAACAGGAGATAAAGAGATGTCCACTACCATGGCATTAGTTAGAATGTTAACAAATCTTTTAAGAGATAAAAATGTTGCTCCAAGACTAGTGCCAATTATTCCTGATGAAGCGAGAACATTTGGAATGGAGGGTTTTTTTCAAAAAATTGGTATTTATGCTCATGAAGGACAAAAATATGAACCTGAGGACGCGGCACAATTAAGTTCATATAGAGAAGAAAAAAGTGGACAAGTTTTGGAGGAAGGAATCAATGAGGCAGGTGCAATGTCTTCATGGATTGCTGCAGGCACTTCTTACACAAATCATGATATTGAAATGATCCCAATTTATTTATTTTATTCAATGTTTGGTTTTCAGAGAATAGGTGACTTTGCTTGGGCGGGAGCAGATAGTCAATCAAGAGGATTTTTAATTGGTGCTACTGCTGGAAGAACTACTTTAGCAGGTGAAGGTTTGCAACACCAAGATGGACATAGTCATTTAATGGCATCAACAATTCCTAATTGTAAGTCCTATGATCCAACATTTCATTATGAGTTAGCAACCATATTTAGAGAAGGGTTGAAAAGAATGCACGAGAATAAAGAAAATATTTTTTATTACATTACAACAATGAATGAAAATTATCCTCACCCTGCTATGCCAACAGATAAATCATGTGAAGAAGGTATATTAAAAGGAATGTATAAAATAAAAGAATTTAACAAATATAAAAAAACTAAAATTCAATTTTTAGGGTCTGGTACAATCTTAAGAGAAATGATAGCTGGTGCAGAAATTTTACAAAATGAATATCAAATTGATAGTGAGGTTTGGAGCGTGACTAGTTTTAATGAATTAAGAAGGGATGGTTTAGAGGTTGAGAGGTATAATTTGTTGAATCCTGGAAAAGAAGCAAAAAAATCATATGTTGAAACTTGTTTAGATAAAACTGAAGGTCCTATTCTAGCTGCATCAGATTATATGAGAATGAACTCCGACCAAATTCGACCTTATATAAATAAGAGCTTTTATTCATTAGGAACAGATGGATTTGGTAGAAGTGATACAAGAAAAAATTTAAGGAATTTTTTTGAAGTTGATAAAGAGCATGTTGTTACTTATGGACTAAGTGTTTTAGCTAAAGAACAATTAATTGCATCTAAATATGCTGAAGAAGCAATAAAGAAATACAAAATTGATAAAAATAAACCAATGCCGACAAAACTATAATGTCAAATAAAGATATAAAAGTTCCAAATATTGGTGAATTCAAAGATGTAGAAGTCATTGAAGTTTTAATTAAAGAGGGTCAAAAAATTAAAAAGAATGATCCACTAATAACTATTGAAAGCGATAAATCTAGCGTGGAAATACCATCATCCGATGATGGTACTGTAACTTCTGTAAAAGTTAAAATTGGAGACAAAGTATCGGAAGGTGACAAAATTATTGAAATTGAAAGTGAGAAAAAAACTAAAAAAACAAATGTACAGGAATTAACAAAAAATCAATTATCAAAAGAAATAAAAAAAGATGAGTTAAAAAAAAGTAATGAAACTAAAAATATAATAATCAAAGATTTTTCTGCAAAAGCTTCTGCATCACCAAAAGTAAGAAAATTTGCAAGAGAGCTAGGAGTTAACATTAATAAAGTTCCTGGTAGTGAAAGACAAGGCAGAGTTACTGAAAGCGATGTGAAGTTATTTGTTGCAACCAAATCTAATAAAAATTTCAAAGATCAAAATACAACTGAAAAAAAGATTGAACTAGAATATTCACATTCAGATTTTGGAGAAGTAGACATTAAAGACATCCCTAGAGTAAAAAAGTTATCATCTAAATATTTGATGAACTCTTGGACAAAAATTCCTCACGTAACCAATCATGATGAAGCCGATATAACTGAATTAGAGGAATTCAGAACTTCTCTAACGGATATATACACTGGTGAAAAAAAAAAAATTACACCATTAGCTTTCATCGTAAAGGCATTAACAACATCATTGAAAAAATTTCCAAATTTTAATACCTCAATCGATGAAATCGAAAACGGTAAAATGACTGTTAAAAAATATTATCATGTTGGTATAGCAGTAGATACTCCACATGGTTTGATGGTTCCAAAATTGAGGAATGCTGATAATAAGAATATTTCTTTAATAAGCACAGAATTAAAAAAAATAAGTCAGCAATGCAGAGATCTTAAAATTGATAAAAAAGAGTTATTCGGAGGTTCAATGACCATAACTAGCCTTGGAGGAATTGGTGGTTCTTTCTTCACTCCAATTATAAATTATCCTGAAGTTGCTATCTTGGGAGTAGGCAGAGCAGAAAAAAAACAGGTATTTATGGATGGAAAATTTGTTACACGTACTATGTTACCACTTTCTTTATCTTATGATCATAGAATTATCGACGGTGCGGAGGCAGCCCGATTTAATAATAATTTAAAAGAAAATTTGGGCAAAAATTTTGCCTATAAGTTAGCTGTTTAACTAAATAATGTCCAAGAGTGTTTCATTGTTAAGTGCTTTATTATGCACATTCATTTGGGGAACTACATTTATAGCTCAAGACACTGGCATGGATGATATAGGTCCATTTACATTCAACGCAGTTAGATTTTTTGTAGGTTTTTTAGCAATTCTTCCTGTAGCATTATTATTTGAGACCAAAAAATTTAAAATAGAGTTTAAAATTGGTTATAGATATTTTGTTATTCTATCCTGTTTAATTGGATTATCACTTTTTTTAGGCTCAGCGTTACAGCAAATAGCTCTACTTTATACAGATGTAGCTAATGCTGCCTTCTTTACAATTTTTTATGTCCCTATGGTACCGATTATTCTTTTTATATTTAAGAGGAACTCATTACATTGGAGTGTATGGCCTTCAGTAATTTTATGCTTAATTGGCGGATATCTATTAACAAGTTTTTATGATGCTACAGTTAGGCTTGGAGATACATTGGTCATTCTTGGAGCATTATTCTGGAGTACGCATATTATTTTTACAGGAATGATTATTGCAAAATACAATTTGCCCATAACCATCGGCGCTGTGCAAACTTTAATTGTAGCTATATTTTCTTTTTTAATCGGCTCAGTTTATGAGGAGTTTATTTTTGAAAATATCATAAACGAGTTAGACTCAATTTTGTATGCTGGAATATTATCAGGAGGACTTGCTTTTGTATTACAGATATATGCTCAAAAAAATATTACACCTGCTCCCGCTGCTATAATATTTTCTCTGGAAGGTGTTTTTGCTACAGTAGCAGCATGGTTTTTGCTAAATCAAATATTAGATATAAATAATTTATTAGGATGTTTATTTATATTATCAGGCGTTTTGTTTTCTCAATTAGTTCCTCTAATAAAAAAGACTTCTTAAAGATAAATAATTCCAAATAAGATAAGTGATAATAAAATTCTATAAATTATAAAAATATTTAATGAAAATTTATTAATAAAATTTAAAAAAAATTTTACTGTTATAAACGAAAATAAAAAGGATAAGATTATAGCAAAAATAATTAAATAATTTATTTCTAACGGTTGACTTATAAGGTCTTGGAGTCCAAGAAAACTAGCACCAGCTAAAGCAGGAATAGATAACATAAAAGAGATTTTAACAGAATCTACCCTATTAAATTTTAAAAATCTTGCTGCAGTCAAAGTTATACCCGCTCGGCTGACACCAGGTATTAATGCCAAAATTTGAAATAGACCAATAAATATTATCGATTTAAAATCTAAATTTATAGATATATTTTTTTCTGTTTTAGTCTGATCTGAAAAAAACAAAATTATTCCAAAAAACAAAGTTGTAAATGCAATTACTTTTATATTCCTTAAAAGATAAATTAGTTCGGATGAATGCAATAAATATCCAAATATTAAAAGTGGTATCGATCCAAATAGAATTAGATTTAGATATTTTCGATTTTTATTTAAGTCAAATAAATCTTTTCTGAAATAAAACACTATTGCGATCAGCGAACCTAAATGCAAACTAATGTCTATTAATAAAGAATTTGTTTTTAATTCAAAAAAACTAGAAATTAAAATTAAATGCGCTGAGGAGCTAATTGGTAAGAATTCTGATATTCCTTGAACTGCTGAAAGAATGAATATTTCTAAAAATTCGTTAAACATTTAAGTGTGGTAACTTAAAAAGTATTGATTTCAAACAATTCGATTTATTCATATTAGATATGCATTTATCCAAAAACCTAGAATTCAAAGGCAATATTCATTAAATTAGGTAATACATACTGACCTAAATATTTCTTTTACATTGAAAAACAAAGTATACTTTGCATTAAATTTATAATTGTTATGTCAGATAAAATGCTAAAATTTGTAAAAATAGGTCAACAAAACCCACCTAAAAGGGATGTGGATACAAGAAAATCAGATTTTAATGAGATTTATGGAGATTTTATTAATCAGAAAGCACAAGATCAATCAAGTAGATGTTCGCAATGTGGAGTCCCTTTTTGCCAAGTGCATTGTCCACTAAGCAATAATATTCCAGATTGGTTAAAATTAACAGCAGAAGGAAGACTTAAAGAAGCTTACGAGTTATCCCAAAGTACTAACAACATGCCAGAAGTTTGTGGAAGAATTTGTCCACAAGACAGATTGTGTGAAGGAAACTGTGTAATAGAACAATCAGGCCATGGAACTGTAACGATAGGTTCAGTTGAAAAATATATAACTGATAACGCATGGGAAAAAGGTTGGGTTAAACCAATTGATGTGAAATATGAAAAAGATCAAAGTGTGGGCATAATTGGAGCAGGTCCCGCAGGATTAGCAGCAGCTGAGCAACTCAGACAAAATGGTTATAAAATTACCGTCTATGATCGATATGATCGTGCAGGAGGATTGTTAATTTATGGTATTCCAAATTTTAAATTAGAAAAATATGTAGTCGAAAGACGTACAAAACTCTTAAAGGATGGTGGAATTAAATTTGTTCAAAATTTTGAAGTAGGAAAAGATGCGACTTTAGAGCAATTAAGAAAAAAACATGATGCAATTTTAATTGCAACCGGTGTTTATAAACCGAGAGAAATCGAATTACCTGGAAATGATTTAGAAAACATTTTTCCAGCAATGGAGTTTTTAACAGCATCAAACAAAAAAGGCTTAGGAGATAAAGTAGAATTATTTGACAAAGGTATATTAAATGCTGAAGGAAAAGATGTTGTCGTGATAGGAGGGGGTGATACTGCTATGGATTGTGTACGAACATCAGTTAGACAAAATGCAAAGTCAGTAAAATGTATTTATAGAAGAGATAAAGAAAATATGCCAGGATCAGCAAGAGAAGTAGCAAACGCTGAAGAAGAAGGGGTTGAGTTTGTGTGGTTATCTAGTCCAAAAGAATTTAAAGGCAAAAATAAAATTGAAAATTTAGTTGTTGACCAAATCAAATTAGGTGAACCAGATGAGTCTGGAAGAAGGAAACCAGAAATTGAAGAAGGTTCGGCATTTGAAATAAAAGCTGATATGGTTATAAAAGCTCTAGGTTTTGATCCAGAAAATTTACCACTTCTTTTTGACGCTCAGGAATTGCAAGTTACTAAATGGGGAACTATTAAAACAGATTTTGATACTATGGAAACTAATTTAAAAGGTGTTTTTGCTGCAGGGGATATTGTAAGAGGAGCCTCTTTAGTTGTCTGGGCTATTAAAGATGGAAGAGATGCTGCATCTTCAATTAAGACTTATTTAGAAAATAATAAATTGGGAAAAATAAAAGTTGCTTAATGGAAAATTATAAAAAAAATTTTGAATTACTAACTAAAAACCATGTTTATTCCTCAGAAATGGAACATGACTCATGTGGAGTTGGATTTATTTGTTCAACGGAAGGAAAAAAATCTAGAGCAGTAGTTGAATATGGAATTGAGGCACTCAAAGCTGTCTGGCACCGAGGAGCAGTGGATGCTGACGGAAAAACTGGTGATGGTGCTGGAATTCATTTGGAAATTCCAAAAGATTTTTTTATAGAAAAAATTCAAGTTACTGGTCATGATTATGATAATTCAGAAATTTGTGTAGGTATGATTTTCTTACCAAGAAATGATTACTCATCTCAAGAGAGTTGTAAAACAATAGTTGAAAGCGAGCTAACTAAAAATAATTTTAGTATTTATGGATGGAGGCAAGTGCCTGTTAATCCAAAAGTTTTAGGGGAAAAAGCTTTACAAACTATGCCCGAAATAATTCAGGTATTATTTAAATCTAACGATCGGAATTTGCTTGATAAAGAATTAGAGAGGAGAATTTATGAAATCAGAAAAAGAATAGAAAATAAAGCATTCGAAATGTCTCTTAATGATTTTTACATATGCTCAATTAGTTCGAAATCTATAATTTATAAAGGTATGTTTTTAGCTGAGGCAATATCTGATTTTTATCAAGACTTGAGAGACCAGAGATTTATATCACGATACGCAATTTTTCATCAAAGATTTTCAACTAATACGGCTCCCAGCTGGAGTTTAGCTCAACCATTTAGAGCAATAGCACATAATGGAGAGATAAATACTTATAAAGGGAATAAAAATTGGATGAGAGTTCATGAGGAGGAGATGAATAGCCCCCTTTTTGAAAATTTAGATAATTTAAAGCCTGTTATTAGAAAAGGAGTTTCAGATTCTGCTGCATTAGATAATGTTTTTGAATTATTAAATAAATCTGGACAACCCGCTCCTTTAGCAAAACTAATGTTAGTCCCAGATGCGTGGTCAAAAAAAAATAAAACTCTTCCAAAAAATCATCAACAATTATTTAATTTTTTAAATAGCACAATGGAGCCGTGGGATGGTCCTGCAGCCATAGCTGCAACAGATAATGAATGGGTAATTGCTGCTAACGATCGTAACGGATTAAGACCTTTAAGATATGCCATAACTAAAGATAAGCTTCTTTTTGCAGGATCTGAAACAGGAATGATAGAATTAAATGAGAAGAAAATTTTATCAAAAGGAAGATTGGGGCCAGGAGAAATCTTAGGTATAAGAATAGAAAAAGGGAAAGTTTTTTCAAACGATCAAATTAAAGATTATTTAGCTAAAGAGTATAAACATTTTAACTCACAAATAATTGATTTAGACGAAAAATTACAAATTAATAGAGAGAAGTTTACTTTTAAAGGAGAAGATTTAAGGAGGAGACAACATACTTTTGGAATAAGTTTAGAGGACTTAGAATTAATATTACATCCGATGGCTGAGGACGCTAAAGAAGCAACTGGCTCTATGGGAGATGACACTCCATTGGCAGTATTATCTGATAAGTACAGACCATTATATCATTTTTTTAGACAAAATTTTAGCCAAGTAACTAATCCCCCGATCGACTCTCTTAGAGAAAATAAAGTTATGAGTTTAAAAACTAGATTTGGAAATCTAGGGAACATTTTGGATTTTGATACATTAACAAAAGATAATATTTATGTCTTGAATAGTCCAATTTTGTCAAACTCACAATTTAGCAAATTTGTGAATTTTTTTGGTAGTAATTCATTAAATGTTGATTGTACTTTTTCAAAAGATGAAAATTTAACCAATGCTATTCAAAGAATACAAAGAGAATCTGAAATAGCTGTAAGAAAAGGTATAAAACAATTGATTTTAACTGATAAAAATCTTTCGTTAGAAAGATTGCCAATGCCTATGCTTTTATGTGTTGGTGCAATAAATACTTACTTAATTGAAAAAAAATTAAGGGGTTATGTTTCTATAAATGTGCAATCAGGCGAAGCTTTAGACACACATTCTTTTGCAACTTTAATAGGGGTTGGTGCTACGACCGTTAATCCATATTTAGCTTTTGACAGTTTATATCAAAGACATGAAAAAAAGTTGTTTGGGCAGTACAGTTTTGATGACTGTGTAGAGAGATATATCAAATCAGTTAACGCTGGCTTATTAAAGATAATGTCAAAAATGGGTATTTCAGTTTTAAGTTCTTACAGAGGTGGATGTAATTTTGAAACAGTTGGATTAAGTAGAACTATAGTTAACGATTATTTTCCTGGAGTTGTATCTAAAATTTCTGGAATTGGTTTGACTGGTATTGAGAAAAAAATACGACAAATTCATAAAGAGGCATTTGAAAGTACGAATACAGTTCTGCCAATTGGAGGAATATATAGGTACAGAAAAAATGGGGAAACTCATCAATATCAAGGCAGATTAATTCACTTACTTCAAAGTGCTGTCGGTTCTAATTCCTATTCGGTTTATAAAAAATATGTAGAGGGGATTTATGATCTACCTCCTATTAATTTAAGAGATCTGATAAATTTTAGAAAAAAAAAATTAGGTCCGTCAATTGAATTGTCTGAAGTAGAACCTATAGAAAAAATATTAAAAAGATTTGGTAGTGGGAGTATGTCACATGGAGCTTTATCAAAAGAGGCACACGAAACATTAGCTATAGGCATGAACAGAATTAAAGGAGCTTCTTGTAGTGGTGAAGGAGGAGAGGATGCGAAAAGATTTAAAGTTATGGATAGTGGAGATAGTGCAAATTCAAGAGTTAAACAGATTGCATCTGCACGATTTGGTGTGACTATAAACTATTTGAATAATTGCAATGAGATAGAAATTAAAATGGCACAAGGCGCTAAACCAGGAGAAGGTGGTCAATTACCTGGATTTAAAGTTACAGAGGAAATTGCAAAATTAAGACATTCCACGCCAGGTGTAACATTGATTTCTCCTCCACCACATCACGATATATATTCGATCGAAGATTTAGCTCAATTAATTTATGATTTAAAACAAATAAATCCCAAAGCAAGAGTTGGTGTTAAATTAGTTGCGTCATCAGGTATTGGAACTATTGCAGCTGGAGTAGCAAAAGCAAAAGCAGATATAATATTAATTTCAGGCCATAATGGTGGGACTGGTGCAACTCCGCAGACTAGTGTTAAGTATGTAGGTATCCCTTGGGAAATGGGTCTAACTGAGGCTAACCAAGTCCTTACTTTAAACAATTTGAGACACAAGGTTACTCTAAGAACTGATGGAGGTATAAAAACTGGAAGAGATGTTGTCATTGCAGCAATGATGGGTGCTGAGGAGTATGGAGTAGCCACTACAGCATTAGTTGCTATGGGTTGTATAATGGTAAGACAATGTCACTCTAACACTTGTCCAGTTGGAGTTTGTACTCAAGATGAAAAGCTAAGAGAAAAATTTACTGGTACTCCTGATAAAATTGTAAATTTATTTTCATTTATTGCATCTGAAGTAAGAGAAATTTTAGCTGAGTTGGGCTTTAAATCTCTAAATGATGTAATTGGTAGAACAGACTTACTTATGCAAGTAAGTAAAGCATCACCAAATCTAGATGATTTAGATTTAAATCCACTGTTTGTTCAAGCTGACCCAGGAAATAATAAAAGATATTGTGACAATGTAGAAATCAACAAGGTGCCCGATACTTTGGACCAAGAAATTTGGCCAGAAATTGAGAAGAGTTTAGACAATTTAAAGAATATTGATAAAGAGTTTATTATTAAAAATACTAACAGAGCAGTTGGCACAAGAATATCTCATAACTTGTATAAAAAATATGGGTATGAAAAACTCGAGGAGAATTTTCTCTCTTTAAATTTTAAAGGCTCAGCAGGTCAATCATTTGGAGCTTTTGCTTTTAAAGGATTGAAACTTAATCTTAAAGGTGATGCCAATGATTACGTTGGAAAGGGATTATCAGGAGCAACAATTTCTATTAAACTACCTGATGAAAGTAACTTAATTTCTAATGAAAACACAATCATAGGGAACACAGTGCTATATGGAGCTACATCAGGTAAACTATTTGCCGCTGGACAGGCTGGAGATAGATTTGCAGTAAGAAATTCTGGAGCTTTTTCAGTGATTGAGGGTTGTGACTCTAATGGTTGTGAATATATGACTGGTGGATCCGTAGTAATTTTAGGTAATGTAGGCGATAATTTTGCAGCAGGTATGACAGGTGGTATGGCATTTGTTTATGATAAATCGGGGGATTTTGAGAAAAAGGTTAATCCGGAGTCAGTGATATGGCAGAATGTCGAAACTAAATATTGGATAAATTTTCTTAAAAACTTAATTCTAGAGCACTTAGAAGAGACTAATTCTAAAGTATCAAAATATATAATTGATAATTTTGATGAGGAAATAAAAAAATTTGTTCAAGTTTGCCCAAAAGAAATGATAGACAAAAT
>CACDZM010000001.1 GCA_902557215.1 uncultured Pelagibacteraceae bacterium | reverse complement strand
GCTCCATATACGCGTCAATGACATTGGTTCTTGACTAAGATTCTTTAATTTGATTCAATATGTACAGAAAGGAAAGAGAGCATTTACAGGAGTAATTGCTTTAGAGTAGGTGAGCAGGGTTCATGGCGATAGACTCATAAGCCCGAGGTCAGTGGTTCGATCCCACTTCCCGCTACCATAATTCAATTAATTAATTTTTTTAAATAATTTGAATACTCACAATTTCCGTAGAATTTTATTGATGTATTTATTTCTTTTTTAGAAATCCATTTTTTATTTAATGAAATTTCTTCAAGACAAGCAATTTTAAAACCCTGTCTGTTTTCTATAGCTGATACAAAAGCAGATGTCTTATAAAAATCCTCTATTGAACCTGTATCGAGCCATGCACCACCTCTACCGATTAAGTCTGCTGTAAGTTGTCTTTTAAGTCTATAAATATTTAGTAAATCAACTATTTCAACTTCACCTCTTTTAGATGGTTTTAGTTTTTTTGCAAATTTTACTACTTTATTATCAAAAAAGTATAAACCTGTTATGGCAAGATCTGATAAAAATTTTTTTGGTTTTTCTTTGATAGAAATAATTTTGTTATTTTTATTGATTTTAGCAACCCCAAAAAGATCTGGTTTGGTTACTTTATGTAAAACGACTCTAGCTCCATTTTTTAGTTTTGTGTTTTTGATAAGTTTACTAGTTAAATTTTGACCGTAAAAAAAATTATCACCTAAAATCATAGCTACATTTTCTTTACCGATAAATCTTTCTCCAATTACAAAAGCATCAGGAAGTCCCCTAGGTTTATCTTGTTCTAAATAACTAATTTTAATTCCAAGGTTTTTCCCATCTGGGATAATTTTTTTATATTGGTGTAATTGGCCTTTATTAACAATAATTAGTATATCTTTAATATTTGCCAGCATCAAAATTGATAAAGGATAAAATATGAGAGGCTTGTCATAAATTGGTAGGAGTTGTTTATTTACTGCTTTTGTAAGCGGACTCATTCTTGTCCCTTTTCCTCCAGCTAAAATAATTCCTTTTTTGATCATCCTTTTCCTAATCTTTTGACAATATCTTTTTTTGATAAAGACTTATAATAAGCTTTATTCTTATTGTACCAATCAAAAGTTAATTTTATACCTTGTTCAAAATTTGTTCTTGGTGACCAGCCTAATTTATTCTTTATTTTATTACTATTTAAAGCATACCTTATGTCATGTCCTGGACGATCTTTAATAAAGGTAATTTTAACTTTATTTTTTAATTTGATAGAATTCTTTGAAATTTTAATTAATTTTTTTGAAACTTGTAAATTACTTAAATTTTTATTCGACCCAATATTATAAAATTGTCCAATTTTTCCTTTTGTAAAAACTTTTAATAAAGCTTCACAATGATCTTTTACGTATATCCATTCTCTTGAGTTTGTTCCCCTGCCGTATATTGGTAGAGGTTTGTTGTTTAAAATATTATAAATAAGTTTTGGGATTAATTTTTCTGGGTGTTGTTTAGGCCCATAATTATTTGAGCAATTTGTAATTATTGCAGGTATTTTATAAGTCCTTACGTATGAACTTACCAAATGATCAGAAGCTGCTTTGCTCGCAGCATAAGGCGAACTTGGTTGATAAGGATAATTTTCAGCTGATCTTCCAGTTAAAATATCACCATATACTTCATCTGTAGAAATATGAATTAATTTAGATTTGTGTTTTTTTGAAAATTCTTTGAAACATTCTAATAAATTATAAACTCCGACTATATTACTTTGAATAAAACTTTCCGGATTGTCAATTGATCTATCCACATGTGTTTCGGCAGCAAGGTTGAAAATTGCTATAGGTTTATGATTAAATAAAATTTTTTTTATTTTCTTTTCTTTAATATCACATTTAATAAATTTATATTTCTGAGAATTTCGATACTCTTTGGTGTTATAAAAATTGGAAGAATAAGTTATTTTATCAATATTAATAACATGGTAATTTTTGCTTATTAATAAATCGATCAAATTACTACCAATAAATCCCAGTCCTCCAGTAACAATTACTTTTTTCATTTATTTTTTTAATGACCTGGAAATTCGATTAAATTTTCCACAGTGTATCCTTTTTTTATTAAATTATCTGAACCATTTAAATCAAATAAATTTATGACAAATATAAAACCAGCAACTACTCCTCCTGATATTGAAACTAACTTTGCTGCAGCTTCAGCCGTTCCTCCAGTTGCTATTATGTCATCAATAATCAAAACTTTATCGTGATTATTAATCGAGTCTTTATGAACTTCGATTGTTGCAGTCCCATACTCTAATTCAAAATCAACTGAGTGAACATCTGCTGGTAATTTATTTTTTTTTCGAAGCATAATAAAAGGTTTTTTTAAAATATAGGAAATAGCTGAGGCAAAAACAAAGCCTCTAGACTCTACTGCTGCAATTTTATTAAATTCAATTTTTTTAGATCTGTCTATAATTTGATTTATAGTTTCTGAAAATGCTTTCTCATCTTTAATTAGTGTAGTGATATCCCTAAATAATATACCTTTTTTTGGATAATCTGGGATAGATCTAATAAAATCTTTTAAATTCATAATTGTTATTTATAAAAAGTATAAATAAGTTAATTTTTAGACATGACAATAAATAAATTAGCAATCATAGGTGGTAGTGGACTTTATGATGTTGAGGAGTTCAAAAAAAGAGAATTATTGGATTTAAATACCCCTTGGGGGAAACCATCAGATCAAATTTTAAAAACTAATTATAACAATAAAGATGTATATTTTTTACCAAGGCATGGAAGAGGACATTATATATCTCCCTCAAAAATTAATTTTAGAGCTAATATTGATGCTCTTAAGCAATTAGGCGTTACAGATATTGTATCAGTTTCTGCTGTTGGTTCTTTAAAAGAGAATTTACCACCAGGAAAATTTGTTATCATTGACCAGTTTATTGATCGTACTTTTGCAAGAGAAAAAACATTTTTTGATGAAGAAATAGTAGCTCATGTTTCTATGGCTCATCCAACATCTAATGGTTTAATGAATGCTTGTGAAGAAGCAATTAAAAAAGAAAAAATTGAATATCAAAGAAATGGAACATATGTTGTTATGGAAGGACCACAATTTTCAACATTAGCAGAGTCAAATTTATATAGATCGTGGAACGCAGATGTAATTGGTATGACAAACATGCCTGAAGCAAAACTGGCAAGAGAAGCAGAGATAAGATACGCTTCTGTTTCGATGGTGACGGATTATGATTGTTGGCATCCAGATCATGCAAATGTTGATGTTCAACAAGTAATAAAAGTTCTTTTAGGAAATGCAACAAAAGCTAAAAACATGATAAAAAATTTAATAGAAAATTTTGAAAATCATATTGATCCAAACGATCCAACTAACAATTGTTTAGATGTAGCAATAATAACCTCTCATGAAAAAAGAACTAAAAAAACAATAGATAAACTCAAAACAGTTGCTGGTAGAGTTTTAAATAAATGAGAATTGAAGGAAAAGAATATCGTACTATCTGGTTTGAAAATAACGTTGTAAAAATTATTGATCAAACAAAACTTCCTTACCAATTTATAATAAAAGATCTTAAAACCGTTAAGAGTGCAATAAATGCAATTAAAGTTATGGAAGTAAGAGGTGCACCTCTAATAGGAGCAACTGCTGCTTATGGCTTGGTTTTAGCAATTATTGAAAATAATGATCAATCATTTTTAAAGAAATCTGCAGAAGATTTAATTAGTTCAAGACCAACAGCAATAAATTTAAAGTGGTCTGTTGATAGAATGATGAAAAAATTATCAGGCGTTAATAGTGATAAAATCTTAGAAATAGCCTTGAATGAAGCAAAAGATATTTGTGAGGAAGATATAAAATTTTGTAAAAATATAGGATTAAATGGTCTTAAAATTATAGAGGAAATTTATAATAAAAAAAAAGATACGATTAATATATTAACTCATTGTAATGCAGGGTGGCTTGCAACAATTAATTGGGGAACAGCAACTTCTCCAATTTATCATGCACATAAAAAAGGAATTCCAGTTCATGTTTGGGCAGATGAAACTAGGCCAAGAAATCAAGGAGCAAATCTAACTTCTTATGAATTAAACGAGGAAGGAATTAAGAACACAATCATTGCAGATAATACAGGTGGCATATTAATGCAAAGAGGCGAAGTTGATATTTGTATTGTTGGAACAGATAGAACTCTAGCCAATGGAGATGTTTGTAATAAAGTTGGAACTTATCTTAAAGCACTGGCAGCTCATGATAATAATATTCCTTTTTATGTTGCACTACCAAGTTCAACAATTGATTGGAATATAAAAAATCATAAAGATATTCCAATAGAGGAGAGAAATTCAGATGAATTATCTTCTGTTGAAGGTTTAGATGAAAAAGGAGATATAAAAAAAATACAAATTTATCCAAAAAAAAGTAAAGCTAAGAATTTAGCTTTTGATGTGACCCCAGCAAAATATGTTACGGGATTAATTACCGAAAAAGGAGTATGTGAAGCTTCAAAAAAAGGACTTAAAGAATTGTTCAAATGAAGAACTTAGATCAAAGAAATCAGATTATTGAATATTCATTAAAATTAAATTCTACAAATCTCTCACCTCTTAGGTCGGGTAATATATCATTAAGGGGAATAGAAGATGATATAGAGGGATATTTAATTACTCCATCAGGAAAAAAATACGAAACACTAAAACCGGAAGATATTGTTTTTATGGGTTTAAATGAAGAAGAAGAAAAAAACGATTCAAACAACAAACCATCATCAGAATGGAGATTTCATCGAGATATTTATGTAAGTAAAAAAGAAGCACAAGCTATTGTTCATGCTCACTCTCCACACGCAACAGCTGTATCCTCACATGGAAAACCAATTCCACCATTTCATTATATGATTGCTCTTGCAGGAGGAGATGACATTAAATGTGCAGAATACGCTACTTTTGGAACTGAAGAGTTATCAAATAATGTTATCAAAGCTTTAGAAAGTAGATCTGCATGTCTAATGTCTAATCACGGTCAGGTTGCTTTTGGTAAAAATTTGGAAGATGCATTTGAACTTGCACAAGAGATAGAAAATATTTGTCATCAATACACTATTGCTTTAAAATTAGGCCAACCTAAGATACTTTCGTTTAAAGAAATGAAAAAAGTTTTAGATAAGGCCAAGAATTATAAAAAAGGGTAAGATGATTAAAGTTGGGGAGCATATTACTTTAGATATTATAGGTACTATAAAAGAGTACGATCCTACGGTTTTTGAAAAAGTCATAAATAAAATCGCTAAAGCAGCAGATGTAACCATTCTAAATATTTCTAAATATAAATTTGAACCTCAAGGCTTTACAATTTTAGCTTTATTAGCCGAAAGTCATATTAGCTTTCATACATTTCCAGAAAAAGGAATAATTAGTTTTGATTTTTTTACCTGTGGAAAAATAAGTCCATCCGTGGCAATAGATATTGTTAAAAAAGAATTTGAACATAGGCGTATAGTTAAAAAAGAATTTAATAGAGATACAAGATCTCTTTACCACGATATCTATAGTTCACCGGGATTACAAAAATCGTATGTTGTAAATGAAGTTTTAGAAGACTTTAAATCAAAAGTTGGCCAACATATAGAAATTTTAGAATTGGAGCAGTTTGGAAAATCTTTATTTATTGATGGTGAAATTCAAGTAGCTGCTTCAGATGAACATTTGTATAGCTCAACTTTTGTTGGTGCTGGTTTAAAATTAAACCAAAAAAACGAGAGAGCTGCAATAATTGGTGGTGGGGATGGTGGTGTTGCAAGAGAATGTATTTCAAAAAAGTTTAACTTTATAGATTGGTATGAATTAGATGCAGAAGTTGTTGAAGTTTGTAACAAACATCTTGGTGATATAGGAAAGAAAGCTACAGAAAAAAATTCTGTAAAATGTGTCTGGGGTGATGCTTTTGAAAGCATAAAAACAGTGAACGAAGATACATATGATCATATTTTTGTTGATTTAAATGATGACCAGTTTTGCATTGATCTCGCTGCAAAAAATATGGACTCTTTAGTAAGAATACTCAAACCTAAAGGAGTTATTACCGCTCAAGTTGGCAGCCAAGATAAAAAACCTCTTCAAGTTGAAAATTGGTTAAATGTATTTAACCATCATTTTGGAAATACTAGTTTATCTAGAGTTTACATACCTAGTTTTGATTGTTCCTGGAATTTCTCATCATCGATAAATCATTAATTTTTTCTTTTTAATATCCACAATCTGTGAAATACTATTTTTTTTTATTAAAGGAGATAACAATGAATATATTCAAAAAAACTATTTTTTCAGTTTTACTCTCTCTATTAGTAATAGGAAACGTTAATGCTGATAAAATAAGAATTGGAACAGAGGGTGCTTATCCTCCATGGAACTCAAAAAATGAAGCAGGCAAGTTAATAGGTTTCGAAGTTGAGTTAGCTTACACGCTATGCAGATACATTGGACAACAATGTGTAATAGTTGAGCAAGATTGGGATGGAATGATCCCTGCATTAATCATGAGAAAGTTTGATGCAATAATGGCAGGTATGTCAATTACTGCAGAAAGACAAAAAGCTATTAGCTTTTCTCAAGGATACGCAGATGAAGTTGCATCTTTAGCAGTCATGAAAGGATCTAGCTTAGAAGGTTTAGATACATCTGCTGGAATAAATCTTACTAAACCAAATGCTGCAGCTAAAAAAGATCTTAAAACACTTACTGCTGCATTAGCAGGTAAAACTGTTTGCGTGCAAACTGCTACTATTCATCAAAACTTTTTAGACTCTGGTGATGTAGGAAAAGTAAATGTAAGAACTTACAAAACACAAGACGAAGTTAACCTAGATTTAGCATCAGGAAGATGTGATGCTGCATTAGCTGCTGCTGTTGCATTCAGTGACTATGCAGAAAAATCTGGTAAGCCAGTTGTTTTAACTGGACCAACTTTCTCAGGTGGCGCATTTGGAAACGGTGTTGGAGTAGGTATTAGAAAAGATGATACTGAACTTTTGAAAAAGTTTAATGCCGCTATCAATAAAGCAAGAAAAAACGGAGACATTAGTAGAATAGCTACTAAGTGGTTTGGTTTCGACGCTTCTATGTAATTAAATTTTAGATTTGGCGACTATAATGTATAGTCGCCAATCTGTATGGAAATTCTAGCATTTGGAGATACTGGTTGGGGTGATGAATTATTTTATGCAACCCTGATGACAATAGCTGTTTCGATAACAGCAATGTTTATAGGTTTTCTTTTTGCATTAATCTTTACTCCATTAAAATTATCTAAAAACAAGTTTTTAAATTTTATAGCAAATTCCTACACGACTATAATAAGAGGGGTCCCAGAGCTATTAGTAATTTACCTTTTCTTTTTTGGTGGAACTGGCGCAGTTATGTTTGTTGCTTCAATATTTGGATATAATGAATACATTGAGATAAATGCATTTATTACAGGAGCATTTGCTATTGGAATAATCTCTGGTGCTTATTCAACTGAAGTTTTCAGAGGAGCAATTCAATCAATTGATAAAGGCCAGTTCGAAGCTGCCGATGTTTTGGGTCTTAATAAATTTAGAAAATTTTTTAAAATTATTTTACCTCAAACGTTAAGATTAGCTATTCCAAATCTTAGTAATGTTTGGCAAATAACTCTTAAAGATACCTCATTAATTTCAGTTACTGGTTTAGTTGAAATAATGAGACAATCTTATATTGCTGCTGGATCAACAAGAGATCCATTATTCTTTTATTCATTTGCTGCAGTTTTATATTTATTACTTACCTTTGTGAGCATGAAATTAATCAATAGATTAGAAGTTAGATATAGTAGGGGGTATTAATGGATCTTGAATTAATGATTAATAGTTTCCCTAAATTATTAAGTGCAGCAGCTATAACTTTAAAACTTCTAACAGTTTCTTTAATAATAGGATTATTTATTGGACTATTTTTTGCAATTCTTAGAATAAATAAGAATAAACTTATAAGTAAATTGGCATATGGATATTCGTATGTCTTTAGAGGTACACCACTTTTAGTACAAATTTTTATAATTTATTTTGGATTAGGTCAGATTGAATATTTAAGATCGACAATTCTATGGGCAATCTTGAAAGAACCATATTGGTGTGCAATTATTGCTTTTGCTTTAAACACAGGTGCTTACACTTCAGAGATATTAAGATCAGCATTTCAAACGATTAAACCTGGAATAATAGAGGCAGGTAAAAGTTTAGGTATCTCAAATAAAGTAATCTTTTTTAAAATTCAGATACCTATCGCTATCAGACAATCTTTACCAGCCTATGGAAACGAAATTATTCTAATGATGAAAGGAACTTCTTTAGCCAGCACAGTCACAATAATGGATCTTACAGGTGTTGCAAAATATATAATATCAACTACTTTTAAACCAATCGAAGTTTTTATAGTTGCTGGGGGCATTTACCTATTAATGACTTTTATAATTCACAATGTAATAAAGTTCTTAGAAAAAAAATATAGTTATTAATATTTTGTATATTCTTTGATTTCTTTTATTTTTGAACCAGTATGATTATTGATTTCTAATTTTATTTTTGCACGGTCGTCATTTAAAAAGTGAACATCTCTTGATAGTTTAATGAATTTTTCTCCAAAATCTTTTTTTTTTTCACATAACCTTTTTTCATCTTCAATTAACCAAAGTTTAGAGTTTATTTCTTTAAGTGATTGGTAAAGTTTTTTAAGTTTATCATCATACTTTATATTATTCTCTAATTGATCTTTTAAAATAGAATGCTCGTTATTAATAAATTTTAATTTTTCAGTATCTTTTATCTTTCCCTTTTTAATCTCTAAAATTGAAATCTTATCTAAAAGTTCTCCAATTGAAACTTCTACTATAATTTTATTCATAAAATTTAATACTGTGCTATCTTGTTATAATTATGTCTAATATTTTAATTATAAAACACGGATCATTAGGAGATATAGCTCAAGCAAGTGGTGCTATTCAAGACATATCTGAGAATCACAAAAATAGTAAAATATATTTAATGACAACAAAACCTTACTTTGAATTATTCAAGAAAAATCCTTACGTAAATGAGGTGATCTTAGACAAAAGATTACCAAAATATAATTTGATCTATTTATATTTTTTAATGCGAGAGCTTAAGAAGTATAATTTCTCAAAAGTTTTTGATCTTCAAAACTCCTCAAGGACTTCTTTTTATAAAAATATTCTTTTCCCAAAAGCCAATAAAGATATTTGGTCTAGTACCAAAACAACTTTACCAGAGGACACAGATAAAGAAAAATTTGATAAAGGCTCAGTACTAGATAGATTTAACCATCAATTAAAAGACTCTGGATTAAATACAATTAATACACTTAAACCTAATTTTAGTTGGGCTTGCTCAGAAATTGATGAAATAAAAAGAAAATATGATTTACAAAAATATATTATATTATTTCCTTTTTGTTCTCCACATCTATCAGTTAAAAAATGGCCTTACTTCGATGAGCTAATTAAATTGATTAAAGACAAGTTTGAAACAGATTATAAAGTTATTATAGCACCCGGTCCAAAAGAAATAGATGAAGCTAAAAAATTTGATGCAAAAATTATTTTAGATAATGATAAAGCCTTAAACGTGTCTCAATTAACATCTCTAATCAAGGAAAGCTCATTTGTCGTTGCTAATGATACTGGTCCAGCACACATAGCCGCACATGTTGCAGCAAAAGGCTTAACTTTATTTGGAAAACATACTACTGCTCATAAAGTAAGTATTGAAAGAGAAAATTTTAAATCAATACAAGTGACAGATTTGAATAATCTAAGTGCAAATAAAGTTTTTGAAAGGTTACTAGATTTATTGTAATATTTTTTTGTAGCTTTCTATAATGTTAGACCAACTAAATTTAGAAGAATATTCTTTAGCATTTTTCCCTAACTCTGAATATTTTTTATTCTCTAACATTAAACTTAAAGATGAATAAATATCTTCAAGCTCATTTCCATCACAAATTAATCCCGTTGTATTATGTTTGATAGCATCAGATGCACCTCCATCTTTACCTCCTAACGAAGCAACACCGTATTGACCAGCTTCTATATATGCTATTCCAAAACCCTCGACAGACTTTTTGTGAACAATCGAAGGCATTACAAATATATTTGACTTTGCTATTAAAGCATTTTTTAAATCATCGCTAATTTCTTTAAAAAACATTACCTGTGAACCTAAATCAAGTTCTTTTACTAAGTTCTTAATATTTTTTTCCTCTTCACCATAACCTATGCAAATATAAACTATATTTGAATAAATTTGCTTTAAGTTTCTTAAAGCCATTAATATTTTTTCATGATTTTTTCTTTTGTCAAATCTCGAAACAGTAATGAGACGTGGTGTTTTTATCTTTAATAAACTTTCAACTTTATCCAAAGATTTTTTGTCGAGTTCTTTAGGAGGGTTTACTCCAGGGTTAATAACAACAACTTTAGCAGGATTAATACCAATACTAATAGCTAGTTCTTTGGTATACTCAGAATTCGCAATTACTTTATCAACTTTGTCTAATACTTTTATAATCCTTTTATTCTGTGAGCTATCTTTTGGATGATTAATTTCTTTACCATGAATAAGACAATATTTCTTTCTACTAGATTTGATCAATTCTAAACTCTTCCAATGATCAGCGATAATTCCTTGAACTTTACTATTTTTAAGAAACTCATTAATTAATTGAGCTTTTCTTATTTTTCTTAAAAATTTAATTCCACCCACTCTTTCAATAGAAAAATTTACATTGCCGTCAAATTCTTTGTGATTTTCATGATAATCAGCAAAGACTTTAATCATAAAGTTTTTTGACATCTCTTTTGATAGACCCCACATTAAACTTTGCATACCCCCTATTTCTGGTGGAAAAGATCTTGTAGTGATTATATACATTAATTATTTTTCCACTTAATACCACATCCAGCACTTGGGACTTGATACTTTGGTCCTTTACCAGTTTCAGCTATTTGTCTCATTGCTTCTAATAAGTCACTATCACCATCTCTTTGTGGAATTAAATTTTTTAATTTTCTTAGCCTACCTCTATATTGAAGCTCTAAATTTTTATTATAACCAAAAAAATCAGGTGTACATACTGCATCATAGGTTTTAGCGATCTTTTGAGACTCATCACTTAAATATGGAAAGCTAAATTGGTTTCTTTTTGCAAATTCAATCATGTTTTCAAAAGAGTCCTCTGGATAATTTTCTGCATCATTTGAACATATTGCAACTGAATTAATACCAATTTTTTTCAATTTATTACAATCTTCAACTATATCTTTAGTTACCGCTTTTACATATGGACAGTGGTTACAAATGAACATTATCAAAGTTCCATTGTCACCTTTAATATCATTTAGAGAAATTATTTTATTTTCAGTCGATTTAAGCCTGAAGTCATAAGCCTTTTGACCGAAATCACATATTGGAGTTTGTATTGGCATAATGTAATAATATATAAATTATGTTTTACGATTTGAAAGATAAAAAACCAAAAAACTCAGGCGAAAATTGGGTTGCCCCAAACGCAGTAGTAATCGGTGATGTTACTTTAGAAAAAAATACTAGCATTTGGTTTAATGCAACGTTAAGAGGAGATATTGAAAATATTCATATTGGGGAAGGATCAAACGTACAAGATGGATGTGTTTTGCATACAGATCCAGGCTGCCCTTTAAAAGTTGGAAAAGACGTAACCGTTGGACATCTTGTTATGCTTCATGGATGCACAGTTGGAGATAATAGTTTAATTGGTATAGGTGCAGTAATTCTAAATAATGCAAAAATTGGTAAAAATTGTATTATTGGAGCAAAAGCTTTAATTACTGAAAATAAAGTAATTCCAGATAATTCATTGGTTGTTGGTTCTCCAGGAAAAGTAGTGAGAGAAGTGACCGAGGAAGAAAAAAAAGCCGTATTTGAAAACACAAAGCACTATCAAGATAATTGGAAAAAATATTCTAAATCTATATTTTAATTTTTATGCCAACTTATACAGTTACAAGCTCAAACTTTAGTATTTCATCAAAACAACAAAAAAAATTAGCTGAAGGTATCACTAAAGTTCATAATGTTGTAACAGGTGCTAATACATATTTTACCCAAGTGATATTCAACAAAACAAAAAAGAATAATCATTTCATGGGTGGAAAAAAAGTTAAAGAACCATCGATTTTTTTGTTTGGTCAAATAAGAGCTGGGAGATCAAAATCAGTGAAAGACAAATTAATTTCAGATTTAAAAGATATATTAGTAAAAAATTCAATATTAGATGAAACTCAAGTTTGGGTTTATATTAATGACCTACCTCCATCTCAGATGATCGAATACGGTGCAGTTTTACCGGAGTCGGGAAAAGAAAATGAGTGGTTTACGAGTTTACCATCAAAATTAAAGAAAAAATTATCAGCTATTGAAAGTTAATTTAAGGAACTAGCCAAAAATTTTTTTTTGTAATTAAGTCAAATTTCGCTCTTCGATGTCCTTTTGCAGCAAGATATAACCATTCAATAGATTTTATTTTACATTTAATTACTGTAAAGTTTTTATAACCTTCCTCACTTTGCTCCATTGTGTAATCGAAATCCTCTAATTTAGATATCATTCCTGATGTTGGATTTTCTGATGTAGTCCCGGGGGGACTATCAGTCAAATAACATCTTCGACTTATATGTTGGGTTTTTTTCCAAGATTCTTCTGTTGTAGAATTTTGATTATTTACTTCACATTCAACTTTTACTCTCAATTGTATCTTTTCTTCTTTATCATAAAAAACTAGTGAAGCTTTATTATTTTTTTTTAGAATATCTACTTTTGGTGATCTTAAATCAGTATGAAATTGTAACAAATTATTTGCTCTATCTGATTTTCTAAGAACAACAATTCTGCCATCAACTTCATCTTGATGAGTACAAATGAAAACAGGAATTCTAAAAGGAGAACCTCTGTTAGTTACAGCATCATCTAACATAGACCAATACTTATTTTGAATTTCTATTAAATCCTCGTAGTATGCTGGTTGCATACTTTACTTTCTAAATCTTTTAATTAAACTTGATGTATCCCAACGATTTCCACCTAAACTTTGGACTTCCTCATAAAATTTATCCACAAGTTCTGTAACAGGCAATAATGAACCGTTATTTTTGGCTTCATCCATAGCAATTTTTAAATCTTTTCTCATCCAGTCTACTGCAAAACCAAAATCAAATTTATCATCAATCATTGTTTTATACCTGTTTTCCATTTGCCAAGACTGTGCTGCACCTTTTGAAATTACTTCAATTACATCTTCCATATTCAATCCAGCTTTCATTCCAAAGTTGATTCCCTCAGATAATCCTTGAACTAATCCTGTTATACAAATTTGATTAACCATTTTAGCTAATTGTCCACAACCCGCTTTACCGAGTAGTTTCATTTTTTTGCTGTAACAATTAATTTTATCTTTTGCTTTATCAAAGTCAGCTTGATCACCACCAATCATGACTGTTAATGCACCATTCTCTGCACCAGCTTGTCCACCAGATACAGGAGCATCTAACGCACCAAAACTATTTTTCTTTGCATATTCATAAATTTCTCTAGCAATTGTTGCTGACGCTGTGGTGTTATCAATATAGACTGAACCTTTTTTAATTGTTTTAAATGCACCGTTGTCTCCAAATGTTACTTCTCTTAAATCATTATCATTTCCAACACAGGTAAAAATATATTCAGCATCTTTTGCAGCTTCAGCTGGAGTAACAGCTATTTTACCTTTGTAATTTTTAATCCATTTTTCAGCTTTAGATTTTGTTCTATTAAAAACAGTTACATTATGTCCACCTTTTGATATATAACCAGCCATTGGATAACCCATGACACCAAGACCTATGAAAGCAACATTACAACTCATAATTTTTTAATATGTTTAAAAGTTTAAGCTTAAAAGTAATTATATTTGGATTCATATTTACATTTTTTTCTAGCTTTGGACAGAGTTTTTTTCTTGGTCTTTTCAATTCTAGCATAAGAGAAGCACTATCTATCACCCAGGGACAATTTGGAACAATTTATGCATCTGCAACTTTAATGAGCAGTTTTTTATTAATTTGGATTGGAAAAAAAATAGATGATATTAATATATTTAAATTTGCATTTTTTGTTACATTACTTTTATCTTTTTCATGTTTTTTCTTTTCAAAAATTTCTTCAATAACTTTTCTGTTTATTTCAATTTTTCTCATGAGATTTTCAGGTCAAGGTATGATGTCTCATACTGCAACTACAACAATTTCAAGATATTTTACAAAATCTAGAGGAAAAGCTTTAAGTACGAGCTGGTTTGGTCTCTCTAGTGCTGAATTTATATTACCTGTTTTGATTGTATATTTACTTACCATCACCTCTTGGCAAAATATTTGGATATATATATCAATTTTAGTTTTGATTTTTCTTCCAATTACTTCTTTTTTTCTAGTAAAAAATTTAAATTTTGAGTCTAGAGAGGAAACAAACAAAAAAGAATTTAATCAAAAAATAAAACAATGGAAAAGAATTGAAGTTCTGAAAGATTATCGATTTTATATTGTTTGTTTAAATATGTTAGCAATGCCGTGGATTGCAACAGGCGTATTTGTTTACCAGTCTTTCATAACGGAGTCTAAAGGGTGGGGCACTTATGTAATTGCCCAATCTTTTATGGTTTATTCTGTTTTATCAGTAATAACTTTACTTGTTGCAGGGTTTTTGATTGATAAATTTACAAGTAGAAAATTACTTATTTTTATGAACATTCCATTATTAGTTTCAACTATAGTCTTAATGTATTTTGATATTTCATTTTCAGCTTTTTTATTTTTAGGTTTGATTGGTATTTCCAATGGACTTGCAAACGTATTAGGTTCCTCTACATGGGCAGAAATTTATGGTGTAAGATACATTGGTTCCATAAAAGCCCTAACTACAGCATTAATGGTTTTTTCAACGGCATTTGGCACTGCATTATTTGGTCTTTTAATTGATACAGGATTTTCAATTGAACAGGTTGCTTTTGTATCATTCATCTATATTGCTTTATCTGGCATCTTATTGTTATTTGTCAGAAATAAGCTGAATCCTAAGTATTTATAAAATTCTCCTTGATTTTTTAAAGATCACTGTGTAGATACTCCGCATGGCTAGAGTTACTGTTGAAGATTGTGTTGATAAAGTTGATAGTCCCTATGAATTGGTTTTAGTTGCAAAAGAAAGAGCTGCACAACTAAGCTCAGGTGTTGAACCGACACTTGATAGAGACAACGATAAAAACACCGTCATTGCTCTGAGGGAAATAGCCAATGAAAATGTGAAAGTGCAAGATTTAACAGAGGCTGCAGTATATAAATTGCGTAAACATGTAGAGCAAGTTGATGAAGGTACAGAAGATGATGAAGATATTGGTGATGATTTTGAGAGTTTATATAAGGGTGAAATTTCAAAAAGTGGTGCTCCAATTTTACCATCTAAACGAGCAAGAAAAACTCCTGAAAAAATTCAAGTATCCAAAGAAGATTTAGCAGAATTATCAGAGACAGCTAAACCAGAGGTAGCAGATGCATCATTATCTGATGATACAGAGTTAGATCAAGCAGACGTGTCATTAGAACAAGTCTCTGAAAGCGAAGATGAAGCAGTTGATGATACTGATACCTCAAATTCCTAGAATAACTAATTACTAAACTCCTTTATAATCTTTTGTCGATGTTCATCTAAATCAGGTATGTCGCCCCTTGTTTTTTCGTCTTTATAAGAAGACATCTTAATTGGGTTGCCTGCTAATTTAAAATCCCCAACAACTTTGTGAAACGCTTTAACAATCATGTTTCTAGACTCTACTTGAGGGTTTTCAACAGCCTCTTTAATATTAAAAATTGGTCCGCATGGAATTCTATCTTTTTCCATTTCATTAACCCAATCACTTGTTTTTTTACTTGATAATTTCTCCTCTAAAATTTTTTTAAGTTCATCCATATTTTTTGCTCTAGATGAATTGTTTGAAAATTTTGGATTATTAATTAACTCTGAAATCTTTAGAAGATTACAAAGTTTTTCAAAAAGTTTATCATTTCCAGCTGCAATTATTATATAGCTATCTTTTGTCTTAAAGGCTTCAAACGGCGCAATCGATGGATGACGTGATCCCATTGGTTTTGGAATTTCATTTTTAGATAGATAACGAGCTATTGCATTTTCTAATATAGCAATTTGACAATCAAGCATTGAAACATCTATGAACATTCCTTTGCCTGTTTTTTGTCTATCATAAAGAGCAGCGTTAATTCCAATTGCTGTGAAAAGTCCAGCTGTTATATCTCCAATTGATGTACCAACTCTGGTTGGTTCAGAATCTGGTTGTCCTGTAACACTCATTAACCCACCCATACCTTGAACCACCATGTCGTAAGCTGGCAATTCTTTTAATGGACCTGTCTGACCAAAACCCGAGGCAGATGCATAGATCAGTTTAGGATATTTTTTACATACATCTTTCCAACCGTACCCCCATTTTTCCAAAGTTCCTGGTTTAAAATTTTCAACTAAAATATCTGCTTTAGATAAAATTTTATCAAAAATTTTTTTATCTTCATTATTCTTTAAATTTAAAGCGATACTTTCTTTTCCTCTATTCAAAGACATGAAATAAGCAGAATAATCTTTGATAAAAGGTCCAAATTTTCTAGAATCATCTCCAATTTCTGGGGCTTCAACTTTAATTACTCTTGCGCCCAAATCTGATAATATCATTGTGCAGTAGGGGCCTACCAATACTCTTGTTAAATCAACTACAAGTAGGTTTTTTAATGGTCCATCCATATATTATTAAATAATCTCATGAGTTTTTGACGACTTGACTCTTATTAATAAGTTCACTTTAATTGAAATATTAAAAATAACAATAGAGGGAAAAAATAATGTTAAAAAGAATATCTTTATATTTTACTTCATTAGTTTTTGTATTTACTACTATTGGTTCTGCTTATGCGGTTACGCTAAAAGCAAGTCACCAGTGGCCTGGAACACCAAGAGCTGATGGATCTTTTGACCCACGTCATGAAATGGTTCAAATCATTGCTGATGAAGTCAAAAAAGCAAACGTTGGAATAGATATCAGAATTTATCCAGCTAAATCATTATATAAACCAAAAGAGCAATGGAAACCAATGACAACAGGTCAGTTGGATATTTCAGCTTTCCCATTAGCATATGCATCAAAATTCCATCCAGAATTTGACGCAACTTTAATGCCAGGAACAGTGAAAAATCACGACCATGCGTTAAGATTTAATAAAGGTCCAATGATGACTGAGATTAAAAAAATCATTAACGATGCTGGTGTTGTAGTTTTATCTGATGCTTGGTTAGGAGGTGGTTTTGCTTCAAAAACAAAATGTATAAAAAATCCTAGCGATGCAAAAGGTCAAGTTATGAGAGCTGCTGGAAAAGCATTTAACCAAATGTTAGAGGCAGCAGGAGCTGGTATACAAAGTATGCCTTCATCTGAAATTTACACAGGTTTACAAACTGGTGTATTAACAGGTGCTAATACAAGTTCAGGAAGTTTTGTAAGTTACAAAATTTATGAACAAGTTTCATGTGCTACTCCTCCAGGAAAATTTGGTCTATGGTTTATGTATGAGCCAATTTTGATGTCGAAAAAGTCTTTTGATGCTCTAAATTCTAAGCAACAAAAAGCTTTAATGAAGGCAGGAAAAGTTGCTGAGAAATACATGACAGCTCAAGTAGAAAACTTAGATAAAAAGTTTGAAGATGCTTATAAAGCTGCAGGTGTAAAATTAGTATACATGGATGCAAAAGACCATGCTGCATGGGTAGAGATTGCAAAAAAATCTTCTCATAAAGCATTTGCTGATAAAGTTCCAGGTGGCGATAAGCTGATGGAAATGGCTTTAGCAGTTAAATAAAATAATATATAAAGAACCCCTATTTATTCTTATTAAATAGGGGTTTTTTTTATGAAAAAAAGGTATCTTCAATTTTGCGATCTAATAGCTAAAGCATGTGGTGCTTTCGCTGTATTAGCATTGCTCTTATCAATCTTGGTAATCGTTGAACTTGTTTTTGAAAGATATTTTTTTCAAAGAGCAATTACATGGCAAACAGAACTTGTCACAATGTTATTGGTTGCTTCAACTTTTATAGGGAGTGTATATGTTCTAAGTGAAAAAGCTCATGTGAGCATGGAATGGATTTACGATTTTTTATCCAAAAAAAATATTGTTAGATTAAAAATTTTTACATCTTCTATTAGTTTATTATTTTTCCTAATATTATTTTATTTTGGATTCTTAATGGTGGAGGAAGCATTTACCAAAAATTATTCAACAGGAACTGTGTGGGATCCACCACTATGGATACCATATTCATCAATGATGTTAGGGGCTTTATTGATGATATTACAGTATATCGCAGAAATTATAAAATTAACTGATGAAAAGGATTTTAAATAAATGGATCCACTGATTATAGCATTAATTGTTGCAGTTTTTACCTTATTGGTACTTTTTTCTGGAATTCCAATTGCATTTGGTTTGAGTTTTGTTTCGATAGCTCTTTTGGTTACATTTGAAGGTTTTCAAATGCTTGATGTATTTGCTGAAACATTTTTTGCAGGATTAAATTCATTTGTTTTACTTTCTATACCAATGTTTATTTTAATGGGAATGGCTGTTGCTAATTCTCCTGCTGGAAAAGATTTATATACTGGATTAGATAGATGGCTTTGGAGAGTGCCAGGTGGATTGGTAATTTCAAATATTGGCGCTTGTTCAATTTTTGCAGCTTTAAGTGGATCTAGCCCAGCAACTTGTGCTGCGATAGGAACAATGGGAATACCTGAAATGAGAAAAAGAGGTTATTCTGATCAAATCGCAACAGGAACTATTGCGGCTGGTGGAACCTTAGGAGTTTTAATTCCTCCTAGTATTGTTTTAATTGTTTATGGAATTGCAACAGGAACATCAATTGGAAGATTATTTTTATGTGGTCTTGTGCCAGGCTTTATGTTGGCAGGTATGTTCGCGATATGGGCTCTGATACACAGTTATTTCATTGATAAAGATGCAGCAAAAGCTTTAAGAAATAGAGTAAGACCAACTCTAAAAGAAAAACTTGAAGTTTTACCAAGAATTCTTCCTTTCTTAGCTATTATTGCAGGTGTTTTGTATGTTCTTTATGGGGGGGTTGCAACACCATCTGAAGCATCTGGAGTAGGAGCATTCCTAGTTTTTGTTTTGATTGCTGTTGTTTACAAAATTTATCAGCCAAAAAAGATTTGGAACATTGTTAAAGTTTCAATGAAAGAAAGCGTAATGATAATGTTCATTATTGCTGCATCATATCTTTTTGCTTTTACTCTTTCACAACTTTATGTAACTCAATCTTTGGCTCAAAGCATGGTTGAACTAAGTACAAATAAATGGGTCGTATTTATTTTAATTAATATATTTCTTTTGATCGCTGGTTTCTTTTTACCTCCAGTCGCCGTTATTGTAATGACTTCAGCAATATTATTACCAGTGATAACCACATTGGGTTTTGATCCTTATTGGTTTGCTATTGTATTTACAATTAATATGGAGATTGGTTTAATAACACCGCCAGTTGGATTAAATCTTTATATTATAAAAGGAATTACCCCAGACGTTAGTTTGTCAGAAATTTTAAAAGGCTCTATACCATTTATGATAATAATGGCTTTAGCTATAGTAATCCTATGTATTTTTCCTGAGATTGTAACATGGTTACCTGATAAGATAATGGGTAAAGACCTTGGATTTTAAAAAAAAAATAAATAGAAAAATATCTGTTGCTCCAATGATGGATTGCACAGATAGACATGATCGTTTCTTTTTAAGATTGATGAGTAAAAACGTGATGCTTTATACTGAAATGGTTGCTACAAAATCAGCAATTCATGGAGATAGAAAAAAAATTTTATCTTATAGTCCCGAGGAAAAACCTTTAGCTTTACAAGTTGGTGGATCTAATAAAGAAGAATTGGCAGAAGTGGCTAAAATTGCTGAGGATATGGGCTATGACGAAATAAATATTAATTTGGGTTGTCCAAGTAAAAAAGTTCAAAAAAATAAGTTTGGAGCATGTTTAATGAAGGAACCAGATTTAGTTGCAGAATGTATCAATTCAATGGTCAATGCTTGTAAAATACCTGTCACAGCTAAAACTCGAATTGGTTTTGATGACACCGAAGAGTTCGACTATTTAAATAATTTTATTCATAAGATGAGAGATGCCGGTACAAAAACTTTTATATTACATGCTAGAAAAGCAGTACTAACAGGACTGTCCCCAAAACAAAATTTGAATATTCCAAAATTAAATTACAAAATGGTTTATGATATAAAAAAAGAAAATTCTAACTTAGAAATTATTATAAATGGCGGAGTTACAAAAATTGAGGAAATTAAAAGTCATTTAAATTATTGTGATGGCGTAATGATTGGAAGATCAATTTATCAAAATCCGTATTCTTTAATAGAAATTGAAAAGGGAATTTTCAATACAGAGAAAAATCCTACAAGAGAACAAGTTGTAGAAAAACTTTTAGAGTATGTAAATAAGGAAGTAAAATTAGGTACTAAAGTGAATCATATTATGAGACATACCGTAGGACTATATCATGGACAAATTGGTTCAAAAAATTGGAAAAGATATTTAAGTGATAATATGATGGCAAGAGACTCTGATTTTCAAAAAGCTAAGCATATTATGACTATTGTTCAGAATAATGAAAAAGCTAATCAAATAAGCTCATAATGGAATCTGTCAACTCAGGAGAATTACTAAATCTTTTGATAGTCTTATCTGGAGCTGCAGCTGTTGCAGGATTTATGGCAGGTTTGCTAGGTGTCGGTGGTGGTATCATTATGGTCCCAGCTTTATATTATGCTTTCACAGTTTTAGACTTTGATATTGTTACAAGAATGCATTTATCTGTTGGAACATCTTTAGCAATAATTATCCCAACATCTATAATATCCACTAGAACTCATATGGAATATAATGCTGTCGACTTTAAAATGGTAAAATCATTTGGAATTTTTATTCTTTTAGGTGTCATCGCTGGAACATTTTTAGCTGTAAATTTAAAAACCCCTGCTTTAGTTTTATTTTTTTCAATATTTGCATTTATTGTAGGATTATTCTTCATTTTTATTAGAGAGAAAATTATGGAAAATCCAAAAAAAATTTCAAATTTTGTAAAAAATATATCTGGCATAATAATTGGCTTCATATCGGTTCCACTCGGAATTGGGGGAGGATCTTTGATGGTACCTTTTATGAGAACTTTTGGTTATGATATAAGAAAATCTATAGGCACTGCAGCTGCAGTTGGTTTTTTAATTGCTTTAAGTGGGACTATCACAATGATAATAGGTGGAAATATAATTGATAATGTTAATTCTCCATTTAGTTTAGGGTATATAAATATATTAGGTTTTATTGTATTTGTTCCTGTGACGATGATTATGGCTAGAATTGGAGCAAAAGCAGTGTATAAAATCGATAAAGGTTTGTTAAGTAAAATTTTTGGAACATTTTTAATTATTGTCTCTATTAGATCATTCGTGGAGTATTTAACAATAAGCTAAAGATTTAAAATAATTATATATTTGAGTGTATCATGTTCAATTTAAAAGAAATAATTTCGTCAATTGCGGATGTAGGTCAGAAATTATTCAAAAAAAGTGTAGCAAAAAAAAATAATTTAGACTCGATCATTTCACTATGTGATGATTTGATTTCGAATAAAGGTGCAGCATTTGGGATTACCGTAGCAAGGGATATTACCGATTTATACCACACTTTAACTCCTGAAAATAAACTATTATTTTTTAAAAAGATAAATGAAAAATATAAACCCAGTCATACCAAAGTGACTGAAGCTATAAATGCATATAAAGAAAAACAAGATGATAATAATCTTTTTAATTTATTTGTTGTTACTGAGGGTAGAAGGAGAGAACTTTTTAGACGAATGAATATGTCACCTAATGGGATTTCAACAATTGTCTCCTTAAGGGAAGATTTGTTAAAAATCTTAAAAAAAAACCAAGAATTAAAACCCTTAGATGACGATTTACGCGAGTTATTTAAATCCTGGTTTAACCCAGGCTTCCTTAAGTTACATAAAGTGACATGGAATACAAAAGCTGCAGTTTTAGAAAAAATTATGAAATATGAAAGGGTTCATGAAATAAAGAATATGGATGAACTTAAGCGAAGACTAGGTGAGGATAGAAGATTTTTTTCTTATTTTCATCCAGCACTAGAAGATGAGCCAATAATATTTGTACAAGTAGCTTTAACTAATGGATTAGGTAAATCTATTCAAGAAATAATGAAACCGAGAACTGAAGGAGAAAAAAAATATGACACAGCAACTTTTTACTCAATAAGTAATTGTCAACAGGGTCTTGAAAGAGTAACCCTTGGAAATTTTTTAATTAAAAGAGTTGTTTTTGAAATTCAGGAAGAATTACCAAATATCAAAAATTTTGGTACTCTTTCACCGATAATTGGATTTAGGAATTGGTTTTCATATTTAGAGGACAATAAGATTAAAAATATTGTGGGTGAAAAGTTTTTTGAAAAATTAGCCTTTTTAAGATCATCTGATTTAAGAATTGGTGATAAAAGAATTGTAGATAATAAAGATGCTATTATAAAATTAGTAGCTCATTATTTAATGAATGAAAAAAATAAAAAAAACCTTCCTATAAATGATGTATGTAGGTTTCATTTAGGGAATGGAGCGATAATTGACGACATTGTTATTAATGCAAATGTATCAGATGTTGGTTTTAATAGATCTTTTGGAGTTATGGTTAACTATCTTTATGAGCTCAAAAATATAGAAAAAAATCATGAGGATTACATTAATAATAAACATATAATTATTTCTGATAAACTTAAGAAAAAATTATAATTTTTAATTTTTATCTATTTCTTTACCCCATGTAATTTTATTCCAAACTCTTTCATGAAAATAATAAAAAAATAAAGGAATAATTGATCCAACTCCAAGAATTCCTGCAACCTTTATTGAACCGGTAAAAATATAGCCAAATATCATCCAATAAATAAATATTAAAAATCTCCATGAAAAAGTCTTTGCTACGGATCTAATTTTTTTATCTGTCATTAAAAAGTTTTTAGTGAGTAAAATTTGACCAAAAAAAAAGAGGTGATTTCAGTCTCCCTCCATCACCTCACAATAAAATTAATTGATTCTTAATATTTTAAGAAACACTTTTAAGTTGTATATTAATTTTATTAACATCTATATCTTTTGATCATATTCGCCTATTTTCCCTGTTTTCTGGAGTAATTCATCAATAAATTCAAAAATTTTTCTCTTTCTATTGTCAGATGTAGGGCTTTCTGTAACAACTACTAATGAAGGTTTATTTGATGATGCTCTTATTAAACCCCATGAGCCATCTGAAAAAGAAAACCTTACTCCATTAACTGTTAATACTTCATTAATTTCTTGATTATCAACAAGAATTTTATTTAATTTAATTTTCTGAACTTCCTTCACTAGATCCTCTACAATTTTATATTTTTCTTCATCTTTACAGAAAGGGGCCATTGTAGGTGTTTGGTAAGTTTTTGGTAATTCACTTATGATTTCATTCATCTTTTTATTTTGATTATTTAATAAATGACAGACTTGAATCGCAGAATTTATTCCATCATCATAACCATATCCTAAAGGTTGATTAAAAAAGAAATGACCGCTTTTTTCAAATCCAGCAAGTGCTTTTTCATTATTTACTTTTCTTTTAATGTGCGAATGTCCTGTTTTCCAATATATTGTCTCACAATTGTTATCTTTCAAAACTTCATCTGTCGAATAAAGACCAGTTGATTTTACATCGACTATAAATTTAGAATTTTTATGTTCTGTTGCTAAATTTCTTGCAATTAATAAACCTATTTTATCCGAAAAAATCTCATTTCCTTTATCATCAATTACTCCAACCCTATCACCATCTCCATCAAAACCAAATCCAATATCAGCATTATTATTTTTAACTGCTTTTGCTATAGCGCGTAACATTTCTAAATCTTCTGGATTTGGATTGTATTTTGGAAATGTCCAATCTAATTTACAATCAAGTTCTATTACTTCACAACCAATTCCTCTTAAAATATCAGGAGCAAAAATTCCAGCTGTGCCATTTCCACACGCAACAACAGCTTTAATCTTTTTTTTTATTTGATTTTTTTTAATTAAATCTTGTTTATAGATTTTATCAAAATCTTTAATTTGCTTTTCATTTCCATTTCCACTAAGAAATTTTTTATTTAGAGTAATTTCTTTTAATTCTTTCATCTCATCTGGAGCATGGGTTAAACCTTTTTTGATTCCCATTTTTACCCCAGTCCAACCATTTTCATTATGACTAGCTGTTACCATTGCAACGGCATCAGAATCTAATTCAAATTGCGCAAAATAAACCATTGGAGATAATGATAATCCAATATCTTCTACGTTACATCCTGTTGATTTAAGACCATCCTTTAGAGCAGATTTAATTTCTTCACTGTATGATCTGTAATCATGCCCGACAACTACCCTTGGATTATTCTTTTTGGTATGGTTAATAATCTGGGTACCTAAACCTTTTCCTAAATTTTTGATACCTGCTTTATTGATATCTTTGTTGTATATCCATCTAGCATCATATTCACGGAACCCAAACTTATCTATAATTACATCAGACATAATTATTGTTTAATTAAATTTGACCATAAAGAAAGATTTTTCATAATCTTTAAAGAATCTGAAATATCGACTGCAAATCTATCATTATTCATTTTTTTTTCAAAATTATCAGAAATTTTTTGTATTTGATTTGCATAAATATTTAATTGAGAATTAATGAATTTTTTATGAAATGAACTTCCTGATTTAATATCTAATGTAGATTTTTTATCAGGCAACCAGGGGTTATTTACAATTATTTCTCCATTAGAACCTTTAATCTTTATTTTATTTTCAAGGTTATTTTTAATACTAACTTGTATAGAGCAGTTTATAGTGTCGTTAATTATAATTTCTGCTTGTGCATGATTATCAACACCTGTAGATGTGAAATCCCCTCTAGCATTTGAAATTTTATAGTCATTATTATCATTAAATAATAAGTTTAAAAAGCTTAACGGATAACAGCCAATATCTAAAATACTCCCTCCCCCTAATTTTTTACTGAACAATCTAGAGTCTGGTTTGATTCTTTTTACTTCAAATCCAAAACTAGAGTCAATAGAAATAATTTCTCCAATCTCTTTTTGATCCAAAATTTTTTTAATTATTTTTGTTTGATCATGAGTTCTATAGGCAATCCCTTCGTAAAAATTAATGTTATTTTTTTTAATAAAATTACTAGCAACTGCTGCTTCATCATCATTCAGAGTAAAAGGTTTTTCGCACAAAACATCTTTTTTATTTTCAGAGCATTTTTTTATGAGATCTAAATGAGTATTGTTTAAAGTTGCAATATAAATTGCATCAATATCTTTTGAGCTAATTAAATCTTCATAACTTGAGTGGGCATTCTTTTCATTAATCTTAAATTCTTCTTTAAAAGATTTAAGTCTTTGATTGCTTAAACTAGCAATTCCAATTAATTTAGAATTATTAGTTTCCTCAATTGAACTTGCAAACTTATGAGCCATATTACCAAGACCGATTATTCCCCATTTAATCATATTTCCTAATCGAACCAATTTTTTAATTTTGATTGGTTATGATTCAATTGTAAATATTTTGGCAATTTTTCTAAACCAATTTTTTTTAATTTATAATTATAATTCCATCTTTCTTTGTATTTTTCTTTATCGACAAAATGATTAAAAAAAACTTCTTTTTTATCCATCTTTTTTTGAAGATCGTCTACAGTCATACCACTTATTTCGAATTCGTCATGATGTCCAAAATTCTTCAATTTTTCATAAAGTTTCTCAGCAGTCATTAGATTAGTGAAGTGCCACCCACCATCTTTTATAATTTCCAAATTAATATATCTTGTATTTGAAAAAAGTGTATCAATTCTCCAAAAAGGATATTCTTTGTTCTTTAGATTTCTAAGCCAGGACATTGAAAGTAGATTTTTTTTCTTCGCTGCTTTGGAACCATACCATGGAACTAAATCATAAAACAAATTTAATTTGTAATAGAAGAAAAGTTGTTTAAAGATAATAATATCTTTTTTTGAATTTTTAAATTGCTTTGAGTTTAAATTAGGTATCTCATCGTTATCACTTAAAATTATTAGGTCACCATCGGAAGCCTCTGAAATAGCTCTTAGCATATAATTATATGAAAGATTTATTCTTTTTAAACTATCTGATCTTTTTTCATGTGGTTCAGCTAAGCCGTTTTTGAACCCAATAATTCCTGTTGGTTCTTCGTCAATAACTACGTAATTAATTTTATCTTTAAATTTAGGATAATTGTTAATGTCAAAATTAAGTTTTTTCTTTTTTCCACTATGAGAAATTGTTGATTCACAAACAATAAATTTTTCAACATATTCATTTAATATATTGAACCTTAAATCCATCATTAGATGCTCTGAATAGAAAGTTGTGCAGTCAAAAATTTTCATTTATTAATTTAAATTATCGCTTAATAGTTGTTTAGGATGCTAGTTTTTATTTAACCACACTTTAATTTGTTCATTTTATGTAATTTAATTGTTGATATTTTTTTGATATGTTCTATAAATGTTCTATTGATTTACTGATTATATAGTATATTAATGATTTGTGCATACAACATCTAGTTGTTTTAGCCAAAATAACAAATTATATTAAATAATTTATGAATAAAATACTATCGCAGGCATTAAAGAAAGCTGTCTCTGAATATAGCCCAGAAATAAAAGAAACGACCAACGATAAAAGACCTGATCTTTTTTCATTAAATAATGAAACTGAATTATATCAAAATAATAAAGGCATAATTATCAAAATAGACAGAACTAGAGACAAAAATTTAACAGATTTTGGTAAAGCAACTTTAAAAGACCGATACTTGGGTCACAACGAGTCCTTTCAAGATTTGTTTGCTAGAGTAGCAAGCACCTATTCTGATGATAACTTACATGCACAAAGAATTTATAATTATATCAGCAATCTTTGGTTTATGCCGGCAACTCCGGTCTTGTCTAATGGAGGAACGAAAAGAGGTTTACCTATATCATGCTTTTTGAATGAAGCATCTGATAGTTTAGGGGGAATCTTAGATTTGTGGAGTGAAAATGTTTGGTTAGCAGCTAAGGGCGGAGGTATAGGAAGTTATTGGGGAAATTTGAGATCGATTGGCGAAAAAATTGGTAAAGTAGGAAAAACTTCTGGAATAATTCCATTTATAAAAGTAATGGATTCTTTAACAATGGCAATTAGTCAGGGTTCATTAAGAAGAGGCTCTGCAGCTTGTTACTTACCAGTTGATCATCCTGAAATTGAAGAGTTTATGGAAATGAGAAGACCAACGGGTGGTGACCCTAATAGAAAAGCTCTTAATTTACATCATGGTGTTTTAGTTTCAGATGCATTTATGAGAGCAGTTGAAAATGATGATCAATGGGCACTAAAAAGTCCTGCTGATGGTTCTATTCAACAAACTATATCTGCAAGAAATTTATGGATAAGACTATTAACTGCAAGAATTGAAACAGGTGAACCTTATATAATTTATATCGATACTGTTAACAGACAAATACCTCCACATCATAAATTAGCAAATCTAACTGTAAAAACTTCTAACTTATGTAGTGAAATAACTTTACCTACTGGAATTGATAAAGATGGAAAAGATAGAACTGCTGTTTGCTGTTTATCGTCTTTAAATTTAGAAAAATACGATGAATGGAAAGATGATCCAAACATGATTAATGATGTTATGAGATTTTTAGATAACGTTTTATCTGATTTCATTAATAAAGCTCCTGATCAATTTAAAGATGCAAAATATTCTGCTGAAAGAGAGAGAAGTGTTGGTTTAGGAGTAATGGGTTTCCATTCGTTTTTACAAAAAAATAGAATCCCTCTAGAGTCTGTGATGGCGAAAGCTTGGAATAAAAAAATATTTAAAAATATCCACGAAAAAGTTAATCAAGCATCAAAAGATCTGGCTGAAGAAAGAGGCGCATGTCCTGATGCAGCCGAGTATGGATATAAAGAAAGATTTTCAAATAAAACAGCTATAGCTCCAACCGCTTCTATTTCAATTATTTGTGGAGGTGCATCCCCCGGGGTTGAGCCAATTGCAGCAAATAGCTATACTCACAAAACTCTATCTGGATCTTTTAATGTTAGAAATAAATATTTAGAGGAAATTTTAGAAAGTCATGGTAAAAATGACGATGAAACTTGGTCTACAATTACTACCAACCAAGGCTCAGTTTCACACTTGGATTTTTTATCAGATTTAGAAAAAGATGTTTTTAAAACTGCTTTTGAATTAAATCAAAAATGGATAATAGAATTAAGTGGAGATAGAACACCATTTATTTCACAAGCACAATCAGTTAATTTGTTTTTACCAGCAGATGTTCACAAAAAAGAATTACATAGAATTCATTTTGATGCATGGAAAAAAGGACTAAAAAGTCTTTATTATTGTAGATCAAAATCAATTCAAAGAGCTGAAAATGTCAATAACGCTCAATCGACTGACATAACAGCTAATGTATATAAATCAAAAAATCAACAAACCAATGAACAACCAGAATACGAGGAGTGTCTATCATGTCAGTAGTAGAAAAAATAGGAGATAAAAAGAAAGAGATAATTCAACCAAAGAAAATGGGATTACTAGTTGAGAATCCAGTATACAAACCATTTAGATATCCATGGTGTTACGATGCCTGGTTAACTCAACAAAGAATTCATTGGTTACCAGAGGAAGTACCTCTTGGCGATGACGTAAGAGACTGGCAAAAAAACTTATCACAACCAGAAAAAAATCTACTTACACAAATTTTCAGATTTTTTACTCAGGCTGATGTAGAAGTTAATAACTGTTATCTAAGACATTACACAACTGTATTTAAACCTACAGAAGTTCTTATGATGATGACAGCTTTTGCTGCGATGGAAACAGTTCATGTGGCTGCTTACTCTCATCTGTTAGATACAATCGGTATGCCCGAGTCAGAGTATTCAGCTTTTATGAAATATAAAGAAATGAAAGATAAATACGACTATATGCAGGGCTTTAATGTAAACTCTAAGGAAGATATTGCAAAAACAGTTGCAGTATTTAGTGCATTTACTGAGGGCTTGCAATTATTTGCGAGTTTTGCAATTCTTTTAAATTTCCCAAGACACAATAAGATGAAAGGCATGGGTCAGATAGTTACTTGGTCTGTGAGAGATGAAACTCTTCACTGTAACTCAATGATAAGAATTTTTAAAGAATTTATAAAAGAAAATCCAGAGATTTGGACGCCCAAATTAAAGAAAGAGCTTTACGAGGCTTGTAGGACTATTATTGAACACGAAGATGCTTTTATAGATTTAGCTTTTGAAATGGGTCCTATGGAAGGTCTAACAGCGCAAGAGGTTAAAGATTATATAAGATTTATTGGCAACAGAAGATTGGTCCAATTAGGTTTAGAACCAATTTATGATGTACAGAAAAATCCTCTTGGATGGCTTGATACTATGTTAAATGCAGTTGAGCATATGAATTTCTTTGAAGGTCGTGCAACTGAGTATTCTAAAGCTTCAACCCAAGGAACATGGGTAGAGGCATTTAGTTAATTTACTTAATAAAAATCTTAAAAAATAAATTATAAAAAAAGGCCCTGCAAAAGGGCCTTAAAATATTTTTTGATGATTAAGATTGTTTTTAAAATTGTTCAGACTCAGTTGAACCGGCCATTGCAGTAGTCGAGCTCTTTCCACTGCTAATCGTATTAGAAACAGCATCAAAATAAGAAGTACCAACTTCTCTTTGATGTTTGACGCTTGTGTAACCATCTTTTTCACGTGCAAATTCTTGTTCTTGAATTTTTGAATAAGCAGACATACCTTCTTTTTTATATTTTTCTGCAAGCTCAAAAATTGCAATATTTTGAGTGTGAAATCCAGCGAGAGTAATAAATTGAAATTTATAACCCATGGCACTAATTTCTTTTTGAAAAGAAGCAATTTCTGAATCTGACAAGTGCTTTTTCCAATTAAATGACGGTGAACAATTATATGCTAAAAGTTTACCAGGAAACTTTTCATGTATGGCATCTGCAAATTTCTTTGCTTCTTGTAAATTTGGGGTAGCAGTTTCACACCAGATTAGATCTGAATATGGCGCATAAGCTAATCCTCGAGAGATTGCCTGTTCAATTCCGGCTTTAACATAATAAAATCCCTCTGGCGATCTTTCACCTGTCATAAAAGGTTTATCATTATCATCATGGTCATTAGTAATAAGTTTTGCTGCATTAGCATCTGTTCTTGCTAATATAATAAGCGGTACGTCAGCAATATCTGCAGCTAATCTAGCAGCTTTCAAATTTTTAATCATAGTGCTTGTTGGCACAAGTACTTTTCCACCCATATGACCACATTTTTTTTCACTTGCTAATTGATCTTCAAAGTGAACACCTGCAGCCCCAGCTTTAATAAATTTTTTTGCTAATTCAAATACATTTAAAGGTCCTCCAAAACCTGCTTCACCATCAGCTATAATTGGAAGCATGTAATCTATTCTTTTTTCTTTTTTCATGTCTCCATCTAAAAGTTCCATATGTTGAATTTGATCAGCTCGAATTAATGCATTATTCATTGACTCTACTAATTTAGGAGCACTATCATAAGGATATAATGATTGATCTGGGTACATTTCTCCAGCACTGTTTGCATCAGCAGCAACTTGCCATCCACTTAAATAGATTGCCTTTAAACCTGCTTTAGCATGTTGAACAGCATGGTTGCCTGATAAAGATCCTAAAGTGTTAACATAATTTTCTGTATTAAGTAGTTTCCATAATTTCTTTGATTGTTGTTTGCACAATGAATATTCAATTTTAACTGACCCTCTTAATCTCTCTACTTCTTCTGGTGTGTAATCTCTTTTTATTCCAGCAAATCTTTTTAAATCATAAGATATATTTTCTGCACTCATTAAATAATCCTGTGTTAGTCTAAAGTGTTAATAGTTGAAATGAACTTTAGTTGAAAATTAAGTTTAGTTTGAGTCGTTAAGGGTCTCAACTAGATCTTGCATTCCACTTGAACCCCAATCACAATGATCATCTCTCATGTAAATTCCCCTGCTATTATGCTTAGTAAGGTCTTCATGTTTTATGATTTGGGCGTCATTTTCATTATTTTTTAATTTATCAGTCATGTAAATTTTATAATTTACAAGATTTACAAAATCCATAAAAAAGTATAAAAAGCTTGTAAATTATGGAAAAATATTGTAAATATTAATTTACAAAGTTTACAAATAGTAAATATGAGTCAAATTAATTTAAAAATTGGGCCAAAAATTAAGGCTTTTAGAAGACAGCGTGGTCTTCAAGCTAATAAATTAGCTGAGGAGTTAAATATTTCGCCAAGTTATTTGAATTTGATCGAGGGGGGAAAAAGAAAAATTGATGGAGACCTTTTATTAAAAATTTGCGAAAAATTGAATATTGAGCTTTCGCAACTAACATCAAAAACTGATTTAAACTTAGAAAATACTTTATCTGAAATTTTAGATGATGAATTATTTGAAGATTTGGACATTCTTGGACCAGAGGTAAAAGATTTAGTAGGGACAAACCCCAAAATCGGCAAAGCAATAGTAAGATTAGGCGATATTTTAAAAAAGAAGGATCATGAGCTTGTTAATAAGATTGAAAAAATGTCTGGCAAAATTGTTGATAATAGAAAAAACTCCTTTCCAGGTGAGGTGATCTCGGATTTTTTACAAGAAAATAAAAATTATTTTCCTAAACTCGAGGAATTTGCAAATAAAGTTTTTGAAAAAGTTCAAAAAAATAATCGAACAAGATACATAGCGCTCTGCGAATATTTATACTCAGAATATAATATTAATGTTAAGGATGTTATTCCAGATCAAGAAAAGTTGTTTTCCAAAATATTTAACAAAAACAAAAAAGAACTTTTACTCAGTGATTACAGTTCATTAGAAACAAAGAAACTTCATGCTGCAGCACAAATAGCTCAAGAAGGTGCTAATGATCATATTGAACATTATCTGTCTAAATTTACTTTTCCATCAGAAGAGTCAAAAAAATTGAGTAAAGTTGCTTTACTTAATTATTGTGGAGCTGCAATACTTATGCCTTACAAGCCTTTTCACTCAGAATGTAAAAAACTTAAATATGATCTTGAACTATTACAAAATACTTTTGCAACCTCCTTTGAGCAAGTGGCTCACAGAGTAACGTGTCTTCAGGATCCAAAATTGCCAGGTATTCCATTTCACTTTTTAAGAGTAGACATGGCGGGAAATATTTCCAAAAGATTTTCACTATCGGGTATAGAAATCCCAAGATATGGGGGAGCGTGTCCGAGATGGAATGTTTATTCTGCATTTACTCGACCTGGGGTTATTCAAGCCGCAGTTAGTAAAATGACAAACGGAGAAAAATATGTTTGTATTGCGAGAACAGTTGAAAAAGGCATAGGTAGATTTGGACAATCAAAAAGTATTCTGTCTATTGGTCTTGGATGTGAAGCAAAGTATGCGAAAGATTTCGTATATACTGAAAATGTAAATATTAATGATAAATCAAGCGAAATACCAATTGGAGTATCGTGTAGAACATGCGATAGATTAGACTGTTCTCAAAGAGCTTTTCCTCCCTTACATAAAAAATTTGATGTGGATATTAATTCGAGAGGTGTATCAGTCTATGTTGGAGATAAAAGTTAATAATAATGATTAAATTTATTGTTCCAGCAGTAGTTATTTTTCTTATTGTTTTATTTTGGGAAAAAATAAACGATATAATTTATAAAAAATTTAATATAAGAATCAATTATATAATTTTAATATTATCAATATTAATTTTAGGAGCCATTTTTGCATTATTATATTTTTAATTTATTATGTTTATAAATTTTATTAGAAAAAATTATGCTTAGTTATATCTTACCTTTTTTATTTTTAATTTTAGTTGTTGTTTTTATTCATGAATATGGACATTATTATTTTGCAAAAAAATATGGGGTAGGGGTAACAGATTTTTCAATTGGTTTTGGAAAAGAAATATTTGGCTGGAAAGATAAATCTGGTACGAGATGGAAGATATGCTGGATACCTCTAGGTGGTTATGTAAAATTTTTTGGAGATAGAAATGTTTTTTCTCAAGCTGATCAGGAGAAAATTCTTGAAAAATATAATGAAAATGACCGCCAAAAGTTATTTGTTCTAAAACCATTGTATCAAAGAGCATTAATTGTTTTCGGCGGACCATTAGCTAATTTTTTACTAGCTTTAGTTATTTTTTTTTCAATTTATACTCTCGTAGGAAAAGATTTTACTCCAGCAGTAATCAACGAAGTTCAAAAAGATAGTCCAGCAATGTTAGGTGGATTAGAGCAAAATGATATCATTTTAGAGATAGATGGTAATAAAGTTCAGAGCATCATGGATGTTTCTAAATTCATTACAATGTCCACTGCAGATGTTATAGATTTTAAAGTAAAGCGATCTTATGATGAATTTTTGCTTAAAGTTAAACCAAAAGTGATTTTAAGTGAGGATAACCTTGGAAATAAAATCAATAAACGTATAGTTGGAATAAAGCTTGGTGCTTATAATAATAAAATTAATCATGTAAAGTTAGGTCCCGCCCAAGCCATATATCACGCTATAAATGAAGTGTATTACGTGAGCATTTCATCTTTAAAATATGTTGGTGGAATGATCATGGGAAAAGCTGATACTTCGCAACTAGGTGGACCAATTAGAATAGCTAAAATTTCTGGTCAAGTTGCTGAATTCGGTATCTTAGCCTTTGTAAGTATGATGGCATATATTTCCATAAGTCTTGGTTTAGTAAATTTATTTCCGATACCAATGTTGGATGGTGGTCATTTGATGCTATACGCTTTTGAGAAGATTTTAGGCCGACCTTTATCACAAAAAACTCAGGAGGGTTTTTTTCGAATCGGTCTGTTTTTATTGCTATCTTTAATGTTTTTCACAACATTTAATGACTTAAAAGACATAGGTTTGTTGAGATAAATTGAATTTATTAATTGATTAAAAACTCAATAAAATCAATGTTTTTTAGCTGTTTTACTATATATTGTGTATAATTTTAAAGATAACACTAAAAAAAAGCTTGATTTATCAACACTTTTGATAAGAATAGAAATAACCTTTAACCGGAGCTAAAATGAATAAAAAACAACTAATAGTCAAGCTTTCAGGGGCATTAAATTTAAGTAAAGCTGATGCTGAAAGAACTTTTGACACAATTACCAACACTATTTTAGATGCTTTAAAAGGTGATGATTCTGTTAAAATTGCAGGATTTGGTACTTATAAAGTAGCTAAAAGAAAAGCAAGAGTTGGAAGAAATCCAAGGACGGGTGAGCAAATACAAATTGCTGCGTCTCAAAAGGTAAAATTCTTGCCTGCAAAAGCCCTAAAAGAAGTATTTAATAAATAATTCTATTTAACAGCCTTAACGATTTTCTCGTTGAGGCTGTTTCTATATGCAGAATCTGCATATCAAATTCTCATAATCAACGTTAGTTATTCTAAATTATAAAAATATAAGACAACTTTAACAGGGAGGTCTTAATGACTAAATTTTTAAATAAAATAAGTGTGCCACTTATTAGTTTAATTTTTTTATTAAACATGAGTAGTGCAGGGTATGCAGAATCAACTGTTTCTGCAGAAGTAGGGTTTATTTTTAATACTCTACTATTTTTAATGTGTGGGTTCCTGGTCTTTTTTATGGCCTGTGGATTTGCAATGTTAGAGTCAGGTATGGTTACATCTAAAAGTGTATCTGTAATCTGTGCAAAAAATATAGGTTTAGTATCTATTGGAGCAATAATGTTCTGGTTAGTTGGATACAACCTAGCATATGGTATCCCAGAAGGAGGATACATTGGAAAATTCATCCCATGGAGCGACGGTAGTAAAATCGATACCGGTTATGCAGATGGATCAGATTGGTATTTCCAAATGGTATTTTGTGTAACAACAGTTTCAATTGTTTCTGGAACAATGGCTGAAAGAATTAAATTATGGCCATTCTTTTTATTTGCAGCAATTTTAGCTGGTGTTATTTATCCAATTGTAATGGGTTGGCAATGGGGAGGCGGCTGGTTAGCTAAAGCTGGTTTCTCAGATTTTGCTGGTTCAACATTAGTTCACTCAACTGGTGGAGCAGCTGCTTTGGCTGGTGCAATACTTATTGGGCCTAGATTAGGTAGATTTACTAAATCTGGAGCTCCGGCACCACTTAAACCTTTTGCAGCATCATCAATTCCATTAGTTACATTAGGTGTATTCATCTTATGGCTAGGTTGGTTTGGATTTAATGGTGGTTCACAATTAGCAATGGGAACTGCAAATGATGCAATTGCTGTATCAAAAATATTTATAAACACATTATTAGCTGGTGCAGGTGGTGTAATGGCCGCTGCAACTGTAACGAGGTTATCTGGTAAAACAGATGTCGTACAGATGCTTAATGGATGTATTGGTGGCTTAGTTGCTATTACTGCAGAACCATTAATGCCTTCACCTTTTGCTTCAATTTTAATCGGTGCAGTAGGTGGTATAATAGTTGTTTATGGTACTAAGATGTTGTTTGCTATGAAAATCGACGACGTAGTTGGAGCAATTCCTGCGCACATGTTTGCAGGTATTTGGGGAACTTTAATAGTTCCTGCTACAAACTCAGGTGCGAATTTTGGTACTCAGTTATTAGGTGTAATTTCAATAAATGCATTTGTATTTGTTGCTGCGTTTATAGTCTGGTCGATAATGAAAGCTACAATGGGTATCAGATTGAGTAAAGAAGCTGAACTTAAAGGAACTGATGTATCAGAGACTGGAGTTATAGCTTACTCAATTCGTGACTAATTGTTAACAATAACAATTACGGGGTTCTTCGCTCTCTGTATCTCCGCGATTACTCATCGGAGGACCCCTTAAATCTCTCTCTAGTTAGTTAGTTAAAAAAGCCCCCTCCCCTAAGGGGGCTTTTTATTTGTTGTCCTCCCATAATTTTTTATAGTCTAAAAAAGGAGATAAGCCGTAACTTGAATTAATGTTGGTTAAATGAAGAGACAGACTTTTGATTGGTGAAATACAAACTTCATTTTCATAAATTTCATTAATATATTTTTCAAAAGGATCATGGCGATCTAAGCAAGTTTTGTAAAAATTTTCCCAATATTTACTTAGTAAATTTTTGCTTAACATAAATGTGCATAGGGTCTTATTAATTGTTCTCCAATGTCTATTGCTACCAATCAAAATATTTGTTTTTTCATTATTCATGTAGAGATAAGGGTAGTCTGCCGGACACATAATTATATCTTTTTTAACTTGTGAGGCTATTCTTTCATATGATGCAATCATTTCGTCTAGCATTTTTTCAGAGTGAATATAATCATCCTCGATAAAAAAAATTAGATCATCACTTTGATTTTTAGCTATTTCAAAACTCTGAAGTAAACTCGCTAAGTTAGAAAAAGTCTCTGTTTTTACCTGTTTTTTAATTATGGACTTATATTTTTCATGATCTAATGGAATAATTTCAATATTTTGATCTTGAATTAATTTTCTAATTTTATCTAAGCTATCTTTTTTTGATTGATCATCAACAATAATTGTCTTGATTTTAATGGTAGGATATTTATTGCGACAAACTGTTATTGCTTTCATTAATGAATTAATAGATCTTATTGAATACTCAATTTTTGGTTGCTCAAACAATCTTTTCTTTTTTTGATCCCATATTTCTACTTCTGTATTCATACGTAAAACAATTAATAACGACTTAACTTTTTTTGTAATGTTAACATTTCCTAAAGGTAATATTATCGATTTTTGATTAATAACTGAAAGTTCATGGTTAAGTTCTTTTTCTAATGATGGTGACTCAAAATTATTTTGATCAATAATTTCGTAACCTAGCAATCTTGCAAGTTTTATAAAAATTTTTTTCATAAATATAAAATATATGGTATAGATATTTATCTGATTATGACAATTAAATCATCCCAAACTCTTGTATCTGAAGCACTCAAAGAAATAAAAACTATTTCAACTGAAGAAGCTCATGAAATGTCTAGAAATAACCAATGTAATTTAATTGATATAAGGGATATTAGGGAACTTGAAAAAGAGGGTAGAGTAGAAAATGCCAATCATATCCCAAGAGGTATGCTTGAATTTTGGTTAGATCCTGACAGCATATATTTTAAAAAAGGAAAACTAGATTTAAATAAAGAAATGGTTTTATTTTGTGCCGGGGGTTTAAGATCTGCATTAGCAGCAAAATCACTAAAAGATATGGGTTTTAAAAAAGTTTCTCACATAGACGGTGGTTTTGGCGCTATTAAGACAAGTAAATTTAAAATTGTTTAAGAATTGTATTCATCTAAAGCATAATCAAGACGGTCTTGTCCCCAAAAAATTTTGTTATTAACAACAAAAGTTGGTGCCCCAAAAATATCTTTCTCAAAAGCTTCACTTGTTAAATTTTTTAACTTTTCTTTAATATTATCTTTTTTAATATTGTTTAAGAATTCTTCTTTATTTAAACCAGTTTTTTTCATTATAGCGTCAATAATTTTTTCTTCAGAGATATCTAAGTTTTCTTTCCAATAAGCATCAAAAGAAATTTCAAAGAATTTTTTTTTTAGATGATCATCAACAACAAGATATCCTCTCATTAAATATAACGAATTAATTGGAAATTTTACATTCCATTTAAATTCAATATTATTTTTAGATGCAACTAACTCACAATCATTTTTCATATTTTTTAGTTTGTGTTCATTAAAAGCAGGAGGAGTTATTTTTCCAAGGTTATGAAGACCTCCAAGCAATATAGGCTTATAATTAATATTAATTTTGTTATTTTCATTTAATGAATTTAATCTCTTATAAGCCAAATAAGAATATGGACTTATAAAATCAAAATAAAAGTCCAAATTTTTAATCATATAAACTGATACTTTTTGCGTGAAATATTCTGATCAACCAATAAATGAATAAACCTAATGGACCTATTAAATATGTAATTAATAGAGGAAAAATCATTAATATCTTATTAATAGAAAATTTCTGTGAGTCTTTAACAATCCACCCACCTGTAAAGATATTGATACAAATAAAATGTGTCCAAAACATCATTAGAAAAGTTTTATTGGAAAATAAGTCAGAAATATTATCTATACTCAAATAAAGACTAAAATTATTATTAAAAGGGTAAGTATTTAAATAAGCTTTATAAAGAATAAAAACATAAACCCCACTTAAAATAAAAATTGGAAAAATTGAAGTTACAAAATACCTACAAAAATAAGATTGAGGAAAAAAAATTAATACTAACCAAAACGGCAAAACTCCTAAATTTACCCAATAATAGAGCATTTCAACTGTAAAATAAGTATAAATTTGTTCGATCATTTAAAAATATATTATATTAAATCTTTTGATGATTCCCATAAGAAATAAAAAAAAAACTCTTCAGGTAACTGTTGATGAAATGAGAAATTTTGCATTCGCTTATGTTGAAAAATATGCCCCATCAAAACAGCAGCTTAAAACATACTTATTAAAGAAATATTTAAAAATTTCTGTACCAAACGTAAAAAAACAAGATGTTAATAATTTAATCGATATCGTTTTGTCAGATTTAGAAAAGAACAGATTTATTAATGACAAATTTTATTCTGAAACTAAAGCCAAAAGTATGATTCGACGAGGAAATTCAATAAATAAAATAAGAAGTTATTTAATAGGTAAAGGTATAGAAGATAATTTTATCAAAGAAACAGTAAATAAAATTCAAGATGAGAATTCAGATCAAGATTTTTTTTCAGCAATCAAAGTTTGTAAGAAAAAGAGAATAGGACCAGCTAGAATAGATGATAATAGAACTTTATTTTATAAAAAAGATATCTCTTTATTAGCAAGGAATGGCTTTGATTTTGAAACTTCAAAAAAGGTGATGGACTTAAAAAAAGAAGATTATTTAAAAATTACAAAATTACTTTGACTTTTTGTTTTTTTCAATCTTCACCAAGTAGTCAATTTTGCTTTTAATGTAATTTTTGACAAATACAAATACTAATAATCCAAAAATTGAGACTGATACTAAAATGATAAGTATAATTCTTAATTGATCATCCATTACAAATTCCTTTACTTTTTAAAATTAAACTTGGATTTTTAAAATCTTCTTTACCATACAAAATCTCATTACCATTAAAATCAGTAACGTTTCCCCCTGTATGCATTAATATTGCGTGGCCTGCTGCTATATCCCACTCACAAGCTCTAGGCTCTGCAACATAACCATCAAACTCACCAGCAGCTATCACACAAAATTTCAAAGAACTTTTCATTCTTACATATTTTTTAACATTTAATTCCTTATGAATTTTCTCAATTTCTGGTTTTATTTTATGAGAATAAGAAACAAATTTTATTTCATTTTTATTAAAATTTTTTTTCCCATCAAGTTTAACAGGTTTTCCATTAAGTAATTCAAATGCATAATTCATCCCATATGAGTAAAACATTCTATTTTTTGCAGGGGCATAAATTAGTCCTGCAACTGGCCTGTTATCAATTATTAAACCAGCGTTAATAGTAAATTCATCTTTATTATTTATATAATCATAAGTTCCATCTATTGGATCTATTAACCAAAAATTTTTAAGGCTTTTTATTGATTTATTATCTGATGTTTCTTCAGAAATTATAGGAATATCTGGAGTAAGTTTTGATATTTTTTGAGATACAATTTTATTTACTTCTAAGTCACCATTACTAACAGGAGTATTATCTGATTTTGTTTCTTTAGTTAATCCCTTATACCTTAAATCTAAGGAGATCTTTCCTGCATTCAAAAATGTATCAACTAAATTCTCCACAACATCTTTGATATTAATTTTTGTCATTTATCTTTTTTAATTCTATGTTTTCAGCATTAATAACTTTTTTTCCAACATTCTCAAAATTGACTGTTATTTTATCCTTTATAATTGACTGAACCTGACCGATACCCCAGTCTTTATTGTGTGGATTGAAAACTTTGTCACCTGGTTCAAAATCATAAATCATTTAATTTAATTTATATTAGAAATGAGTATAAATACCACCAAATGAATAATGAATTAAATTCTATAGGATTAGATAAAAAACCTTCAGACACAACAGTGGTTGTTGCTATGTCGGGTGGAGTAGATTCGTCTACAGTCGCAGGTATGATGAAAAATGAGGGATATAAAGTAATTGGAATTACTTTAAAACTTTATGACGATGGAAAAGATGTTGCGTCCTCAAAACAATGTTGCTCAGGTCAAGATATCATGGATGCAAAAAGAGTTGCTAACAAACTAGGAATCGAACATAAAATTCTTTACTATCAAAATAAATTTAAACAAGGAGTTATAGATAATTTTGTTGATAGTTATTTAAAAGGCGAAACACCTATTCCATGTGTTCAATGCAATCAAACAGTGAAGTTTAAAGATTTATTTGAAGTATCTAAGGATTTAAAAGCCGATGCAATGATCACAGGTCATTATGTTAAAAGTGTTACATCAGGAAATGAAACAAATATGTATAGAGCTGTAGATGAGAATAGAGACCAAAGCTATTTTTTATTTAATACTACCAAAGATCAGTTAAACTATCTTAGATTTCCACTTGGAGGTTTGCTAAAAGATGAAACCAGAAAAATAGCAAAACAATTAGATTTAAACGTTTCGGATAAACCTGACAGTCAAGATATCTGCTTTGTACCTAATGGAGATTATGCATCAGTTATTCAAAAATTTAAGCCAGAGGCCTATAAAAAAGGAAATATTAAAGATCTGAATGGAAAAGTGATCGGTGTGCATGATGGTATAGTTAATTTTACTATTGGGCAAAGAAAAGGAATAAAAGTCTCTGATAAAGATCCTTTATACGTTCTTAAAATTAATGCAGATAAAAATGAAATTATAGTTGGACCTAAAGACAAATTAGGAAAGAAAACAATTTACTTAAACAATTTAAATTTATTATCTAACAAAAATGAATTTAAAGATGAAATTTTAGTAAAAGTAAGATCAACTGGAAAGCTCCTTAATGCAAAAATTTCGTTTAAAGATTTAGAAAAAGCTGAAGTAAATCTTAAAATTTCTGAAGATGGAATTTCTCCTGGTCAGGCTTGTGTTTTTTATAAAAAAGATAACTTTGGATATAAAGTTTTGGGTGGTGGCTGGATTACGAATTAATTTTTTTCCACATAAAAAAAGTAAATAAATAAAAGGTTATAACGCCAATGAAATAATCCCATTCTAATGCATGTTTAAAAAATTTTAAATTGAAACCCATAAAGTCGTTTCCTGGCAAGCTTATAATAGGTATACTTATTGCTGCTACAACTATCAAAATTGATACTAAAACTAACTTAGCTTTTAAAAAATTTGGGTTGATAAGATCTATTATTTTATTTTTAAAAGAGTACAAAATTATAACTAGATATGTTTGTGCAACTATTTCAAAAATTATAAATGATAACATAATTACCCTTCTGAATAATTTATATAGATCGTACTCAAATTTTACCCCTAAAAAAATTGAGTGAACTGTAAGAGCTATAGCTGATGCAACACCAAAAAAAATTATTTTTTTAATATGTTTATGTTCCCCACCAACTTTAAGCAAAATCTCCCTGTTTAGATACCAATATCGGATTAATAAATACGAGGTTAAAAACATAGCAGGTTTAAAAATAAGATAAGTGGGAAATACTCTTGCTGTCCTGCTTATAGAAGCGCCGCCATCAATATATGGAAATGTATTATGAATTATGTCTGCTCGATTAGGAAATAAACCATGAAATTGTGTTATCAATATTAGGCATGTATTTACTGCTACAAAAGGAACTATAAATATCCAAATACTCATGGATTTAACTTTTTTTATCTGTTCCATCGGAAAAACTATTTTTTTTTGTTTTTCTTTCTAGCTCGTCTTTTTTTAGAGCCCATTTTTCTTCGGCCTCTATGCTTTTTTGGATATCCCATTATTTCCTTTAGTTATAATTTAATTGAAATTATGTCAGGGATATAGCATTGTCTTTTATAGTTATCAATTTTTTTTATGTCTAAATCTTTCAAGACTTTTTTAAAGCACACAGCTAAAGATTTTCATAATCAATCTGTCAATCCGCCAGTAGTTAGAGCATCCACAATTATATTTAAGTCTATGCAGCATTTAAGAAAAACTCAGGCTAAAGCAAAAAAAAATCCTATTGGTGGACATTATGATTATGGAAGACAAGGAACTTCCACAACTTATATATTACAAAAAATTTTAACAAAACTTGAGGAAAGCTATCATGTTTTTACTACACCAACTGGTTTTGGCTCTGTTTTTTTAGCAATTTTTAGTGTTGTAAGACCTGGAGATGAAATGTTGGTTGCAGACCCAGTTTATAGTCCAACAAGAATTTTAACAGAAAATTATTTAAAAGAATTTAATATTCATACAACTTTTTATGATCCTAGGAATTTGAAGACTTTAGAAAAATTCATTACAAAAAAAACTAAACTGATTTTTGTTGAAAATCCAGGTAGTAACACATTTGAATTTCAGGATTTAAAAAAAATAATCTCAGTTGCAAAAAGAAAAAAAATTTTCACAGCTATTGATAATACTTGGGCTACACCATATTTTTTTAAACCAATTAAAATTGGTTTTGATATGTCAATTGTTTCTGCAACCAAGTATTATTCTGGCCACTCTGATGTTATGGGTGGTAGTTTAGCAGTCAATAAAAAGGTTTTTAATAAAGTAAAATTAGCAGAAAAAATTACTGGTTTGAGACTAGGACCTGATGATGCATATTTAATTACTAGAGGGCTTAGAACATTAGATGTGCGACTTGATAGACACAGCGAGAATGCTAAAAAAGTTGCATCTTTTTTAGATAAAAATAAAAAAATAGAATTGCTTTATCCTCATAAAAAAAATTCATTGAATTATAAAATGTGGAAAAAATATTATTCAGGAGCTTCAGGTTTAATGGGATTAAAAATTAAAACAAAAATCTCAAATTCTGTAACAAAATTCGTGAACTCCTTAAGATTGTTTGGCTATGGATATAGTTGGGGTGGTTTTGAAAGTTTAGCTTTACATCAAGAATCTAGAGAAACGGGGAATAGGAAATATATGAGCCTAGAAAAGAACGAGCATTTAGTAAGACTTCATATAGGTCTCGAAGATCCTAGTGACCTTATTGCTGATTTAAAACAAGCTCTTAGACATTTAAAATAAACTTAAATGCAATCTGAAAAATTTATAAGAAATAACACAGCGTTAATTACTTTAATTGCAGCTAGCTTAGTTGTTCTAATTTCATTAGGTGTGAGACAAACTTTTGGAATGTTCTTTATGGATTTTAGAGATGATCTAGGAATTTCTTTGACCCAATCTGGTTTATCAATTGGTCTTCAAATGTTAATGTGGGGATTGACCGGGCCTATTTTTGGGGTAATAGCAGATAAGTATGGTGGACATAAAGCAATTTCGTTGGCATTTATCTTTTTTATAGCTGGAGTTTATTTTTTGTATGCGGGACCAAATACTGGAATTTTTTTTCAAATTGATCTTGGCATTTTAGTTGGTATTGGTCTTGGAGGCACTGCTATAAGTATTCCAATGTCTGTTGTAGGTAAACACTTTCCTTTGTCTAATAGAACTATCGCCATGAGCATTGTTACTGCAGTTGGTTCATTTGGTTATTTTCTATCTCCTATATTAACAGAGTACTCTCTCACAGAAAACGGCTGGCAAAATACTTTAGTTGCATTTATGATTGCTTTAACTATCGGATTTGCTGTTTCCTTTCTTGTTAGATCTCCATCATTAAATGACACAATTGAACAACCAAATACTCAAAGTACTTTAGAGGCAATTAAAGAGGCTTTTGGTACTAAAAGTTACTTACTTTTAGTTTCAGGTTTTTTTGTATGCGGTTTTCATATAACTTTAGTTGGAACTCATGTTCCAACATACGTAATTGATAGAGGTTTAGAAAGTTGGACTGCAGCAGCAATTTTATCATTGATAGGTTTGTTTAATATTTTTGGTTCTTTGACTAGTGGTTATTTATCAACAATAATGAGTAAAAAATTAATACTAAGTGCAATTTATGGTTTGAGGGGAGTGACAATTATATTTTTTATATTTTTACCGGCGAGTAATATTAACTCTTTTGTCTTTGGTGCAAGTTTTGGTTTTTTATGGCTCTCTACTGTGCCAGCCACAAGTGGCATAGTTGCCCATATGTTTGGCACAAAGTATTTAGGTCTGTTATACGGTATTGTCTTTTTAAGCCATCAAATCGGTTCTTTCTTCGGGGCTTTTCTAGGGGGCTTGTTTCATGATCTTTATGGCTCGTATGATTATGCGTGGTATTTAGCAATTGCCTTATCTGTTTTTGCGGCAATAATTCATTTACCAATAAAAGAACAACCAGTTTTAAGACTAAAAACAGAGTAAATTGAATATAACAAAACAATTATCAGATATACATCAGTCGGGAGCACCTTATATTATTTATAAATCCCAAAAAGGATTTGATCTTTATACTGATTTTTCAAAAAAAATTATTTTGAATAATAAAAATATTAAGAATTTTTTAAGTAAAATAAATAAAAAAAAATTAAAAAATACTGATCTATTCATTGGTTTTTTTGGATACGAGTTGTTGAATAATTTGATTAATATCAAGGTCCCAAAACAAAAAAATTTAAATTTTCCAAAAGGAATTTTCTATAAACCAGAAAAAAAAATTAAATTAAGTAATAATTTTAAATATCCAAAACAAAATTTTGTCGCTGGAAATTTTCAAATTAATATGAATAAAAAAAATTATACGAAAATATTCAGTAAATTTAAAAAAAAAATTAAAAAAGGTGAAACTTATCAAATTAAGATTTGTACCAAATATAAGACCAAATCAAAAATTAATCCCTTAGATTTTTTTTCAAGATTATCTAATAGCAATTTAGCACCTGAGGCCTTCATGATTAAAGATAATAATTACTCAATAATTAGTTGTTCGCCAGAGAACTTAATAACAAAAAAAGGTGCTGATATATCAACAAAACCAATAGCCGGGACTGTAAAAAAAACGAAAAATTTGAATAAATTGAAAGCGCTAAAATATTTTAGAAAAAATTTAAAAGAGACCAAGGAACACAATATGATAGTGGATATGGAAAGAAATGATTTATCGAGAATTTGTAAAGTAGGCTCTGTAAAATTATCTAAACAAAAAATTGTCGAAGAATACAAAGATCTCTTTCATTATGTTAGTTTGATTAAAGGAAAATTAAAAAAAAATATCAACAACTTTGATATAATTAAAGCAATGATGCCAGGTGGTTCAGTTATTGGGTGTCCAAAGATAAATACGCTTAATCTTTTGAATAATCAGGAAAAAGAAAATAGGAATATTTATACAGGTAGTTTTGGCTATATAAAATTTAATGGTGATATGAGATTTAATATAATTATACGTTCAATTCTAAATTATAAAAATATATCTGAAATTTCAGTTGCCTCAGGTGTTGTCGTCGATAGTAATGCCAATAATGAATTTAATGAGAATTTTCTTAAAGCTAAAGCGTTAATAGATTTATTTAAATGATTTATGTAATTGATCATAACGACTCCTTTACTCATAATGTTGTCCATCAATTTGCTTTGTTTGATAAAGTTGAGTGCGATAACTATGATAAAATTAGCGAAAATAAAATTAAGCAAGCATCTACAATAATTTTCTCACCTGGACCAGGTAATCCAAAAAATTATCCAATTACTTCACAAATTTATAAAAAATATAAAGGTAAAAAGAAAATCATAGGGATTTGTTTAGGATTTCAACATATTTTATTTTGCGAGGGTGCAAAAATTGTTGAACAAAAAAAAATTTATCATGGATTTCAATCAAATATAAAAGTAATCACTAATAAATCTTTATTCAACAAAGGAAAAATATTTAAAGTTGGCAGGTATCATTCTTTAAAATTAAAAGAACCTTTCAAATCTAACAATTTTGAGATAACTATGAGATGTTTAAATTCAAAAGTTGCAATGGCATTTGAAAATAAAAAGGAAAAAATATATGGATTTCAATTTCACCCAGAATCTTTTTTAACTATCAATGGTAACCTACTTATTAAAAAAATCTTATCAGCTTAAAGACTTAAAACAGATAGAATTCCAAGATCTTTGGGGGGATCATGGAATTTTCACCACTATGTGGATTTTTGGGAAACCAGCAAAAATTTTATTCTTTGATAATCATTTAAAAAATTTAATTTTATCATTGAAAAAATATCAAATAAAAAAGAAATCATTAAAGTCAGATATTTTAAAAATAATAAATAAAAATTTATCCAAAAAAAGGAAATACAATCATCTATTGAGAATTGCTATAAATAAGAAAGTTATTTCAATCTCTTTAAGGAAACGAGTTAAGCCAAAATTAAATTTTAATTTGAGGTTAGTAAAATTAAAAAGAGAAAAACCAGAATTTAAAAACCTTAAATATAAAAAAATATTATCTTATTTATCTAAAATGGATAACTCTCAATCAGATATTGCATTAGTATCTAATAAGAAATTATTAGAAACTGGAACCTCAAATTTACTATTTGTTAAAGATCAAAGATTTTTTACTCCCAAAAAGGATTATTATGAGGGAAATACTTATAAATTTTTTAAAACAAAAATAAGAAAGATAATAAAAAAAGATATTTTGCTTAAAGAAATAAAAAATTATGATGAAATATTATTAATAGGTTCTGGGAAAGGGGTTACTTCAGTTAAAACTATAAATGAGCTTAGATGGAAAAGAAAAAACCTAAAAAAATTTAAGTTTCTATCAAAGCAATATGATGCCGTTATAAACAAATGTAATTATTATAGATTTTAATTGATGAAAGATCCAAACAATCCTTGTTTATTTTGTGATGTAAAAAAAACTGGAATTGTTTATGAAAATGAGTTGGCATTCGTAAGTTATGATTCATATCCAGTCTCAGAACACCATTGTTTGATTATACCCAAAAGACACATAAAGGATTATTTTGAAATATCTAATGATGAATTGGTTGCATGCAATAAACTTATAAAAATTGTTAAAAAAGAAATAACCAATAAAGATCCATTAGTTAAAGGATTTAATCTAGGTACAAATATAGGAATTGTATCCGGTCAATCTATTTTACATTGTCATTTTCATCTGATTCCCCGAAGAGAAGGAGATGTTGACAATCCCCAGGGTGGAGTGCGATCAGTCATTCCAAACAAACAACACTATAAAAGAAATAATTAGCCTGTTATAAAAGACAAATTGACCGCAGTTTGAGGTTGAACTATAATTTCAACTATATATAAAACTTTAAAACTAATTCAAAATTTAACAAAAGGCGGAAATGTTAAGTAACAATCCATTTTCAATTTTATCAGAAACTATTTCACCATTTGCAATGCAATCTTTTATTATTGCAATGGTTTTGTTGATTGCAGTTGGAACTATTATTCAAATGATACATCATAAAAATTTGACTTATTTTTTTAATAACGCAAAAAAAGCAAAACTATCAGCGACAAAAGAACTAGGTGTTGGAGAAAAAGTTTCCGTGATTGCCAAAACAACAGTTGTTGATATTGGTACTACCTCTGAACTAGGTTTTGGTAAAAGAAGATTAGCCCATGTTCTAGGAATGTATGGAACAATTTTATTTTGGGTGTCATCAGCTGTTTTAGTTTTTTGTTACACAGGTGCTGATAAACCAACTTCTCAAACTTGGTCAATGATTTGGCATGCAGGAGCAATATTAACTTGCTTAGGTGGGTATTGGTTTTGGTTTTTTTTAAGAGTAGACGTATCAGCGGAAGCTCATCCTTGGTATAGAATTATTAAAGCTGATTTATTTGTTTTAGCATTACTGGCTTGCTCAACTTTTGGGTTAGCTTGGTCATTCGCTCAATTTAATGGGCAAATAGGTCTGTCTAATTTATTCTTAACTTTATTTGTGGCATCAAACTTAATTTTATTTGGTGGTGTTTATTGGTCAAAATTTGCACATATGTTTTATAAACCTGGAGCAGCAATACAAAAAAACTTAGCAGAAGCAGATGGTTCTAGAGATAATCTACCTCCACCAGCTGATGCCCCTGAACAATTTGGCCTGGGTATAAAAAGAGAAGAGCCAAAACATTATTAATATGATATTAGAAAAAGGAGTAAAATAAAAATTATGTCAACTTTTGTATACATGACAAGATGTGATGGCTGTGGACACTGTGTAGACATATGTCCGTCAGACATAATGCACATTGATGAAAATATTAGAAGAGCAAAAAATATTGAACCAAATTTTTGTTGGGAATGTTATTCTTGTGTCAAAGCATGCCCAAATCATGCGATCGATGTAAGAGGGTATGCTGACTTTGCCCCGATGGGTCACAGTGTTAGAGTTAGAAGAGAAGAAGAAAAAGGAACCATCTCTTGGAAGATTAAATTTAGAAATGGAACAGAGAAAAATTTTGTTTCACCAATAACAACAAAGCCATGGGGAAAATTTATACCTAAGCTTGCTGAAGGTGATACACCTAATCAGGGAGAAATAAACTCGCAGAGACTATATAGTGAGCCAGAGGGTTTAAATACCAATAAAGAATTACCATCAGTTCCAAAAGAATCTTTCAAAAAAGGTGTCTACTATTAATGGCTAAGCATAAAACACACTACGAGGAATGTGATGTATTAGTTGTTGGTGGCGGAATGGCTGGTACAGGAGCAACATTTGAAGCCAGGCATTGGGGAAGAGATTTAAAAATTGTTTGTGTTGAAAAAGCAAACATTGATCGAAGTGGTGCAGTCGCACAAGGTTTATATGCAATTAATTGTTACATGGGAATGCAATGGGATGAAAATCAACCTGAAGACCATGTGAGATATGCGAGAAATGATTTAATGGGAATGGTAAGGGAAGATTTAGGTTATGACATGGCTCGTCATGTAGACTCAACTGTTCACATGTTTGACGAGTGGGGTTTACCAATGATGAAAAATGAAAAAACAGGTAGATATCTTAGAGAAGGTAAATGGCAAATAATGATTCATGGTGAAAGTTATAAACCAATTGTTGCTGAGGCAGCAAAAAAGTCTGCTGATAAAATTTATAACAGAATAATGGTTACACATTTGTTAATGGACGAGTCTCAAGAAAATAGAATTGGTGGTGCAGTTGGTTTTAATATGAGAACGGGTGATTTTCATGTGTTTAGAGCAAAAGCAGTTATCGTTGCTGCAGGTGGTGCATCACATATTTTCAAACCGAGGGCTGTAGGTGAAGGTATGGGAAGAACTTGGTATGCACCATGGAGTAATGGATCTGCATATGCCCTACCTATTGCTGCAGGTGCTAAGATGACTCAAATGGAAAATAGAATTGTGTTGTGTAGATTTAAAGATGGTTATGGACCCGTTGGAGCATATTTTTTACATTTAAAAACATATACACAAAATGCTAATGGAGAAAACTACGAGAAAAAATGGTATGATCAAACTAAAGAATTAGTAGGGGAGTATATTGATCATCATCCAACTCCAACTTGTTTAAGAAACCATGCATTTATCCAAGAGGTAGCTGCAGGTGGTGGACCGATCCACATGGTTACCAAAGAAGCTTTTCAGGACCCACATTTAGAAACAGTTGGATGGGAGAACTTTTTAGGAATGACAGTTGGTCAAGCTGTTGTTTGGGCATCACAAAATATTGATCCAAAATATACAAATCCAGAGCTGACGACATCTGAACCTTATGTAATGGGTTCTCATGCTACATGTTCTGGAGCATGGGTGAGTGGACCTGAAGATCTTTCTCCTCCAGAATATTTTTGGGGTTATAATAGAATGTTAACTATTGATGGACTTTTTGGTGCGGGAGATACAGTTGGTGGTAGTGCTCATAAATTTTCATCAGGATCGTTTACTGAGGGAAGATTAGCAGCTAAAGCAGCAGTCAAATATATAGAGGATAAAAAAGCTGAGGGAATCAAAGTGTCTGATAATCAATGTGAAAATTTTAAGACCGCAGTATACAAACCCTTGGAAACTTTTACTGTTGCTCAAAATGAGATTACAGGTGGTACAGTATCTCCAAGTTACATATCGCCAATTCAAGGCCTACAAAGATTGCAAAAAATCATGGATGAATATGTGGGTGGAATTACATCAAATTACATGACCAATGGAAATTTACTAAAAAAAGCATTAGAACTTTTAGATTGGCTCCAAGAGGACTTAGAAAAAGTAGGTGCTGAGGATTATCATCAATTAATGAGAGCTTGGGAGTTGAAACACAGAGCTTTAACCTCTCAATGTGTAACAGAACATACCTTGTTTAGAGAAGAAACACGTTGGCCTGGCTATTATTATAGGGGTGATCATATGAAATTAGATGATGAGAACTGGCATTGTTTGACTGTCTCAAGGAGAGATCCAAAAACTGGTAAATTTACTCTAGAAAAGGTCCCTGTTTATCATATTGTCGATGAAAAAGAGAAAAAGAAAGCCTCTTAATTAAACATTTTAATTAAAAATTCATGGACTTATTAGCTAAATCTGATGAAGAAATTTTTGCAATAGGTAAACCATTTTGGGAGAACTTAGTAAGATCCTCAAATCTTAAGGATTATGGAAGTTTTACAAGAGATTTTTCAACACAGATGTTATTTGGTGCCAATGAGGTAGAATTGGGCAAGCAGTGGGCAAATAATGAGCTAATCACCAACTTAAATGAAACTTATGAGCCTTTCGGCACTTTAAGAAGGGGAGATCACATTACAGTTCTTATCAAACAAACTAATAAGAAAATTCCTGGTGAATTTTTAGGCAGACTTGTGCTTGGAGTGGAGGATGGCGAGGTCAAAGTTTTTGGTGCAACTATCTACTAAAAAAAGAATTAATTTTTCAATAATAGTTTGACAATTTATCTACCGGGTGTATGAGAAATATAAATGCACCTTCCAAATATAAAAATGCCCCAAATACTCTCTGAAAAAAAAACGACGTTAATTAAAACAGGAATTTTTTCAGCAATTGTTGCTTGTTGGGGTGTAATCTTATTTGGAACTTTTATAACTTTTAGTTAAGTTATATTTAAAGTTTTTTAAGATGGATGTTTTTTTACCTATAGCTCAAGTATTTATTAACCCTGTCGAAATACTTTTAATAAGCGCTATAGTTGGAGTTCTCTCTGGTTTATTTGGTGTAGGAGGCGGTTTCTTAATGACACCTTTTTTAATCTTCATGGGTGTTCCCCCAGCTTATGCAGTTGCCAACGAGGCCAACAATATTTTGGCAACCTCTGTATCTGGATCAACCACTCACTGGTTAAAAAATACTTTAGATTACAAAATGGGATTTATGATTGTAATTGGTGGAACTATAGGAACCATAGTGGGTATTTTTACTTTCACATATTTTAAAGACATCGGTAAAATAGATACAGTAATTTCTTTAGCCTACATGTATATTCTTGCAATAATTGGCACTCTGATGTTAGTGGAAAGTTTGGGTGAAATTGATAAAGCCAAAAAGAACATTGTAGAGAAAAAAAAATTACATGTTCATTATTGGATACATGGACTTCCTTTTAGAATGAGGTTTCCAAAATCAAAACTATATGAAAGTATATTCACACCTATCATAATTGGATTAGTTGTTGGGTTTATAGCAGCTATAATGGGGATCGGTGGTGCATTTATCTTAGTGCCTGCAATGATTTATATTATTAAGATGCCAACAAAATTAGTTCCTGGAACTTCCTTATTTGTAACAATTTTTGTTAGTGTCATAGTTACATTTCTTCATTCAATTAATTATGGTTCAATAGATCTAATGTTAGTGCTAATGTTAGTTATAGGCTCAATAATTGGAGTACAAGTAGGTCAAAAACTTGGTGAGCAAATTGATAGTTCTGGACTAAAAGCATTATTAGCAATTTTACTATTAATTGTAGGAATAGTAATTGCTTATGATACTTTCTTTGCAGAAGAAATACTGAATGGCACAACACCTATAAGCGCGAAAGACTTAAATTTTTTCTCAAAGTTTATTAAAGAGTTTTCAGAGGATATGCCATTCTTCTATGGATTATTTTCGATTTTATTTGCTGTTATTTTAGGAATTGCAGCTGCTTTTATTAGAAGATCAATTTCAAAGTTTAGAGAAAAATATTTTAAAAAACCAGTTAAACAATCTAAATAAAAAATTTTATATAAGTTTCTATAGTTATAATACTCACAACTCCTACAGTTAACATTGCCGTAAATCCAACAACAAAAGGTTTATAACCCATATTTCTAATATCTTTTAAGTTTGTTGATAAGCCTATAGCAGCCATAGCCATAGTTAGGAAAATTTTAGAACTTGCTCTAATAAAATCTATAATTTCAATCCAATTATTATTAGTTGAGAAAACTTCATCACCAATATTTCTTAAAATTATCATCCCAACAAAACCTAAAATAAAATAAGGAAATATACCTAAAATGGAGTAACCCTTTTTTTTTACCTGACCTCTATTATAAAGAAAGGCAAAAAGAGGTATCATCACTATTAAAAAAGTATTTCTTAAAAGTTTTGTGACAGTTGCAATATTTAATGTTTCGGGACTATTATACTGTTGATCATATATTAATCCTGCTGCAGCAACTTGTGATGTTTCGTGTATAGCTGTTCCTAAAAAAAGACCTGCAAATAACGAATTTCCCTCAAAATAGAAATTTGAGAAATAAGGATATAACAACATCGATAATATTCCAAATAAAGTAATATTTGCGATTGCATAAGAAATTTCACTTTTATTTGCTTTTATTACAGGCACGGTTGCCATGATAGCAGTGGTACCACAAACGCTGCTTCCGATTGATATCAAATAAGCCATCCGAGTTGGTATTTGAAGTTTCTTAATTAAAAGTTTTATTACGATTAAGACACTAATTATACAAATTAATATCAATGGAATTGCAATTTTTCCAAACTCAAAAAACTCAAAAGGCTTTAATTGTATTCCTAAACAGATTATGCCAAGTTTTAAGATATAATCCTTAGTAAAATCTAATCCTTTTTGAAAACTTTCTCTAATTTTAAAAAAATTCCCAAAGAAAATACCGAGTAGAATTGCTATCATCGCCGTGGAGATCGGACTTTTAATATATCCTAAAAGCTCAATACCAATAATGTTATTAAAACCTTGTGAAAGAGAATAAAGAACAAATGCAAGTATTATACCTGGTATGAACACCAAGAAATTTTTGAACAACATTTTTTATTTAGTGATTATGCGCTTCTATAAAGTTTAGTCATAACAAATTCTTTATGACCTAAAGCTTCAGCACAAGTTAGTCTTCCATTGGCTACTCTTAACGCCGTCTCTATAAGCTTATCTCCAGCCTCAGACAAGTTCATTTCCCTTGAAAGAATTTTTGACACATCACAATCAACATGCTCACTCATACTTTTTGCGGTTAATGGGTTTGCAGTTAATTTTACGACAGGCTCTATTGGATTTCCAACTATATTTCCTTGACCTGTTGGAAATAAATGAATGTTAAATCCTCCTGCAGCTTGAAGTGTAATACATTCTGCAGCTGCTGAAGATGTATCCATAAAGTAAAGTCCTGGACCTTTTGTAGGTTCTTCAGCAGGTTCAAGTACATCTATAAATTTTAGGTTTCCTATTTTTTGAAAATTCCCGAATGCTTTTTCCTCAATTGTGGTTAAACCACCCGCGATATTTCCAGCGGTTGGTTGACTTTCTGAAAGATCGTTAGTTGCTTCTTTTAATATGAAATCATTATATTCATTCCATGTTTTCATAAATTTATCAGAAGCTTCTTTAGTTGCTCCTCTTGCGGCACAAACATTTTCTGCACCAGTAAGTTCAGATGTTTCACCAAAACATAAATGAACACCCAAAGGTTCTAATTTTTCCATTAGATTTCCAACTGTTGGATTGGAAGCTAATCCTGATGTGGTGTCTGACTCTCCACATTTTACTGAAATCCATAAATCACTCATTGGACATTCTTCTCTTTGTTTTTCTGAAGCCCATTGTGAAAATTCTTGCGCTTTTTTTGAAGCTTTCATTACAGTTCCAATATCTCCTGTACGCTCTATGTGAAAACCCTCAACTGGTTTTCCTGTTTTAGCGATTCCATCGACAATTTTTTTAGTCCATTTAGGCTCAATACCGATCACAATAACCGCTGCTACATTTGGGTTACTGCCTGTTCCAATCATTGTTCTGAAGTGTAAATCTAAGTCTGCTCCAAATTGTAGTCTTCCATAAGAATGCGGTAGTGCTATGGTCCCTTTTATATTATTAGCAACTGCTTCTGCACATGCATTAGAAATATCATCAACAGGTAAAATAATTACGTGATTTCTAGTTCCTGCTCTGCCATTTTCTCTTTTATAACCTAAAAAACTTTTTGGAATTTCCATTATTTACCACTTTTTAGTTTTTACATTGTGAACATGAACATGCTCACCTTTTTTGATCGCTTTAACTACTTTTCCAATGTCATGACCATACTTTAAGATTGTATCACCTTCCTTTAGATCGACCATCGCAATTTTATGACCTAAAGGTATTTCATCTACTGATTGAATAGACGCCGAGCTATCATTTTCCATAATCCAGCATTTACAGTCTTGTTTTGGGGTTATTTTCTCTATCACTACTACACCTACATTATCTTTTTTATCGTGAATTATGATATCTGTAGCCATATTTATAGTGTCGAAATGTTTGTTTGAATTTCCAAAAATCTTATATATTAATCGCGTCTATTAAGAAATAGTTTTATAAAAAACTATTGCATATACTGGTTTAGAAAGGCTCTATAAATGACAAAAATGACAACAGAAGAAGCTTTTGTAAAAGTTTTACAAATGCACGGTATTGAGCATGCTTTTGGTATAATTGGTTCAGCATTCATGCCTATTTCTGATATTTTTCCTGATGCTGGAATAACATTTTGGGACGTAGCTCATGAAACAAATGGTGGTTTGATTGCTGATGGTTACACAAGAGCCACTGGAAAAATGTCTATGGTCGTTGCACAAAATGGACCAGGTATAACAGGATTAGTAACACCAATTAAAACTGCTTACTGGAATCATACACCTTTGCTATTAGTGACCCCTCAAGCTGCAAATAAAACTATGGGTCAAGGTGGCTTTCAAGAAGTAGAGCAAATGAATTTATTTAAGGATATGGTCTGTTATCAAGAAGAGGTTAGAGATCCTTCAAGAATGGCTGAGGTATTAAACAGAGTTATTGAAAAAGCAATACGAGGCTCAGCACCAGCACAAATAAATGTTCCAAGAGACTATTGGTGTCAAGTAATTGATATCGAGCTTCCCCCAATCGTAAGATTAGAGAGACAGGGCGGAGGTGAAGATGCAATTTCAAAAGCAGCAGAACTATTATCAAAAGCAAAATTTCCAGTTATTTTATCTGGGGCAGGAGTTGTAATCGGAGGTGCTATCGAAGAAACTAAAAAGTTAGCTGAAAAACTTGACTCACCAGTTTGTTCTGGCTATCAGCACAACGATAGTTTTCCTGGCAGCCATCCTTTAGCGGTTGGACCGTTAGGTTATAATGGATCAAAAGCTGCAATGGAACTTATTTCAAAAGCAGATGTTGTTTTAGCACTTGGGACAAGATTAAATCCTTTTTCAACTTTACCAGGATATGGAATTGATTATTGGCCAAAGAACGCAAGTATTATTCAAGTAGATATGAATCCAGATAGAATTGGATTAACAAAAAAAGTTACAGTTGGAATAAGCGGAGATGCAAAGTTAGTGGCAAAGCAAATTTTAGAAAAACTATCCTCAAAGGCTGGAGATACAGATAGACAAAAAAGAAGAGATTTAATTCACCAAACTAAATCAGCATGGTTACAAAAATTATCAAGTTTAGATCATGAAGATGATGATGAAGGAACAGTTTGGAATAAAGAAGCAAGAGAAAGAGATGCTGATAGGATGTCGCCAAGACAAGCATGGAGAGCAATTCAAGCAGGTATGCCAGAAGATGTAATTATTTCAAGTGATATTGGAAATAATTGTGCCATTGGTAATGCTTATCCAACTTTTGAAAAACCAAGAAAATATTTAGCTCCTGGTCTTTTTGGTCCATGTGGATATGGTTTCCCCTCAATCTTAGGTGCAAAAATTGGATGTCCTGACACACCTGTAATTGGTTTTGCTGGGGATGGAGCTTTTGGAATAAGCATGAACGAAATGAGTTCATGTGCTAGAGAGGAATGGCCAGCAATTACTATGGTTATATTTAGAAATTATCAATGGGGTGCGGAAAAAAGAAATACCACTCTTTGGTTTGATAATAATTTTGTTGGAACAGAGCTTGATCCAGAATTAAGTTTTGCAAAAGTTGCAGATGCATGTGGTTTAAAAGGTGTAACTGTTAAAACTATGGATGAAACTACTTCAGCAATTAAGCAGTCTTGTGAAGATCAAAAGAAGGGTATAACCACATTCATTGAAGTAATATTAAATCAGGAATTAGGCGAACCTTTCAGAAGAGATGCAATGAAAAAACCAGTAAGAGTTGCTGGTATTAAAAAAGAGGACATGAAAAAGCAACCCTCTTTAAACTCTTAACATCTTTAAAATAATCAACAATTAGCGTAATCTTTTTTGATGAATAAGATTCTTTCAAGTTTAATTATTTTAATGATTTTTTTTGCGTGGTGGTGCGCATTAATAATTGGATTATCTTGGGACGAATATTTTCACCATATTAACGGCCTGGTTAGATATAATTTTCTAACATCCTTGGGTGATTTTCAAAAATTTGAGTTTAGGAACAATAAATTTTATCCAGGACTGTATGACACTATTTCATATGCTTTTGGACAAATCTTTCTTTTTATTAATAAAAAGTTTTACGTGCAAAATATCGATCTAATTATGCATGTGGTAAATATCTCTTTTTCATCATTAAGTATTTTGGGATTATATTTATTAACTAAAGAAATATTTAATAAAAAGATTGCATTGTTTTCAGTATTATTGACTTTACTTAATCCCTTCTTTTTTGGCCACATGGGAATGAATTCAAAAGATATTATCGTTTTTTTCAGTTTTATATGGTTTTGTTATTTTTTTTATCTTTACTGTAAAAAAGAAGAAAAAATATTTAAAAATTTGATCTTGGCATCTTTGTCCATTGGATTTGGGTGTGGAGTAAGGTTAACATTTTTAATTGTAATTTTTCCAGCCATTATACTTGGTTTCATTTTTTTAATTAAAAAATATAAGTCAAATTATTTAACTTTATTTAAAAGACTTTCTTTACATATCCCAATTGTTTTTATAATTACGATATTTTTAGTAATTTTATGTTGGCCACATTTTATTGTAGAACTACAGAAAGGTAATTTTATTGAATTTACCTCGCTAATAATTAAAAACACAATTAATTGGATCGATGGACCAAAAATCGGCTTAATAAACGGAGAATTCTATGAGGTATTTAACACACCTAAAACTTATTTTTTAGATTTAATTATTTTCAGATTACCGTTCTATTTCACTCTTTTATTAATTAGTACTTATTTTTTGGTTTTTTCAAAAAAAATAAACACTAACAATGAAATAGAAAATTTTGGTAAAAAATTTATTTTATTAAATATTATCGCTTTTTTTCCTGTAGTTTTGGCATTAATTTTAAGAGTAAATATTTACGATAATTTAAGATTATTTTTATTCATAATTCCATTTTTAAGCATAATTTCAGCTTTAGCTTTAAATTATTTTTTTGAAAATTTTAAAAATTATACGCAAATAAAAGTTATTACAGTTTTTGTATTTTTTTTATTTTCATTATCATTTTATAGATTTGTTATTCTCACACCCTACCAATATACTTATGTAAATTATTCATATTTAAAACTTGAAAATAGCATAGGAAAGTTCGAACATGATTATTGGGGTTCATCTTACAAAGAATTAGTCAAAAAAATTAAACAAAAATATAGTAAAGAGGAAATAAAGAATTTTAAAATAGCTGATTGTGGAGGAGGTGATTACACGCTTATTTATTATTTGAATAAATACTTAGGAGTTAAAAAAACTTTCAGTAATATCGATGTATTAGATCAAGCAACTCACATTGTTATGAATAATAGAGCTTTTTTAGATGTATTTGAAAACGAGCACGTGAAAGATCTAGTTAATGAGAAGGGAAGTATGTTAGTCAAGGATATGGAAAAAGTATCAAGAGCACCTAATATACGTCAAACATGTTTTGACTATAAGCCATTCAGTGGAAAAAATGCTGTTGTTGTTTCAAGAGATGGTCTGCCACTTACGATTTTTAGAGAAGTAAATAAATAATATTTACTTTATAGCTGCCTTAACTGATCCCAATTTATCTATTTTTCCAATGAAAATACCTTTACCTTTGATTGGCACAACCCCAACAGACGATCCCGTAAAAACCCAAAAATCTTTATTAAGATTTTTTTTGTCTTTCTTAACTTTGTTTAAAACAAATCTTAATGAATTTAATGGATTTATATAAACAGTATTTGTATTCCCGTTCACACTTTGATTGATTTTTTTGTTAGAAATATTTGTATTTAAATTACCAACATTAAATTTTTTGTATTTTTTTTTTGGTCCAATTAAAAATTTTATGTTCGCACCAAAATCACTACACAAATCACCAAAAGAAGTAATGCCTTTTTTTCTCTGCCTATAGCCCACAACTTCAATACAAGGCGCAATATGAGAAATGTACTTAGATATATTTCTCATTGTGATAATGCCTTTAGATGAGAAAAAAGATTTTTTAATTTTATAACAAACTTCAAGCTCTATACCTAAAGTCGACTTATTTATTTTTACACTTTTGCCATTTTTTAAAACATTTTTGTCATAGACTGAGGCATAAAAAGGTTCTTTTTCTTTTAATTTTTTTATAAGAGGAATACCAGTCCCAGCCGCTTTAAAACCAATGACAGGAAGTTTAATTTTACTTTCACATAATTTTCGTAATTTTTGAGCTTCATTTATTTTTTTACAAAATTTTGGTGGTATTGGAGCAATTATCTTATTTTTTAAAAAAGCATTAACTAATTTATCAGAGGTTTTTTCAATTAAAGACTTCATAATTCTAGTTTAATACGGACATCGGATCGAGTCTAGTCTGAAACCAATTAATCCTAAAATCTAAATGAGGCCCCGTAGATCTACCAGTTGAACCAACGGTACCAATTATATCACCTTGATTTATTTTATCTCCAACAGAAACCATTACATTTTCAAGATGAGAATAGATTGTTGATATTCCATGTCCGTGATCCATTATGATTGTACCTCCTGTATAATAAAGATCATCTTCAGCCATAGTAACTGTTCCAGATGCGGAGGATTTAATCATTGTTCCTTGTTTGGCAGCAATGTCAATTCCATAATGAGGCCATTTCGGTTTACCATTTAAAATTCTTTGGCTTCCATAAACTCCACTAATAATTCCCTCAACCGGCATAATAAATTGATTTTTAAAAAAAGGTAAGTCAGAATTAATTGATCTTGCTTTTCCAATTTTATTATTTTCATCCTTAATTCTTTTATAAACAGACTCTGGTGGTGTAACTTTACTCTCTTCAAGTCCATCAATTCTTTGAATATTATATTTTCGTTTTAAAACTTTTTTAATTATTTTTTCTTTTTTTCCATTTTGAATCTTTGTAATTGTTAAATCAAATTTTCTATCTCGATCAATTCCAAAAACAAAGTAACCATCATTTGAAACTTTTACTTCTTTTTTATCTATTATAATTTTTGCTGAAGGACTAGTAATTCCAACAATATAATGACCTTGAAGGAATTTGCCTTCAAATTCTACAGCATTTGAATGAGCTGATATTAAAAAGATTATCAAAAAAAATAATCTAAATTTTATTTTGCCGTCCATCCACCATCAACCAATAATGAAGTGCCTGTAATCATGGATGCAGCATCTGAGGCCAAAAAGACTACAGCTGATGCTACTTCAGATAACTCTGCAAATCTTCCTAGAGGAATATTATTCAACATATCTTGTTTAAATTTCTTATCTTTTAAAAATTTTTTAGTCATCGGAGTCACAACAAATGTTGGGCAAACCGTATTTACTCTAATATTATATTTTGCAAGATCAATTGACATTCCTTTTGTTAAACCCTCTAAACCAAATTTATTCATATTGTAGACACTTCTTATAGGGCCACCAACATGACCCATCTGAGAGGACATATTTACTATAGATCCACCTATTTTTTTTCTATTTTTAGATTTAATCATTTTTAATGCACAAAGATGAGCCAGGTTAAAACTTGCTATAGTATTTATTTTGACCATATATTCCATATCTTCTTTTTTAACTTTGGTAAAATGTGCTGGTCTATTATTTCCAGCATTGTTAATTAAGATGTCTATTCTTGACTGTTTATTAATGATTTTTTTTATTTCATTATAATCTGTGATATCACAAACATAAGATTTACACTTTGATTTAAACTTTTTTATTTTCTTAGAAACTTCGTTTAAATCTTTCTTGGTTCTGCTGATTATGATCAAATTTGCACCAGCCTCAGCTAAAGCGATTGCACACGCTCTACCAATACCTTTACCAGCACCTGTCACAACCGCAGTTTTATCTCTAAAATTATAATTTTTAAGGAACATTATAAAAATAATATTTTAATATCAGTGTAAATCAACTCAATAGCAACAACAAGAATTGCTATTAAACCAGCCCAAGCTATCCATTTATACTTTTTAATCCAATTGGATATTAACGTTGCAGCAGTTGCCATTAAAATAATTGATAAAACCAGTCCAAAAACAAGCAAATAATAATGATCTCCAGCTGCCCCAGCAACACCCAATACATTATCCAAACTCATTGTAAAATCAGCAAGTAGAATAGTCCAAATTGCTTTCATGAAGCTAGAGTTGTCTACTTTAATATCATCTTGATGACTTGAACCTTTCACAACATCAACATAAAGTTTGTAAACTATATAAAGAAGAAGAAGACCACCAATTAATCTTAAACCTGTAATTTGTAACAAGTAAGCAGTTAGTAAAGTTAATATAATTCTTAAAACAACAGCACCACCTATGCCCCAAAAAATAATTTTTTTTCTTTGTTCTAGTGGAAATTTGGAGGCAACCATTCCAATAATGATCGCATTATCACCAGCAAGCACAAGATCTATTAAGATAATTTGCGTTAAAATAGTAATTTGCTCTGGCGTAACAAAATCAGATAGCATTAACCTCTAAGTATCATATCAGCACCTTTTTCTGCAATCATTATTGTTGGTGCATTTGTGTTACCTGAAGTTATATTAGGCATTATTGATGCATCAATTACTCTTAAATTTTTTAAACCTTTTACTTTAAGTGTTTCATCGACCACTGCCATGTCGTCTTGACCCATTTTACAAGTACCAACAGGATGAAAAATAGTTTGAGCATAATCCGAGCCAGCTTTTACTAATTCCTCATCATCATTAATATTTATGCCAGGTCTATATTCTTCAGGTCTATATTTTTTAAAAGTTTCAGATTCCATAATAATTTTTCTTGTAAGTTTTAATCCTTTTGCAGCAATCATTCTATCATGTTGAGTTGAAAGATAATTGAGTTTTACTTTTGCGTAAATTCTTGAGTCTTTATTTGTAATATTTACAAAACCTCTACTAGTCGGCCTAATATTAGATACTGTTGGAGTAAATGCATGAAAGTCATGATTTTTAGTTGCACCTAAAGTATCCATACTCATAGGCTGAACATGCCATTGCAGATCTGGTAATTCTATAGATGGATCACTTTTAGCAAACATACACATTTGACTAGCACCCATCGTCATTGGTCCACTTCGATTAAAAACATATTCAAGACCAATCATTAATTTACCAAATAAACTATTAACTTTTTTATTTAAAGATTTTAATCCATGAATTTTATAAATCGGTCTAAACATGAGATGATCCTGAAGATTTTCTCCAACACCTTTTAGATCATGAGTCACATCTATACCTAAATTTTTTAATTTATCGGAGTTACCAATTCCAGATACTTGTAAAATTTGTGGCGAACCAATTGATCCTGATGAAAGAATAATTTCTTTATTTGCTAAGATCTTTTTAAGTTCATTTCCTTGCCAGTATTCAACACTTTTAGCTATTTTATTTTCAAAGTTTATTTTTTTTACATGAGCATTGGTGATTATATTAAGATTATTTCTATTTTTAATAGGATTTAAATATCCAACAGCTGTACTACATCTGAATCCATCTTTTTCAGTGACTTGAAAATAACCACATCCATGATTATCACCAGTATTAAAATCATTTGTTTTTGGAATTCCAAATTCTTCAGCTGCGTTTTGAAACTCATTTAATAATGGTAGTTGAATTCTTTGATCAGATACAGACAGGGGTCCACCAACTCCGTGAAAATCGTCTTTTCCACGCTCTTGATTCTCTGCTTTAATAAAATAGGGGAGGACATCATCCCATCCCCAGCCAGTATTACCTAATTGACGCCAGATATCGTAATCTCTACTTTGTCCTCTGATGTATAAAAGACCATTTATAGCTGAACTGCCCCCTAAAGTTTTTCCTCTAGGATAACGAATTGAACGGTTATTCATTGTTTCATCAGGCTCTGTTTTATAACACCAATCTACAGATGGGTTGTGCATAGTTTTAAAATATCCAACAGGAATATGTATCCAGGGGTAGTTATCTTTGCCACCAGCCTCAATTAATAAAACTTTATTTTGAGAATTTTCAGAAAGACGATTTGCAAGAACACATCCTGCAGACCCAGCACCAATAATTATAAAATCAAAATTTTCCATCTCAAGTTGAATAGTTTTTTTAATTAAATTTACTTAATGATGTTTACATCTATATCAATAAATTGTCACTTGTGTCAGCTTTGTTTTTCTGATTACATCAACATGTTAAATTTAACTAACAAGAGGAATAATAATGAAAAAAATCATTTCAATGTTATTTGCAACAATTTTAGTTCTTGGATTTACATCAAGCGCTAATGCTGCAAAAACATTAAAGTGTCAAACTGTTCTTAACACTAAGGCCGACGAGGTTAAAATGTTAAAGGACTTTACTGATACTGTAACTGAATTAACTAGCGGATCATTAAAATTTGAAATTTTGCCTGCAGGTGCAGTTGTTGGAGTTAAAGAAACTCTAGATGCTGTGGATAAAGGATTAATAGACTGTGGTTTCGCTTGGACTCACTATTGGTCAGGTGACCATCCTGCTGCTATGTTATTTGGTTCGCCAGTAGCTGGTGGTGGAGTAGGTATTGATAATATCGCTTTCTTATCATGGTTCCAATATGGTGGTGGTAAAGAGTTATATGATCAACTTTGGAAAGAAATGGGAAGAGATATTAAAGGATTTATGATTCAACCAGTTGGCCCAGAAGCTTTAGGTTGGTTTCCAAAACCAATTAAAGATATGGCTGACTTTAGAAAGTATAAATTCAGAACTCCTCCAGGAATTCCAGGACAAACTTATAAAGATATTGGTATAGCATCTGTTGCAATGGGTGGTGGAGATATTCTTCCAGCTCTTGAGGCAGGAACTATTGACGCTGCTGAGTGGTGTTGTCCAAAACCAGACTTAACATTTGGTTTTCAAAAAGTATTAAAGCATTATTACTTACAAGGTTTACACCAAGTAGTCGTAAATGCTGACTTTTATATTACTGGAAAAACATACAATGCTATGAGCGCTCATGAGAAAAAGTCACTTGAGGTAGCTGCTAATGCTTCATTAGCAAAATCTTTAAGTTACAGAATCTATGAGAATGGTAAAGCTTTAAGAGAGCTAACTACTAAACATGGAGTAATTCTAGAAGATACACCTTCAGATTATTTCACAGAATATATGGCTGCAGCAAAAGCATCTTTAAATAAGAATGCTAAAGATAATAAATTTTTTAACGAAGTTTACACTTCAATGAAAAATTTTGCTGATGTTGCTGTTCCTTTTTGGAGTGGTGCTCAAATGTCTAATGCGAAGCTAGGAATGGCTCACGCGGCGACATTAAAGTAATCAGTAATTAATCTTGATTTTTTAGAGCGGACTTTTAAAGTCCGCTCTAATTTTTTTAACTAAAATTTTATGGTGGACGAACCTGGTAAACTAGATATCTCTGATGAAATGATTGCCGAAAGGCGAGGTGGATCAGGTAAAATGCCAGCTGATATGCCATCATGGATGGCTAAATCTATCGTTAATATTGATAAATTCAGTAAGTGGATCGGTAGTATTGTTTGTTGGATATTGATGCCACTAATTTTTGCAATGACTTATGAAGTTCTTGCAAGAAAATTATTTTTAGCACCAACAATCTGGGCTTATGACATAAGCCGTTTTCTTTATGGTGCATTATTTATGCTTGGTGCAGGATATGCTCTTTCTAGAGGAGTTCATATAAGAGCAGATTTTTTATACAGAAACTTTAAAACTAAAACACAAGGTCTTATCGATTTCTGGTTATATCTTTTATTTTATTTTCCAGGACTAATTGTTTTTCTTTATATGACTGTAGGTTTTGTTGAAGAGTCAATTAGAAGAGGCGAACGAGGGATGGACACTACTTGGATGCCTTATATGTGGCCCATCAAAACATGTTTATTAATTGGAATTATTTTTTTATTAATTCAAGGTTTTTCAGAATTACTAAAAAGTTATTGGGCAGCTAAAAAAGGCGAGTGGCCAGGAGAGAAAAAATGATAGCAGAATTAATTGATCCAGCTATTTTAGGTTTCATTTTAGTTGGCGTAATGTTATTTGCTATATTTATAGGTTTTCCTATTTCATTCACTTTAATATTTCTAGGTTTTGTATTTGGTTATCTTGGTTTCGGAAAATTAGTTTTTTATTTAATGACCCTTCAATTTTCAATGGTCATGACGGAACAAACTCTCGCCGCCGTCCCACTCTTTGTTTTTATGGGTATTATGATGGAACAAGCTGGATTGATGGAAAGATTGTTTTCAGCATTTCAAATGATGTTAGCAAAAGTCAAGGGCTCTTTGTATTATGCGGTTTTGTTTGTTTCTGTAATATTTGCTGCAGCAACAGGAATTGTTGGTGCCTCTGTAACAATTCTTGGAATCATGGCGGCAAAATCTATGAATAGATCTGGTTATGATGTGAGACTTGCAGCTGGTACAATTACAGCTGGAGGGACTTTAGGAATATTAATTCCACCAAGCATTATGTTAGTTGTTATGGGGCCTATAATGGAAATTCCAGTAATTGATTTATTCGCTGCTGCAATTCTACCAGGAATTCTTCTCGCAAGTTTATACGCAGGTTACACAACAATTAGATGCATGATTAATCCTAAATTGGGACCAATTATACCTGAGGACATGAGAGCTGCGAGCATGAAAGATGTGTGGATTGAATTTTTTTTAGGTTTAGTTCCACCCGCGGCTTTAGTATTTGCAGCATTAGGAAGCATTCTATTTGGTTTTGCTACTCCAACTGAAGCTGCAGGATGTGGGGCTATGGGTGCATTACTTCTTTCACTAGCCTATAAAAAGTTGACTTTTCCAAAGTTACAGGAAGCATTAGTCAAAACGCTTGAGATAACTGCATTGATAATGGTTTTGGTTGCAGCTTCAAATTTTTTTGGTGCTGTTTTTGCAAGACTTGGAACACCAACCTTATTAACTGAATTTTTGTTAGGTCTTGAAATGAATAAGTATCTAATTTTAGCGATGGTTATGGTAATGATATTTTTATTAGGATGGCCTTTAGAATGGGTGCCTATAGTAATGATTATCGTGCCAATAATATTACCATTGATTGAGGCATTAGGTTTTAATTTAACTTGGTTTGCAATATTAGTGGCTGTCAACTTACAAACCGCCTGGCTATCTCCTCCAGTTGCTCTTTCAGCTTATTTTTTAAAGGGGGTTGTGCCTGAATGGGATCTTAAAGATATTTATTATGGAATGATGCAATTTATGGTTCTTCAAGTATTTGGTTTAATATTAATTATCATTTTTCCAAAAATTGCACTTTGGTTGCCAACTCTCCTATATGGACAGTAGAATAATAAAGTTTTATATTGTTTAAGTGAGTCAACTTAAAAATTCAAATAAATCACTCATCAATTGGGATTTAGTCACTGTCAATCCAAATAATAAAAACTGGGACTGGAAAGACTTATTTTATTTTTGGGGTGTCAATATACAAAGTGTGATTGGTTTTTCCTTAATTGCCTCTTTATATGTTGTCTATGATTTAAACACTTTTATTGTTTTTTTTGGTACATTAATAGGTTCACTGTTAGTTTATTTTTTTTCAAACTTAATTGGGGAGCCCTCACAAAAATTTGGATTACCTTTTGTAGTTTTATTGAGATCTTCTTTAGGTGTAAAAGGTGCAAAATATTTTGGTTTGATAAGAACTTTAGTTGGCGTTTTTATGTTTGGAATACAAACATACTTTTTGTCAAAAGCATTTGTTTATTTGGTACGAATATTAATTTTTTCAATTGATTCATCGATGCTTGATCAAGACATCTTTTTATTATTTTTTTTAGGCCTAAATATAATTGATTGGATTTCAATTACACTATCAATTCTTATACAAGTATCTTTGTTTAGTGTTGGAATGGTGTTTAATAGAAAAATCATGAAATTTTCAGCAATAGCTGTTTATATAGGAATTTTTATGTTTTTTTTAATTATTTTATTAAATGATGTAAAAATTTCTTCTCAAGCTTTTTTACAGTCAGTAAATTATTATAATTTTTTTGATCAAAAAAACTTTATACCCCTAATAACTGTTGCAGGTACTGTTTTTGCTTATTTTTCAATAATTATTTTGAGTTATGGAGATTTTTCCCGCCATGTAAAAAATAAGAGTGAGCTAAAAAAGGGAAATCTAAGCTTGATACTTAATTTGGTTGTTTTTTCTTTTATGGCTTTATTTATTGTTAGTGGTGCTGATGCTTTAATAAAACAAGATACACAAAACTTATCAAGGATTCTCACGAATCCAACTGACATAATAGGTAAAATGAATAATTTTTTAATTACAATTTTAGTGCTGATCTTTATTATTATTGCATCTGCATCGACTAATTTGATCGCAAATTTTATACCATCGCAATATACATTAATAAATTTTATTCCTTCATCAATATCTTTAAAAGGTGCAAGCTATACAATCGGATTTTTTGGATTTTTACTTGGAGTTTTCTGGTTAACTTTTTTAAGTCAAATTGGAATTTTATCAATAATAGATACTTTAGGAGCTTTTTTTGGTCCATTATTTGGATTGATGATTTGTGATTATTATTTTATCAAAAAAAATAAACTTAATAATAAAGATATTTATTCATTAGATAAAAATGGGATTTATTACTATTCAGGCGGATGGCATATAAAAGCAGTCTATTCTTTAATTTTAGGTTTTATTTTTGCAGCATCAACTATTTGGAATTCTAATTTATTGTTTTTACAATCATATTCATGGATTATGGGTGCATTTATCACAGCATTTGTTTATTATTTGCTCGCAAAAGATTAAATTAACTCAATGAAAAAAAATCAATATAATTTTGAAAACAGAACTGCTCTTATTACTGGAGGTGCACAAGGTTTTGGTCTTGATATCGCCAAAAGATTTTTAGACTCTGGTGCTAAAGTATTTATATGGGATATTGATGATGAAGTATTAGATAAAACAAAAAAAGATATTAATAATGTAAATTTGATTTCAGATGTTGTTGATGTTTCAATTTATAAAGATGTAGAAAAGGCAGCTGTAAAAATTCTAAGTAACACAAAAATTGATATACTAATCAATAACGCTGGTATCACTGGACCAACTGCTCCATTGTGGAAATATGACGTAGAAACGTGGAATAAGATCATAGAAATTAATTTATTTGGGACCTTTAATTGTTGCAGAGCGGTAGTGCCTAATATGATTGAAAACAATTATGGAAGAATTGTCAATGTAGCATCTGTTGCTGGAAAAGATGGAAATGCTAATGCGAGCGCATATAGCGCTGGAAAAGCTGGTGCTATTGGACTTACAAAATCATTAGGAAAGGAACTTGCTGATAAAAATATTGCAGTAAATGCTGTAACGCCAGCTGGAGCAAAAACTCGAATTTTGAATCAAATGAGTAAAGAGCATGTGCAGAAGATGCTTTCTAAGGTTCCAAGAGGAAGATTTTTAGAAGTTGAAGAATTTACATCGTTAATTTGTTGGCTGTCATCAGAGGAAAATACCTTTTCAACTGCTGCAGTGTTTGATATCAGTGGCGGCCGTTCAACGTATTAACGTTGGTATTTCAGCTCAACTACCTTTACATTATTTAACTTTGCTCTACTAAATTTGAGATCTTTTGACATAACTGGCGCAAAAATCATTATTGACCAGTAAATAAGTAATAAAAATATCGAGATTGTCTTCATATTTTAGACTTAGAACTAAATGTTGAATTTTGAATGTTTAAATTTTGTCAAAATAATGTATTAACAATTTTTTTATGAAATTTTTAAAACAAACTTTTGTCATTTCAATTCTTGCAATTAATTTCTCTTTTGCATCCGAAATAAAGGTCTTTGATTTTACAGAAACTGAACTCTCAGAATTACAAGTTAGAAAAGTAAGAGGTGCTGATAATAAAACAATTTATTCTGTTGGAAAAAACGAAAATGGAAACTTTTTGAAATCAGAGGCTAATAACGCTGCTTCTGGTCTTGGTAAAGAGATAATCATTGACCTTAATAAAACTCCCTTTATTAACATTACTTGGAAAATTGAACAGGATTTAAATGGAATTAAAGAAAATTCAAAAAAAGGACACGATTTTGCAGCTAGAGTTTTTGTTATTAAGAAAACAGGCGCTACACCTCTTTCTAATAGAGCTATAAATTACGTTTTTTCTAGTAATAATGATGTCGGGTTAAATTGGCCAAGTCCCTATACAAAAAAATCAATAGATAAAGTGTTGGCTAGTACAAAAAAAAATATGAATGAATGGGTAACTGTTAAGGCTAACGTTAAAGAGGATTTTAAAAGATATCATAACTTAGATGTAAAAGAATTGAACGGAGTTGCTATTATGTCTGATACTGATAACTCAAAAATGAAATCAATTGCATACTTCCAAAATATTTATTTTTCTGAAAAATAATTAAAATTTTAGGTACTTTTTTAACCAAAAATTAAATAAAGATAGAATAACTGCAACGATAACATCTTCTAAAGGACTTGCTTGTGGGTAGCCAAAATTCCACGCTACTATCATTACTAACCAAATCACAAAAATATTCATGTTAAATTTTATACCTTAGATTGTATGAAATATAAAATTTTTTGATATAATCCAATAATGCACGACAATTTCTTTCACAAATTAAAAGTATACTATGAAGATACAGATTCAGGAGGAGTAGTTTATTACGCAAATTATTTAAAGTTTCTAGAGCGAGCAAGGACAGAGGCTTTGTATTCAATTGGTTATAGTAATAAAAAAGTAAAAGGGGATTTTGAGTCATTAATTATTGTTAAATCTTGTAACATAGAATACAAAAAGTCTGCTTATCTGGAAGATGAGTTAACAATTAGATCTTTTGTAAAATCTATTAGCAAAACATCTTTTTCAATGAATCAAATTATTACAAGAGGTGATGATAAAATTGTAGATGCGCATATTCAACTGGTATTTGTAGATACAAAAGGCAAACCAAAAAAAATACCAGAGGAAATCTATTCAAAATTTAAACCATATTTTTGTGATACAATTAAAAGTTAGCAAGTTTTTTTGCCTTTACGAATAAATTTACCATCATTGTGGTTGAAATTAATTTTGTGTTAACATTTCTTGGGCTTGGATGGTAACTCGATAATATTATTAATCCATTTGGTAAAAGTTGTTTTTTGCCGTGTTTAAAAATGAATTTTTCTTTAATGTTAAATTTTTGTTTATATAATTTTGTACAATTGTCAAAAGCTACTTTACCTAAGGTGACTATCACTTTAAGTTTTTTTAAGGATAAAATTTCTTGATCAAAGAAATTAGAACAGTTTGTTATCTCTTTGCTCAATGGTTTATCTTGAGGTGGAACACATTTAAGAATATTGGTAATATAGGTAGATTTTAAATTTAAGTTATCATTTAAATGTTTTGAGAATGGTAAATTAGAAATTCCTGCTTGAAATAAACATTTAAATAAAAAATCACCAGATTTATCCCCTGTGAAAGCTCTACCAGTTCTTGTACCGCCATGAGCTGCTGGTGCTAAACCTATGATTGCTAATTTTGAATTTATATTTCCAAAACCTGGCACAGGTTTTCCCCAATAAATTTCATCTCTATTTTGTTTTCTTTTATCATTACTTACTTTATTTACAAATTTTACTAATCTTGGACATTTCTTACAATTAATTATTGTTTTATTTAAATTGCTTAATTTAATATCCATAAAATGAAATTTATAAAAATTTTTATATTTATATTTATATCCTTAACTAATTCTGTTAAAGCAGATTTAGATAAAAATTTAGTTAGTGAACTTGAAGATGGCGGAAAATTAATATTTATAAGACACGCATATGCACCTGGAGGTGGTGATCCAAATAATTTCAATTTAAACGATTGTTCAACTCAAAGAAATTTAAGTAGTGAGGGTAAAATTCAAGCTAAAAATATTGGGAAATTTTTTAAAAAGAATAAAATCAAAATAAATAAAGTAATTTCAAGTGAATGGTGTAGGTGCAAAGATACCTCTAACTTAGCTTTTGGAAGTTTTGAGACTAAAAATTTCTTGAATTCATTTTATAGTTCAAAGTTTGCTAAAAACAAAAAATCCCAAATGTTAGATTTGAGGAATTATATTAAAAACTTTAAAAGCAAAAAAAATTTAGTGTTAGTTACTCATTATGTTGTAATTTCTGAGGCTTTGAATTATGCACCATCATCTGGAGAAATTGTTATTTCGGATAAAAAATTTAATATAATAGGTACTGTAAAAACAAATTATTAAAATATTATGTCATCTAAACGAGCAAAGAAACAGGCCCAAAAGCAAGCCTATGCTAAACATAGAAGCAATATTACAAATAATCATTTTAATTCAAGAAAAAGAAACATTAATAAGAATAAAAAAAAAAATTAACTTTCTTTTTCAAATTTTTCTATTTTTTTACACGTAGAAATTTTTGACAAGCCCTCCTCATTATTTAAAACTGACTTCATAAAAATTTCTGGTTTACCTTTTTCAATTAAAATTTGAGTGTAAAATTGTGGGTAACCATGTTTGAGAGTTAATATTTTCCCATCTTCTTCATATATATTTGTAATATAGGTATTAGCTTTTTTTACACTTAAATCTGTTTTTTTATGTTTTTTAAAAGTTTGTTCTTTGTAAACGTAATTTCTTGTCATTGTTAATTCATCAAGATTAATTACATACTCATTTTTTAAAAATTCATCTTGTTTATCATCACACTTACTCATTATGATTATTTCTGATTTTAGTTGTTGTATTGGGAAAGAAATAATGAAAAAAAATATTAGAAAATTAATTTTTTTCATGTTTCTCAGCAAAAAATAAGCCTATTAGAAGTAAGGCCGTCCAACCGAGACCTAAAAGTCCTTTAAAAACACTTGTATCTGCGCTCCAAATTTTAAGAAACAATGCTCCAAAGATAAGTCCTACAATGTATATGATTATTACTATTGAAGTTTTACTCATTTTTTAAATTTTTATTGAATAAAGAAATACCATTTTCAATTTTATATGTATAGGATTCTTCAAAACTTTTTAATTGCCACCCCGATAGTCTTTTTTTAATAATATCTAAGTTATCTTTTTTCCATTGATCTGATGTTTCTTCAAGTTTCCAAATTTTTTTTTCCTCATTAGTTCTTCCACAACCATAACAATATCCTGATTTTGGATCTGTTTTACAAATACTTATACATGGAGAGACAATCATATTAATATTATAGAGTAAATTTATTATAATTTACAATAATTCTCGTTGGACAAATAGTTTCAATACTATATAAAACCACTAAATTTGTGGGGCGATGGCGGAATTGGTAGACGCGTTGGTCTTAGGAACCAATAGAGCAATCTGTGAAGGTTCGAGTCCTTTTCGCCCTACCACTTAATAAAATTTATGAAAGTAACAGTAGAAAATAAAAAAGGTTTAAACAAAGATCTTAAAGTATTCGTAGATAAGAAAACTATGAGTACTTATATGGACGAGAAGTATGAGGAAATAAAAGGAACTGTTAATTTAAAAGGTTTTAGACCAGGTAAAGTTCCTAAAGAAATTCTAAAAAGACAATTTGGTAAGGCTGTTTTTGGTGAAGTTTTAGATAAGGTTATTAAAGAAACTTCAACTAAGGCATTAGAGGAAAATAAAATTAAACCTGCTGGCCAACCAAAATTAGATCTTAAAACCTACGGGGAAGACAAAGAACTTGAATATATAATTTCTGTAACAGAGCTTCCTAAAGTTGAAACTAAATCTATAGAGAACATCAAATTTAATGAATACATAGTTAAAATTGATGAAAAAGAAACCGATAAAAGAATAAATCAAATTGCAAAAAACCAACCTAATTTCAAAGAGTCTCCCCAAGATAGTAAAGCCAAAGAGGGAGACTTAGTAATATTTGACTACAAGGCAACAGTTAATGACAAACCATTTAAAGGAGATGAAGGCAAGAATACACAATTGACATTAGGCAAAGATTTATTTTTAAAAGGTTTTGATAAACAATTAATTGGTGTAAAAAAAGGTGACGAAAAACTAATTGAGGCTATTTTACCAGAAAACTTTCCAGAAAAAGATTTAGTAAATAAAAAGGCAAAGTTTAATTGTAAAATTACTTTAATTAAACATCCTGAAAAAGTAGTTATAGATGATGAATTTGCAAAAAATTTAGGAGCAAAAGACTTAAAAGATCTAAAGTCGCTAATATCTAAACAAATAAACGATGAGTATAAAAATTCATTAGATAGACTGTCAAAAAATCAAATTTTAAAGGAAATAGAAAAATTTAAAGTAAATGAGATCCCAGAAAATTTAATTGAGGAAGAAGTAAAGATACTTTCGCAGGGTATGAAAGAAGAAGATGCAAAAAAAAGTAAAAAGAATTTTGAGGACGTTGCTAAAAAAAGAATTAAAGTCGGTTTAATACTCAATGAGTTCGGTGAACAAAATAAAATTAGCGTTACAGAACAAGAATTACAAGCAGAAGTTCAAAAACAAATAAGAATGATGCCTGGACAAGAAAAAATGGTAATGGATTTTTATCAAAAAAACAAATCAGCTTTGGCAAGTTTAAGGGGCACTGTTTATGAGGAAAAAATTATATCTGCCATTAAAGAAAAAGCAAAAGGGATACTTAAAGAAGTTACAAAAGATGAAGCTGAAAAAATTTTGAAGGATTCACAAAAAACAGAAGATGGTGTCTCAAATGTGAAAAAAGAATTAAAAGATAAAAAAGTAGAAGCAAAAAAATCTACTCCTAAAAAATCTTCAGTAAAATCAGCTAAATCAAAACCTAAAACAAAAAAAGTTAGCAAAAAGTAAGCACAAGTTGTATAAGTAAAACGAATCAACTTATGACAATAAAAATTGCTGAACACATGAATACTCTTGTCCCTATGGTTGTTGAACAATCTAATAAGGGAGAAAGAGCCTATGATATATATTCTAGACTTTTAAAAGAAAGAATAATTTTTTTAACTGGTCAAATTAATGATACCGTTGCTTCTTTAGTAACTGCACAACTTTTATTTTTAGAAGCTGAGGATCCTAAAAAAGAAATTTATTTTTACATAAATAGTCCAGGTGGGTTAGTTACAGCTGGTTTAGGTATTTATGATACAATGCAATATATCAAGCCAGAAATTTCAACATTATGTATTGGTCAAGCTGCATCAATGGGTTCCTTTTTATTAGCTGCAGGCAGTAAAGGTAAAAGATTTTCATTACCAAATTCTAGAATTATGGTTCATCAGCCTTCAGCTGGTTTTCAAGGGCAGGCCACAGATATTGAAATTCATGCAAAAGAAGTTTTAGATTTAAAAAATAGATTGAATGAAATTTACTCAAAACACACAGGTAAATCAGTAGAAGAAATAAAATCTGCTCTTGAAAGAGATAACTTTATGACCGCTAATGTTGCTAAAGATTTTGGACTGGTAGATGAAGTTGTTGAGAAAAGATCTTAAAACACAACATATTGTAACAACTAATAATAGAACTTGATAACATAAACTCCTTTATAATAAAGTAATACCATTGATTCGTTTTTAAAATTATGAGTACAAATAATAAAAATATTCTCTATTGTTCCTTTTGTGGAAAGAGCCAACATGAAGTCAGAAAACTTATTGCTGGACCTACTGTATTTATATGTGATGAGTGTGTTGAGCTTTGTATGGATATTATTAAAGAGGAAAACAAAGATACCTTTGTAAAACACCAGGACGGATTACCGTCACCAAAAGAAATTTGTGCGGTTTTAGATGATTATGTAATTGGCCAAGGACATGCAAAAAAAGTTCTTTCAGTTGCTGTGCACAATCATTACAAAAGATTAAACTATGAAAATAAAACTAGTAAAAATGTTGAGCTATCAAAATCTAATATTCTTCTTGTAGGACCGACAGGCTGTGGAAAAACTTTATTAGCCCAAACTTTAGCTAGAATACTCGATGTACCTTTTACAATGGCTGACGCAACAACTTTGACAGAAGCTGGTTATGTTGGAGAAGATGTTGAAAATATAATTTTAAAACTTTTGCAGGCAGCTGATTATAATGTAGAAAAAGCCCAAAGGGGAATAGTCTACATAGATGAAGTAGATAAGATAAGTAGAAAGTCTGAAAATCCATCTATTACAAGAGATGTTTCAGGAGAGGGTGTTCAACAAGCTTTGTTAAAAATTATGGAGGGTACAATTGCAAGTGTTCCACCTCAAGGTGGACGAAAACATCCTCAGCAAGAGTTTTTGCAGGTTGATACTACTAATATTCTATTTATTTGTGGTGGAGCCTTTGCTGGTTTAGATAAAATAATTTCACAAAGAGACAAAGGAACTTCTATTGGATTTGGAGCAGATGTTAAAAATACTCAGGATAAAAAAACTGGGGAATGGATGAAAGGTTTAGAGCCTGAGGACTTGTTAAAATATGGATTAATCCCAGAATTTGTTGGAAGACTTCCTATGATTGCAACTCTAGAAGACTTAGATGTTAAATCTTTAATAAAAATTATACAAGAACCTAAAAACTCTTTAACAAAGCAATATCAGGAATTATTTAAATTAGATGGTGCAAAACTAACTTTTAAAGAAAATGCTTTGAAAGAAATTGCTCAAAAAGCAATTAAGAAGAAAACTGGAGCAAGAGGGCTTAGAGCAATAATGGAGAATATTTTATTGAAAACGATGTATGATTTACCTGGTATGGAAAATATTCAAGAAGTAATAGTTGATGCTAATTCTGCAAAAGGACTTTCAGAGCCGATATTAATTCATTCTAAAGGTGATTCGAGCACAATAAAATCCAATAAAACCACAGCGGCTTAATATCCTTAATAAGTCATAAAAATCTATTGCAATATTTTATTTAATATCCATATTTAAGTCATGGATGTTAAATTTACATTACCGTTATTGCCATTAAGAGATATTGTAGTATTTCCAAGCATGGTCATACCTTTATTTGTAGGGAGAGATAAATCAATCTCTGCTTTAAATGAGGTGATGAAAAAAGAGAAAAAAATTATTCTTGTAACACAAAAAAATTCAGAAATAGACGATCCTAAGAAAACGGATATCTTTTTAAATGGTTGTGAAGGTAATATATTGCAACTTTTGAAACTTCCAGATGGGACAGTGAAAGTTTTAGTTGAAGGCATTAGAAGAGTAAAAATCTTTGAGTTTGTTGATAATCAAAAATTTATTACATGTGATTACACTCATGCTAAAGATGAAAATGAAAAAAATGAGGATCTTTATCCTTTAGCTGTCACAGCATTAAGACGATTAGAAAAATTAACATCAATAAATAAAAAAATTTCCAGCGAAACTATAAATAGTATTAAGCAATTAAAAGATCCATCACAGATCGGTGATAACATAGCTTCACATTTGTCAGCATCTATCTCAGAAAAGCAACAAATTTTTGAAACTTTAGACGTTAAGAAAAGATTAAACTCAATAATTAAAATAATGGAAAATGAAACAAGTATCATAGGTGTTGAGAAAAGAATAAGGGGCAGAGTAAAAACTCAAATGGAAAAAACTCAGAGAGAATACTATTTAAATGAGCAACTTAAAGCTATACAAAAAGAATTGGGTGAAATTGAGGATGGCAAAGACGAAAGTACAAATTTAAATAAGTCAATTTTAAAGGCTAAAATGCCAAAAGATGTTGAAAAGAAATGTCTTCAAGAATTAAAAAAACTAAAAAATATGAGCCCCATGTCAGCGGAAGCTACAGTAGTAAGAAATTATCTTGATTGGATGATTGACTTGCCATGGTTTAAAAAAAGTGAGGTCGATATAGATTTAAACAAAGCTTTGAATATTTTAGATAAGGACCACTACGGATTAGAAAAAATCAAAGAAAGAATTATAGAATTTTTGGCAGTTCAAAAAAGAATGGGTAAAATTAAAGGTCCCATTCTATGTTTAGTTGGACCACCTGGAGTCGGCAAAACTTCACTAGGAAAATCAATAGCTAAAGCTACAAATAGAGAATTTGTAAGAATGTCTGTTGGAGGGATGAGAGATGAAGCTGAAATTAGAGGACATAGAAGAACTTATATCGGTTCTTTACCAGGTAAAATTATTCAGATGATGAAAAAAGCTGGAACAAAAAATCCACTTATTCTTTTAGATGAAATAGATAAAATTGGAAATGATTATAGAGGTGATCCTTCATCTGCTCTTCTTGAAGCATTAGATCCAGAGCAAAATACAAACTTTAATGATCATTATCTAGAAGTAGACTACGATTTGTCAGACGTAATGTTTGTTACTACAGCAAACACTTTAAACATTTTACCCCCTTTATTAGATAGAATGGAAGTCATAAGATTGGCTGGATACACAGAAGATGAAAAACTTAATATTGCAAATAAATATTTATTACCCAAGCAAATAAAAGATAACGGTGTTAAAGAGCAAGAAATGAAACTTGGTGATGATATAATTAAAGATATTATTAGATATTATACGAAAGAGTCTGGAGTTAGAAATTTAGAGAGAGAAATCTCAAAAGTTGCACGTAAAGTTGTAAAAAAAGTTGTTTCTGGTGAAAAAAAAGAAGTAGTCGTTGATAAAAAAAATCTCCAAGATTTTCTTGGAGTTGCTAAATTTAAGTCTGGTGAATTAGAGAGTGAAAATAAGATTGGTATAGTAACTGGTTTAGCATGGACAGAATACGGCGGTGAAATTTTAAAAATTGAAACTGTAACAATGCCAGGTAAAGGAAGAATGCAAATTACTGGAAAACTTGGTGATGTTATGCAAGAGTCTGTTAAGGCAGCAAAATCTTTCGTTAGATCAAAATGTTTAGAATATGGGATAATTCCTCCTTTATTTGAAAAAAAAGATTTCCATATCCATGTACCAGAGGGGGCTACACCAAAAGATGGGCCATCAGCTGGAATTGGCATGGTCACTTCTATTGTATCGTCTCTGACAAATATTCCAGTAAGAAAAGATATTGCAATGACTGGAGAGGTTACAATTACTGGTCAAGTGCTTCAAATTGGTGGATTAAAAGAAAAATTATTGGCAGCTCATAGAGCGGGTATCAAGGAAGTTTTAATTCCTAAAGAAAACGAAAAAGATTTAGTTGATATGCCAAAAAAAATTACCGATGAGATTAAGATTACACCAGTCGAGTATGCAGACGAGGTATTAAAAATAGCTTTAACCAAAGAGCTTAAAAAGACAGAGTGGGTAGAAGTCGACTTAACTAAGAAAGACGATAAATCTCAGGCTAGTATTCAATAGCAGCATTTGTTTCGTAGAATAGATATTTTTTTATAAAACTTTATAAATTAATTATGTTATTATCTAGATTTATGAAAAGAAATCTAAAACAATATAGTGATTTTAATTTTATTGTTAAAAAATAATTTTTAAGCCATTTTTAATAATTAATTGAACTTGACGTTGTTGTGCTAATAGATATAAAACAATATTTTTTGGTCAAGGGCGGTTAGCTCAGTTGGTAGAGCATCTCGTTTACACCGAGGGGGTCAAAGGTTCGAGTCCTTTACTGCCCACCAAAAGAATCAAAAGTGGGGGTGTAGCTCAGTTGGTTAGAGCGATCGCCTGTCACGCGATAGGTCGAGGGTTCGAGTCCCTTCACTCCCGCCACTTTCCTATTAACAGTTAATAATAGTAGTTAATTAAGCCTTATATTTTTAATAATGTGACCTAACACCACTTCATCTAGCTTTAAAAAATGATATATATTCGCTCATGACTGCGGAATTTTTAAAAGATTATTTACCTATAATTCTATTCCTAATTATAGCATTAGGTTTAAGCTGTGCTTTCATAGTTATAAATTTTATTTTATCACCAAAAAATCCAGATCCTGAAAAATTATCAGCTTATGAATGTGGTTTTGAACCTTTTCAGGATTCGAGAATGGAGTTTGATGTAAGATTTTATTTAGTTGCAATACTATTTATTATTTTCGATCTTGAAATTGCTTTTTTATTTCCGTGGGCTATTTCATTAGGAAATATTGGCATCTTAGGATTTACATCAATGATGATTTTTTTATTCATACTAACAATTGGGTTTATATATGAGTGGAAAAAAGGTGCATTAGACTGGGAATAAGTTTTTTTAAATGAATAATAAGATAGATCAAGTACCTGAAGAGTTTAAAAAACTAGCTGAGGATTTTGGTAAAAATGGGTTTATTACTACTTCTCTAGAGAACTTAGTTAATTGGTCAAGATCTGGCTCTTTACATTGGATGACTTTTGGACTTGCATGTTGTGCAGTAGAAATGATGCAGACTGCGATGCCAAGATATGATCTCGAAAGATTTGGTGCTGCTCCTAGGGGGTCACCAAGACAATCTGATGTTATGATAGTTGCAGGTACTTTGACAAATAAAATGGCACCTGCTTTAAGAAAAGTTTACGATCAAATGCCAGAACCAAGATATGTAATATCAATGGGAAGCTGTGCAAATGGTGGGGGGTATTATCATTACTCCTACTCTGTCGTAAGAGGTTGTGATCGTATTGTACCAGTTGATGTTTACGTACCAGGCTGTCCACCTTCAGCTGAAGCCTTGTTATATGGAATAATGCAATTACAAAAAAAAATTAGAAACAAAGGTTCATTTAAAAGATAAAAAAAATGAATAATTTAATTGATTTAGAAAAAAAAATAAATTCAGAACTTACCACTAAGATAAATAAGACATTAATTAAACACAATCAAATTTATGTTGAAATTGATAAAGATGATTTAATTGATGTTGTTCTGTTTATGAAAACAAATCAAGATATCAAATTCAGACAACTTATTGATATTACAGTAGTCGATTATCCAGAAGAAGCACAGAGATTTAAAGTTGTATATTTGTTTTTAAGTCATGAATTTAATCAACGAATGATTTTAAGTTATTTTATTAATGAAAATGAAGTTATCTCTTCAATAACTTCAGTTTTTCCTTCAGCTAATTGGATGGAAAGAGAAATGTTTGATATGTATGGTGTAAATTTTAAAGACCATCCAGACTTAAGAAGAATTCTTACGGATTATGGTTTTGAAGGACATCCACTAAGAAAAGATTTTCCTTTGACTGGTCATTTAGAAGTTAGATACAGTGAGGAGAAAAAAAAAGTTATTAACGAACCAGTAAAACTGGAACAAAATTATAGAAATTTTGACTACGAAAGCCCTTGGGAGGGCACAAAATACATCAAAGAAATAAAAGAAGTTAATGACAAAAAAAATTAAAAATTTAAATTTAAATTTTGGTCCACAACACCCAGCAGCTCACGGTGTACTTAGATTAATATTAGAACTTGATGGTGAGGTTGTAGAAAAAGCTGACCCACATATTGGATTGTTGCACCGAGGAACTGAAAAATTGATAGAGAACAAAACATATATGCAGGCAGTGCCATATTTTGATCGGCTTGACTATGTTGCTCCTATGAATCAAGAACACGCATTTGCGCTGGCCATCGAAAAAATCTTAGAAATCGATGTACCAATAAGAGCCCAATATATTAGAGTAATGTTTTGTGAAATTGGTAGAATATTAAGCCATATATTGAATGTTACTACTCAAGCTTTAGATGTGGGCGCTTTAACTCCCTCTTTATGGGGATTTGAAGAAAGGGAGACATTAATGACTTTTTATGAACGTGCTTCTGGATCAAGATTGCATGCAAATTATTTTAGAGCAGGGGGAGTCCACCAAGATTTACCAGCTGGCTTAGAAAATGATATTGCAAAATTCTGTGATTCTTTCCCAAAAATAATTGATGATTTAGAAAATCTTTTAACTGATAATAGAATATTTAAGCAAAGAAATGTCGACATTGGTATAGTTTCAAAAGAGGATGCACTTGATTATTCTTTCAGCGGTGTCATGATTAGAGGCTCAGGTATCCCATGGGATCTTAGAAAATCACAACCATATGATTGCTATGACCAACTAAAATTTAAAATACCTGTGGGTAAAAATGGTGATTGTTATGACAGATATTTATGTAGGATAGAGGAAATGAAAGAAAGTGTTTCAATTATTAAACAATGTTTATTAAAAATGGAAAAAGGCCCTATTAAAACTTTTGATGGCAAAATATCTCCTCCATCAAAAGCAGAAATTAAACAATCAATGGAGGCTTTAATACATCACTTTAAATTATTTACAGAGGGGTATCGTGTGCCCAAAGATGAAATTTATACCGCTGTTGAAGCACCAAAGGGCGAATTTGGAGTATATTTAATCTCTGACGGATCAAGTAAACCTTATAAATGTAAAATTAGAGCCCCAGGATTTTCGCATTTACAGTCAATGGACTACTTAATTAAAGGTCATATGCTTGCAGATGTCCCTGCTGTACTTGGTTCGCTTGATATAGTTTTTGGTGAGGTTGATAGATGAGTTTAAGAAAACCAGCAAAAAATCAACCTGATAATTTTGAGTTTAATCCCTCTTCATTAGAGGAAGCAAAAAACATTATTGCTAAATATCCAACCGGGAAACAACAAAGTGCGGTAATGGCATTATTATATATAGCTCAAAAACAAAATGATAATTGGATACCTTTAGCAGCAATGAAATATATCGCAAAATTTTTAGAAATGCCGTACATAAAAGTTTATGAGGTTGCTACTTTTTACAGTATGTATAATTTATCGCCAGTAGGTAAATATTTTGTTCAGGTGTGTACTACTACCCCATGTATGATAAGAGGAGCGAATAAACTAGTTGAGGCATGTAAAGAAAAAATTTCTGAGAATGAGTCCGAACTATCAAATGATAAAAGCTGTTCATGGATGGAAGTCGAGTGTTTAGGGGCATGTGTTAATGCTCCTATGATGCAAATTAATGATGATTATTTCGAAGATCTTGATAAGGAAAAAACTTTAGAAATTTTAGATAAAATACTAAATGGAGAAAAACCGATGCCTGGCTCATATAGAGGTAGAGTAAATAATGAACCAGAAAATAATAGAAAAACATTAATGGATTTAAAAAATGCTTAAAGATCAGGATAGAATTTTTCAAAATTTGTATAATGATTTAGGTCCAGACTTAAATTCATCGCAAAAGAGAGGTGATTGGGTCAATACTAAAGAAATAACTTCTAAAGGTAGGGATTGGATCATAAATGAAATTAAAGAGTCTCAACTCAGAGGAAGAGGTGGGGCTGGTTTTCCTACAGGTCTTAAATGGTCATTTGCACCTAAAGAAGTTGGCTCTAGACCTCATTACTTAGTAATAAATGGTGATGAGTCAGAGCCAGGAACTTGTAAAGATAGAGATATTTTAAGATTTGAACCTCACAAACTTATCGAAGGTTGTCTTATAGCTTCTTTCGCAGTTCAAGCTCATGTTTGTTATATTTATATAAGAGGTGAATATTTTATAGATGGACAAAAATTACAAGCAGCAATTAATGAAGCGTACAAAAAAAAATTATTAGGTAAAAATGCAGCTGGTACTGGATGGGATTTAGACATTTACATTCATTATGGTGCAGGTGCTTATATTTGTGGAGAGGAAACTGCATTGCTTGAAAGTATAGAGGGAAAAAAAGGCCAACCAAGATTAAAACCCCCTTTCCCAGCATTAATTGGTCTTTATGGCTGTCCAACAATAATTAATAATGTTGAAACAATAGCGGTAGTTCCTACGATACTTAGAAGAGGTGGGAAATGGTTTGCATCTTTAGGAAGAGAAAAAAACACAGGCACAAAAATCTTTTGTATTTCTGGTAATGTTAACAATCCTTGTAATGTTGAGGAGGAAATGAATATTCCTTTAAAAGAGTTAATAGAGGTTCATGCTGGTGGTGTTATTGGTGGTTGGGATAACTTACAAGCTGTTATTCCAGGAGGATCATCAATGCCTTTAATACCAAAAGAAAAATGCGAAACACTGACAATGGATTTTGACTCATTAGTAGCAGAAAAAAGCGGATTAGGTACAGCAGGTGTAGTTGTTATCAACAAAGATCAAGACATAATAAAATGTATGGCTAGAATTGCTAGATTTTACAAACATGAAAGCTGTGGACAGTGCACTCCGTGCAGAGAGGGTTCGGGTTGGATGTGGAGAATGCTTGAGAGAATGGCTAAAGGAGAAGCATCAAAAGATGAAATTGAAATGCTAGGTGATGTAACAAAGCAAATTGAAGGTCATACAATTTGTGCATTTGGTGAGGGATCCTCATGGCCTGTTCAAGGTTTATTGAGACATTTTAAAGATGAGATAAAAAAACGGAATAAATTTGATCCAATTATAAAAGAAAATAAAAATATTCCTTACTTAGTAGATCAACACTTATTAGATAAAAATGCTTAAGTTAAAAGTTAATGATATTGAAGTTGAAGTTGAAGAAGGCTTAACTGTTCTTCAAGCTTGTGAAAAAGCTGGAGCAGAAATTCCAAGATTTTGTTATCATGAAAAATTATCAATCGCAGGTAATTGCAGAATGTGTTTAGTTGAAATGGAAAATTCCCCAAAACCAATAGCGTCTTGTGCAATGCCAGCAGCTGATGGGATGGTAATAAAAACAAATACCTTAAAAATTGAGAAATCAAGAAAAGGTGTTATGGAGTTTTTATTGGCAAACCATCCTCTCGACTGTCCTGTTTGTGATCAAGGAGGAGAATGTGATCTTCAAGATCAATCAATGTTTTATGGAATAGATAAATCAAGATTTAAAGAAAATAAGAGAGCAGTACCTGACAAGAATATGGGTCCATTAATTAAAACTCAAATGACTAGATGTATTCATTGCACACGTTGTGTAAGGTTTGCAACTGAAGTAGCTGGAGTACCAGAATTAGGAGCTATTGGAAGAGGTGAGGATATGCAAATAACGACCTACTTAGAGCAATCAGTTCAATCAGAATTATCTGGAAATGTAATAGATCTTTGCCCAGTGGGAGCTCTTACATCTAAGCCTTATGTATTCGAGGCAAGACCATGGGAATTAAAAAAAACTGAAACAATTGATGTGATGGATGCTGTTGGTTCAAATATCAGAGTTGATACATATGATTGGGAAGTTAAAAGAGTTTTGCCAATTATTAATGAAGATATCAACGAAGAATGGATTTCAGATAAGACGAGATATGCATGTGATGGATTGCTTAATCAAAGATTAGATACTCCTTATATAAAATATAATAACAAATTTGAAAAAGCTTCTTGGAATGAGGTTTATAATATTATCAAATCTAAATTAGAAAATAGTGATAAAGAAAAAATTTGTGGTTTTGTTGGAGATCTCACAAATATGGAGACAAGTTTTATTTTTAAAGAATTTTTAGAAAGAACAATTAACACTAAAAAATATGATTTTAGACCAAACAAAAGATTTATAGATAACTCAAAAAGAGAAAATTATTTATTTAACTCTAAAATTAACGGTGTCGAGAAAGCAGACTTGATTTTGTTAATTGGAACAAATCCGAGATATGAAGCAACAATGCTTAATGCAAGAATACGAAAAGCTTTTGTCAATAATAAAACAAATATCGTTTCATTAAATAATGTTGGTGAATTGACTTATGATTATCAGAGTCTAGATGGTAGAGCTCAAACTATTAAAGATATCATTGAAAATAATCATAAAATATCTAAAGAAATTGTTAACTCTAAAAATCCATTGATTATTTTGGGAGAGTCTTTTCTAAGATTAAAATCAGCGGAATATTTATTTAATTCTTTAAAAGAATTTTTGTCTGAGAATAATAAATTTACAAAAGATTGGAACTCTTTAAATTTGCTTTCAGTAGACGCATCAACAGTTGGTAATTTAGATTTAGATGTAATTGACAATAGTAACACAATTTTAGATGATCTTAATAAAAATAAGTTTGAAATTATTTTCTTAGTTGGTCAAGATAATTTAAATTTTAAAAAAAAAGATGAGTTTATAATTTATCAGGGTAGTCATGGAGATAGAGGTGCCGAAATCGCAGACCTAATTTTACCAGGTGCAGCTTTTACAGAACAATCAGGTCATTTTACTAATTTAGAGGGTAAAATTCAAAAAGCTTATAAAGCTTCATATCCTCCAGGTGATGCAAAAGAAGATTGGCAAATTATCAATGATCTTGCAGAAGCCATAAATAACAGAAAGCTTTTTAATGATAAAGATGAACTTAAGAGCAGTATGTTTAATTATCTTAAGATAAAACAAGAGCAACCAACCTCAAATCTTAATTATAAAAAAAATGAAGATTCTTTTGTTAATGAAACATTAAAGGTTGATTTTAAAGATTATTATTTTTCAAATGTTATTGCACGATCATCAAAAACAATGCTTGAATGTAAAAATTCAAAACTAGATTTTAAGAAAACTGGTACAGAAGGTTAATTTATGGAATATTTAAATATTGTTTTTCAAGAAACTTATAAAATTTTATTTTTATTATTACCTGTTTTAGTCTCTGTTGCAATGATCGTGTGGCTAGATAGAAGAGTGTGGGCTTTTGTTCAAAAAAGACGAGGGCCAAACGTTGTAGGTCCCTTTGGCTTACTTCAATCCTTAGCTGATGCTCTTAAATATATTTTTAAAGAAATAATCATTCCAGCTAGTTCTAATAAAGTCATATTTATTCTTGCACCAATTATCACAATGACACTCGCTTTAACGGCTTGGGCTGTTATTCCATTTAGTGAGAGTAATGTTTTGGCAAACATTAATGTCGGTATTCTATATATTTTTGCAGTTTCATCTTTAGGTGTATATGGAATTATAATGGGAGGTTGGGCATCAAATTCTAAATATCCTTTTTTAGGGGCAATAAGATCTGCTGCACAAATGGTATCCTACGAGGTATCCATTGGCATAATTATAATAAATGTTTTACTGTGTGTTGGTTCATTAAATTTGAATGATATTGTTTTAGCGCAACAAAGTATGTGGTTTATCATTCCATTATTCCCAATGTTTGTAATTTTTTTTATTTCTGCGTTAGCAGAAACAAATCGACCTCCTTTTGATTTACCTGAAGCAGAAGCTGAATTAGTTGCAGGTTATCAAACAGAATACTCGGGTATGATGTATGCTATGTTTTGGTTAGGTGAATATGCTAATATATTATTGATGTGTGCATTAGGTTCAATTTTATTTTTAGGTGGATGGTTATCCCCGATTGCTCTTTATCCATTTAACCTAATACCAGGTGCTATTTGGTTAATTTTTAAAATTTTGTTTTTATTTATACTTTTCGCACTAGTAAAAGCTATTGTACCAAGATATAGATATGATCAGCTTATGAGATTGGGTTGGAAAATATTTTTGCCGTTATCTCTTACTTACGTTGTATTAACAGCAAGTTTTCTTTTTTATTTCAATCTTTTACCAACAATTTAAATGAAAATTTCTAGATTTTTTAAAACGTTATTAATGACTGATTTTATCAGTGGATTATTTATAGCACTTAAAGAGCTTTTTAGATCTAAAAAAACTATTAATTACCCATTCGAAAAAGGAAAAATTAGTCCTAGATTTAGAGGTGAACACGCATTAAGAAGATACCCTAATGGTGAGGAAAGATGTATAGCTTGCAAACTATGTGAAGCTGTTTGTCCTGCTCAAGCAATTACAATTGAGTCCTCGCAAAGATCAGATGGAAGTAGAAAAACTACTCGTTATGATATTGATATGATGAAATGTATATATTGTGGCTTATGCGAAGAGTCTTGCCCTGTAGATGCAATAGTTCAAGGACCAAACTTTGAATTTTCTACGGAAACTCGTGAAGAGCTTTATTATACAAAAGAAAAACTCCTAGACAATGGAGATCGATGGGAAAATATTTTAGCTGCAAATATTAAATCAGACAACCCATACAGATAATTTATGATTGCACATGCAATATTTTTTTATTTTTTTTCTGTAATTGCAGTTATTTCAGCCATAATGGTAACAGTTTCAAAAAATACTGTGCATTCAGTTTTTTTTTTAATTCTTGATTTTATAAGTATCTCTTGTCTTTTCATAATGATAGGTGCAGAATTTTTAGGAATGATAATGCTAATCGTTTATGTTGGTGCAGTAGCGGTATTATTCTTATTTGTGGTGATGATGTTAAATGTTGCCCAGCAAAAAAATCAATGGTTTATATCAAAAGAGAGCTCTGGTCATATACCTGTGGGGTTAGTAATAAGTGTAATTATATTTTTTGAATTAATAATTGTTATTGGTGGATGGAAACATAAACCTGAATTATTTAATCCAACAAATTTATCAATTACAAAAGAGTTAACTAACACTCATTCTTTGGGACAAGTACTTTATACAGACTATATTCATGTTTTTCAAATAAGTGGAATGATTCTTTTAATAGCTATGATTGGGGCCATAGTTCTCACTTTCCGACAAAGAGAAGGTGTAAAGAAACAAAGTTATTTGAAACAAATTTCAAGAGAAAGAACAGAAGGGGTTGAGGTTCTTGAAGTTGCTTCAAATAAAGGAGTTAAAATTGATGATTGAAATAGGATTAGGACATTATTTAACTCTAGGGGCAGTTATTTTTAGTATTGGAATAATTGGAATTTTTTTAAATAGAAAAAATATTATTGTAATATTGATGAGTATAGAACTTATATTATTAGCTGTTAATATAAATTTAGTATCTTTCTCTATATATTTAGGAGATTTATCTGGCCAGGTATTCACGTTGTTTATATTAACTGTTGCTGCAGCTGAGGCTGCAATTGGTTTAGCTATTATAGTAGTTTATTTTAGAAATTCTGGAACTATTCGAGTAGAGGAAATAGATAAATTAAAAGGATAAAATGGAAATTTCAATTATAGCATTACCATTGTTAGCCTCAATTATTTCTGGATTTTTTGGCAAATTTATTGGAGACAGAAATTCAGAAATTACCACAAGTTTACTTGTTTCAATATCAGCTATATTTTCATCTCTAGTCTTGTATGAGGTCATTGTGAATCAATATGAAGAAAATATAATTATTGCGACTTGGATAAGCTCTGGATCTCTTGAGGTAAATTGGTCTATGAAAATAGACTCGTTATCTTCTATCATGTTAGTCGTGGTTACTTCAGTTTCTGCATTAGTTCACATCTATTCAATTGGATATATGTCCCATGATCCACATAAACCAAGATTTATGGCTTATTTATCTTTATTTACTTTTGCAATGCTGATGTTAGTTACTGCAGATAATTTTATTCAATTATTTTTTGGTTGGGAAGGTGTTGGTTTATGTTCATATTTTTTAATAGGATTTTGGTTTAAAAAAGAGTCAGCTAATAAGGCTGCAATCAAAGCATTTGTAGTTAATAGAGTTGGCGATTTTGGGTTTGCTCTAGGAATATTCTTAATTTTTTATTTATTTGGAACAGTAAATTATTCTGAAGTTTTTGACCAAATTTCAAACATCACCGATAAAAACTTAATATTTTTAGGTATATCATTTAATGCAATAGATTTGATTTGCTTACTTTTATTCATTGGTGCAATGGGTAAATCGGCCCAAATCCTACTTCATACGTGGTTACCAGACGCCATGGAAGGACCAACACCTGTTTCTGCCTTAATTCATGCTGCTACAATGGTCACAGCAGGAGTTTTCTTAGTTGTAAGGTGTTCGCCGATTTATGAATACTCTGAATTAGCTCTTAATATTATTACAGTCATTGGTATGAGTACCGCATTCTTTGCTGCAACTGTGGCCCTAGTACAAAATGATATTAAAAAAATAATTGCCTATTCTACTTGTAGTCAATTAGGTTATATGTTTTTTGCCACAGGGGTAGGAGCATACAATGTAGCAATGTTTCATTTATTCACTCATGCGTTTTTTAAAGCCTTATTATTTTTAGGATCTGGTTCAGTCATTCATGCTTTTAAAGATGAACAAAATATAAATAATATGGGCGGAGTTTGGAAAAAACTTCCGTACACTTATTCGCTAATGATAATAGGAACCTTAGCTTTAACTGGGTTTCCATTTTTATCAGGTTTTTATTCCAAAGATGCAATAATTGAATTTGCTTATTTAAGAGAAAATACAACGGGTTATTATGCTGCTGGCATAGGTATTTTTACAGCTTTTCTTACGTCAATTTATTCTTGGAGATTAATTTTTAAAACTTTTCATGGTGACTATAATAATAAAAAGATAAAAATAGATGAAACGCATGAATCTCCTATTGTGATGTTGATACCATTAGTTTTATTATCAATTGGTGCAATATTTGCTGGTTTTACATTTAAAGAATTATTTATCGGTTATGAGGGCCTAAATAATTTTTGGAATGACTCAATATTTTTTTTAAAGCCATTAAGCACTGATCATCCTCCATTATGGTTTTTATTAATTACTCCAACTTTAGTAATATTATCTATTCCATTAGCGTATTATTTATTTATTAAAAATAAAAATTTACCCGAGCAAATTGCTAATATTAATAAACCACTTTATCAGTTTTTAATAAATAAGTGGTATTTTGATGAACTTTATGATGTTTTATTTGTTAAATCCTCAAAAAAACTAGGTTTATTTTTATGGAAGTTCTTTGATTTAAAAATTATTGACGGGTTTGGACCTGATGGCATTTCCTCGATGATTAAAAAGTTCTCATTAAAAGCTAACAAATTTCAAAGTGGATACATATACCAATATGCTTTTGTAATGCTACTTGGTTTTTCTGCATTATTAACATTCCTAGTTGTAAAATAATGAACTTCCCTATTCTTTCATCTTTAATCTTATTACCATCAATTGGAGCTTTATTTCTATTTTTTACCAAAAGTAATAAAAAAAATAATTTTACTATAAAATATGTGGCTTTATTCACATCAGCAGTAAACTTTTTTTTATCAATTTATTTATGGATATTATTTGACTCATCAACTTCAGAGTTTCAATTTGTTGAAGAAAGAATTTGGATTAAAGATTTTATAAATTACAAAGTAGGTGTTGATGGTATTTCCATTTTGTTTATTTTACTCACGACGTTTATTACACCTCTTTGTATATTATCTGTAAATAATTCAATTAAAGAAAGACTAAGTGAATTTTTAATAGCCGTACTTATCATGGAGTCTTTTATGATTGGTGTATTTTGCTCGTTAGACCTTGTTATTTTTTATCTATTTTTTGAAGCAGGTTTAATTCCAATGTTTTTGATTATTGGTATCTGGGGTGGTTCTAGAAGAGTTTATTCTGCATTTAAATTTTTTTTGTACACCCTACTTGGTTCAGTCCTAATGTTGGTGGCCATAATTACAATATATTGGTTGAATGGAACTACAGATGTAGTTAAACTTTATAATTCTGGAATTGATATAAAGTATCAAAATCTTTTATGGTTAGCTTTTTTTAGCTCTTTTGCAGTTAAAACTCCTATGTGGCCAGTTCATACATGGTTACCAGATGCTCATGTCGAGGCACCAACAGCAGGATCTGTTTTATTAGCAGCTATACTATTAAAAATGGCAGGGTATGGGTTTATCAGATTTTCTCTTGGATTATTTCCTTCAGCATCAGAGATATTCACTCCATTAATTTATACATTAAGTGTAATTGCAATTATTTTTACTTCTTTCATAGCCTTAATGCAGGAAGATATGAAAAAACTAATTGCTTATTCATCAGTTGCACATATGGGTTACGTTACGTTGGGAATATTTACAATTCAACAACAAGGTATTGAAGGAAGTATTATTCAAATGATCAGCCATGGACTGGTTTCTGCAGCACTTTTTTTATGCGTTGGTGTTGTTTATGACAGAATGCATTCAAGACTTATAAATACTTATGGTGGTATCGTTAGTATTATTCCAAAATATTCTATTTTATTTATGTTATTTACTTTGGCAGCTTTAGGCCTACCTGGAACAAGTGGATTTGTTGGAGAGTTTTTAATTTTGATGGGTGCATTTAAGGATAATTTTTTAGTGGCTGTAATTGCCAGCCTAGGGGTAATTATTGGTGCTGCATATATGCTTTGGTTATACAAAAGAGTAGTTTTTGGAAAATTAATAAATACAGATTTAAAACAGATGCTTGATTTAAATAGATCCGAGTTATTTATTTTATCTTGTTTAGCTGTGCCAACTTTATTTTTTGGATTTTATCCAGATCCTCTAATTAATACAATTGAGGTATCTATCTCAGATTTAATTGATCAATATAATTTTAAATTAGCAAGTAAAACATAATGGAAAATTTACAATTAGTGTTACCTGAAATATTTCTATCATTGTCGATAATGTTCTTATTAATATTAGGTGTCTTTAAAAAAAATAGCTCAAGGCTTGTCCAAAGCCTTTCTTTAGCTGTTTTAATTGTAACTGCCGTTATTACTTTCAATGAAACAATTAGTATTAATGAAACAAAATTATTTAATAATAGTATTATCATTGATTATTTATCTTCTTTGATGAAGATAATCACTTTGTTAGCTGCTTTTTTAGTCTTAATCATTTCCTCTAACTATCTTAAGACTTTTCAAATTTTTAAGATTGAGTATCCAATATTAATTTTAAGCTCTGTATTAGGAATGATGGTTATGATTAATTCTAATGACTTAATTATTTTTTATATGGGCCTTGAACTTCAGTCTTTGGCCTTATATGTTTTAGCAACATTCAATAGAGATCAAATCAAATCTTCTGAGGCGGGACTTAAATATTTTGTTTTAAGCGCGTTATCTTCTGGTTTGTTGCTTTATGGCTGTTCTTTAATTTATGGGTTTACTGGCTCTACCAATTTTAATGTAATAGCTAATCAATTAAATACAAATGAGTATGCTCTGACATTTGGTATTGTTTTTATTTTAGTTGGGCTGGCTTTTAAGATTTCTGCTGTTCCTTTTCATATGTGGGCCCCAGACGTTTATGAAGGTTCACCAACTTCTGTGACATTATTTTTTACAATGGTTCCTAAAATAGCAGCACTGACAGTATTTATAAGATTTTTATATGTACCTTTTTTAAATCTAATTGATCAGTGGCAAATGATTTTAATTTTTTTATCGATAGCATCAATGCTATTTGGTGCTATTGCAGCTATAGGACAAACAAATCTGAAGAGACTTGTTGCTTATAGTTCTATCGGTCATGTTGGTTATTCTCTGGCTGGTGTAGCTACAGGTACTAATGATGGAATTCAAAGTTCAATTATTTATATAACTATATATGTACTTATGAACTTAGGATTGTTTTCATGTTTGTTAATGCTGAAGAGAGATAATCAGTATTATGAAAAAATAGATGATCTATCAGGTTTATCAAAAAATCATCCAATGCTAGCAATATCATTTCTTATAATTTTATTTTCACTAGCTGGGATACCTCCTCTAGCAGGTTTTTTTGCAAAATTTTATGTTTTTAAAGCAGTCATTGAACAATCAATGTATTTCCTTGCAATTGTAGGTTTATTATCAACAGTTGTTGCAGCCTTTTATTACTTAAGATTAATTAAAATCATGTATTTTGATAAGGAAAAAGAAAAATACGATACAGACCATGGTTTTTGGTTAAAATTTTCTCTAACTGCATCCACATTGTTAATTTTGATATACTTCATTTTCCCAAGTCAACTAATAGAAGTAGTTTCTAGGATTAACATTATTTAATGAAATTCAAGATTTTAAGATTTAAAAAATTAAAAAGTACGAATAATACAGCTATAAGAATAATTCAAAACTCAAATTTAAAGTATGGAATGATAATTGCTGAAAATCAAAGTCACGGACGTGGCCAATATGGAAGAAGATGGTTCTGTTTTAAAGGAAATTTATTTGTAAGTTTTTTTTATACTTTAGAGAACTTAAATTTAACTTTATCACAAATTACTAAACTCAATTGTATGTTAGTTAAAAAAATAATTTCTAAGCATTATAAAAAAAAAATTACGTATAAGAGGCCTAACGATTTATTGATTGAAGGAAAAAAAATAAGTGGAATTTTACAAGAGACCATAAATAAAATTAACAAAAAATTTCTTGTAGTTGGTATTGGCTTAAATTTAGTAAAAAATCCTATAATTAGTAACTATCCAACTACAAATTTAAATGATTTAATAAATAAAAAAGTCTCAAAAAAAAAAATAGAAATTGAGTTAAAGAATATTTTTGAAAAAAACTTGAGTAAGTTTTTAGATATAGGAGTTGGTAAAAGTTAAATGTATATTTTTGGCGATATAGGTAATTCAGAAACTAAGTTAGTTTTAGTTAATAAAAAAGAAAAAATTCTAAAAAGAATAAATTTACCAACCAATAATATTAATTATCGAAATTTAGATAAAAAAATTAAATTTTTAACTAAAAATATCAATGATATCGAAAAGATATTGTTTTGTAGTGTTGTACCAAAGTTTTTTAGTTTAATTAAAAAATATTTTTCTAAAAAAACAAAAGTTCGATGCTATGAAATAAAAGATCTGAATTTAAAATCACTGATAAAAATAAAAGTGAATTTTAGACAAGTTGGCTCTGATCGTTTAGCTAATGCAATTAGTTTACAAAATAATAGAGAAAATTTTATAATATTAGACTTTGGAACTGCTACAACATTCGACGTAGTTATAAAGAAAGATTATAGAGGTGGAATAATTGCCCCTGGTATTAAGATTTCGCTTGATACATTATCGGATAAAGCCTTTTTGATACCTCGAATTAATTTAAAAAAGATAAATAATATTATAGCTAACAATACCAAATCAGCAGTACAATCTGGTTTTTTTTGGGGTTATATAGGTCTAATTGACAATATCATTAATTTGATTAAGAGAGAGACTAAGAATTCTTTTAAACTTGTAATCACAGGTGGTTACTCAGACTTGTTTAAAAAATCTTTAAAAATTAAAGTAATACACAACAAAGATATCACAATTAAAGGGTTAATTAAAATTGCAAGATTAATAAATTAAATGAAACAAGAATTATTATTTTGTCCGCTAGGCGGCGCTGGTGAAATAGGTGCAAATATGAACTTATACGGATATGGAAATCCAGGAGAACATAAATGGATTATAGTTGATATTGGTGTTACGTTCGCTGACGATACTCTTCCAGGGATAGATTTAATTTATCCTGATCCTGGTTTTATAGTAGATAAAAAAGATAGCTTATTAGGTATTGTGGTAACCCATGCTCATGAAGATCATATCGGAGCAATTGCTCATCTTTGGCCAATGTTGAAATGTAATATTTACGCGACACCATTCACGGCAGTATTGATACAAGAAAAATTTAGAGAAAAACATGTTAATATAAGTAATTATTTAAAGATTGTTGAACTGAATGGGGTTGTAGATCTCGATCCTTTTTCAATAGAATATGTTGCAATGACTCATTCAATTCTTGAGCCTAATGGATTAAGAATTAAAACTCCTGCTGGAGTAGTTTTGCATACAGGAGATTGGAAAATAGATGAAAATCCAATGGTGGGTGAAAATATAAATGTTAATAGATTGAAACAAATAGGTAAAGAAGGTGTTCTTGCAATGGTTTGTGACTCAACTAATATTTTTACAGTTGGAAGGTCAGGTTCGGAAGAAACAGTAAGAAGAAGCCTTTTAAAGATAATGGAAAGACTAAAAAAAAGAATAGTTATGACATCTTTTGCTTCTAACGTGGCAAGAATGGAGACTATTTTTTATTGTGCAGAAAAAACAGGCAGACAAATATCATTAGTTGGAAGATCAATGCATAGAATTTTTAAAGCAGCTAGACAATGTGGATATTTAAAGAATATTATCGATCCAATTGATCCTAGAGAAGCAAAAAATATATCTAGAGAAAAAATTGTCTATCTATGTACTGGAAGCCAAGGTGAACCGATGGGTGCAATGATGAGAATTTCAAATTATACACATCCAGATGTATTTATAGAAAAAGGTGATGCAGTTATCTTTTCATCAAAAATAATACCAGGTAATGAAAAAAAACTTTATAAATTACATAATCAATTAGTGAAAGATGGGATGGAGGTAATATCAGAGGAAAATGAGTTTGTTCATGTATCAGGTCATCCTAATCGAGATGAAATGAAAGATATGTATAATTGGATAAAACCTAAATGTATTATACCTGTTCATGGCGAGCACAGGCATCTAATAGAGCATATAAATTTTGCAAAAGAGATGCAAGTACCGAACCCTGTTCTAGTTGAGAATGGAGATATTGTAAAAATTTTTCCTGGGGACAAACCCGAAGTTTATGACAAAGCGCCAACAGGTAGACTTTATCTTGATGGAAATATAAGTGTACATGAACAGTCTCAATCTATAAAAGATAGAAAAAATCTGAGTTCTAATGGTTATCTAGAAGTAACAATTTTAATAAATTCAAAAGGCAACATTCATGATAATCCAATTTTATCTTTTCGAGGTTTGCCGATTAATGAAGAAGATGAATTTACTTACGAATTAGAGGGTGAAATAGAAAAAATAACAAAATCATTTAAAATTGGTAGTAGAAAACAAGAGCATAATCTCATTGATGCTCTCAAAATCGCATGTAGAAAATTTACTAAAGAGAAAATAGGAAAAAAACCGTACACAAATATTAATTTAGTAAATATCTAATGAGTATTACAGGACTAGCTATAATCTATATTATTATATGGTGGATTGTTTTTTTTGCGATTTTGCCAATTGATGTTGATAGACAGAAATCAATTAAAATTGATGGGGAAGACCCTGGATCACCAGAGAATCCAAAAATGTTAAAAAAATTCATTTATTGCACTGGAATTACAACAGTTTTATTCACACTTATATACATGTTAATGAAATTTGAATATTTAAATTTAAGAAATATACTGATTTAACATGTATATTTCTAAATCTTTTATACCTATACTTAAAAATATTCCCTCCGAAGCGAAAATTAAGTCACACCAATTAATGTTAAGGGTTGGAATGATAAAACAATCTTCTGCAGGTATTTATTCTTGGTTACCATTGGGATTAAAAGTAATGAAAAAAATTGAGCAAATAGTCCGAGAAGAACAAAATAAAATTGGTGCTCAAGAAATATTAATGCCAACTATACAATCTAGTGATATATGGAAAGAGAGCGGGCGATATGAGGATTATGGTGAGGAAATGCTTAGAATTAAAGATCGTCAAAATAGAGAGATGCTTTACGGGCCAACCAATGAAGAGCTTGTAACAGATATATTTAGAGGTTCAGTAAAGTCTTACAAGTCGCTTCCACAACTTTTATATCACATTCAGTGGAAGTTTAGAGATGAAATTAGGCCAAGATTTGGAATCATGAGATGCAGGGAATTTTATATGAAAGATGCTTACTCGTTCGACATTAATGATGAAGAGGCTTTGTTCTCGTATAATAAATTTTTTTTATCCTATTTAAAAACTTTTAAAAGACTAGATCTTAAAGCCATTCCCATGGCTGCAGATACAGGACCTATAGGTGGAAATCTTTCACACGAATTTATAATTTTAGCAGAGACTGGTGAAAGTAAAATTTTTACTGATAAAAGAATTTTTGAAGTAGATAGTAGTGGAAATAAATTAGAAAAAAAGTCACTCGAAGATTTAAGAAATAAATTTGAAAAATTTTATTCAGTAACTGATGAAAAATTTGATAAAGAGGAATTTGAAACAAAAGTGATTGAAGAAAATCGTTTGATAACAAAAGGTATTGAAGTAGGTCATATTTTCTATTTTGGAGACAAATATTCTAAACCAATGGATGGTTCTGTTGATTTACCAGGAGGGAAAAAAGATTTTGTAAAAATGGGCTCTTATGGAATTGGTGTTTCGAGACTTGTTGGAGCTATAATAGAGGCAAAATATGATGCAAAAAAAGAGGTCATGAAATGGCCAATATCTGTTGCTCCATATGATATTTCAATAATTCCAATGATTAATAAAAATGACAAATCATCTTTAGAAAAAGCTAATAAAATTAACTTAGAATTAGAAAAAAATGATATTGAAACTTTAATTGATGATACTGAGGAAAATTTTTCGTCTAAAATTAAAAAGATGAATTTAATAGGTATTCCATATCAAATAATTATTGGTAAACAAACTGAAAATGATCTTATTGAATTTAAAGAGGCTGGAGAAATATCTCAAAAAATTAAATTGAGTGAAATTATTAAGATTGTAAAAAAACAAAAAGAAGAAAATTGATTTCTACATTAGAAAAAGAAATTACATTCAGGTTTCTTAAAGCCAGAAAAAAAGATGGTTTTTTGAATATAATTTCAATTTTTTCGTTTATAGGCATAGGTTTAGGAGTGGCAGTTCTAATAATTGTTATGTCAGTAATGAATGGTTTTAGAACTGAGTTAATTAACAAAATAGTTGGCTTTAATGCACATATAACAGTTAAACCATATGAAAAAAAATATATTAATCCCGCGAGATTTAACAATGTTCAATTAAATTCAATAAGCAAAAATTTAATGTCGAGTAATTCAGGTGAGGCCATAATAATTCAAAGAAATATTTCAAAGGGTATAGTTTTAAGAGGATATAGTCAAAATGATTTTTCAAAATTAAATATAATAAATGATGAAGGTTTTGTAGGAGATAGAAATAATTTAAAAAAAAATTATATATCGATAGGTAAAGAATTAAGTTTCACACTTGGACTTAAGATAGGAGATGATGTCACAATAATGTCATCCTCAGGAATTGAAACTGTTATAGGCAGTTTACCTAAGAAAAAAATTTTTACTGTCATCTCACTATTTGAAAGTGGTCTTGCTGATTTTGATAACAATATTGCTTTTGTGAATTTAGATACATTAGATGAGTTTTTTAATTTGACTGATAAAGATAGAAATCTAGAAATTTATTTAAAAAACCCACAAAATATTGAAAATCAAAAAATTATTGTTGAAAAAATATTTCCAGATGAATTTGTTTTTAGTTGGGCTGACACAAATAGCTCATTATTTTCTGCGCTTAAAGTAGAAAGAAATGTAATGTTCATAATCTTGACTTTAATCATAATAGTTGCAGCCTTCAATATTATTTCAGGTTTAACAATTTTAGTAAAAAATAAAACTCGTGATATAGCAATTTTAAAGTCAATAGGTGTTTTAAATAAATCTATAGTAAAGATATTTTTTTTAGTTGGTGTAATTATTGGCACCTCAGCAACAATTTTTGGAATTTTATTAGGAGTAATTTTTTCAATGTACATTGAAAATTTAAGACAATTTTTGAGCGATGTATTCAATATTAGTTTATTTCCAGAAGAGATTTATTTTTTGAGCACTATGCCATCAGAAATTAATCCATCTTCAATATTTTTAATCTCTTTTTTTTCAATACTAACAACTATAATTGTTTCAATTTTTCCTGCCTTAAAAGCTGCAAGATTGGATCCTGTTCAATCTCTAAAATATGAATAATTTAATTAAACTTTCAAATTTAAATAAAACCTTTTTTAATCAGAAAAAAGTAAATGTATTAAGAAAAATTAATTTTAAATTTGAAAAAGGAAAAATTTACTCTCTTATAGGACCATCTGGTTCAGGTAAATCAACTCTTTTAAATTTGCTTTCATTAATTGACCGACCTACCTCAGGCTCAATTTCAATAGAAAATAAGCAAATAGATTATGAAAATTCAAAAAAAAATGATTCAATAAGAGCAAAAAAAATAGGTATAATTTATCAACAAAATAATTTACTTTCAGATTTTACAGCAATAGAAAATATTTATTTGGCAAGTTTAGCTGCTGGTAACAATAAAGTATCTGCTATTACTAAATCTAAGATTTTATTACGAAAAGTTGGCCTTACTAGTAGATCAAATCATTATCCTTCACAATTGTCTGGAGGTGAAAAACAAAGAATCTCTATAGCAAGAGCTTTAATTAATAACCCCCAAATAATTTTAGCTGACGAACCAACTGGAAGTTTGGATTTTGATACTGCAAAAAGTGTTTTTGAAATATTAAAAAAACAAATAAACCCTAATAGATTAATTGTATTTGCAACTCATAATAGATTTTTCGCTGATAAGTCAGATTACTTGTTGGAAATAGTTAATGGTAATATAAATACCATTAATGCCTAATTCTAATATTCAAAGTTTCAATCATTTAAAAATACATTCTCAATATTCGATTTGTGAGGGAGCGGTTAAAATAGACGATTTAAGAGATTTTTTTAAAGATAAAAATATTAGAGCTTTAGGTTTAAGCGACACATCTAATTTATGTGGCGCCCTAGAGTTTGCCGAAAAAATATCTAAAACTGGTGTTCAACCTATAATTGGAACTCAAATAAATTTTAAGTACAATGACACAATAGGTCTTATACCTCTGTATGCTTTAAATGAAAATGGATATAAAAGAGTCATTGAACTTTCATCATTATCGTATCTTAATGATATTGAAATAAATGAACCATATTTAAATTTTAATGAGTTATTAAAACCAGGTGAAGGTGTTTCATTGTTTTCTGGCACAGTAAATGGTTTATTTGGTCAATTATTTGAAAAAGGAAAATTTAAAGAAATTGAAAAATTATACTCAGATCTTAAATCTTTATATAAAGACAGGTTTTATATTGAAATACAACGTCATGGAGATATTAATGAGAAAGGATTTGAAAAATTTAACTTATCTAAGTCTTTAACCTTAGAAATACCTCTAATAGCAACAAATGAGGTTTATTATATTGATAAGAATATGCATGAGGCACATGATGCTTTAATTTGCATTAAAAATAAAACATATGTTAATGAAAAAAATAGAGTAAGATTAAGTGACCAGCATTATTTGAAAAATAATTCTGAAATGTCAGAATTATTTGCAGATTTACCTGAAGCTTTAGAAAATAATTACAATTTTCCATATCGTTGTAGTTTCAGACCGATATTTTCAAAACCAATTTTACCTAATATTAGTTCTGAAAAAGGTGGTGATGCAGATGAAATATTAAAAAGAGATTCATTAGAAGGATTAAAGAATAAATTTGAAAAAGTTTTTAAAGTTAAAAATAGTAATTTTTTATCGAATAGCAATTATTTAAAGTATAAAGATAGATTAGATCATGAGTTGAATATTATTATAGAAATGAAATATGCCAGTTATTTTTTAATTGTGTCTGATTATATCAAATGGGCAAAAAAAAATGACATTCCGGTTGGACCTGGAAGGGGTTCTGGGGCTGGATCACTGGTTGCATGGTGTTTATCTATAACAGATGTCGATCCAATTAAATTTAATTTAATTTTTGAGAGATTTTTAAATCCTGATCGAATATCGATGCCAGATTTTGATATAGATTTTTGTGAGGAAAAAAGGGATCTAGTTTTTGAATATCTAAATAAAAAATATAAGGATAGTGTTGCACATATTGTTACCTTTGGAAAATTGAAAGCTAGAATGGTAATAAGAGATGTTGGTAGAGTTTTAGGTTTGGCATATGGATTTGTTGACAATATCTCAAAAATGATACCCTTCGATCCATCAAGACCTCAAAGTTTATCCGAATGTATTTCTGGTGAACCTAGACTTCAAAAATTAATTAAGGATGATCCTAGAGTTAAGAAACTTACAAGTCTTTCACTTAAACTAGAGGGCTTGAATAGAAATTTTGCAACTCATGCTGCAGGCGTTGTAATTGCAGACAAAAAATTAACAGAAGCAGTTCCTTTATATAAAGACACTTCATCAAATTTATTATTACCATCAACACAATTTGATATGTATTCTGCAGAAAATGCTGGACTAATAAAGTTTGATTTTTTAGGTCTTAAAACTTTAACAGTGATCAATAATACACAAAAATTAATCAGAAAATTTAATCAAAATTTTGATATTGAAGAAATAGATTATGATGATCAAAAAGTTTTTGATCTTTTATCCTCAGGTAACACGGTTGGTCTATTTCAAATTGAAAGTGCTGGTATGAGAGAGGCCTTGACTCAGATGAGGCCAAATCACATCGAAGATATTATTGCTTTAGTTGCTTTATATAGACCGGGACCTATGAATAATATCCCAACGTACAATGATTGTAAAAATGGAAAACAAACGCCTGATTATTTGCATCCTTTACTAGAGGAAATTTTAAAACCGACTTATGGGGTAATTATCTACCAGGAACAAGTTATGCAAATAGCGCAAAAATTATCAGGTTTTACAGCTGGTCAAGCAGATCTCTTAAGGCGTGCTATGGGTAAAAAAAAAAGAGCTGAATTAGAAAAACAAAAACAGAATTTTATAAATGGTGCTGTTAAAAATGGTATCAATAAAGAAGTTGCAGCTGGAATTTTCTTAAAAATTGAACCTTTTGCAGAATATGGATTTAATAAAAGCCACGCAGCTGCGTATGCTATAATTTCTTATCAAACAGCTTTTTTAAAAACATATTATCCAAAAGAGTTTATAGCAGCATCAATGACCATGGATATTTCAAATCAAAATAAATTAAGTGAATTTTACGAAGAACTTAAAAGACTAGGAATTGAAATTATCAGGCCAAATATAAATGAGTGTTATGCTGATTTTAAAACAAAAAATGGAAAATTTTATTATGCACTTGGCGGAATTAAGGCTGTTGGCTATGAGTCGATTTCTAGAATAATCGAAGAAAGATCAAAAAATGGAAAATTTAATTCAATCAGTGATTTTATAAATCGAGTTAACCCAAAAGATATAAATAAATTACAACTTGAAGGATTGGTAAAAGCGGGTGCTTTTGATGATTTGGATTTAAATAGACAATCATTATTTAACTCTATTCCAAATTTGATAACAAAATCAAAAAATGCTTATGAAAATAAATCTAATAATCAAATTGAATTATTTGAAGAAAGAGAGAATCAAAAAAATGAATTGATACCAGATATTATGGACTGGAAATTTGAAGAAAGGCTTTCAAAGGAATTTGAGGCTGTTGGTTTTTTTGTTTCAGATCATCCTCTAAATCAATATAAAAATTTTTTCGAAGATTTTAACATTATAGATTTCAATAAATTTAATTCTAATTTAAACATCAATGAGGCAAACATTGCTGGAACACTTTTAAAAATCCAGGAGAGAAAGACTGCAAAAGGAAATTCATATGCTGTTATTAAACTTACTGACTTAAACAAAGTTTTTGAATTATTTATTTTTTCTGACACTCTTCAGATGAATCGAGAAATCTTAAGAGAGGGAAATTCTTTGTCATTAACTTTGTCAAAATCACTTACTAATGATAAAAATAGACTTACTAGAATAAATGTTCAAAAGATAGTATCCCTAAAAAAATTATTTGAAAGACCCATATCTGAGGTAACATTTAAGATTAAATCAAAAAAACAAATTGAAAAATTGTCAAAAATTCTCAACAAAAAAGGAGAAACTAAAATTTCAATAGAATTACAAAATGAAACAAGTACATTATTTTTTAAGTTAGAAAATCCCAGAAAAGTTGACCATAAATCTTTAAATTTACTTAAAAATGAGGAAATATTCTCACATATAAGATAATTTTTTCTTGTCAAAAATATTATATATAGTAAGTAAACTTTAAATTATTAAATACGCACACAGTATTTGGTTTTATACCTCCGGTCCGTTTGGAAATTACTGTGGTGGCTTAACCGGGAATAAATATGAAGATACCTAACGTTACTATTCAACAACTTTTAGAAGCAGGAGTTCATTTAGGACACAAAACTCTAAGATGGAATCCTAAAATGAAAAAATACATCTTTGGCAAGAGAGACTCAATTCATATAATAGATCTTACACAGACATTAGAACTTACAAAAACTGCCTTAGCAAAGGTTTTTGAGGTTATATCAAACAATGGAAAAATATTGTTTGTGTCTACTAAAAAACAAGCTTCAGAGGCTATCGCGGAAGTAGCAAAGGAAACAGATCAATATTTTGTAAATTACAGATGGTTGGGTGGAATGTTGACTAATTGGGGAACCATATCAAATTCCATAAAAAAACTAAAAAAACTTGAAATGAACCTAGTGTCAGAAAATAGAGGTTTTACAAAAAAAGAATTATTAAAAATGAGTGTTAAAAAAGATAAACTTCAAAGGTCATTAGGAGGCATAGCAGACATGAAAAAAATTCCTGATCTAGTATTTATAATTGACACTAATTATGAGTCTTTAGCTATACAAGAGTCAGTTAAATTAGGCATACCAATAATAGCAATATTAGACAGCAACTCAAATCCTGATGGCATAGATTTCCCTATACCTGGAAACGACGATGCCAGAAGATCAATTGATCTTTATTGCAACTTAATCAAAGAGACAATTGTTAGTGCAAAAAAAGTTTCACAAATAATTGAAACAAAAAAGCCTTCTGAAAAAAAAGAAAAATCAGACAAAACAAAAACTGTAGCCGAAATCGACAGAGATAAGCTAGAAAAAAGATTCTCAAAAAAAAAATCAGACAAATTAAATTAATATGAGCGATATTGAGAAAGTAAAGAAATTAAGAGAAGCTACTGGTGCAGGTTTTAAAGACTGTAATTTAGCTATCAAAGAGTCAGCAGGAGACTTAGATAAAGCAGTTGAAATTTTAAGAGTTAAAGGAATTTCAAAAGCTTCAAAAAAAATGTCAAGAGATGCAAAAGAAGGTGTTGTTGCAATTAGTGGTGATGAAAAAAAAACATCAGTCATAGAAGTAAATTGTGAAACCGACTTTGTAGCAAAAAATAATGATTTTATTGATTTTGTAAAAGAAATCAGTGAACTAAATAATGAAAATAACTCTGATGTTGATAAATTAAAAAAAGCTATAATGCAAAATAATATTTCTGTTGAAGAAAACTTAGTGGCATTAATAGCAAAAATAGGGGAGAAAATTACAATTGGTAAAACGAGAACTATATCAAATTCTTCCTCAGTTAATTATCAATATCTACACACTGTGGTAAAAGACAACTTAGGAAAACTAGCAGTGATTGTCTCGTTAGAGACAAAAAATAATTCAGATATTGTTAAAACATTTGGAAAACAATTGTCAATGCATATAGCAGCATCAAACCCCCTAGCATTAGAGTCAAATTTAATTGATAAAAAGATTATCGATAAAGAGCAAGAGTTAGTTACTGAAGAACTTAAAAATTCGGGAAAACCAGAAAATATCGCTAAAAAAATAAGTTTGGGTAAAATGAACAAATTTAAAGAGGAAAATGCTCTTCTTACTCAAGCTTGGGTAATGGAGCCAAAAAAAAAAGTCAAAGATGTTTTAAAAGAACTTGCTATAAATGACTTAAAAATTAAGGAGTTCAGTAGAATTAAGATAGGCGAATAATGTTTGATGAAAAATCACATAGCCTCAAGATGAATAAAGCCATTGATGTCTTTTCAAAAGAATTGTCATCATTAAGAACTGGTCGAGCAAATGCTGCAATGTTAGATTTAATTAAAGTTGATGTATATGGCCAGCAAATGCCAATTAATCAATTAGGTAGTATTACGACACCTGAACCTAGAATGATAAATATTCAGGTTTGGGATCAAAACAACGTAAATTTAATAGACTCATCAATTAAAAAATCAGAATTAGGTCTTAATCCACAAATAGATGGCCAATTGATTAGACTACCAATACCTGAATTAAATGAAGAGAGAAGAAATGAATTAAAAAAAATGATTAAATCAATGGGAGAAAAATGTAAAATTTCAATTAGAAATATTCGAAGAGATGCAAATGAAGAACTCAAAAAACTCCTTAAATCAAAAGAGATAGGTGAAGATGAGGAAAAATCTTATGAGAAGAATGTTCAAAATATTACAGATAAACATATTTCTATTGTTGACGAGAAAGTTGCCACTAAAGAAAAAGAAATAATGACCATATGAACCCTTTGAATCATGTAGCCATTATCATGGACGGTAATGGAAGATGGGGCCTTAAATATAAAAATTCAAGAAATGCTGGTCATAAAGCTGGTCTTAAAACAGTTGAAAAAATAATAAAAGCTACCATTAAAAATAAAATTAAATTTTTAACATTATATGCATTTTCAACTGAAAACTGGAGAAGACCTCAAAAAGAAATAGCTTTTTTATTTAGTTTATTAGAAAATTTTTTAAGTAATAGATTAAATGAATTACACAACCAAAATATTAGAATTAAAATTATTGGAAAAAAAAGTTTTTCACAACGATTGAATAAACTACTTAATTTATCTGAAAAAAAAACTTTAAAAAATGACAGATTACAAATTAATTTAGCATTAAATTATGGCTCTAAATCTGAATTAATAGATGCTTTTAAAAAAATAAAAAAAAATAAAGAAAATATAAATGAAAGAAATCTAAGTAGAAATCTACAAACCAAAAATATACCAGACCCTGACTTATTAATTAGAACTGGTAATACAAAAAGATTAAGTAATTTTTTGTTATGGCAAGTTGCTTATTCAGAAATATTCTTCGAAAAAAAACTATGGCCTGCTTTTAATGAAAATGACTATAAAAGAATTATCAAAGAATATAAAAGTATTAAACGAAATTTTGGTAAGATTTAATGATCAAAGAATTTGAAAAAAGATTATTAAGTTCACTTATTTTAATTCCAATAACTATATTCTTTATTATTCAAGGCTCAGTGTTTTTTACGTTTTTTTTAAGTATATTATTTTTAGTAACAAGTTTTGAATGGATTAAATTATGTAAAAAGAATAACTTTTTAAAAATTCTTGGAATAATTTTTTTATTATTTTCTTTCTATACTGCATATAAAGTGAGAGAGGGAGAAAGTTTTAAAATCTTTTTATTTATAATCATAATCTGCATTTCTACAGATATTGGTGGATACATATTTGGAAAAATATTTAGGGGTCCTAAATTAATTAAAATTAGTCCAAAAAAAACTTATGCAGGAGTTGTTGGAAGTTTTTTACTATCTTTAATAGTAGGTTTAATTTTTGTTCATCATTTTGGAAAAGACCCAACCAAGTTGAATATGGAGGGTTTACCGGCACTTCTAGTGATATTATTTATTTCTTTAGTTAGCCAAATAGGTGATTTAATTATTTCTTATTTTAAAAGAAAAGCAAAATTAAAAGATACAGGAAAAATTATACCTGGTCATGGTGGTTTATTGGATAGAATTGATGGTTTAATTTTTGTCTTTCCAGCATTATTTTTTTTATATTTAATAAATGGTTTGATTATCTCATGAAAAAAAAAATTGCAATTCTTGGTTCTACTGGTTCAATAGGTTTAACAACATTAGATATATTAAATAAGAATAAAAAAACATTTAAAGTAGAATTACTATCTACAAATAAAAATATCAAAAAGATAAAAAAACAAATTAAAACTTTTAAGGTAAAAAATATTGTTATTCATGATGAACAAATTTTTTCTAAAAATAAATTATTTTTTAAAAAATCAAAAATAAATGTTTATCAAAATATTACAGATTTTAGAAAAAAGTATAAAAAAAGACTCGATTACTCAATGTGTGCAATCACTGGACTTAATGGCTTAGAGTCAACGCTAGAAATAATTCAGTCTACAAAGAGGATAGCAATAGCAAATAAAGAGTCAATTATTTGTGGATGGAACTTAATTAAGAAAAGATTAAAAAAATATAAAACAAAATTTATTCCAATTGATTCAGAACACTTTTCAATTTTTGAACTTATAAAAAATGATAAATCAGAAAATATAAAAAAAATTTATATCACAGCATCTGGAGGCCCATTTCTTAAAATTGATAAATCTAAATTAAGTAAATTTATTCCAAAAAATGCTATTAAACATCCTACATGGAAAATGGGAAAAAAAATTTCAATAGATTCCTCGACTTTAATTAACAAAGTATACGAATTAATTGAAGCTAAGAAAATATTTGATCTTGATTACAATAAATTTGAAATCATTATACAACCAACTTCTTATGTACATGGTGTAGTTTTGTTTAACAACGGTATTTGTAAAATTTTATCTCATCCAACTTCAATGAAAATTCCAATATATAATTCACTTTTATTTAATAAAAAAATTTCAAAAATACCAGGAAATTTTGAGATTGATAAAATGAATAATTTAAATTTTCAAAAAATTGATCACAAAAAATTTCCTGTTTTTGATATATTAAAGAAACTAACTAACAACGATAGTTTATATGAAACTGTTTTAGTCACTTCTAATGATGTTTTAGTTGAATTATTCCTTAAAAATAAAATTAAGTTTTTTGATATTTATAAAATTTTGAATCAAATTTTGGACTTAAAAGAATATAAACGATATAAGAATTTAAAGCCTAAAAATCTTAATCAAATCAATGAATTATCCAAGAATGTTAGATTGAAAACGCTTACTTTAAGTGTACAATCCATGGTTTAATTTTTTTATGAAATATATTTTTACTTTAATAACTTTTTTACTATTTTTAGTAAGCACATCACATGCTGTTGTAGTTACAGATATTAAAGTTAAAAATAACGAGAGAATTTCAAAAGAAACAATAATTACATATGGTGATATCAAGCTAAATAAAGACTATAGTCAAAAAGAATTAAATAAAATCATAAAAGATTTATACGATACTAATTTTTTTAAAAGAATATCTATAACAATAGATGGCCAAATATTGGTCTTAGATATTGAAGAAAACAAGATTATTCAAACTGTAAAAGTTGAGGGTGTTAAATCTACTAAAATTAAAGAAGCGATATTAAAAAATCTTTTTTCTAAAGACAAATCTCCTTTCTTAATCGAGAAAGTGAAAATAGATGTAAATAGAATGAAAACATCTTTAAATAATGTAGGTTATTATCTATCAGATGTTAAATCTAAAATATCAGAAAATAACAATGGTACTGTCGACCTAATATTCGAAGTTAATCTGGGTGAAAAATCCAAAATAAAGAAAATTGAATTTATTGGTGATAAAAAAATTAAAGATCGTAGTTTAAGAAGCGTAATTATTTCCGAAGAAGCTAAATTTTGGAAGTTTATATCAAATAATAAATTTGTAAACAAGGATATAATCGAGAGAGATAAAAGACTTCTAAGAAATTATTATTTATCAAAAGGATTTTATGATGTTAATGTGCAGTCTGCGACTGTTAAATTTCTTGATAATAAATCTTTTAAATTAACCTATAAAATAGATGCTGGTGAAATATATACTGTAAATAACACTAAATTAGTTTTACCAATTGATTACGATGAAAATAATTTTAAAGATGTTAAAAAAGAATTAAAAAAATTACAAGGTAAAACATATTCTATAAGTAAAATTTCTAAAGTAGTTGAAGAAATTGATAAAGTTACATTATCAAGAGAATACGATTTTATTAATGCAAGCTACACAGAAAATATTTTAGAAAAGAATAAGTTAGATATTGTTTTTGAAGTCACTGAAAGTGAAAAATTTTATGTTGAAAAAATTAATATATTTGGAAATAATATAACCCATGAGTCAGTAATTAGAAGTAAACTTGAAATCGATGAAGGTGATGCGTACAATGAATTACTTAGTGTTAAGTCAATTAATAATCTAAAAGCCTCAAATTTGTTTAGAAATGTCAACAGATCTGTAAAAGAAGGTCAAGATTTGAATACTAAAATAATTGACATAACTGTAGAGGAAAAGCCAACTGGAGAAATAATGATCGGTGCAGGCGCTGGATCAGATGGTGGAACTCTTGGCTTTTCTATATCTGAGAACAATTTTTTAGGAAAAGGAATAAAACTTTCTTCAAGTTTAGATTTAACTGAGGATAGTATTAGGGGTCTTTTTTCTGTAACAAATCCTAATTTTAATTATACAGATAAATCCCTATCTACTTCAGTTGAAAGCACTAATGTAGATAAATTGACTGACAGCGGTTATAAATCGACAAAAACTGGATTTACTTTTGGTACAGGTTTTGAACAATTTCAAAATGTCTATTTCTCACCTAAGTTATTAAATTTTTACGAAGACATAACTACAAAAACTACAGCAAGTGACAATTTAAAAAAACAATCAGGTTCATATTTTGAGAGTAAGTTCTCTTATGGATTAGATTATGATATGAGAAATCAAAGATTTCAAACAACAGATGGTTTTAGAAGCAAGTTTAATCAAACAATACCTTTGATTTCAGAAGAGTATTCCTTTGGCAACATGTATGACTTTAAAACTTGGTATAAATTGCCTAATAATATGGTTACAAGCTTCAATATTTATGGAAGAGCTGTTAATTCTTTGAGTGGAGATGATGTAAAGATAACCAATAGATTCTGGTTACCTCGTAATAAACTGAAAGGGTTTAAAACTAGAAATATAGGACCAGTAGATGCTAATGATTATGTTGGTGGAAATTATGCTGCTGCAATTAATTTTGATACTACTTTACCAATGATTTTTTCAAATGTTCAAAATGTTGACTTAAGATACTTTTTTGATACAGCAAATTTATGGGGAGTAGATTATTCAAGTAGCGTAGATCAATCTAATACTATCAGAGCATCAACAGGTGTTGTCGTTGATTGGTTTACACCAATTGGACCATTAAATTTTTCTTTGGCACAAGATATATCAAAAGCAGATGATGATAAAACTGAATCTTTCCAATTTAACTTAGGAACAACTTTCTAAAGATGCCCAAGGTTTTAGGCATTTCATTAATAATTTTTTTTAGCTTAATAAAAGTATCCATTGCTGAAAAAAAAATTGCATTTATTGATATTGATAAGATTATAAATGAGTCTGAATTTGGTAAAAAATCTTATAAAAAAATTGATAATGATTTTAAAAATGAAAATGAAAAGTTGTCAAAAATTGAAAAAAGCTTAGTTTTAAAAGAGCAAGAAATTTTAAAACAAAAAAATGTTCTATCAGAAGATGAATTAAATTCTAAGATACTTGATTTGAAAAAAGAAATTAATAATTTTCAGAAAAATAGAAGATTGATTAATGAAAAATTCAATAAAATACGGCTTGATAAAACAAATGAGATGGTGCAGTCACTAAATGTTATTCTGTCTAAATATGCAGATGAAAATGATATTTCATTAGTTATTCAAAAAAAATTCATAGTTATTGCTAAATCTGGATTAGATATAACTAATGAAATTATGAAAATATTTAATAAAGAGAACAAATGATAAATTTGCAATGAGTGAAAAAGATAAATTAAGCAAAGATGATATAGTCAATTTATTACCTCATAGAGAACCTATGTTATTAATCGATGAGTTAAGAGATATTAAAAAACTTCATTCTGCTACAGCTATAGTCAATGTTAAGAAAGATAGTTTTTACGTACAAGGTCATTTTCCTGGAAATCCTGTAATGCCAGGAGTCTTAATTGTTGAGGCTTTTGGGCAAGCAGCAGCAGCTTTAACAGCTCAAGGAATAGATAAAAAAGAATATGAAAACAAATTAGTCTTCTTGATGAGTGTTGAAAAGGCTAGATTCAGAAATCCTGTAATTCCAAATTGTAAATTAGAACTTAAGATTGAAGCTATCAGGTCTCACGGTAGAGTTTGGAAATATAAAGGAGAAGCCTTTGTTGAAGGGATAAAAATGGCAGATGCTCAATGGTCTGCTACAATAGTTGACAGAAAATAATCAGTAACATTTATTGATAAGCATTATTAAAAAGTTTTGATATTAAAGCTTATTAATGAGTAATCCTTTTTTTAAGAATACAGGACCACATAATATTAATTATCTATTAAAAAATATTGATTTAATAGACCAAAAGATCTCAGATGAAAAAGTTCAAGATATTAAAGATCTTCACTCGTCTCAATTTGGTGAAATTACTTTTTTTCATTCAAAAAAATATGAATATTTAGCTAAAGTTACTAAAGCTTCTTTTTGTCTTACAACAGAAAATCTAAAGTCAATTTTACCTGGCACATGTAAACCTATAATTACAAATAAAGTCTTGTTGCATACTGCTCAAATTACAAAAATTTTTTATCCTGACTCTATTACAGATGATTTTGATAATAGTGTTCAGGATATAATTAAAACTGAATATAAGGACAAAGTTAAATTTGGTACAAATGTTTTAATTGGATCTAATGTAAAAATAGGATCAAATTGTTTAATAGGTCATAATTCAATTATAGAAAAAAATGTTTCTATAGGAGATAACTGTAAAATTGGCTCAAATGTTATTTTAAGAAATTCGTTGATTAAAAATAATGTTCATATTTTAGATGGATGTGTAATAGGTAAAAAAGGTTTTGGTTTTTTTCCAGATAAAATATTAAATTTTAGATATCCACAAATTGGTCTTGTTATCATTGAAGACAACGCTGAAATAGGTTGTTGTTCTACTATAGATAGAGGCTCATTGTCTAACACTGTGATTGGTAAAAATACATTTTTAGATAATCAAATCCATGTAGCTCACAATGTAAAAATAGGTGAAAATTGCATTATAGCTGGACAGGTTGGTTTTGCCGGAAGTTCTAGCTTAGGCAATAATGTTATGATTGGTGGGCAAGCAGGAGTTTCAGGACATCTAAAAATTGGTAATAATGTACAGATTGGTGGTGGAAGTGGTGTATTAAAAGATATCCCAGATAACACTAAAGTTATGGGATACCCAGCTAAAGATTTAAAAAGTTTTATTAAAGAAAACAAATGATAGATAAAACAGCTATAGTTAACAAAAATGCTAAAATTCATTCAAGCGTTGATATCGGGCCATATTCAATAATTGGTCCTAATGTAGAAATTGGAGAAAATACAATTATACAATCACATGTAAGCATTACTGGAAATACAAAAATTGGTAAGAAAAATAAAATTTATCCTTTTGTTTCAATAAATGATCCACAAGATTTAAAATATAATGGAGAACAAACAAATTTGATTATTGGAGATAACAATAAGATTAGAGAATATGTAACTATAAATCCTGGAACAATCGGCGGAGGCCGTAAAACAGTTATTGGGAGTGAATGTTTATTTATGATTTCATCCCATATCGCCCATGATTGTCAGATTGGCAATAAAGTCATAATTGCTAATAATGTTGCTATTGCCGGTCACGCTACAATCGATGATAATGTAGTTATTGGTGGTAATTCCGCAGTTCAACAGTTTACAAGAATAGGTAAAATGGCAATGATTGGTGGTATGACAGGGGTTATGCATGATGTAATTCCTTATGGTTTATCAACAGGTAATAGAAATTCCTTACAAGGATTAAATTTGATAGGGCTAAGAAGAGCTAACTTTGATAATAAAGATATTCTAATTTTAAATGATGCTTACAAAAAAATCTTTGAAACAAAAAATCTCACTGAAAATTTAAATAAATTAAATGGCTCTTTTAAAAAAAATCATTTGGTGAAAGAGGTGTTAGAATTTATTACTAAAGACAAAAAAAGATCAATTTGTACACCATTTTCGTAGAATGATAGGCTTATTTTTCGGTGACACTGATTTTCCAAACATAATTCTAAACACTATTAAGAAAAAAAAAATTAAATATCTGATCATAGATTTATCAAAGTCAAAAAAATTTAAAAAAGATAAAAATTCATACTATGTTTCAATTGGTCAATTTGGAAAAATTATTAATATTCTTAAAGAGAACGACTGTAAAAAAGTCTTATTTGCCGGTAAAGTTAGTAAGCCAAATTTTTCTAAGTTAAAATTAGATTTTAAAGGAGTTTATTATATTCCAAGAATTATTAAAGCATCAAGGCTTGGTGATGCTGCAATTTTAAAAGAGATAATAAAGATTCTTTCTAAAAATAAAATAAAAACAGAAAATTCGCTTAAATTTAATCCAGAGCTTACTTTAAAAAAGGGTTATTATTCAAAGATTAAACCTAATAATAAAGACCAAAAAGATATTAAAAAGGCTATCCAAACTTTAAATAATTTAAAGCAATATGATCACAGTCAAGCTGTAGTTGTCAGAAATAAAAAAGTAGTTTCTATAGAGGGAAAAGGCGGTACAAAAAAATTACTCGAAAAAAGCAAAAGTAAAAACTTTAGAAACCATGGCGTTTTAGTAAAGTTTCCAAAAATGAAGCAAGACTTTAGAGTTGATTTACCAACCATTGGATTAAAAACTTTAAAACAAAGCAAGACAGCCGGATTAAAAGGCGTTGTTGTAAAAAGTAAACAACATGTTTTTTTAGATAAAAATAAATGTATTAGTTTTGCTAATAAAAATAAGATGTTTATCTCTGTTAAATGAAAAAAATTTTTGTATTAACCGGTGAACCTTCAGGGGACAAATTAGCTTCGACTGTGATTAATAAGCTTAAAAAAAATCATTCCGACATAGAATATTTAAGTGTTGGAGGATCACATTTAAACAAACTTGGTGTCAAATCAATATATGATCTTAAAGAGATAACTTATATTGGTTTTACTAGCGTAATATTAAATTTATTTAAGATAAGAAATAAAATAAATGAAACTGTAAAAAAAATAATTGAATTTAATCCAGACATTTTATTTAGTGTTGATAGCCCAGATTTTACCTTAAGAGTAGCTGAAAAAGTTAAAAGTATAAATCCAAATATCAAAACAATTCATTATGTTGCGCCTCAGGTATGGGTATGGAGAGAGGGCAGGGTTAAGAATTTTAAAAAGTTTTTAGACCATGTTTTACTATTATTTAATTTTGAAAAGAAATTCTTTGATAAAGAAAATATTAAAAATACTTTTGTTGGTCATCCATTACTTGAAAATAAAGAAAATATTAAATCAAATTTATCAAATATAATTGATAACAATAAAAAAATTATATCTTTATTCGCTGGAAGCCGGACTTCTGAAACTAATATTCTTTTACCAATTTTAATAGACTTTATTAAATTAATGAATGAAAAATTTAAAGAATATAATTTTATTTTTCATGCAACTGATCAAAACAAAGATTTAATAAAAGATAAGATTAAAAAAATTAACTACAATAATGTTGAAGTCATATCTGACGATAACATAAAATCAAAAATATTATTAAATTCTGTATTTGCTGTAGCAAAATCAGGAACCGTTTCTCTTGAAATTTGTAATGCAAAAGTTCCATCTATAATTATTTATAAAATGAATTTTATAAATTTTTTTATTATAAAGTTTTTAGTAAAGACGAAATATGCAAATATAATTAATATAATTAACCAAAAAGAAATAATTCCAGAATTAATTCAAAAAGAATGTAATTCAAAAGAAATTTTTAGATCTGTAGCATATTTTTTAAAAAACCCTGAACTTATGAAAAAACAAATCTTAGATGTGAACAATACTTTAAATGAGATCAAATCAAAAACTTCTTCATCTTCAGAAGCTTCAGCAGTAGTTTCAAGCTATCTTAGCTCTTAGTCGTTTTTGAACTTCTTCTTTTCCTAAGGATAAAATTATATCATAAATACCAGGCCCGAACTTCGAACCTGTTAAAGCAATTCTTAATGGTTGCCCAACCCCCTTAAAATTTGTGTCATGAGATTTTATGAGCCCATTTACTATTGGCTCTAATATTTCTCGAGAAGGCAGATCAATTTTTTCAAATTGATCATTAAAGTCATAAATTATTTTTCTTGCTTTATCATCAATTAATTTAAGATCATCCTTATTAAAATCGACATTATCTTTTATAATATATTGAACATTATTAAATATATCCTCTAAAGTTTTTGCTTTATTTTTCAAGAAAGTAAGAGATTTTTTAATCTTATCTTTTTTATCTGATTGAATTTCACTTTTATATAATTTGCAATATTCAATTAATTGATTGAATAAATCATTTTCATTAATATTCTTAATATAATGTTCGTTCATTGATAAAATTCTACTCATATCAAGTTTAGAGGGAGATTTACCAATACCTTTTAAATTAAAAAATTTTATACTTTCCTCTAATGTAAATATTTCCTTATCTTTGTAAGACCAGCCTAGTCTTAAAAGGTAATTTCGAAGGGCATCTGGCATAATACCAATTTTAGAATAATCATCTAATGTAGAGGCCTGATCTCGTTTTGATAGTTTTTTTCCTTCAATTGTATGTATCAATGGTATGTGAGCAAATGAGGGTAAATCCCATTTCATGGCTTGATAAATTTGTATTTGCTTAAAGGTATTTATTTTATGATCATCACCCCTAATTATATGTGTCATATTCATTTGATGATCATCTACAGATGCTGACAAATTATATGTAGGAGTCCCGTCATTTCTTAAAATAATAAAATCTTCAATAGTATTATTTTCTATTTCGACATCACCTTGAACTAAATCTTTCAATACCGATGTTCCATTAATGCTACTTTTAAATCTAATAACAGGTTTAATACCTTTTGGAGCATCAGATTCTTTTTTGTCTCTCCATTTTCTATCGTAAATATAAGGAATCTTTTTTTGTCTAGCTCTTTTTTTTTGTTCTTCTATTTCTTCACCTGAACAATAACATTTATATGCATTACCATTTTTAAGAAGCTCATTTGCAACTTTTATATGATCGCTTACTTTCTCTGATTGAACATATTCTTCTCCATCATAATTTATACCAATCCATCTAAGAGATTGTATTATTTGATCCTTATATTCATCCTTAGATCTTTCTTTGTCTGTATCTTCTACTCTTAAATAAAATTTACCTTTATGATTTTTAGAGTATAACCAATTAAATAAAGCTGTTCTAACACCACCAATGTGTAATGGACCAGTAGGTGAGGGAGCAAATCTAGTTGCTACTTTTTTCATTAAAATGGTTTAGACTATTTTATTAGAAGTTTCTATATAAAGATACTAAAACACCCTGAACTTTTATTCTATCAGGGCCAAAGATTTTAGTTTCGTAGTTTTTATTAGCACTTTCAAGTGCTATTACTTTACCCTTTTTTCTAATTCTTTTGAGCATTGCCTCATGGTCGTCTATAAGCGCAACAACAATTTTTCCATTGTCTGCTGTGTCAGTTCTTTTTATAATAACAGTATCACCCTCGTTAATACCTGCTTCAATCATCGAATCTCCCTGAACTTTCAATCCAAAATAATCGCCGTTTTTTTCTAAATTGGCTGGCAAAGGTATTCTAGAAACTTCATTTTGAATTGCCTCAACTGGAGTTCCAGCAGCGATTTTGCCTAAAACTGGAACCTCTGTTTCAGAGGATAAATTTTTTTCACTATCTAGACCACCTTTTATTACACTTGGTGAAAAATTATTATAAATATCGTTCGCTGAGGCCGTTTCTGGTAATTTGATTACCTCTAAAGCTCTTGCTTTATGAGCAAGTCGCTTAATAAAACCTCTTTCCTCTAATGCACTTATAAGTCTATGAATTCCTGACTTAGATTTAAGGTTTAATGAAGCTTTCATTTCCTCATAAGACGGAGAAACACCAGAACTTCTCAACTTCTTGTTGATAAATAAAAGCAGGTTTTTTTGTTTTTTTGTTAGCATAAGAACAAATATCGTACAAAATCTGTTCTACAAAAGTTCTCTTCAATTCACAATAGTAAAAAAAGCCTGTAAAATAAGGAAATATTTGGCTAAAGAACAGAAAAAATAGAATTATTATTTAAATTTTTTAAAAGTGATTCACCAATTAGAAAAGTTTTTATAGAGGTTTTATTTGAGAGTTCTAATAGTTCATCTTTTGTTTTTATTCCGCTTTCAGAAATTAATGGACCTTCATGATTAACTAAAACATCATGAATATCAAAGGTTGTATTTATATCAGTTTTAAGAGTTTTTAAATTTCTATTATTGATACCAATTAATGCCTCTTTAAATTTTAAAGCTTGTTTTGCTTCCTCAACCGTATGCACTTCAACTATAACAGACATATTTAATTTAAGTGCTTCTTCATATAACTCATTAGCAAGGCTCTCACTTACACCAGCTAATATAATCAATATAGCATCTGCTCCATTACTTTTTGCAAGTGGAATTTGAAATTTATCTACAAAAAAGTCCTTACAAAGAATTGGTAAATTAATATTTTGTTTAATTTCATTTATGTGTGTTAAATTTCCTAAAAAAAAATCCTCCTCAGTCAAAACTGATAAACAAGTAGCTTTATTTTCATGATATATATTAGCTATTTTAACAGGGTCATAATCATCTATAATTACACCTGCTGAAGGACTTGCTTTTTTTATCTCAGCAATAATAGAAAATTTATTTTCTTTAATATTTTTTTCAATATTTTCTTTAAAATTAATAAAAGTTTTATTTTTCTCTATTAAATCGTTTAATGAGCTTATTGAAATACTTTTTTTAGAATTTTCTATTTTTTCTATTTTCTTTTTAATTATTTTTTCGAGAATATTTTCAGCCATTTTTAATTGTTTCCAAATGTTCGATAACTTTATTTGACAAAATATGTTCTCTTGCATCTTTATAAGCTTCGGTAAACTCTTCATGAGTTTCATTAACAATTAATCCAGCTGCAGCATTTAGACATACTGCTTTAGAAAAATCATTATCCTCACCTTTAAATATATTAATCATTTTTTCTGCATTGAATTTCGCATCATCACCGACAAGATTTTCAAAATTATCTGCATTAATCGTTAATTCTTTTGGATCAATAACAATTTCAGAAATCTCATTATCTTTTAATTGAATAACATTTGTTTTAGCATACGGTGATATTTCATCTAAGCCATCTTCACTATTTACAATCCATGCAAATTTAATATCTAAGTTGTTTAATGCATTTGCAAATATTTTTAAAAGTTTTTTATCAAAGACGCCAACTACCTGTCTTTTTACTAAAGCAGGGCTGCTTAATGGTCCGATCAAATTAAATATCGTTCTTTTTCCAATCTTTTTTCTAGTTGGACCAACAAACCTCATAGCACTATGATAATTAGGAGCAAACATAAAACCAAAGTTATTTTTATTTATTTGATCTTCGATTTCTCTTGGTTCCAGATTTATTTTAACATTTAAAGCCTCTAAAACATCACCTGATCCACACTTAGATGATACAGCTTTATTCCCATGTTTAGCCACTTTAACATTCATGCTTGCAAGTAATAGTGCAGATGCTGTAGATATATTTAGTGTATTCATTCCATCTCCACCAGTACCACATGTATCAACACAATTTTCTACATTTACTCTTTTAGACTTATTTCTAAGTACAAAGACACCACCCGCTATTTCATCTGAAGCCTCACCCTTAGCGGATAAAAGAGTCAAAAAATCAAATATTTCTTGATCCTCTGCTTTTCCCTCCATTAATAATTCAAAAGCAGCCTTACTCTCCTCGAATGATAAATTTTCTTTATTTTTAATTTTACCTATAAATTCTCTCATTATTTTTAAATTCTTATAAAATTTTTCAAAATTTTAATACCTAATTTAGTTTTAATACTTTCGGGATGAAATTGCACTCCATGAACATCATATTTTTTATGTTGTACACCCATAATCAATCCATCTTTGCTCTCAGCTGTGATTTCAAGTTGTTTTGATAATGATTTTTTATCAATGATTAAGCTGTGATATCGCGTTGCTTTAAATGACTTTGGAAGATTTTTCAAAATTCCCACTTTTTTTGATATTATTTTGCTTGTTTTACCATGCATTAGTTTTTTAGCTTGAACAATTTTAGAACCAAATACCTGTCCTATTATTTGATGACCAAGACAAACTCCAAGTATGGGAATTTTTTGGTATAAAGTTTTTACTATTTTTAAACAATTACCTGATTGATTAGGATTGCCTGGACCGGGTGAGATTACAATTTTATTATATTTTCTTTTTAATATTTCATTAGATGTAATTTTATCATTTCTAATTACATCTACTTTAACTTTCAATGAAGATAAGTAATGATAAAGATTAAATGTAAAGCTATCGTAATTATCTATTAGAATTATTTTTTTCATTTTAAAGCATTAATTAAAGCTTTTGCCTTATTTACAGTTTCTTCATATTCTTTTAGAGGTTTGCTATCAGCAACTATTCCAGCCCCTGCTTGAACATAGAATTTGCCTTTTTTAGCAACAGCTGTTCTTAAAGCTATACAAGTGTCAAATTCGCCATTTGCTGAAAAGTAACCAATACCACCAGCATAAACTTTTCTCTTAGTTGTTTCTAATTCGTCAATTATTTCCATAGCTCTAATTTTTGGTGCCCCAGAAACAGTGCCTGCTGGAAAACCAGCTAGAAGTGATTTAAACTTTGAAAATTTGTTGTTATATTCACCAATAACGTTTGATACTATGTGCATCACATGAGAATATCTCTCAATAATGAAGCTCTCCGTTACTTTTACTGTATTGATTTTTGAAACTTTACCAGCATCATTTCTTCCTAAATCTAATAACATTAGATGCTCTGAAAGCTCTTTTTTATCTTGAAGAAGATCTTGTTCATAAAAACGATCCTTACTCAACGTTTTACCTCTTGGTCTTGTTCCAGCAATTGGTCTTACAGTAATTTTTTTATCTCTTAATCTCACCAGTATTTCTGGGCTTGCACCAATGATTTGAAAGTCATTGAAATTAAAAAAAAACATAAAAGGCGATGGGTTAGTTACTCTAAGCTTTTTATAAATATCTATTGGCTTTTTTGTTAACTTAGCTTCAAATCTTTGACTTAGAACTACCTGAAAAATATCTCCTAATCTTATATATTTTTTTGCTTTATTGACAATTTGTAAAAATTTATTTTTTGAAGTATTTGATTTTACTTTAATATTGTTTAATTTTAATTCAGTTCTAGTATTTATATTTTTAATTGATGATTGAATTAGTAATTTAAAAAGATCTGATCTTATTTCATCATATTTTTTTTGATAATTTTTGATTTTTTCATCTTTATAAATATTTCTGATATAGAATATTTCTTTTTTAAAATTATCGTGAATTATAAGTGTTCTTGGTCGCAGAAGTCGTACATCAGGTATATTTAGATCGTCTTTACAGTTATTTGGAATTTTCTCTACATATCTTATAGAATCATAAGAGAAATATCCCGAAATTAGAGAACAAATTTTTGGCAAACCTTTAGGAGTTTCAAATTTAAATTCCTCAATAATTTTTTCAATTAATTTTCCAGGTTTATCATTAAGTTTAATTTTCTTATTATTTTGTATTAGATAAGAATTTTTATAATTAAATTCCCAGATTTTATCAGGATTTTTACCAAATATTGTATATCTCCCTTTGATCTTACCTTTTTCTACTGACTCAAATATAAAGCTATTTTTTTCATTTAAAAAATTATCTATCAAATTTAAAATCTCTTCGTCATCTTTGATTTTTTTTGAAGTATATAAAATTTGATTTTTATTGCTTCTATGTCGAAACTTAAAATCCTTGAAGCTTCGATTTATTTTCATTGAAAGAAATTCTTAACTCGTTCTATTGTATTTTGATTTAATACCACATTATACTTATCATTTAAAAGTAAATCATATGATTTAAGAATATTATTTCTCGTATTTGTATTTTGTTTTTCAGCATATTCTTTAAACATATCATTATTTAAATCTATACTTTCATTTGTGATGGTCCTTATTTTTGCAAGATAAACTACGTTTAAATAATCGTTTATTAAGGTAAAAGATCCAGTTGGTAAAGAGTATAAGAGCTCAACAGTATTTGTCTCAAATTTCTCATTATCATTAATCGATGTTAGTGTTAAAGTTTTGATTTTATCTTTACCCATTTCTTTAAAATCATTATCGTTAAATTTTTTCTCATTTATTTTTTTAAATAATGCTCTATTGTAATCAAATTTATTTCTTTGAGTAATAAGTTCTAAAACTTCTTTTTTTAAACTTAGATCATTTATATCAGGTGATCTTTCTTCGGTATTGTTAATCTTGTAAATTATATAATCGCTATCGTTTTCTATGATATTGAAATCAATTTTTCTTGACTCGAATATTTTTTTTTCAACTATATTTTTTTCAGATGTATTTCTGTAATTTCTAACTTCAATTGTTTTAATATTAAAGTTTGATAAAATAGATTTTAAATCTTGACCATTTAAAAATTTTTCTTCAATTTCGTCAATTGCACCAAAGAATGCTTGATTAAAATCATCAATACCAATTAAATTTTTTGGATTTAAAATCGCATAATCAAAATCAATATATTCAACCTTTAATTCATCTTTGTTTTTTTTTAAAAAATCTTTGATTTCAGCTTCAGTAAATTCACTTTTTTTTTTATAAAAATTTTCTAAATTTATATATTCCAAATCAATATTTTTATTTTCTTCTTCATATAGTTTTTTTACTAAAAATGTGGGAATTGTAGTACCAGCTCCAATATAATCAAATAAGTTTTTTTGTAGAGCAACGCCTTTAATTCCTGCCTCAAACGAAGGCGCTGATTGATTATTTTCTAGCAAAAATTTTTCGTATTTCAGTCTATCGAACTTATCATTTTCATTTAAAAAATTTTTATCTGCTTTAATTTTTTTTAATAAAATTTCTTTTGTGATTTTTATGTTAAAATCCTCCATTTCTAAATCTAATAATGTTGAAGAAATCAAAGTTGATAATAATTCTTCTAATATGTTCTTATCAAGATTTTCTCTAATTGTTTTATCTGGAATATTTGACCTATTTATATGATCTATTAAGTCTTGAGTTGAGATATTTAATTTATTTATCTTAGCAACATTGTTTGTATTTCCACTACTGAACATACCTCCCATACCCCAAAAAACGAATGGAATTATCATAATGAAAACTAATAAACCAGCAAATTTGGTTTTTGCAAAATTTCTAAAACTTCCTATCATTATCTATAAATTTATTGATCTATAAAAAGCAAAGCTATAGATTAAATTTTAGCATATGACAAATAAATATATGTACTTTATTGCCAATTGGAAAATGTTTGGTGACACAAATTCTTTAAATTCACTCAATAAAGTTATTAAATTTATAAAATTATTTAAAAAAAAAAGATTAATAAAAATAATTTATTGTCCTCCTAACACACTAATTGATTTAGTGTCTAAAAAATTAAAAAATACCAACATAGAAGTAGGTTCTCAGAATTGTCATGAGAAAGATGATTATGGCCCATATACAGGTTCAGTAAATTGCTCAATGTTAAAAAATGTTGGTGCAAAATATGTGATTATAGGGCACTCTGAGGTCAGACAATCTGGTGAGTCAAATGAGTTAATAAATAAAAAAATACAAACTGCCATAAAATCTGGGCTAAAAGTAATTTTTTGTATTGGTGAAACCATTCAACAAAAAAGAAAAAAATTAACTAAAAAAGTTTTGAGCAAACAAATCAAATTAGGATTGAATAAAATAAAGAATAAAAAAACTATCATAATAGCTTATGAACCAGTTTGGTCGATTGGCACGGGTATAATTCCAAAACCGCTCGATCTATTAAAAACAATAAATTTTCTTAAAAAAAAACTTAAAAATAACAAAATTCTTTATGGAGGTTCGGTAAACTCAAAAAATATTAATCAATTAAAATTGATATATAATTTAGATGGTTATTTAATAGGTGGTGCATCTCAAGATCCAAAAAAATTTATTGATATAATTAAAAAAACATATAATTAACCGTCATGGAAAATATCTTATTAGTGCTAAATATTGTGCTTGCATTTATCTTAGTTTTACTCGTATTAATGCAAAAGTCAGAGGGGGGTGCGCTTGGAATAGGTGTTTCTCAAGAAAGCTACATGTTTTCCAGAACAGCGGGAAATTTTATGACCAAAGCTACGGCTGTTGTTGCTACTTTGTTTATAATTTGTAGTTTGGCATTGACCATTGTTTCTAGAGATGAAGTAACTCCCAATACATCTGTTTTAGACACTGTAGAGGAAAAATCAGAAGATACACCTGCAATTCCTGATAATAATTAATCCTTTTCTTTTTAGTTTTTAAGGTTTATAAGATAATTCCATGGCGCGATTTATATTTGTCACCGGCGGCGTGGTTTCATCTTTAGGAAAAGGTCTCTCTTCAGCTTCGCTCGCATATTTATTACAATCAAGAGGTTATAAGGTTCGTCTTAGAAAACTAGACCCTTACTTAAATATAGACCCAGGTACAATGAGCCCATTTCAACATGGCGAAGTTTATGTAACAGATGATGGCTCGGAAACAGATCTAGATTTAGGACATTATGAGAGATTCTCAGGTGTATCTGCAAAAAGTTCAGATAATATTACAACGGGTAAAATTTATAATGACGTACTTTTAAAAGAGAGAAAAGGAAAATATCTTGGAAAAACAGTACAGGTAATACCACATATAACTGATCGAATTAAAGAATTTATTAAAAAAGATTCATCACAAGAGGATTTCGTAATTTGTGAAATAGGCGGGATAGTTGGTGATATTGAAAGCTTGCCTTTCATTGAAGCAATAAGACAATTTGCGAACGATGTAAAAAAAAAGAATGCATTATTTATACATCTAACATTAGTACCTTACCTAAAGTCCTCAGATGAAATAAAAACAAAACCTACGCAACATTCTGTTAAAGAATTAAGAAGTATTGGTGTTCAACCTGATATAATTATATGTAGATCAGAAAGATCTATACCATTTGAGCATCGAAAGAAAATATCATTATTCTGCAATGTCGATATAAAAAATGTAATTGAAACTGTTGATGTAAAAACAATTTATGAGGCACCAATTAGCTTTCATAAAGAGAAATTAGATACTCAAGTTTTAGATTATTTTAAATTAAGATCAAAAAAACCAGTAAATTTAAAACCGTGGAAAAAAATTACTAAAATTATTTTAAATACAAAAAAACAAGTAAATATCGCTATTATTGGTAAGTATGTTGAATTAAAAGACGCTTATAAATCTCTGGATGAAGCTTTGATACATGGTAGTATCAAAAATAATGTTAAAGTAAATTTAGTCAGAATAGACTCAGAGAAACTAAAGATTTCAGATATTAAATCAAAACTAAAAGATATATCTGGAATTTTAATTCCAGGAGGTTTTGGAAAAAGAGGAACACATGGAAAAATCGAAGCTATAAAATACGCACGAAATAACAAAATACCATTTTTTGGGATTTGTTTTGGTATGCAGATGGCAATAATTGAATTTGCTAGAAATGAATTAAATATTAGGAATGCTACATCGAGTGAATTTGATAAAAAAGGTTTGCCAATAGTTGGTTTAATTAATCAATGGAAAAAAGACGGTAAAATTATTAAAGGGACTGATAAATATTTAGGCGGCACTATGAGGCTAGGTTCTTATGACGCAAAATTAAAAGAAAAATCATTAATTAGTAAAATCTATGGTAAAAATTTTGTTAAAGAAAGACATCGTCATAGGTATGAGGTAAATATTAATTATAAGGATAGATTTGAAAAAAAAGGTATGACATTTTCAGGTTTATCACCTGATGGAGTATTACCTGAGATTATAGAGCTTGAAAATCACCCTTGGTTTATTGGTGTTCAATTTCATCCTGAATTTAAATCTAGACCTTTGTATCCTCATCCTCTATTCTCGTCTTTTATCAAGGCATCAAAAAATCATAGATGAGTAGTATTAAAGTAAATTGTGGAAAAATAGAAATTTCAAATAATAGTAAAATTTGTATTATTGCTGGGCCTTGTCAGCTTGAAAGCGAACAGCATGCATTGGATATGGCTGGAAAAATACAAGAAATTACTAATAAATTTAAGCTTGGATTTATTTACAAAACCTCTTTTGATAAAGCAAACAGAACAAGTCTCAAAAGTAAACGTGGAGTTGGTCTCGATGCATCGCTAACAGTATTTGATAAAATTAAGAAAGAATTGAGTTTACCAATATTGACCGACATTCATAACGTAGAACAATGTTCTATAATCAGTGAACATGTAGATGTAATCCAAATTCCTGCATTCTTATGTAGACAAACTGACTTGTTAATTGCTGCAGCAAAAACAAATAAAATTATTAATGTTAAAAAAGGACAATTTTTAGCTCCTTGGGATATGGTTAATGTAACTAAAAAAATTTCAGAGTCTGGAAATAAAAATATTTTGGTTACAGAAAGAGGAGTTAGTTTTGGCTATAATACTCTTGTTTCAGATATGAGATCTTTACCTATAATGGCAAAAAATGGTTACCCAGTTATTTTTGATGCTACTCACTCTGTTCAGCAGCCAGGAGGATTAGGGGAAGAAAGTGGAGGTCAAAGAGAATTTGTAGAACATTTAGCAAGAGCAGCTGTAGCTGTAGGTGTTGCAGGAGTATTTATTGAAACTCATCAAGACCCCGATAACGCTCCCTCGGATGGTCCTAATATGATCCCGTTAAATAAATTAGAAAATTTGCTAAAACAACTTACAGATATAGATAATTTCATAAAAAATTAGTGAGTAAAATATTAAAAGTAAAAGCACGTCAAGTTTTTGATAGTAGGGGCAACCCAACAATAGAGGCTGAAGTATTTACAAAAAATAATAGCGCTTCAGCAATTTGCCCATCTGGTGCATCGACAGGAACTTTCGAGGCTTTTGAAAAGAGAGACGAGAATAACAAAAGATATTTAGGAAAAAGTGTTTTAGATGCAATTAATTTAGTTAATACAAAGATTTCTAAAAAATTAAAGGGTCAGAATGTTCATAACCAAGAGAGAGTTGATTCATTAATGATTAATCTAGATGGAACAAAACAAAAAAATAATTTAGGAGCTAATTCAATTTTAGCTGTTTCTATAGCTGTCAAAAAACTTTCTGCGAAATTAAAAAAGATACCTTTATATAAGTCTTTTTTAATTAAAAATAAATTTCAATTACCTTACCCATTAATGAATATAATTAATGGTGGAGCTCATGCCAATAATGGTTTGAGGATACAAGAATTTATGATTAGACCTGATAAGGCAAAAAATTTTTCTGAGGCAATGAGAATTTGTTACTTAGTGATTAAAAACTTAAGTAAGATTATTAAAAATAAAAATTTATCTACATCAGTAGGAGACGAAGGCGGTTTTGCACCAATGATCAGCAGCAATAATCAGGCTTTAGATTTGATTGTATTAGCTATAAAAAAATCAGGATTTGTAAATGGAAAGGATGTTTCGATTTGTTTAGATGTTGCAGCTAATGAATTATTTAAAAAAAATAAATATTCGATACATTCAAAAAAATACTTATCAGTTAATAAATCCATTCAAGAATATAAGAAATTAATTAATAGATATAAAATTAAATCAATAGAAGATCCTTTTGCTGAAAATGATTGGTTTTCTTGGAGTAAATTAATGAAATCAATTAAAAATGTGCAAATAGTTGGTGATGATCTTTATGTTACAAATTTAGAAAGATTAAAAAAAGGTTTTTTAAATTTATCATCTAATGCAATTTTAATAAAATTGAATCAAATAGGGACTGTCTCAGAAACACTGGATGTGATTAAGTTTGCACAAATCATTGGCTTTAAAACAATAATTTCTCATAGATCAGGCGATAGTGAAGACACATTTATAGCTGATTTTGCTGTTGGAACCAATTCAAATCAAATCAAAACTGGATCTTTAGCAAGATCTGAAAGAGTGGCAAAATATAATCAGCTGATTCGTATTGAAGAACATCTTGGAAAAAATGCTAGAATGAATAAAATTGTTTAATGTTAAAAAAAATAAAAAATAATTATTTTTTATTAGGTTTTATATTTTTATTATTATATTTTCTATTTAATTTATTATCTGGTCAAAGAGGACTAATCTCATATTTTGATAAAAAAGAAACTTTAAAAAATCTTAAAAATAAGGAACTTTCTTTAATTAATCAAATTAATGACTTGGATTTTAGAAATTCGTTATTAAGTGACAATCTAGATCTTGATTATGTTGAAATTCTTATTAGAGAAAGATTCTTATTTGGAAAGAAAAATGAAAAAATTTATATTTTAAAAAGATAATGGAAAAAATTATAAAACCTAGACATCCTGAAAAAGTAAAAAATCCTATAAATCCAATCAAAAAGAAACCAGATTGGATCAGATCGCGGCTAATTAACAGTAAAGAGTTTTTTATTACAAAAACAGTCGTTAATAAAAGTAACCTCGTGACTGTTTGCCAAGAAGCCAATTGTCCAAATATTACAGAATGTTGGAGCAAAAGACATGCTACTTTCATGATAATGGGTGATACATGCACTCGAGCGTGTGGTTTTTGTGATGTAAAAACTGGAAAACCTGAAAAATTAGATCCATTTGAGGATATAAAAATAGCTAATGCAGTAAAAAAACTAGATTTGAGGCATGTAGTTATAACATCAGTTGATAGAGATGATTTACCTGATGGAGGCTCAAATCATTTCAAAAAAGTTGTTGACACTACAAGAAAAAAGAATCCGGATACTACAATTGAGGTTCTCACTCCAGATTTTCTAAGAAAAGGTGAGTCTTATAAAAAGTTACTCGAAGCTGATTTAGATGTATTCAATCATAATATAGAAACAGTACCAAGACTTTATTTAAAGGTTAGACCAGGCGCAAGGTATTTTGCATCACTTGAGTTGCTTAAAAATGTAAAAAACGAAAATAAAAAGGTCTTTACTAAATCTGGAATAATGGTTGGACTTGGTGAGAAAATTGATGAGATAATTCAAGTTATGGATGACTTGAGATCTGCAAATGTTGACTTTATAACCATTGGTCAATATCTACAGCCATCAGTTAAACATCATCCTCTTGAAAGATATTATCATCCTGATGAATTTAAAGAATTAGAAAAAATTGCAAAATCAAAAGGCTTTCTTTTAGTATCGTCATCACCTTTAACAAGATCCTCCTATCATGCAGATGAAGATTTCGCTAAACTTAAACAAAATAGAATTAATAGTCATTAATGCCCAAAGCTTCGGTTAAGCGATTAATTGAATGCAAAAAAGACAACTTAATTAAATTAGTTTTAGATATTGAAAAATATCCAGAGTTTGTTCCTTTTTGTTTTGATGCTAAAGTTTATGAAAACAAAAATGAAGGTGATTTAACAAAAATAATTGCAGACTTAACTATTGGAAAAGGACCATTTAAAGATACTTATAAAAGTGATGTGGTCTTTGACAAAAACAAAGATACAATATTTGTCAAAAATATTGAGGGTCCTTTAAATCATTTGTCTAATAATTGGACATTTACAAATAAAAAAAAAGGAATTACGGAGATTACTTTTGATATTGACTTTGAAATTAAAAATAAATTTTTGAATTCATTGATGGTAGTTTCATTTCAATTTGGATTAGAGAAAATAGCTGATGCATTCCAGAAGAGAGCAGAAGAGCTATTTGGCAGCTCTAAGAACTAAATTTAATGCTTTTCTAACTGTAGCTTTTTGTATTGAAGACCTGTTTTTGCATTTAAATATACATCTATTTATTTGTATTTTCTTACCTTTTTTAACTCCAATGAAAACTAGGCCAACTGGCTTTTGTTTGGTGCCGCCTTTGGGTCCTGCAATGCCAGTTATCGAGATGTTGATATTTGCTTTAGATATTTTAGATAAATTTTTAACCATTGCTGAACAACACTCATGACTTACAGCACCATATTTTCTAATTATATTCTTATTGACTTTTAAAACCTTAATTTTGGCTTCGTTAGAGTAGGTGACTAGACCTAAATTAAAAACTTTTGATGCACCACTAATCGAAGTAATAGCACTAGCTAATAAACCTCCTGTACATGATTCTGCAAATGAAATTTTAAGTTTTTTTTTGGTCAATAACTTTACTAAAGTTTGCATTAAATAAAATAATTTTTAAAAACCATAAAACAAATTAATGATAAAACAACATAAAAACCAGCACAAATATCATCCATGATTACACCAAAACTATTTTTAAATTTTTTATCAAAAAAATTTACTGGAAATGGTTTTACTATGTCAAAAAACCTAAATAAAATAAAACAAACACCATAAAAAATGATTGCTTCATCAAAAGATTTTTCTGTACCATGAGAAATCTCATACATAAATATTGGTATCGATTGACCAATAAACTCATCAATAACAACTTCTTTTGGATCTTTGTTTGCATTATCTTTAATATGTAACGCAACTGCTTTAAAAGAAAAAACAAAGATAACTATTAAAAATACAAATATTAGAATTAAGGACAAATCTAATACATGAAAAAAAATATATAACAAAATTACAGTTGCTAATGATCCGAAAGTTCCAGGAATTTTCGGGATTCTTCCCAAACCTAACATTGTTACAAATAAAGTATTAATTTTTTTAATCATATTTTGTGATTGAAATTATTACTTCACAAGCAATTGCTTTTTCTTTTCCTATTAAACCTAATTTCTCTACAGTTTTACCTTTAAGATTAATCAAACCTTTTTTTATATTTGTGATTTTAGATATAGAGTTGACTATTCTAGTTCTATATATTGATACTTTCGGTTGTTCACAGATTAAATTAATATCTAAATTATTTATAGAAAAATTTGACTTATAAAGATTTTTTATAACTGGCCTTAACATTTTTGACGATCTTATATTTTTATATTTTTTAGTATTTGTAAAATATGTACCAATATCTTTTCTTCTTAATGCTCCTAAAATAGCATCAGTAATTGAATGTAAAACCACATCACCATCAGAATGCCCTTTTAAACCTGAATGAAAAGGTATTTTAGCTCCACCAAGATAAAGTTTTTTATTTTTGACTAATCTATGAATATCAAATCCTAATCCATGAAATGTTTTAGATGTTTTTATATCATTTAAATAAGTAATTTTATTATTTGAATTTTCACCTGCAATAAATTTTATTTTATAATCTTTGTTTAAAAATAATGTGGCTTCATCATTAACGTTAGATTTTTCTTTAACAGCAAGATTATATAATTCATTAAATCTAAAAGCTTGAGGGGTTTGTGTTAATAGAGAATTCTCTCTCTGTAAATTGAAAATTTGATCTTTAACTTTGTATTTTATTGAGTCTTTTGAACTAACTACCGGAACTACAGCTTTATTATTTTTCAAATTTTTTGTAATTTTTTTTAATAGATTTACTGAAAAATTTGGTCTCGCGGCATCATGAATAAAGACATTTTTTGGCCTATATTTTCTAAGATATTTTAGGGCTTTTAAAGATGAGTCTGATCTTTCTTTGCCACCTTTTATTATTTTAACTGATTTGAGGTACTTTCTTTTTTTGTGTCGATTTAAATTATTTGTAACAATTATAATCTGTTTAAAAAGTTTTGAATTTAAGGCCTTTTCAATTGAATGATCAATAATCTCCTTATTTTTATAAACAAAGTATTGTTTAGCTAATTTGTTGTTAAATCTTCTACTTTTTCCAGCTGCTAATATTACAAAATAGTTGTTCATTTATTTAAATACTATAATTCTAAATTATGTTTGAATTTTTGAAAAAAAATATTTTCATAATTATTCTATCTAGTATCACACTATTTACAGGTTTTTTAACGTTTTTAACATTTATAGATAGAAGTTTTGTAGAATTAAATCAAAAGAATTTACAATACTTATTAATTTTAAATATTTTTTTACTTTTTTTATTATTTGTATTTATTTTTATTGAAATTAAAAGATCTATTAAAACTGATATAGATAAAGACGGATTAACATCAAATAAAAAATATATAACCTATTTTTCTTTATTTACGTTAATACCTTCAATAATTATCTCTATTTTTTCATTATTTTTATTTTCTTTCGCTCTCGAGAAGTATTTTGATAAAAAAGTATCAACTGTTGTGAATAATTCTTATGAATTAGCTAAAAGTTATGTTGATGAAGTTCGTGATAAAATTCAATCGGATATTGTTCTAATAGCTTTTGATATAAATAAAGGTGCAAATTTTTTAAATAATAATGAAAATGAATATTTTCGTTTTTTAAATACCCAAAGATTAATTAGAGATGTTGATGAAATACATATAATCGATGAAAATAAGAATCTTCTTTTTTCGTCTTTAGAAAATAAGAATAACTATATACCTCCATTAGACCGGGCATTAAAATTAGTTTTAGAGGATGATAGACCTTTAAAGATAATTAATGCTCCTGAAAATATGTCTGCAGCTATTATTCGACTACAAGCTTTTGATGATAGGTTTTTGTATGTTGTAAAGTTTTTAGAAAAAGATATTTCAAAATATTTAACAGAATCTCAAGAGGCAATTAATTTTTATTATACGGTTGAAGAAAAAAGTACAGGTATCAAAATATCTTTTGCAATAATTTATATTATCATTGTTACGTTGTTATTGTTTTTATCTATTACAATAGCTATTAGATTTTCTTCAAGATTTTTTAGATCAATAAATAATTTAATTTTAGCATCAACAGCAATTGGAGAGGGAAATTTAGATACTAAAGTGCCAGAAATTAAAACTGATAAAGACTTAGAAATTTTAAACAAAAATTTTAATTCGATGATTAATCGATTAAGAAATCAACAAGAAAAATTAATTATTACAGAAAGACATGAAGCTTGGGGAAGTTTAGCTAGAAAATTAGCTCATGAGATTAAAAATCCACTTACTCCAATACAACTAACAATTGACAGAATTAAGAATAAATTCTCAAAAGATCTTTCTTCAAAAGATGAAGATGAATTCAAAAATAATTTAAAAATTATTAATAATCAAATTAAACAAATAGAAAAACTTGTTAATGAATTTTCCGATTTTGCAAGGATGCCAAAACCTATTATGAAAAAAAATAATCTGGTAGTTTTATTAAATGACACGATTAATCTTTTAAAAGAATTAGATAAATCAATTGTAATCAAATTCAATAATAATAAAAATCATGTAGAATTAAATTGTGATCCTGAACAATTAAGTAGGGTCTTTTTTAATTTAATAAAAAATTCAATTGAAAGTATTCATCAAAAAGTTGAAAAAAAGACTGATTTTGATAAAAAAATCTCTATTGAATTAAATGACTTAGATGATCATATACATCTAAGCATAAATGACAACGGAATTGGATTTGGAGTTTTAGATAACAACATAAAGGATATACTCAATCCGTACTTTACGACCAAAAAAAATGGAACAGGATTAGGTTTATCAATAGTAAATAAAATTGTTAATGATCACAACGGAAATATTAAATTTTTAAACATTGATGATGGAGCCAGAATAGAAATTATTTTTTCAAAAAAATGAACGCAGAAATTTTAATTGTTGATGATAATGCTGATATAAGAAATATCTTAAATGATCTTATTTCAGATCATGGTTTTAAAACAAGAGTAGCTGCTAATTTTAGTCAAGCTTTGAACGAAATCGATAAAAAATTGCCAGATGTTGCAATCATAGATGTAAAGTTAGATAAAGGTGATAATGATGGAATAGAATTATTATCTCATATTAAAAAAAAAAATAAAGATGTTCCTGTGATAATAATCTCTGGTCATGCAAATATTGAAATGGCAGTAAAATCTTTAAAATCCGGAGCATTTGAATTTATAGAAAAACCTTTTGATCAAGAAAGATTAATGAATTTTGTTAACAGGGCTGTTGAAAATTTTAATTTAAAAAAACAAAATAAAGAATATGAAACAAAATTGTTTTCTTCATATGATTTAATTGGAGATAGTAAAAATATCAGTTCTATACGAGATAAAATTGAAAAAATTTCTCAAACTGAAAGCCGAATTTTTATTAATGGACCTTCTGGTTCAGGTAAAGAACTTATTGCAAGAAAAATTCACAAAAAATCTAAAAGAAATAAAAAACCTTTTATTATATTAAATGGAGCTCTTTTAGATACTACAAAGTATGAACAAGAATTGTTTGGAGAGGAAAAATCTAATGGTGTCATTTCATACGGAGCTTTAGAAAAAGCAAATAAAGGAACATTACTTATTGAACAAGTATCTGAAATTCCTTTAGATATACAATCAAAAATCTTAAGAGTTTTAATTGACCAAAAGTTTAAAAGAATTAATGGTAACACAGATATTAATGTTGATGTAAGATTAATTTGTTCGTCAAGTGAGAGTCTTAAAAACGAGATTAATCTTGGAAATTTTAGAGAAGATCTGTACCACAGGTTAAATGTTTTTGAGATAAATATTGATCCTTTAAATCAAAGAATTTCAGACATTCCTTTGTTAATTAAATATTTTTCAAAAAAGATTTCTGAAAATTATAATATTAGAGAATTAGAAATTGATCAGAATAATAGTTATCTTCTTAATCATCTTTGGCCTGGAAATGTTAGAGAATTAAGAAATATGATTGAAAGAATTGCGATACTTCAACCTGATACAAAAGATAAGGTTTCAAATATAATTAAAGAATCAATAAAAACAGATAATTTAAGTGAAAAAATTAGAGAAAATAGTCTTTCTGTGCCATTAAAAGAGGCTAGAGAAAAGTTTGAAAAAGAGTATTTAACTATACAACTTAAAAAATTTAATGGAAATATATCCAAAACTGCAAATTTTGTTGGAATGGAAAGAAGTGCCTTACATAGAAAATTAAAAGTTTTAGGGATTAAAGAATTTAATTAAAATGAACATCATAATTTGTGGCGCTGGTAGGGTTGGCTTCACCATAGCTAAATTATTAAGTGAACAAGGTCACTCTATTACAGTAATTGATCTTTCTAGTGAAGATATTCAAAAAATTTCTGAGTCATTAGACGTAAAAGTAATTCTAGGAAAAGCCACATATCCCTCAATTTTGGAGAAAGCAAATGCTTCAGAGGCGGATATGATTATTGCAGTAACTCGAAATGATGAAATTAACATGCTAATTTGTCAAATAGCATTCTCAATATTTAACATACCTAAAAAAATTGCGAGAATTAGATCTCAAGATTATTTAAATCCCAAATATACAAACGTCTACAATAAAGAGAACTTACCAATTGATGTGATTATTTCTCCTGAAATAGAAATAGCTAAATCAATTCAACAAAAATTAGAGGCACCAGGTGCATTAGATAGCGTTCCATTTGCTGAAAATAAGATTAGATTATTGGAAATTTTGATTAAAGATAATTGTTCACTAATTAATGTTAAGCTCAATGAAATAACAAAAAAATTTCCAAAGTTGGATGCAAATATAATAGGAATAATTAGAGATAATAAATTTATTATTCCAAAAAAAAATGACACAATAAATCATCAAGATAAAATTTACATAATTATAAATTCATCTCAAATGGCTGAAACCCTAAGCGCTTTTGGTCATAATGAAAAAATGACGAAAAAGATATTGATTATAGGTGGAGGAAACATTGGTTTTAATTTAGCTAAAAATCTTGAGGAAAGTTTGGACTCACCTAGAGTTAAAATAATAGAAAAAGACAAATCCAGATCTGAATTTTTAGCAAATGTATTAAATAATACTATTGTGATTAATGGCAATGGGTTAGATGAGGAAATTCTTACTGAGGCAAATTTAGAGGAGGCTGAGACCGTATTAGCATTAACAAACGACGACGAAGATAATTTAATGGTTAGTGTTTTAGTTGAGAAATTTACTAAAGATAATTCATCAATCGAAGACAAAAGAACTATGGCTTTAATAAATAAACCAAATTATTCACTTTTACAAAGTTCTTTAAAAATTGATGATTTTATAGATCCTAGAATGAGTACCGTCTCAAGTATTTTAAAACATATTCATAAAGGAACAATTGAAACTGCTTACACAATATTAGATGGGGAATATGAGGTGATCGAGGCTGATATAATCGAAACATCTGAACTTATAAATCAAAGTTTAAAAGATTCTAATTTACCTGAGGAAATAAGAATTGGTGCAGTTTTAAGAAATAGTAAAGTAATAATTCCAAGATCAGATTTTACATTTAAAAAAAAAGATACAGTTGTTTTCTTAGCAAAAAAAGATGTTATCCCGGTTGTAGAAAACTTATTTAGAATTAGTTCGATATAATCAATGCTAAAAATTAGATTAAAGTATTTAAGTGTCTTTTTAGCCCTTATTTCTTTATTATCATTTCTTAATATACTATACTCATATTATTTTAATCTTTATTTAAACCTTAACACATATTTCTACACATTATTGACCTCTGGTTTTTTTTCTTTAATTTTTTTCAAATTAAAATCTAGTGAAAAGAAGCCCTCTTTATTTGAAAAAATTTTAACAATATTATTTGGTTATATTATTATACCTCTAATCTTAACAATACCATTTTACTTTAGTATTTATAATCTAACATTCATAAATGCATTATTTGAAAGTGTTTCTGGCTTTACATCTACTGGTTTCTCAATTTTTAATGATATTAAACAAATAGATCAAAGTTTGATAATGTGGAGATCAACTACTCAATGGATAGGTGGATTGTATTTTTTATTTTCAATTATTTTTTTGATTGATATTTATGATGAAAGTTTGAAAAGATCTTTAACTAATTTCATTTCTCTTAATAATTCAGAAATTATCAAACAATCTGTGAAAATTTTTATTTTATATTCTTTATTAACTTTCTTAATTTTTTCAATTCTAGAAATTATAGGTCTAAGAACTTTTAACTCTTTTAATTTATCATTAACTTTGATATCTTCTGGTGGTTTTTTACCTTTTAATGACATATCTCTTGTACTTAATACAGATTTCAAAAAGATAGTGTTATCAACTTTAATGTTGATATCTTTTTTTAGTATATTTTTTATTTACAATCTCATTTTATTTAAAAACAGAGATAAAAATTTTTTTTATGAAGATTATAATCTTCTATTATATCTAATAGTATTAGTTTTAGTATTCCTACTTTTTTTTGGTTATAATAATGAATTTATTAATATTTTATTTTCAATTTTTAGCAGCATCTCAAATATAGGAATTTCACTGAATAATGAATTTAACAATCTACACTTTATTTTTTTATTACTTGTAATTATAGGTGGGTCTTTTTTTTCAACTAGTTCTGGTCTAAGATTTATAAGGATTTACTCATTGATTAAATTTTCTATTAATCAAATACTTTCATTTAGCAGACCTAGGAATATATTTATGAATCGGTTACTTTTTTCAAAAACAAATTTTGAGTTAAATGAAATTAATAAATATTTTCTCTCAATTATAATTTTTATAATATCATTAATTATACTTACATCATTAATATCCTTTTCGAGTATCGACTTTGAAAAATGTCTAAAGATATCAATACTAACGTTAATGAATACAGTAAACTCTTCTGCATATGGAATACATGACTTTGATTTTCAAAATATACATTTTTTTACTAAATATAGTATAATTTTATTTATGATTATTGGCAGGATTGAGTTATTAACAATATTATTAATTTTTAAAAAATACCTTTTTAAAAATTAAATTTATAATATAAAATTAAGTAATTTAAACGCGCCCTTAGCTCAGCTGGATAGAGCATCGGTTTTCTAAACCGAGGGTCGTAGGTTCGAATCCTTCAGGGCGCGCCATAAATCTGTATTATTGAGGTTATTAGATATTATTATTAACTTGACTAGAATTCCCTTTATTAAAGAATCCTATTAATTTTCTCTTGAAGAGTTTTTTTTAACGTGCTTAAATTGAGAATATTCAAAAGTAATTTTGAATTATTTGTTAACAAATAAATAAACAATAGGAAGAAATATGTTTAAATACTTAAAACAATTAACTTCTTTAGTTGCTATGGTAGCTGTGTTGTTCACTTTTACAACAGAGTCTATGGCTGCTAAAAAATCTAAAACACTTAAAAACACTCAAAAGAAAGGTTTTGTAAGATGTGGAGTATCTCAAGGTCTTCCAGGATTTTCTAATGCTGATGCTGCAGGAAATTGGACTGGTATAGATGTTGATGTATGTAGAGCGGTAGCTGCTGCAGTACTAGGTGATGCAAACAAAGTTAAGTTTACACCATTAAGTGCTAAAGAAAGATTTACAGCTTTAACTTCTGGTGAAATTGATATTTTATCAAGAAACACAACTTGGACTCTTTCTAGAGATGCTGATATCGGACTTACATTTGTAGGAGTAAACTTCTATGATGGTCAAGGTTTCATGGTTAGAAAAAGTTCTGGTATTACCTCAACAAGCCAATTCAAAGATGGTATCTCAGCTTGTACAAATATTGGTACTACAACTGAGTTAAATATGAGAGATTTCTTTAATTCTAAGGGAATCAAATATGAGCCAGTTGCTTTTGAAAAAGCTGACGAGGTTGTAGCTGCTTATGATGCAGGTAGATGTGATACGTACACTACTGATAAATCTGGTCTTGCTGCACAAAGAACAAAAATGTCTAATCCAGATGAACACATAGTTTTACCTGAAACTGTTTCAAAGGAGCCATTAGGTCCTGTTGTGAGACAAGGTGATTCTGTTTGGGAAGATATCGTAAGATGGTCATTAAATACTATGATTGAGGCAGAGGAATATGGCATCACTTCAGCGAATGCAGATATGATGAAAACTTCAGACAATCCAGCAATTAAAAGATTAGTTGGTGCTGAGGGTGAATTAGGTGCTGCTTTTGGTCTTGATAATGACTGGAGCTTAAGAATTATTAAGCAAGTTGGTAACTATGGTGAAAGCTACAAAAGAAATATAGCTGACACTGGAATTTTACCTGATAGAGGTCCAAATGAATTATGGACTAAAGGTGGAATTCTTTATGTACCACCTGCAAGATAATTGCATATTTAAATGATTAAAAAGGGCTAGATTTTTCTAGCCCTTTTTTTTATAAACTTTTATATTATTCCATTGTGAATTTTAAACTTAAAGACATCATTCCCCAACTAATCACAGTTTTAGCTGTAATTTTTATATTTGGTTTTTTTACTTACAATGCTCAAATTAATATGGAAAACAGGGGTATTGATTTTGGCTATGGATTTTTATCTCAAGAATCATCATTTGATGTGCAGTTTTCATTAATCGAATATGATGGATCACACTCTTATTTTAGAGCATATTTAGTAGGTTTACTTAATACTATTTTAGTTTCAATAATCGGAATTATTATCGCAACTATTCTTGGAGTAATTGTTGGTGTCGCAAGATTATCACCAAATTATTTAATAAATAAATTTGCTGCATTTTATGTAGAATTTTTTAGAAATATTCCATTACTTTTACAAATATTTTTTTGGTATTTTGCTGCCCTTAGAGCCTTACCTTTACCACAAGACGCTGAAGCGATTTTTGGTGTTTTTTTTCTTACAATTAAGGGGTTATATGTCCCAGCTTTCATTTGGCAAAACTTAAGTATTTTTTTATATTCACTTATCGCTGCGGTATTAGCAATTATTGTTATAAAAGTTCAAGCTAAAAAAGTTCAAGAAAAACAAGGAAAACAAATTCCAGTTTTTTATATTTCATTGGGACTATTATTCATTCTTCCCTTGTTAAGTTTTTTTATAGGTGGAGTTAGTCTTTCATTTGAGGTTCCTGCACTAAAACAACTAGCAACTACATCTTTTATCTATGAGGGTGGAGTGAGTTTACCACCTGAGTTAATTGCATTAACATTATCTTTATCTCTTTACACTGCAACTTTCATAGCTGAATGTGTTAGAGCTGGAATTCAAGGAGTGGGCAAAGGTCAAAAAGAAGCTGCAGCATCAATTGGATTAACACCTAACCAGGTATTAAAATTAGTGATTATGCCTCAAGCTCTAAGAATAATAATTCCACCCACAACTAATCAGTATCTAAATTTAACAAAAAATTCTTCTTTAGCGGCAGCTATAGCTTATCCAGATTTAGTTTTAGTATTTGCGGGTACAGCATTAATGCAAACTGGTAAAGCTATTGAAATAGTATCAATCACTATGTTCACTTATCTTACTTTAAGTATATCAATTTCAATATTAATGAATTGGTACAATAAAAGAATAGCAATTCAGGAAAAATAATGTCTAAAATAAATTTTTTAAAACCAGATAAATCTAATTTATCTACTTATCTGTATTTAGGTTCCTTTTTATTTTTTATAAGTATTCTAGATGTATTTCTTAATTCTTTTTTTAATCTAAATTTAACTGGATTTTTACCAAATTTCTTAAGTTTTTTGTTACCATTAATTTTAGGTTTTATAGGATTACATTTTATAAGAATAGAATACAGCGGTATTAACAAATTAGATTTATTAAATAAACATATAAATACGAATAATTTTAACGCTATTCTTTCTTTACTAATAATATTTGTAATAATTAAATCTATACCTCCCTTGCTTAGTTGGTTTATAATAGATGCTAGTTTTGCAGGTGACTCAAAAGATGTTTGCTCTGGCTCAGGGGCTTGTTGGACTTATATAAAGGTTTGGATTAGGAGATTTATGTATGGAATGTATCCAAATGCAGAACAGTGGAGAATTAATTTATCATTTATAGCTTTGATGTTACTTGGGTCTGTTGGATATTTCGCTACAGATAAATTTAAAAAATACTTAACTCTCTATTATGTTGTAATTTATCCTTTAATTGCGTTTTTATTTATTTTTTTCTTTATTTCGGGTGGCCCTGTTTTCTTTGATTTTTCTTATGGAATAATTGCTGCAATATTATCAATCATTATTGGTTTTTTTATTCCTAGTAAATTTAAATTTTATTATTTTTTGATTGTTCCTTTAGCCCTTTATATAATCTTAAAATATTTTCTTTTTTTTGAGGAATATATTGAATTAGGAAAGTTGGATGGTTTAAATTGGGTTGAAACAGGTGCTTGGGGAGGTTTGTCATTAACATTCATAATTTCATTTTTCTGTCTAATTTTCTGCTTTCCTATTGGAATGGCATTTGCTCTTGGAAGAAGATCCGGCTTTCCATTAATAAGATATATATCTATTGGTTTCATTGAATTTTGGAGAGGAGTACCTTTAATTACAGTTTTATTTATGTCGGCAGTAATGTTTCCAATGTTTTTACCAGCAGATTTTTTTATAGATAAATTAGTAAGATGCATTATAGCCATTTCATTGTTTGAAGCAGCATATGTTGCTGAGGTTATCAGAGGAGGACTTCAAGCTCTTCCTAGAGGTCAATATGAAGCTGCAAAATCATTAGGAATGGGTTATTGGAGAATGCATATATTTGTAATTTTACCACAAGCATTAAAATTAGTTATTCCTGGGATTGCTAATACTTTTCTTGCATTAGTAAAAGATACTCCATTAATTTTTGTAGTAGGTCTTTTGGAAATTGTAGGAATGCTTAATTTAGCGAAGACTAATCCAAAATGGTTAGGATTTGCAATGGAAGGTTATGTTTTTGCAGCAATAATCTTCTGGATTATTTGTTATGCAATGAGTAAATATAGTTATAATTTAGAACAGAAATATAAAACTGATAGATAAAAAATGTCTGAAAGTATAATTCGAATTAACAACGTGAACAAATGGTTTGGAGATTTTCAAGTTTTAAAAGGTATTAATTTAGAAGTTAAACCAAAAGAAAAAATTGTTGTTTGTGGCCCATCTGGATCAGGTAAGTCTACATTAATCCGATGTATTAACAGATTAGAGGAACATCAAGAGGGTAATATAATAGTCGACGGAACGGAATTAACTGAAGATACAAAAAACATAGAACAAATTAGAGCGGAAGTGGGTATGGTTTTTCAACAATTTAATTTATTTCCTCATTTGTCTATTTTGGACAATTGCACACTAGCTCCTATATGGGTTAAAAAAATGCCAAAGAAAGAAGCTGAGGAATTAGCTCTCAAACATTTAGAAAGAGTTCAAATACTTGATCAAGCACAAAAATATCCAGGTCAATTATCAGGAGGACAACAACAAAGATGTGCTATTGCTCGAGCTTTATGCATGGAGCCAAAAATTATGCTTTTTGATGAACCAACTTCAGCATTAGATCCAGAAATGATCAAGGAAGTTCTCGATGTTATGGTTAATTTAGCAAAACAGGGAATGACTATGATAGTTGTCACCCATGAAATGGGTTTTGCAAAAGAGGTTGCAGATCAAATGATATTTATGGATGAAGGAATGATAGTTGAGAAGGCTGATACTAAAGAGTTTTTTGCTAATCCAAAGAGTGATAGGACAAAACTTTTTTTAAGCCAGATACTATAGATATCAGTAAATTCAAGCTTAATTTGTCTAATAATATCTCAAGAATTGCTTGACATAAATTCTAGATAATAGGTTTTTCTTATAAAAATAAAAAATAATTTAGTTGCAGGTAAGTTTAAAAACTTGTTCAATCTTATTTTAATAAAATTAAGAGGGGTCTTAATGGAAGATAATTTTAATAAGCATTTAGGTAACAAACTAAAGCTTAGAAGACTAGCATTAGGTTTAACACAAACAAAAGTCGCGAAAGCAATAAATGTCACCTTTCAGCAGATTCAAAAGTATGAGAAAGGCACCAACGGAGTAAGTTCAATAAGATTATTACAGCTTTCAAACTATTTAAAAGTACCGATCAATTATTTCTTTGAGGATTTTTCAGAATATTTACTTAATTTAGAGAAGTCTCAGGAAGGGCATCTTAATGTAAACTATAATTTTTTGACTAAAGTTTATTCAGAATTAACAGCAGATCAAAAAATTAAGTTTAATAAATCTCTTCAAGCAAATAATCAAACAGCGACTAAGGTCGGTTAAATTTGGCTCCTCGGGCAGGACTCGAACCTGCGACCAATTGATTAACAGTCAACTGCTCTACCAACTGAGCTACCGAGGAATATAAAAATCCAACTTACTTTTTTTTAAAACTAAAACAAGACAATTTTTATGGAGGCAACGCCCGGAATCGAACCGGGATACAAGGATTTGCAATCCTCTGCGTAACCATTCCGCCACGTTGCCACAAATGATCAATAATATTCTAAAATAGTATTATCAACGTTTTTTTTTATTACAAGATTAATAATCTATAATACCATTAAATCATAATTTAATGATATCTAAAAAATATTTAAAAAAATAAAAAAAATGAATCTTTAAACAAAATTTAAATTACTCAATAATTTGCTGGACATTATTTAAATGTACTCAAATTATCTTACTAAACTTGGAATATTTGACAGATAGTTCATTGATTATTAGATATGAGTTCCTTAAGATCGATGTTAAAAATCTAAATGAAAAAAATAAAAAAAAAAAAATTACTAATTTTTATCATTTCTTACAAAGCCTCACACAGAATTATAGATGTTTATAATCAGATCCCGATTAAAAAATTAAAAAATTTTGAGGTTAAAATACTTATTAGTGACGATTATTCGAATGATGACACAGTAAACTATATAAAAAAGATAAAAAGTAATAAGATTTATGTAAATTTTAACAAATATAATTTGGGTTATGGATCTCATATTAAAAAATGTTTAAATTTTGCGATAAAAAAAAAATGTGATTATGCAGTCATGATACACGGTGACGGACAATATAATCCAAATTATATTCCAGAATTATTGAAATTTTTTACTAAAAAAGACTCAAAATTTACTGGTGCAGTCACAGGCTCTCGTCTTTTAAAAGGATTAAGTAGCGTCAAAAAAGGGGGAATGCCAATCTATAAAATGTTAGGAAATATTATACTTACTAAAATATTTAATTTTTTATTTAATTCAAATTTTACAGATGCTCATACTGGTCTATGGGCTTATAATTTAAGTTTTCTTAAAGATAGGAAATTTAAATTTTTAGCCAATAATTTTAATTTTGATCAAGATTTTAGATTCTTATGTATGCATAATAAAATGAAAATTAAAGAAATTTTTATAAGAACTAAATATGGAGATGAAAGATCGCAATTACACATAATTTACGCAATAAGATTTTTTTTTAATTCAATAATTTTTTTCTTAATTGACAAAAAAATTCTTAAATCAAAAAAATTTAATTAAGTCACAATTTTAAATTTTAATAAAATATAAATATAATTTTGAATATTTCTTTTTTTGATATATTGTTTAATTTTAACAACCCTTAATAAAACTATGATGTTTTAATAAATGTATCAATTTATCAAAAAATTAGATTATAAAATTATAAAATTTTTATGAATAATGGAAAGTATATACATTTAAGTGTAGAGAGTAAAATTTATTCTTATTGGGAAAAACACAAATTATTTAAACCAAAAAAAAATAAAAAAAAATTCTCAATAGTCATTCCCCCACCAAATGTTACTGGCAGTTTACATATGGGCCATGCTTTGAATAATTCTATTCAAGATCTTTTAGTCCGATATTATAGAATGAATAATTATGAAACACTGTGGCAACCAGGAACCGATCACGCTGGTATAGCTACCCAAGCCCTTGTGGAAAGAAAACTTGAAAAAGAAAATTTAGACAAAGTTTCATTAGGAAGGGAAAAATTTATAAATAAAGTTTGGGAATGGAAAAACGAATATGGTGATATTATAATTAATCAATTAAAGAAACTTGGATGTTCATGTGATTGGTCAAGGAATGCGTTTACGATGGATGAAAACTTATCAAAATCTGTAATCAAAGTATTTGTTGGATTACATAAAAAGAAATTAATTTATAAAGCAGAAAAGTTAGTAAATTGGGATACAGTATTAAAAACTGCAATTTCAGACTTAGAGGTAGATCAAAGAGAAATGAACTCTAAGATATACTACATTAAGTATCCAATAGATAAATCATCTGAATTTATCACTATAGCCACAACAAGGCCTGAAACTATGCTTGGAGACACAGCTATTGCAGTTAATCCAAAAGATAAAAGATATAAAAATTTTGTTGGTAAAACAGTCACTGTACCTATTGTAGGTAGAAAAATTAAAATTATAAAAGACAATTATGCAGATCCAGAACAAGGAACGGGAGCTTTAAAAATTACCCCTGCACATGATTTTAATGATTATGATGTAGGGCAAAGAAACAAACTCTCGATTATAAATGTTTTCACAGAAGAAGGTAAAATAAACGATAATGCACCAAAAGATTATGTAGGATTAGATAGATTTGATGCACGTAAAAAAATATTAAATGAACTTAAAGAAAAAGATTATTTTGTTAAAGAGGAAAATATAAAAAATAAAGTTCCATATGGAGATAGATCTAATTCTGTTATTGAGCCTTTTTTAACTGAGCAATGGTTTGTTGATGCAAAAAAGTTGGCAGTTAAAGCAAAAAAAATTGTTAAATCAAAAAAAACAAACTTTTTTCCAAATAACTGGTCTAAAACTTATTTTCAATGGATGAATAACATTGAGCCTTGGTGTGTGTCGAGACAATTGTGGTGGGGCCATCAAATTCCAGCGTGGTATGGACCTGATAATAGAATATTCGTTGCATTAAATGAAAGAGATGCAAGCAAACAAGCTAAGAAATATTATAAAAAAGAAGTAAAATTAGTTAGAGATCCTGACGTGTTAGATACTTGGTTTTCTTCTGGTTTATGGCCATTTGCAACTTTAGGATGGCCAGATAAAAAAGATTTTATAAATAAGTTTTATCCAACGACAGTTTTAGTTACTGGTTTTGACATAATCTTTTTCTGGGTTGCAAGAATGATTATGTTTGGAATGGAATTTCTTAATAAAGAACCTTTTAAAGACATCTATGTTCACGCTTTAGTAAGAGATGAAAAAGGACAAAAAATGTCTAAATCCAAAGGTAATGTTATTGATCCTTTAGATTTAATTGAAAAATATAGCGCAGATGCTTTACGATTTACATTACTTTCAATGGCCTCTCCTGGAACTGATGTTAAACTCTCTGAGGATAGAGTGAAAGGGTATAGAAATTTTTTAAATAAATTATGGAATGCTAATAATTTTTTAATTTCAAATAAGTGTGATTTTAAAAAGACTGACAAAACCCCAAAAATAAATTTAAATATTAATAAATGGATTTATTCTGAATTAATAGAAATTAAAGATAAAATTCAAAAAAATATTAAAGACTACAGATTTGATGAGGCAGCAAAAAATGCATATCAATTTGCTTGGCATTCATATTGTGATTGGTATATAGAATTATCAAAAACAATCCTTTATTCAGATGATGAAAAGTCAAAAAATGAGGTAAAAGAAGTATCAGCTTATGTTTTTAAACAAATACTTATCGTGCTTCATCCATTTATCCCATTTGTTACAGAGGAAATATGGTTAAAAAACAAGTTTGATAAATCGAATAAGAACTTCCTCATGTATAAAAACTGGCCTTCAGGTAAAATTAAAAAAGATAAATCTCAAAAAGATGTTGAGAAAATCATCAATATTATCTCAGAACTTAGATCGTTTAAAAATGAGTTAAATGTTAGCCCAGGTTCATTTATAGATCTTTCTATGAACAAGATAGCTAAAAAAAATCGATCTTTGTTGGATAATAATGAAATAATCTTAAAAAAACTTGGTCGTATCAATAATTTTTTTGAAAAAGACCAAGATCGTCCCTCTGCAACTCTTGTAATTTCAGGTGATATATTCAAGATTTATTTTGATGAAAATGTTGATTTAAGTTTAATAAAAGAAAATTTACAAAAAAGACAAACTAAATACCAAGATGAATTAGATAAGATTTCACAACGATTATCTAATAAAGGATTTGTCGATAGGGCACCAAAAAATATTGTTGAACAAGAAAAAACTAACTATAGTAACCTAAAAAATGATATCAAAAAAATATCTTTAACAATTGAAAGTTTATAATGCGGAAATTTAATAAGAGGAATTTACCAAGTAGACACACATCGTTAGGACCAGATAGAGCTCCTCATAGATCTTTTTATTATGCAATGGGTGAAACTGAGAAAGATGTATCAAAACCTTTCGTAGGAGTTGTTTCTACATGGAACGAAGCTGCTCCTTGCAATATTGCTTTAATGAGACAAGCTCAATCAGTTAAAAAAGGTGTAAGAACTTCAGGAGGAACTCCTAGGGAATTTTGTACAATTACAGTTACTGATGGTATTGCAATGGGTCATGAGGGAATGAAATCTTCTCTCATTTCAAGAGAAGTTATAGCAGATAGTGCTGAATTAACTGTAAGAGGTCATTGTTACGATGCATTAGTTGGTATTGCAGGATGCGACAAATCTTTACCAGGATTAATGATGTCAATGGTCAGATTAAACGTTCCTAGTGTTTTTATTTATGGTGGATCAATACTCCCAGGCAAATATAAAGGCAAAGATGTAACTGTTGTTGATGTCTTTGAGGCAGTTGGAAAACATTCGTCAGGTCAAATGTCTGCAAAAGAGTTAAAAAAATTGGAGTTAGTCGCATGTCCTACAGCTGGAGCTTGTGGTGGTCAATTTACTGCTAATACAATGGCCTGTGTATCAGAGGCAATTGGTTTAGCTTTACCTTATTCAGCAGGGACACCTGCTCCATATGAAGAAAGGGATAAATATGCAAAAGCAAGTGGCAGAATGGTAATGGAATTATTAGCAAAAAAAATTAAACCAAGAGATATAGTTACAAGAAAAGCATTAGAAAATGCCGCAACTATAGTTGCTGCAACAGGCGGTTCAACTAATGCAGCGTTACATTTGCCAGCAATTGCAAATGAAGCAGGAATTAAGTTTGATTTAATGGATGTTGCAAAAATTTTTAAAAAAACACCTTATCTTGCAGATTTAAAACCAGGTGGAAAATATGTAGCTAAGGATATGTGGTTAGCTGGTGGTGTACCTATGCTGTTAAAAACTCTTTATGACGGTGGTTATATTCATGGAAACTGCATGACAGTCACGGGTAAGACAATGAAAGAAAATCTTAAAGGAATTAAGTTTAACCCAAAACAAAAAGTATTGAGAGCTTATAACAGACCGTTGTCACCTGATGGAGGTGTTGTAGGATTAAAAGGAAATTTAGCTCCCGAGGGTGGTATTGTAAAAATTGCAGGTCTAAAAAAATTACAATTTACTGGAAGAGCAAGATGTTTTGATAATGAAGAAAGTGCGATGAAAGCAGTTCAAAGCAGAAAATATAAAGATGGTGATGTAATTATTATTAGATATGAAGGACCAGTAGGGGGACCAGGTATGAGAGAAATGCTTTCAACAACGGGTGCAATTTATGGTCAAGGTAAAGGAGAAAAAGTTGCTTTGATAACTGATGGAAGATTTTCAGGTGCAACAAGAGGTTTCTGTGTTGGACATGTAGGGCCTGAAGCTGCTTTGGGAGGACCGATTGCTCTTTTACGTAATGGTGATGTAATTGATATTGATGCTAAGAGGGGAACAATCAATGTTAGATTAACTAAAACACAATTAGCTTCAAGAAGAAGAAAATGGAAGGCTAGAAAATCTGATTTTGGATCAGGTACACTTTGGAAATATGCGCAAACAGTTGGTCCTGCATTTCTAGGTGCCCCAACTCATCCTGGCAAAAAAAAAGAGGTTAAAGACTATTCAAAAATTTAATGAAAAAAAAATTTTTAATTGTAGTAGCTAATTATTATAAAGATATATCCAAGGGATTATTATCAAGTTCAAAAAGACTTATACCAAAAAGCTCAAATGTGAATATAATAGAAGTACCAGGTGTTTTTGAAATTCCTCTCACAATTAAAAAAAATATTAAAAAGTATGATGCTTTCATCGCTTTAGGATGTGTAATAAAAGGACAAACTCCTCATTTTGATTTTATTAGTCAGTCCTCAATTAATGCAATTATGAATTTATCTGTAGACAATAAAAAACCAATTGGAAATGGTATAATTACTTGTTTAAATTTCAAACAAGCTAAAGTGAGAAAAAAAAAAGGTGCTGAAGCAACAAAAGCTGTTTTATCGGTTCTAACCCAATAATGAGAACCACATTTAGCCCTAAAAATAATCCTAGAGTTATTATTATTCAAAAATTATATGGAAATTTCTTCAATAATGAAGCTCAATTATTATTTCCTAAGCATAGGTTTAAAAAGTTTATTAAAGATATAGTTTTAGGAACTATAGAAAGGGAAGAGGTTCTAATTGAAGAAATTAAAAAAACTTTTGGGAATGAACTAAATTTTGAAAAAATGGATAAAGTATTTCAAGTAATTTTAAAATCGTTTACGTATGAAATTTTATATAAGCCTAATATTTCTATTAATATAATAATAAAAGAGTATCTTGATGCATCAAATTTTTTTATAGAATTTTCACAAACCAGGTATTTAAATGCACTGATAGATAAATTAGGCAAGAAATTGAGATCCTAAAATGAATGAGACAAAAATTATCAATAATTATCTTAAAAAACTAGCAATTCACAATAATAGTTCACTAGATCTAAATGATGATGTTTTTTTTGATAAGTCAAAAAAAGCCGTGATATCAGTCGATACTTATATCGAAGGATCACACTTTATCGGTTTTAGAAAACCGGAATTAGTTATGAAAAAAATTATTAGATCTTCTATATCAGATCTAATTTGTAAAGGAGTAACCCCAAAATATTATTTTATTGCTGGTGCTGGTAATAGAAAGTCTTTTAATAAATCTAATCTAAAAAAAATTTTAATATCACTTCGTCAAGAACAGAAAAAATATAATATTTTTTTAGGTGGGGGTGATACTGTTTTTTCAAAAAAACTTAGTTTTACTATAACTACAATTGGTTATTCAAAAAAAATAATTACAAGAAACAATGCAAAATTAAATGATGATATATATGTGACTGGTAATCTAGGAGATAGTTTTATTGGTCTAAATATTTTAAAAAAAAAAATTAAAGTAAACAATGAATTAAAAAAATATTTTGAAAATAAGTTTTATCAACCGTCGTTACATTTGAAATTTTCAAGAAAATTAAATATTTTTGCTAATACTTCTATTGATATATCTGATGGACTTATTTCGGATTTAGAAAAATTAATCAATAAACAGAAACTATCATTTAGAATACTTATTGAAAGAGTTCCGATTTCTAGTAAACTTAAGAAATTAATTTCTTTAAAAAAGATTAAGAAGGAGTTTTGTGTATCGAATGGAGACGATTATCAAATCTTATTTACTGCAAAACCTTCAAAAGACAGAATCATTTCGAATATTGCTAAATCTTTAGGTGTTAAAATTTCAAAAATTGGAAAAATTTGTTCTCCATTAACTAAACCTGAAATTTTAGATCAAAAAGGGATGAAAATTAAGCTAAAAACTAAAGGTTATATTCATAAATTTTAAAAGAAATCATTGCCTTTTATCTTCTTTTTTGTATTGTGCGGATTTTAATAATTAATAACCAACTACTTAATTAAAGTTTTTATGAATTCATCTGTCGAAACAATATTATTGTATACAATCTTTGCTGGTTTTTTATCAATTATCTACGGTTTTTTTACTGGAAAAAATATTTTAAATTCAAGTGCAGGTAATTCTAAAATGCAAGAAATTGCATCCGCAATTCAAATTGGTGCAAAAGCTTATTTAGCCAGACAGTATAAAACGATTGCAATAGTAGGTGTAGTAGTTTTAGTTATTGTGAGCATTGCTTTTAGTCCTTTAGTTGGCTTGGGATATTTATTGGGAGCTGCCTTGTCTGGTATAGCAGGTTACGTTGGGATGCTAGTTTCAGTTGAAGCAAATGTTAGAACTGCTGAAGCCTCTAGGAAAGGTTTATCAGAGGGACTATCAGTAGCTTTTAAATCTGGTGCCGTAACTGGCATGTTGGTTGCTGGATTAGCTCTGTTAGCCATTGCAGTTTATTATTATTTATTATTAAAATTTAATGTTGATGAAAGAGAAATTGTAAATGCACTTGTTGCTTTAGGTTTTGGTGCTTCTTTAATCTCAATTTTTGCTAGACTTGGAGGTGGAATTTTTACAAAGGGTGCAGATGTAGGTGCAGATTTAGTTGGTAAAGTTGAAGCAGGAATTCCAGAAGATGATCCAAGAAATCCTGCAGTAATTGCTGACAACGTAGGAGATAATGTAGGTGATTGCGCGGGAATGGCTGCTGATTTATTTGAGACTTATGCTGTAACAATAGTTGCAACCATGGTTTTATCGTCAATATTTTTTCCGAATGATATGACCATGATGATTTATCCCTTAACTATTGGTGGGGCTTGTATATTAACATCTATAATTGGAACTTTTTTTGTAAAATTAGGCAAAAGTAAAAATGTTATGAATGCTTTGTATAAAGGATTTGTTGTTTCTGCTATTTCATCCCTTATAATTCTTTACCCTGTTACAGATTATGTTCTTGGTTTAGAAAATTCCTACAATTTAAATAACAAATCTTTCTCAGGCATGAGCTTGTATTATTGTGGGGTAATTGGTTTGCTTATTACAGGATTATTAATTTGGGTTACAGAATATTATACTGGAACTGGTTATAGACCTGTTAGAAGCGTTGCAAGCTCTTCAACTACTGGCCATGGAACAAACGTAATACAAGGATTAGCAATTTCATTAGAAGCTACAGCAATTCCAGCTCTTATTATTGTAGCTGGTATATTACTTACTAATCATATTGCAGGTCTATATGGTATAGCTATTGCAGTAACAACAATGCTTGCCTTAGCTGGAATGGTAGTTGCTTTAGATGCATACGGTCCTGTCACTGATAACGCAGGTGGTATAGCAGAAATGTCAAAACTACCTAACAATGTAAGAAAAACAACTGATGCTTTGGATGCTGTGGGTAACACTACTAAAGCAGTAACTAAAGGATATGCTATCGGTTCAGCTGGATTAGGTGCACTTGTTCTTTTCGCTGCTTACACTGAGGATATTAAACATTTTTCAAAAGTAGCTGGCTCTAAGCTTGAGGGTATAGTTGTAACTTTTGATTTATCAAATCCATATGTTGTTGTAGGTTTATTAATTGGTGGTATGTTACCATATTTATTTGGATCTATGGGAATGCAGGCTGTAGGTAGAGCAGGTGGTGCTGTTGTTATAGAAGTTAGGAGACAATTCAAAAAATATCCAGGAATAATGAAAAAGAAACAAAAACCTGATTATGCTAAATTGGTTGATTTATTAACTGTAGCAGCAATCAAAGAAATGATCATTCCATCTTTATTACCTGTTTTGTCTCCAATAGTTTTATATTTTATAATTTTTGCAATTGGTGGCCAAGTAGCTGCTTTAGCTTCTGTTGGTGCAATGCTACTTGGTGTAATTATAACAGGTCTATTTGTTGCTGTCTCAATGACAGCCGGAGGTGGAGCTTGGGATAATGCTAAAAAGTATATCGAAGACGGAAACCATGGTGGAAAAGGCTCTGAAGCCCATAAAGCAGCAGTAACAGGTGATACTGTTGGTGATCCCTATAAAGACACTGCAGGCCCAGCTGTTAATCCAATGATTAAGATTACAAATATTGTTGCTCTTATGTTGTTGGCAGTAATAGCAGGTTAATCTCTTTTTCGCTTACCTAAAGGATCGTTAATTTTCTGTCTCATACTAGATAAAAACTGATAAATAAAACTTTGTTTTTTATAATCTACAGATGTTTCACTTGATACAATTTTAATCTTTTTCATTTTATTTAAATCATAAAATTCTTTTTTTGATAAAATTCCCCTATTATCAATTTCCAAAACCAAAACATTATTTTCTAAAAATTTTTTTTTACCTAACTTAACCAATTTTCCGGTAGTTGTTTTTCTTTCAATATAGAAGTATAAATCATTATTAAATGTACTTTTTACTGAAGGAGGTCCGAGTAATTTTATAATGTCATTTTTATTAGTTTCTGCTACAATTACCATATCACTTTTTTTCTTTAATAGATGTACACCATGATGGTCTACCCTTTTTTTAAAAGTACAATTTGTCAAAAATACAAATATAGAAATTATCAATAATATTTTTTTCATGGAAAAATCTTACATACATCTTTATAATAAATTAATTGAATTAGCTAGAAATAAAGACCTATACAAAAATTTTAAAAAACAAGATGTATTTTCAGATCGATTGACTTTTTTTTTATTACATTTTGCTATATTTTTTAAAGTTTTTAAAAATAAAGATAACAAAAAGATACTTCAAGAAATATATGATTTTATTTTTAGACAATTAGAATTAAGTATTAGAGAAATCGGGTATGGTGACCAATCGATAAATAAAAAAATGAAAGATTATATAAATTTATTTCATGATATGATTGATAAGTTCCATTTCTGGGAAGATTTAAAAAAAGAGCAAAAACAAGAAATAATCAAAAATTACACTTTAAATTCTGAAAATAATCCATTCTATTTGGATTATTTTGAAAATTTTTTAAATTCTCTCAAAAAAAACACTTTAAATTCTTATATAAAAAGTGTAATTAAAAGCTAACTATGGCGGTTCCAAAACGAAAACAGACACCTTCAAGAACGGGGATGAGAAGAGCTCAAAACATGAGATTTTCATCAAAAAATGTTGTTGAGGACAAAAAATCAGGAGAGTACAGACTTTCTCATCATCTTGATTTAAAAACAGGTATGTATAAAGGCAGACAAGTCTTAGATCCAAAAGAGTAATTATAAATATTTTTTAAAATGCATAATTTAATTAAAATTGCAGTTGATGCAATGGGGGGAGATGGATCACCTAAAAAAATTATAGATGGAATAATTCATAACCATAAACAAAATAAAGAAAATTTTTTTAGAATTTTTGGTAAAAAAAATATAATTGAGAATGACCTCAATTCTAAAATTGATAAAAATTTTTATGAAGTTATAGATACAGAAAATGCAGTTAAAAGTACTGACAGTCCTCTTGAGGCAGCAAAAAGAGGTAAAGATACGAGTATGTGGCTAGCCATAGAAAGTGTAAAAAAAAAAGAGTCTGATATTGTTATATCTGCTGGAAATACGGGTGCGCTTTTAGTTATCTCAAAATTAAATCTAAAGATGATTGAAAACATCGACAAACCAGCCCTATCGGCATTATGGCCAAACAAAAAAGGCATGAGCGTTGTTCTTGATCTCGGAGCAAACATAGAATGCAGCGCAAAAAATTTAGTTGATTTTTCAATCATGGGAGCTTCGCTTTATAAATCTCTATATCCTCAAGAAAATCCAAATGTAGCCCTTTTAAATATTGGATCTGAAGAATTAAAGGGGAATGAGACAATAAAAGAAACCTTTCAAATTATGAATAACAAAAAATCTGACACTTATAATTTTGCTGGCTATATTGAAGGTAATGAGCTTATGAATGGAGATGTTAATGTGATAGTTTCTGATGGTTTTACCGGAAATGTGGCTTTGAAAACCGCTGAAGGTACAGCAAATTTCATAACCAGTGAGCTCAAACAAGCTCTTTCAGGATCTATTATAGGTAAACTTTCATCGCTTTTAAATATATCAAATTTAAGAAAATTTAAGAAAAGATTAGACCCAAGATTATATAATGGTGCAATTTTTATAGGTCTTGATGCCCCAGTTGTTAAAAGTCACGGAGGAACCGATTACTTTGGTTTCTCAAATTCAATTGATGTATGTAACAAGATTGTAAAAGGAAATCTAATTAAAAAGATAAATGAGAATATTGAATAAATAATAATGTTTTCAATAATCATTCCAACTTTGAATAATCTATCTTATCTTAAACTATGTATAGAAAGTATTCAGAAAAATTCAAAATATAATCACGAAATTATACCTCATGTTAATGTTGGAACAGATGGAACATTGGAATATTTAAAAAAAAATAATATAAAATTCACTTACACAAAAGATAATTCAGGTATCTGTAAAGGTATGAATCTTGCAGCGAAAGAGTCAAAAAAAGAATACATTTTGTACGCTCATGATGATTTTTATTTTTGTCCTGATTGGGACTTAATTCTAAAAAACGAAATTGATAAAATAGGTCATAATCTATTCTATTTATCTGGAACAATGATGCACAGAGGTCAAATTGATTTTGATTGTGGAAATACTTTTGAAGATTTTGATGAGAAAAAATTTTTATCAAATTATAAAGAATATAATTATTATGATTTTCAAGGATCAACATGGGCACCACACTTAATTCACAGAGATATTTGGAATAAAGTAAAAGGTTTTAGTGAGGAATTTTATCCTGGAACTGGATCAGATCCAGATTTAAATATGAAATTATGGAAATTAGGTGTGCGTATTTTTAAAGGTATTAATAATTTTAAAGTTTATCACTTTGGATCTATTGTAACGCGAAAATATAAAGGGAACACAAAGATCATAACTGAGTCAGGAAGTAAAGGCGGAAAGATATTTTTGTTAAAATGGGGAATGACAATTAAGTTTTTCAAAAGATTTATAATGAAATCAGACACAAAATTTAAAGGTGAGCTTAAAGATCCAATTAAAGATTTAAATTATTGCCTTAATTTAATTATTACTAAGTTAAATTTTATCTACGTAAAATATTTTTATAAATATAAGATTAAATAAGAATGAAAAAAAAATTATTGGTTTCATATCTATTTACTAAATTTGATGAACTGGAAACTCTAAATAATTTTAAAAAAAATTATTTCAAATTTAAATCAGGATATGACCATGACCTATTAATCTGTTTTAAACTATTCAACAATGTTAGAATTGAAGAAATCAAAAAAAATTTAAGTGATTTAAATTTTATTTCATTTGTAGATTATGAAACCAAAAATGATTATGATTTTGGTAGTTATAAAAGGATAGCAGAAAAGTACAATGAGAGAGATATTTTATTTTTGAACAGTCATTCTTTTCCAATTTGTGATGATTGGTTAAATAAACTGATGAAGTTTAAAGACGATATTACATTAATTGGGACTTCAGCATCAAATGAAAGTTTAGTTGCTTCTATTGTTCTGAAAAAAAATTATAAAATAATCTCATATTGGTTAAAAAAAATAATTTATAAAAAGTTTTTTAAAGGATTTCCAAACCCACATATTAGAACCTCAAGTTTTTTAATTAATAGTCGAATTTTTCTAGATTATATGGACGGTAAAAAAATTAATACCAAATTAGATGTATGGAAACTTGAAAGTGGAGTAGGGAGTCTTACTAATTATTTTAAGGATAAAAACTATGATATATATGTTGTAAATTCTGATGGTAATAAATTTGAGGAAAAAGACTGGAAATTAAGTGAAACATATAATTATTATAAAAAATCAAAATTGATTATTTCCGATAAACACACAAGAAAATACGATGAGCTGAACGAAAATGATAAATTAATATCAAGAAGAAAAGTTTGGTGATATGGAAATTTATATCAAAATATTTGAAGTAATATTTCCAGTTTTTTTTGTAATTGGTATTGGCTATTATTTAGGTAAAAAAAACCCAAAATTTGATACTAATTTCATTACAAATTTCGCAGGCAATATAGGTACACCTGCCATGATTTTTTATACAGTTACTACAACAGGAATTACTTTAGATATTTTCATAAGTTATTTTATTTATGCAATTATTATGATAGCTGGTTTTGCTGTTATCGGTTTAATATTACTTTTCTTACTTAGAAAAGACCTTTCTATGGAACTACCTCCGTTAATATTACCCAATACCGGTAATATGGGTGTTCCAATCTGTCTTTTTGCATACGGTACTCAAGGTCTAGGTGTTGCATCTGCGGTGGCATCAGTAATTATTTTATTCCATTTTACCTTAGGTGTATTTCTAGCAAAAAAAAAATTTTCATTAGATATATTGTTAAAAAGTCCACCAGTTTATGCGATAATCGTATCTATTATTTTCTTATATTTTGAAATCGAAACTCCAATATTTTTAGAAAATACAACTTTTTTATTAACCTATGCTACAATTTTTTTAGTTTTAATGTCATTAGGCATAGCACTAACACGATTTAAATTTTCATTTAAAAACTCAATAATAATGTCTATTTGGCGAGTTCTATTAGGACCTGTTATTGCTTATATTATCATATATAATTTTAATTTATCGGGGCTAGCAGCTGGCGTGTTACTGATACAAAGTGCTATGCCAAGTGCTATACTCAATTATTTAGTTGGAAGCATGTATTCGCCGAAAAAAGTAGTCGATAGTATTGCCAGCACTATTGTAACCTCAACTTTAATTTCCTTCTTAACAATTCCAATTGTTGTATTCTTTGCTTTAAAATACTTTAATTAATCTATATCCTTTAAGTTCATGAAGGCTATAACTTTCAATCTTTTAGCATGGGTAATGCTTCCAATTATGGATGGATTTGCGAAATATTTGAGTGCAGATCTTCCTGTTTTACAAATTACATGGGCAAGGTATTTTTTTACAGTAGTATTTACTCTACCAATTATGTTTTTCTTTTTTAGAGTAAATCTTGTTTGGACAGATAAACCAAAATTACAATTTTTAAGAGGTCTAATTCTTTTAATAGCTAATATCTGTTTTTTTTATGCAATTTCAGTAATCTCTTTAGCAAAAGCATTAACTTTAGCTTTTGTTGCACCTTTAATTGTTACAGCCTTTTCTCCAATTTTTTTAGGAGAAAAGGTTGGTTTTAAAAGATGGTCAGCCGTAATTATAGGTTTTATTGGTTCTTTGGTAGTTATAAGACCAGGCTTTGTTGAGATCAATTTAGCAAGTATAGCTGCATTTGGAACAGGAGTAATGTATGGGTTCTATTTAATTATCACTCGTAAACTAAGTACTTCAGACAATCCTTTATTAACTTTATTGTTAACTGGTGTAGTAGGGGCCATAATTATATCCATTGTAATGCCATTTGTGTGGGTTAAGCCTAGCCTAAACCAGTGGTCTATGATGGCTGCGATAGGCATATTTGCCTGTATAGGGCATCTATTCCTAATATTATCTCTTAAATACGCTGACGCCTCCAAATTGGCCCCATTTAGTTACTTTGAGATAATTACAAATATAATTATTGGGTATTATTTTTTTAATGATTTTCCAGATAGCTGGACTTTCTTTGGTTTATTCATTATTGTATTCAGTGGTATCTACATTTCAAGAAGAGAGAACTTAATTACAAAGATTAAATAATATGTATCATTTGTTTACTAATATTTAAAGTGTTACATTAAGTATTTATATTAAATAATTGTATTTATTGAATTTTATATATTATATAATTAAATTAATTATTATAAATTTTTGAATTATTTAATATCACATTACATATATATCCTGTGGAAGAGATACAATTTTTGGCAAATTATAAAAAACATCAAATAATCCTTTAAAATAGGGGCTTTTTACAGATTGTGGTTATGAAAATTTCATAAAAATAGGTTAGTGTAAAACCGTTGATAAGGTTTAATAATAGAGCGATGCACTAATTGAATATACCATTTAAACCGCTGTAGAGGGGTCAAATTTAACTATAGGTTTATATATGGTACAACTGAAGGGTGAATTGGATTATTTAGGGAGAAATTACGTAAAAATATCAAAAAACGTTGATTTTACTCACTTTTTTAACGTAAAAAAGCTTTCAAATAGGGCTAAATCGCAACTTTTTCAGATTTAAGTAATTTGAGTTTTTGTTTTATTCCACCCTTGCCTGAATAGCCTCCAAGAGTACCATCTGATCTAATCACTCTATGACAAGGTATTTTTGGAGCATATGGGTTTTTAGCACATGCATTAGCCACAGCACGAGCTGATCTAGGGTTTTTAATACTAATAGCCACTTGTTTGTAGGTTTTAACCTTACCTTTTGGTATTGTTTTGAGAAATTTCCAGACTTTTATTTGAAATTTGGTGCCTTTGAGTATCATTTTTTAAAAAACCCCTGTTTCCTTGCACTTTTAAAGGTGCAAAGAACAGTTGTTTTGGCACGTCGTTGATGCGCTACCGCCATGCCTCCCGCTCCACATGTTCAGCGATGCTTTGTGAAGCTTTCTGCCCCCTGGAATTGTACCTCTCGGCTTTTCTCCAATTGGCCAGTTAAGAGTTGCCTCTTAATTCACAAGTACTTTAACAAAGTAGAATTAAATAGGGTATCACTAAATAGTTGATTTTTCTAAATTCTGATATTTATCTGTGAATTACGGTGATAACTTTCTATTTGTTAAGCAAAATTAGGTAACTAGCTAAAAATATAATTGCCATAATAGATAAGAATATTGTGTTGAAGCTTTTACCAGTATTTCGATATTGAATAATACTCAAAAAAATAAATCCTATTGAGCTTATTAAAAACCAAATTGCAGGAATTTCTCCATCAATCGAACCCATAATTTTACAATTTAAACTATTGACATTAAAAATCACTTAATATATTATTTCCGATAATTAATGGTTATCGGAAAATTGTATGAATGATTTAATTACAGATCTAAAAAACCTAGAATTAGAAACTTTAAAAAATTTAAAAAATTCAAAAGCTCACAACACTTTGAGAGCTTATCAAGCAGATTTTAAAGATTTTACAGAGTTTTGTAAAAAGAATGGTTTTAATTCATTACCAACTGATCCAAAAATAATAGCATTATATCTTACACACTTAAGTGTATTTAGTAAATTTAGCACTTTAAAAAGAAGATTAGCCTCAATAAAAATAATTCATAGATTAAAAGGGCATTATATCGATACAAAACATCCAATTATTGCTGAAAATTTAATGGGAATAAAAAGAAAGATGGGAGTTAAACAAATATCTAAAAAACCATTATTAATCAATGATTTAAAATTAATTATTAATGTTATAGATCAAAGTAAAAATGAGTATAAAAAGTATCAAAATCGAGCATTATTATTAATTGGGTTTGCAGGCGGCTTTAGAAGATCAGAATTAGTGTCAATTGAGTATAAAGATATTGATTTCGTGAATGAAGGAGTAAAGATTTTGGTAAGAAGGTCAAAGACAGACCAGACTGGTATAGGAATGATTAAAGCAATCCCCTACTTCGAAAATAAAATCTATTGTCCCGTTATATCTTTAAAAGAATGGATAACACATGCCAAAATTAACAACGGTAAAATATTCAATATATCTGATAAAACAGTAGCTTTAACAATTCAAAAATATGCTCTATTAGCCGGTTTGGATAAAACAAAATACGCAGGTCATAGTTTAAGATCTGGATTTGCAACATCAACAGCTGAAATTGGTGCAGATGAAAGAAGCATTATGGCAATGACAGGTCATAAAACAACTCAAATGGTAAGAAGATATATACAAGAAGCAAATTTATTTAAAAATAATGCTTTAAATAAAATTAAAATATGAACGAAATAACAATTGTAATTATTACTTATAAAAGTGGAAAGATAATATATGATTTTATTAAGAAAATCCCTTCAACTATAAAAACAATAGTAATAGATAATTCACAAGATTATGAACTCAAAAAAGATATTGAAGAAAAATATAAGCATATATCAGTATATTTAAAAAAAAATAACGGCGTAAGTTCAGCATTAAATTATGCAGTAGAAAAAATTAAAACTAAATATTTTTTACAAATAAGTCCCGATCTTGAATTTAATTTTGAAGATTTGAATATTTTTCTTGATTTTGCTAAGACAAAAAAAAATAATTTTGCTGCCTTAGGGCCAAGATTTTTAGATGTGAAACAAAAAAGTCATAAACAAATTAATGAGAACTTAGAATTGGGTAAAATTGACTCTATTCATGGATCTTGTATGTTTATAGATAAAGATATTTTTCTTAAAATTGGAAAATTTGATGAAAATTTCTTTTTATATTTTGAAGAAACCGAATATTGCTATAGAGCAAAAAAAAAAGGTTATCTTTCATATCAAATTAATGACATAAAAGTTACAACTAAAGGTAGATCTGTCGATTTAGAAAGTGAAAGTTTTTCTAATATTCTTATATGGCATTTTATTTGGTCAAAATTTTATTTTCACAAAAAAAAATATGGAAAATTATTATCATTAATAATTTTTTTACCTTTATTAGTAAGAATATTATTTAGAATAATCTTATATACAATTACTAAAAACGAAATATTAACAACAAAGTACAAAATAAGGTTTGATGGTTTATTAAAATCAATTAAAGGTCAAAAATCAGATTTAAGACCTTAATTGGCTTAATCATATAATCTGATTAGTGTAGGAGGTTTTAAGATATTTTTATTAATTTTAAAAATAGAAAGACATTTTTTTGCATTTATCTCCTTAGTTTTATGAGTAATTATAATAATTCTAGCTTTTTTATGCTTTTTATCAGGTGTTTGAATTATTCGGTCAACTGAAATTTTAAATTTTGCAAGCCTGTTTGTAATGTTTGATAAAACACCCTGTTTATCCTTAACCTCAAATCGAATATAAAGAGAATTTGTATAATTATCTATATCAAATGTTTTGATAGTTTTTCTTTTTTTAGACGATATACCGAAAGGAAATTTGATATTTCCTCTTAGTATTGACATCAAATCTGATAATAAAGAGGATGATGTGGGGCCGGGTCCAGCACCCTCCCCTTGTAAAACACTTTGTCCTACAGGTTTGCCTTCTGTAATAACTGCATTCATCACCCCATTGACATTGCCAATATAGGTTTTTTTGCTTACAAGACACGGGTGTACTGTCTCAAATAATTTTCCATTAATTATTTCAGAAATACCAAGTAACTTAATTCTTAAACCTAATTGATTTGCAATTTTTATATCTTCTAGCTTAATATTCTCTATACCTTCCATGATACATTTGCTTTTAGAAATTTTTCCATTAAATGAAAGCGCGGATAATATTCTTATTTTAGCAAATGCATCAAACCCATTTAGATCAAGTTTTGGGTTACCTGGTTCTGCAAAACCTAGTTTTTGTGCTTTCTGTAACACTTTATCAAATGTCTGATTTGAACTTTCCATTTCAGATAAAATGTAATTTGTAGTGCCATTTAAAATACCGTAAACTTTATTAATTTTATTGGTTGATAAGCCCTCTTTAATAGTTCTTAAGATAGGAATACCGCCAGCCACTGAAGCCTCAAACTCCAAATTGACTTTGTTTTTCTCTGCTAATATAGCAAGATTATCTCCATGTTTTGAAATTAGTGCTTTATTTGGAGTAATTACATGAACTTTACTATTTAATGCTTTTTCAACTAATTTTTTAGATATCCCATCGGAAAACCCTATACATTCAAATAAAATATCTATTTTTTCTTTTTCAAAAATTTTCAATGGATTTTTGTAAAAAATTTTTTTTGAAATAGAAAAACGTCTTTTTTTATTCCTTCTTTTTGCAGAAATAGCTACAATCTTAATTTTTTTACCTGTTTTTTTTTCAATTTCATTTTTTTTAAGATTTAATTCGTTATAAAGATAAATTCCTATTTGACCTAAACCGACTATAGCAATATTAATATTTTTTTTCATTCTAGTTATCTATATTAGGATAAGGTTGGCTTTTCGCATATTCCTCTAATTTTTCTTTAAATTCCTCGAAAGTTAGATCGTTTGAAAAATCTAAATTTTGAAAATTTTTTTGAGTTATGTCACTGTTTGAAGAACAGCTTATTAAAAACAAAAAAATTAATAAATATTTATTCATCTTAAACCCTCATTTATATCAAAGTTTTTTAAAATATTCATATTCTGAATTGCTTGTCCAGCCCCTCCTTTGATTAAATTATCAATAGAAGATAATATTATCGCTTTATCTTTATATTTTGATTTGCAAATAGATATTTTGCAATTATTTGTATTAATTACATCATTAGTACTTACAAATGAATTCAATTTGGCAATTTTTACAAATTTTTCTTTTTTGTAAAATTTTTTTAGTTCATTAAATAAGTTACTAATCGTTTTTTCTTTTGCTAAATCTACATAAATTGTTGTTAGAATTCCTCTAAACATTGGGGATAAATGAGGTGTAAAAGTAAATTTAAATTTATTTTTTGTATAATTTTTAATCATTTGTTCAATTTCAGAATTATGTCTATGAAATCCTACTCCATAAGCACTTATTGACTCGTATAGGTTTTTATTTTTATGTTTTTTATACACACTCCTTCCAGCTCCTGAATAACCAGATTTTGAGTCTATGATAATACTATTCTTTCTAATTAAATTTTTTTTAATTAGTGGAATAATTGGTAATAAAATAGATGTTGGATAACATCCAGGACATGCAATTATTTGAAATTTTTTTATCTTGTCACCTGTTAATTCTGGCAATGAATAGATTGATTTTTTAATTAAATTTGGTGCTTTATGTATTTTCTTATACCATTTTAGATATGAGGATGCTTTATCGAGTCTAAAGTCAGCAGCTAAATCTATTAAGATATTTTTTTTTAAAAGTTTTTTTGAAATTAATTGTGCTTCACCATTTGGAAGAGCAGTAAATATAATTTCCACATCTTTCAATAAATGTTTATTAAATTTAATAATTTTCGGTAGTTTTTTGTTTCTCAATGATTTTTCATACGAAGAAATATCTTTACCCGCAGAACTATTACCGCATAAATATTTTATATTAATTTTTTTATGCTTAATTAATAAATTTATAAGTTGAACACCTATATAACCCGTTGATCCAGCAATTAGTACATTTATCTTAGACATTGAATATAATAACAGTTTAAATTAAAAAAAAAATTATCTTTTAGAAAATTGAAAGCTTCTTCTTGCTTTTCTTCTACCAGGTTTTTTTCTTTCAACTGCTCTTGGATCCCTAGTAGTAAGGTTCTGAGTTTTTAAGGTGGATTTTAGGTTTTCATCAAATAAAACTAAGGCTTTGGAAATACCATGAACCATAGCACCTGCTTGGCCTGTGTGGCCGCCTCCGCTCACACTGCATTTTACATCATAAGCAGTTGGTTGATTAATAATATCAAAAGGTCTTGTTATTTGCATTTTGTGATTTTCACTTACGAAATAATCACTAAAGAGTTTACCATTAACATAAATTTTACCTGAGCCTTTTTTTAACCAAACCTTAGCAATGGAGGTTTTTCGTCTGCCCGTGGCATACTTACTATCTTTAAAATCTAATTTTAATTTTGATTTGTTATTGTTTAACTGAGCGTTTTCCATGTTAGTTTCGCACCAAATTTTTATTATTTAATTTTTCTAATTCTATAATTTTTGGATTTTGTGCAGTATGTGGGTGATTATTTCCAGAATAAATTTTTAATTTTGAAAGTTGTTTTCTTCCTAATACACCTCCTGGAAGCATTCTTTTAACAGCCAGTTTCAGAGCCTCATCAGGTTTTTTTTCATGAAGTTTTTCAGGTGTAGTCACTTTAATTCCCCCAGGATGTCCAGTGTGTCGATAATATTTTTTATCCTGAAATTTTTTTCCAGTAAATTTTGCATATTCTATATTTTTCACAACTACAAAATCGCCATTATCCATATGAGGTGTAAATGTAGTCTTGTTTTTTCCTCTTATAATTTTTGTAATTATAGTTGCTAATCGGCCAATTACAGCATTTTTAGCATCAATTTCATACCAATTATTATTAATTTGATTTTTGTTAACAAATTTAGTCATGATTGGCGCGATTAATACTGATAAATGTCATATTGTCAATTTATATTAATGTTGATACTTAACTATTAACATTTAAAAATAAGGATTATTTATGAAAGATAAAAAAAATAAAAGCGCAGACGCTAAAACATACAAATTTGATACATTAAGTCTTCATGCCGGATATCAACCACATAAAAATGCTGGCTCTAGACAAGTTCCAATTTACCAAACAACTTCATATTTATTTGATGACGTAGATCACGCTGCTGCACTATTTAATCTTGAAAGAGGTGGTCACATATATAGTCGAATATCAAACCCAACAGTTGCGGTTCTTGAAGAAAGAGTTGCGTCACTTGAAGGTGGTACAGCAGCTTTAGCAACTTCCTCAGGAATGAGTGCAATATTCCTAGCTGTAATGACATTGTGTGAGGCTGGAGATCATTTAGTTGTTTCATCGCAATTATATGGAGGTACAGTAAATCTTTTTAGACTGACCTTGCCAAAATTTGGAATAAAAACTACTTTTGTAAAACCTAGAGATACAGAAGGATTTAAGAAAGCAATACAAAAAAATACTAAAGGAATTTTTGGGGAACTTGTTGGTAATCCTGGGAATGAGTTGATGGATATGCCAGCAATAGCAAATATTGCTCATGAAGCAGGTATACCTTTGATGATTGATGCAACATACCAAACACCCTATCTATGTCGGCCAATTGAACACGGCGCTGATATTGTAGTTCACTCATTAACCAAATGGATGGCTGGTCATGGATCCTCAATGGCAGGAATAATTGTTGAAGGAGGAAAATTTGATTGGATGCAAAATGATAAATTTCCTACAATGACACAACCTTACGAAGGTTATCATGGTTTATCTTTTGCTGAAGAGTTTGGACCAACAGCATTTACTATGAAAGCAAGAGCCGAAGGTATGAGAGATTTCGGACCTTGTTTAAGTCCACAAAATGCTTGGAATGTTTTACAGGGTATTGAAACTTTATCAGTAAGGATGCAAAAACATTGTGCTAATGCTGAAAAAATGGTTAAATATCTACTAGGACATGAAAGTGTTGCTTGGGTCTCACATCCGAGTGTCCCTGATCATCCTGATCATGAATTAGCAAATAAATTACTACCAAATGGCAAAGGTTCGATGATAGCCTTTGGTATTAAAGGTGGTAAGGAAGCTGGTGAAGCTTTTATTAACAATGTTAAATTAGCTTCTCATTTGGCTAATGTTGGAGATACTAGAACGCTTGTTATTCACCCCGCTTCAGCAACTCACTCTCAAATGGATGAGGCTACATTGAAATTTGCAGGATTATCTCATGACATGATTAGACTTTCTGTTGGGATTGAAGACATTGATGATATTAAGAATGATTTTGAGAATGGATTTAGAGCTGCTAGAAAACCTAGGCTCGTATCCAATCAATGAAATTTAAAGTAAATAATCATGAAGTCTACGCATCAACTGGCGGTAGACCATTCGACAAGGGTAAACCTTTAATAATATTTGTTCACGGTAGTGGACTTACTCATATGACCTGGGTGTTGCAAACAAGATATTTTGCTTTTCATGGTTATAGTGTTTTGGCACTAGATATGCCTGGGCATGGTTTATCTGGAGGGGAAAGTTTAAAATCTATTGAGGCAATGGCTGATTGGATTAATGATGTTATAGATGCTGTAGGATACAAAGAGGCATCATTAGTTGGTCACTCACAAGGGTGTTTAGTTACAGTTGAATGTACCGCAAGATATCCTAATAAAATAAAAACTTTGAGTCTTATGGGAGGTGCAGGTGCAATTCCAATGAACCCTGAGCTATTATCTTTAGCGGAGAACGATGACCCAAAAGCAGTAGAATTGATGATGGATTGGGCGCATGGACCAGCTGGTCATTTTGGAGGACACCCCGTACCAGGTCTTTATCATATAAATACTGGTTCTATGTTAGCAAAAACCAGAACAATTAAGAATACTCTGGGGGTTGATTTTAGAGCTTGCGATAACTACAAAAATGGTTTCGAAGCTGCAAAAAAAATAAAAATCCCCACCCTATCAATACTAGCAACCGATGATAAAATGTGCCCAGTTAAAGAGGGAAAAAAACTTGCGGATTTGATTGAAGGTAGTCAAGTGGATATTATTGATAACTGCGGACATATGATGTTATTGGAAGAAGCTGATAGAGTTCTTAAAGTTCTAAAAAAATTTATAACAACAAATTATCCACCAAAAAAATAAGCACTTACATACTTATGAAGAAGAATTTTAGATTTTTTGATAACAGGCAAAAATATTTACTTTTTGTAACTACTACAAATGAAAAAAATAAAATTGCTGATGCTTTAAAACCAATAATTCGAAAGCTAAAACCTAAATATCCTGCATTAAAAGTCTTTGATGCAGGGATGGGAGATGGATCTTTATTAATGAGTGTTATGAGACAATGTCACCAAAAAATGCCACATATTCCTATGTTAATAAGTACTAAAGAAATAAGTTTAGAAGATGTTAGGCTTGGTCTTGAAAAACTCCCTGACAGATTTATAGAACATCAAAATACAGTATTTGTCATTTCAAATCTAAACTATGTTGAGTCTACTTCATTAAGGTCAAATAATAAGAAGAAACAAAAAAAAATGAATTGGAAAATTGTAAAACTAAAAGGAAATTCATCCCTTGATTTTTCTGATCAACTAAGAAAACTTAACCAAGGGTTTTTAAGTAAAAAATGGCAAATTGAAAGAAACCCAATAAATGGTAATCCGACTTATAAAGAGCCCTCAGTAATTATAATTTATAGAAAAGATCAGGAATTTTCTTTAAAAAATATTATTCCAAAAAAAAATAATGGTAAGAATAATTTTGATTTGATTATAGCTTCACAACCTTATAGATCAAGAATATCTGTTGAAAAAAAAGTAAGATATGTGATTGATCCAATGATTAAGTCATTAAATAAAAAAGGTAAATTAGCAGTTATTCATGCCTGTGGAAATGACCCTGGTAACCAAATAATTAAGAAAATTTGGCCAAAAGAAAAACCATTTCCCTCATTATATAAATCAATTTTGAAATATATTAAAAAAAATACTGACAAAAATTTATTAAAAGATCTTAAATTTAACAAAAAAACAAATATAAGATATGTATTAAGAGCTTTGCCTAATGAAATAAGTGGAGGTATCGCTACATCACTTATATTTTCTGCATGGAACGCTGCAATTTATGTAAATCAAATATCTGACAAACAAATACTGAGTGCAGAAAAAAAAAAAAATTATCAAAAAATTGTCCAACAAATTGTTAATAAAAATAAAGGATTATATTTTAATAACGAACTATTTGTTATTGAGAGAAAATAATTAAAAATTATACCTGTTTTTATATAAAAAATATAATGAAGCAGTTATTAGTAAAATTGAACTAAACTGGTGTAACGAAGAAATAAAGATACCCGCTCCACTTAGTAAAGTGAATATACCCAACAAAATTTGTAGTAAGATAGTAAAACCTAAAATTACTATAGGTTTAAATAAAAAAACAATTTTTTTTTTATAAATTATAAAGGTAATAATCATGTACAAAGTCAATATTAAATAAGCCATATTCCGATGTAAGTACTGAACTAATGATGGATCACTGAATGCAGAAAGCTTAAACAAATTGATTATTTTATTATCGTCTGGAAAATATGAATTACCCATTAATGGCCATGTGTTATAAATTTTTCCTGCATCCATTCCGGAAACAAAAGCACCAAATATAATTTGTAAAAAGATCGTAATTATAAAAATCTCAGGTAAGAAATTTTTCATTTTTTTGTCATTTTCTCTAGGATACATTAAATCCAAAAAGTTCCAGTAAATTAAAGATAAGATTATGAAAGCAAATAAAAGATGGATTGATAATCTAAAATGACTAACATCAACATTATTTACTAAGCCACTTTTAACCATATACCAGCCCAAAAACCCTTGAAAACATATTAATAGGAAAATCAAATGCAGGTTAGTAAGTTTTTTGAATCCAATTTTTATGCTAAAAAAAATTAAAGGTATTAAAAAGCACAATCCAATTAATCGACCAAAAAATCTATGTGCCCATTCCCACCAAAAAATAATTTTAAATTCGTTCAAATTCATTGAGAAGTTTTGTAATTCAAACTCTGGAATTTTTTTGTATGAGTTAAAATAATCATTCCATGTTTCATTATTTAATGGTGGTAAAAACCCCCTAAAAAATTCCCATTCTGTGATTGATAACCCAGAGTCTGTTAACCTTGTTAATCCACCAACAACAATCATTGATGAAACTAAAAAAAACATCAATAATAACCAATTAGATATATACAATCTGTATTTATTATTAATTTCAGTATACATACTCGTTTAAATATAATATTTATTAATAATTCCAATTGAACAAATGTCGCCTGATAAAAAAAAAAGATTAAATATATTAAGAAAAAAACTGGATAGTCTTGACAACAAACTTATTAAATTGATTAAAAAGAGAACAAATATAGTCAGTGATGTTCTTAAACTCAAAACTTATAAATATGAAATTGTAGATAAAAAGAGGATATCTGTTATTCTTAAAAATATTAAAAATAAGTCTATAAAAAATGAAATTGATCCCAAAATAACAAATCGGATTTGGAAAAATATGATATCAGCTTACATAGACTTCGAAAGAAGAAATTTTAAAAGAAAATAGTTATTTACTATGAGGAGGAAGTTTTTTCTCTACAAAAACTTCATGTTTGCGAGATGATGGATTATATTTATTAGCTTTTAATTTTATTTTAGCTTTTTCACCACCAGCAGGCTTTTTAACATAGTAAAAAAAAGGACTATCTGGTTTAGTCTCGGGAACAAGTCTTACTTTTATATGTGTTTTTTTTGCCATAAGTATTATTTTTTTAAACTTTTTATAATTCCAGAAATTTTAGTTAATCTATTTTTAATTTTTAATGCTTTTATAGAGTGATTTAAAGTTTCGTCAAGATTTAAAGAATTTTCCTCGTCTAAGAATTTTTTCACACCATTGATAGTCATTCCTTTGCTTTTTAGGAGAAAATGAATTTTTTTAATAATTTCAATATTTTTTTCATCATAATATCTTCTATTACCATTAAATATTTTAGGCCGTATCTGCTTAAATTTTGTTTCCCAGAAACGAATGGTGTGAGTTGGTAAAGATTGACCTTTTTTGGATCTAAGACCAACTATTTTAACAACTTCACTAATTGTTTTATAGGCATTTGTAGATTTACTCATTATTTTTTAAATTTATAAAAATCTTAAACTCTTTTGATGGTTTGAATAAGACTACATTTCTTTTTGAAATTTCTTTTTTTTCTCTAGTTTTTGGATTTCGCCCAATTCTTGCGTTTTTAACTCTTAATAAAAATGTGCCAAAGTTAGACAGCTTTACAATTTTTTCATCTTTTAAGTTAAGTAAAATTAGAGAAAAAAATTCATCAATTAAGATTTCAGCAACATGTTTAGAAAAACCTATTTGCATATATATAGAGTTTATTAAATCTTTTTTAGTTAAATTTACTCTTGTCATTTATTGTCCCATATAATTTTTTTTTCTGCTTTAAGGTTAAAGGTTTTGCTAATCATATAATCTGAAACTATTGATGAATTAAAATATTTAAAATACTTTTTTTTTCCTAATTTAGCTATTTTTTTTCCAATTTTAATGTCTTTTTTAAACTTATTTATCTTATAACTTAAATCATCTAGATCTTTATAAAATATCATTTCATTGTTTGAAAAAAAATCATTTAAGTAAGTTTTTTCATCAATAAACGTAAGTAGTCCATTTCCAACAAGTTGTGCGATTCTATCACTACTATAATATTTTATAGGTTTACCTCTACTTAAGTTTATACCCATATAACAATTAGATATTCTTTTTAAAAATTGCTCACCCCATATAGGTTGGACATTATTCATACCATAGACATCAAATTTAATTTTTATATTCTTTTTTATAAGTTTATTAATGAAAATTTCTCTATTATCAAATTTACCTTTTTTAAGTTCACCTCTATGTACACCATGACTCATTGCAAAAAAAACATCGAAATCACATTTGTTTTTGTAATTTTCTAAAACTTCAAAAGATTTATCACACGGATTAGGAATAAAATGTGAATTGGGAATCTTTAAAGATAAAGAATGAGGATCTGTAGTTAAAAAGGTTTTATCTAAAAATTCAATTTTATCTAAAATCCTTTTAGAATTATTGGCATGATCAGGACCATACTTTGAAAGTGGATCCAAAAACCATTGTGAAATCTTTAAATTCTTATCTAAATTTTTCATCTTTTCCAAAGTTAGTGATGATACTCTGTCAGCATGACCTAACATGATTAAATCAGGTTTAAAGTTGTCGTATGTATCCAATATTTTTTTCTGCAAATTATTTAAACCATTCAAGTCAGTTAAAGATTTATTATTATGTATTATATCTCGATCGCTTATTGATAAAACATTATGACCTAATCTTATAAATCCATTATTAATTCTTCTTCCAGTGTTATAATGTAATCTTCCATTAAATCTCTCGTTAAAATTTGTAATATGCATAATTTTTAATTTTCTATCTTTTTTAATGTTAAAAAGATTTATGTTATGAAATTGATCTCTGATGTCATCAATTATTTTTGAAATGTATTTATGATCAAATCTAAAATTTTTATAATTCAACTTTTGATAATGCTTTAATTTTTTTTGATTTAAAATTAAATTTTCGATTATATTGAAAATATTTTTTGAACTTAGCTCATCAAGTAAAATTGCTGACTTAGTTGTTTCAGGCAAACCGCCTTTTTTACTGATTATAACTGCCGAGCCTCTGCTAGCTGCCTCAAGACTTGTTCTTCCAAAGGGCTCCTCCCACCTGGAACAAACAACCGAAATGCTTACATCTTTCAATCTTCTAAGTACATTTTCGTGAGATGCAAAACCCAATATCTTTAAATTCTTATGCTGAAAATTTATTTTTTCTCTAGGCTCATCTCCAATAACAATTGATTTCCATTTTGGATATTTATTTAATATTTTAATTATTGCATCACCAAATAAATCATATCCTTTTGCTCTATTTAGTTTTCCTACAAAAGAAATTATTTTCTTTTTTTTTTTAAAATTTATCTTAACTTTTGAAGTTGATTGATAACAAACTGATGTTTTTTGTTTTAACAATTTCTCATTACCTATACCTATAAAAAATCTTTTTTGTGACCATTTGCTATTAAATAAAATCTTATCAATATTATTTAATAAATATAGTCTGTCTGCAATTTTTCTAGATCCATTCATAGTTAGTGGATCATTATGAAAATACAATATTATTTTTTTATTTTTGATATTTTCAAGATACCGAATATAATTTGGTCTATTATGTATTTCAATTATATCTGAATTATTTTCTTTTTCTTGTTCTAAAAATTTAGATACGTAATTTTTACTGTTACTTTGTAAAATTTTTTTATCTAATTTTATATTCACATAATTTTTTAAAAATGGTTTTGAAAAATTCATGTTTCCATATACATAAATTGATTTTTTATATTTACTGTTTAAAGATGTATCTTTCACAAACAAAGATACAGCTCCTGCATATTTTGATGAAAAATTTTCTTTATAAGGTAGCAGAATTGATATTTTCATAATTAATCAAAATATTTCTTTTTATCATATTTCTTTTTTTTGTGTTTTTTTTAAGAAGATATTCTTCCCTCAATGCCTTTTTTTTGGTCGAATATTCTTGAAAATATGCAATTTTCCATTTCTTTCCCCTGGTAAATTTTGCTCCTTTTGAAGAATTATGTAAAAGAAGTCTCCTTTTTAGATCGTTAGTGTAGCCAACATAGGAAATTAATTTTTTGTTTTTATATGAAACAAGAAGATATACATAGTACTTCATAAAGAAATGGCGGTCCCTAGGGGAATCGAACCCCTCTTTCGAGGATGAAAACCACGTGTCCTAACCGATAGACGAAGGGACCAAAATGCTTTTTTTTATTGTATAAATTATTATTAATCAAGCTTAATTAAATAAATAATTTTGTCTGATACAAATAATCATTCAAATTTTTTCATGTTTTTTGATAATCTTTTTTAAACCAGATGATTTATGTGTTATTAAAGTTTCCGAAAAGAAAGTATTATTATCAACCTTAATACCTGAAACTAAATCTCCAGATGTTATTCCTGTCGCACAAAAAATAGAGTCACCAGATACAATCTCTTCTAAATAGTATTTTTTATAAAAATCGTTAATACCCATCGATTTAGCCCTCTTTTTATCTCGATCGGTTCTAAATAAAAATTTACCTTGAAAAAAACAATTAAATGCATCAAGTGCTGATGCAGCAAGAACACCTTCTGGACCTCCACCCTCACCTAAAAATAAATCAACCTCATATTTATCATCTGTAACTAACAGAGCTCCTGAAACGTCACCATCTGTAATTAATTTTAATTTAACTCCTATGTTGCTCAATTCATCAATAATTTGTTTGTGTCGAGGACGATCTAAAAGACAAACTGTTATATCTTTAGGATTTTTATTTTTGTACTCAGCTAAATTAAAAATATTTTTTTTTAATGTAAAATCTAAATCTACAACATTTTTTTCATTTACATTTGCTGAAATTTTATTCATATAAGTTTCAGGAGCATTAAATAAATTTGATTTTTCTGCAACAGCTATCACTGACAAAGCTCCAGGTAAGTTATTTGCTACAAAATTTGTACCTTCTAACGGATCTACAGCTATATCGAATTCTGGACCATTCTTATTACCCAAATTTTCTCCAATATAAAGCATAGGAGCCTCATCAAGCTCACCTTCTCCAATAACTATATTTCCTTTCATATCAATTTTATTTAATTCAGTTCTCATTGTGTCGACTGCTGCTTTATCAGCAGCTATTTTATCTTTCCTCCCTATTAAGTAATAACTGGCTAATGCAGCTCTAGACGAAACGTTAATAAATAAATCCTCAAATTTTTTATCTATTCCCATCAAGCGATAGTTTCCAAAGATGTGTTTTTCTCTAATCTATTTTCAAATTCCCTTAATCTTTTCCACACAGATATTAATTCAACAATTATTGGCCAACTTCGTACTAAATATTGTAGAGAGGTTTCAACTCTACCAAAAGCCCTTATAATTTGCTGAACAAAACCTAGAGTTATTGCCCCTGTAACTATTGTAGGTGCTAAAGCTAAATAAGGAACAATAACCATCCCTTGAAGATAACTCCACTTAACAGCATTAAAATATAGATAATGGAAATACATTTTGTAATGAATTTTACGAACTCCGCCATAAAGATCAGTTATTTTTTCAGGCTTTGCACTTTCCTTAAAATCTTCCCCTAAAACTAACTCTTTTCTATATGCTGCCTCTTCTTTTTGAATATCATACTCAATTCCAGGTAATTTAATTCCCACACTAGCTAAGATTATAGTTCCTCCTAATGCTGAAACAATTGCAACCCAAACTAATGCGTGGTCAACTGGCCCAATCCATGGAAGAACAGTAATACTTTTTGATAACCCCCATAATATAGGTGTAAATGCCACCAAGGTCATTAAGCTTCTTAAAAGTTCGGCCCCTAAGCCCTCCATAATTCTTGCAAATTTTAAAGTATCTTCTTGAACTCTTTGTGATGCTCCCTCTATAGAAGAAGCATAATCCCACTTATCATGATAAAAATCAGCCATAGCTGTTCTCCATCTAAAAGTCCAATGACTTGTAAAATAATCACTAAAGATGACAACTAAAATATAAACAGCAGCTATTTTTGCAAAAGTAAATAAGTAAGCAATAAAATCTTTCTCTGTTACTGAATTAGGTTCTGTTAAGGCTTTTTGAAGAGTGTCGTAAAATTCTCCAAACCATTCATTTATTCTAACATCTAATTGAACTTGATACCATGTGGCAATTAAAATTATAATAGTACCGCCAATACTCCAAAGGTGCCACTTTTTTTGTGTAAAAAATTTAAACATCTATTTTAAGAAATTATCTGCATAAGACTTTTTTACAATTTTTCTTTTTTTAGGTTCTATAATTTCAACTTCAATCTTATTTTTTTTTGCATATTCTATTGCTAATTCTTTTGTAGAAAATTCTAAATTCAATTCTGATAGAGTGTCATTCGAACTTTCCCAACCCATTAAAGGATTTCTTGTGGGATCCCTAGTCTCAAATTCCAAGATCCATTTATAAGATTTTCCCCTACCGGACTGCATTGCACTTTTATTAGGTATATAAATTTTAGCTTTTTTCATAAATGGTCGGAGTGGCAGGATTCGAACCTGCGACCCTCTGGTCCCAAACCAGATGCGCTACCAGGCTGCGCTACACTCCGAGTGATGTACTAATACAGCACTTATTAATTATTTCAATGCATAAAGGTAGACAAATTTAAAAGAATTTTAAGAAAAATCTGTTATATAAGGCTTATGATTATTACCTGCCCGTCATGCCAAAAAAAATTTGAATTAGACGATAATCTATTACCAGAAGATGGAAGAACTCTTCAGTGTGGATCATGTAATTACAAATGGTTCTTTAAAAAAAAAGATGAAATTAAAGTTTTTGAAAAACTATTAGAATCCAATGAAAATGAAAAAATTGATAATAATGAAACTAATACAGGCAACCAGTCAAATATTCTTAAAAATCAAACTAATGATAAAATCGATGAAACGAGAAAACATAAATCAAAAAATTTAAGTATTTTAAATTTTTTTAATTACCTAATTGTATTGATTATTTCTTTTATAGCTTTGATAATATTTTTAGATACTTTTAAAAATAATCTAAGTGAAATTTTCCCAAATTTAGAGTTGTTTTTGTATAACTTATTTGAAACAATTAAAGATCTACAATTATTTTTTAATGATCTATTTAAATAAAAATGATTAATTATCTATCAAAGCCGTTTAGATGGTTTTTTAAACTTGAAGCAGCAAGCGGTTTAGTATTATTATTTGCAGCTATTATTGCTCTAGTAATAAGTAATTCAGATTTATCCGAATTATATTTCTCAACATTAAATAAATATTTATTCATAGGTATTAATAATTATGGATTAAAATTATCTGTTATTCACTGGATTAATGATGCTTTAATGGCAATATTCTTTTTCTTTGTTACATTAGAAATAAAAAGAGAGTTTTTACAAGGAGAACTTTCTAATATTAAACAAGCTTTACTTCCAATAATTGCTGCTGTTGGTGGAATGTTGATTCCTGCTCTATTCTACATTTTCATAAATTTTGGTGATCCTGAAACTTTAAATGGATGGGCAATTCCTTCAGCTACTGATATCGCTTTTTCTCTTGGTGTACTTTCTTTGTTGGGTAAAAGAGTTCCATTATCCTTAAAAGTTTTTTTAACAGCTCTTGCAATTATTGATGATTTAGGTGCTATTGTAATTATTGCTATATTTTATTCAGGCGATTTGAGTATAAAATATTTAAGTTTAATGTTATTAGCTTTTATAATTTTATTAATTATAAACAAATTTAATATTAAAAAGTTTTTACCTTATCTTATAGTTGGTATATTTCTTTGGGATTTCACACACAATTCAGGCATACATGCAACAATAGCTGGTGTTTTATTAGCTATGACAATACCTCACAGAAAAAAAGAAAAAGATTTTTCACTATTAATAAAAGTTGAGCATGCTATTAGTCCATATGTTGCATTTGGTATAATGCCCCTTTTCGCTTTTGCGAATGCTGGTGTTTCATTGGAAGGTTTATCACTTGACTCACTTCTCGATAAGGTACCTTTAGGTATTGTTTTAGGACTATTTGTTGGAAAACAATTAGGTGTCTTTGTATTTTCATATGTAGCGATTAAAACAAAAATAGCTCAAATGCCTAATAATTCAAATTGGTTTAATTTTTATGGGGTTGGAGTTCTTACAGGAATTGGTTTTACGATGAGCCTTTTCGTTGGTAATTTAGCCTTTGTAGAAAACATGCAATATATGGATGGTGTAAAAATTGGTGTATTGACTGGGTCGCTTTTGTCCACTTTATTTGGATACTTTTTAATACTATTAACGCCTAATAAATGAAAAAAAAATTAATTTTAGGTTTAACGGTAATTATGTTTTTTTTTAAAAGCCCTGTTTTAGCGAATTATGAAAAAAATTTTTTTGATTTAAAAATTGAAAATATTTCAGGTGGGGTAATTAATTTTAGTGATTTTAAAAATAAGGTAGTTTTAGTTGTCAACACAGCAAGTTATTGTGGATTTACAAACCAATATAATGAACTTCAAGCTCTTTGGGACGAATATAATAAAAAAGGTTTAATTGTTCTTGGTGTGCCATCAGATTCATTTAATCAAGAAAAAAAAAATAATTCTGAAGTAAAAGAATTTTGTGAAGTAAATTTTAATATTACTTTTCCTCTTTCAGCAATTACTGAAGTGAAAGGAATTAATGCTCATGAAGTTTTTAAATGGGCTAAGACTAATTATGGTAATTCAGCGGTTCCAAAATGGAATTTTCATAAAATTTTAATCAATAAAGAGGGCAAAGTAGCAGATACGTTTTCTTCCTTCACAAAGCCAATGTCAAAAAAAATAATTAATAAAATTGAAAGTATCTTATAGTTTGATTGATAACCCATCATGTGCAGGGACTATATTTTTAGGTAATAGTTTCTTGACAACCTTATAATCTAATACAGGTGATAAATTAGTTAAAATTGCATTTTTTGGATTAAATTTTGAAATCATTGACAGCGAAGTTTCAAGATTAAAATGCGATGGATGAGGATTATACCACAAACAATCAATGATTAGATATTTCAAATTTTTGAAATATCTATAATCGCTATTATAAATTTTACTCACATCACTTATGTAGGCTAATTTTTTGTCAATTATAAAACAATTAGATTTTACATTACCATGTTCAACTTGAACTGATTTGATCTTTATCTTTTTTTTATTGTTAGTTGTAAAAATACTTCTTGGTAAATTGTTTAATTTTAAGGTAGCCGGATATTCTTTCGAATAACTTTTAAAAATATACGAAAAACTTTTTTTTAGATACTTTGAGGTTGGTTTATCAGCATATACATTAATTTGATTTTTGCTATTTATGAAAAAAGATCTTAAATCATTAATTCCATGGGTTTGATCTCCATGCATATGAGAATAAAGTACTTTATCTATTCTTTTTATCTTGTGCCTTAATAATTGTTGTCTCAAATCAGGTGATGTGTCTATTAATATATTTTGATTTGATGTTTTGATAATGGCTGAACATCTTGTTCTATAGTTTTTTATGTTTTTGGGATCACAATTACCAAAAAATCCATCTGGTCTTGGTACACCCATTGAGCTTCCACAACCAAGTATAATAAATTCCATGGATCTTAATTAAAAAAAAAGATTGTTAAAGTTTTTAGTTGTAATTTTAGTTATTTCTTGTTTCGATAGATCTTTAATTTCGGCTAATTTTTGAGCTGTGTAACTCAAAAAAGATGGTTCATTTTTTTTACCACGATTAGGGACAGGTGCTAAATAAGGGCTATCTGTTTCAATCAAAATTTTTTCTAATGGTAAAATTTTAAATGTTTCCTGTAGATCTATGGAATTTTTAAAAGTTATAATTCCACTTGCAGAAAAAAAAGCATTTAATTTCAATAATTTTTCAGCAAAATTTTTTGAACCTGTAAAACAATGCATCAAAATTTTTAATTTTTCACCTTGATATTTATTCAAAATTTCAAATGTTTCGTTCTCTGCGTTTCTTGAATGAACTATCAATGGTGAGTTCGTTTTTATAGAGGCTTCTATATGTTTTTTAAAACTTTTAATTTGTTTTTCTTTATCACTGTTATTGTAATAAAAATCCAGTCCAGTTTCACCAATACCGATTATCTTAGAATTTTCCTTAAAATTATTTACAATATAATCAATTGAAATTTCATTATTATCAGTTTCATGTGGATGTATCCCAATTGTACCAAAAATAATTTCGTCCTCATTTATAATTTTTTTGATTTTTTGAAAACTTTCGACAGATGTAGAAATTGTTAATAATTTTTCTATTCCCACATCTTTTGAACGTTTAATTATATTTGATAAATCACTTTTTAGCGGTTCATGGTCTAAATGGCAATGTGAATCAATCATTATTTTTTTCTATTTTTTTAAATAATATATCTATATTATTTATTTTTTTGTCTTTAACCAGAAACTCATTATTTTCAATTGAGGAAAAATCAATATCTTTTTCCTTTATATCAAAAATTTTTAGTGCTTTAATGGAGGATTCTGGGATGATAGGATATAATAAATAGCTTACTTTTCTCACTATTTCTAACGTTGTATAGACTATTGTATTCAATCTGATTAGATTATCTTTCTTTTTCCAAGGCTCTTGATCATTAAAATACTTGTTTGCCTCAAATAAAGAATTTACGATAAAGTCTATATAAAAATTAATATCTTGGTTATCAATTTTTTCCCTAATAGTGTTTAAATTATTTTTGAATTTATCTAATATTTTAAGATCATCTGAGTGAAATTCTATTTTATTTGGAATTTTCCCCGCACAATTTTTTAAAGAAAAAGCAACTACTCGTTGACACAAGTTTCCAAAATTATTTGCTAAATCACTATTGATACAATCTTCGAGTCTCTCTTGTGAAATATTTCCGTCATTTCCAAAAGAAACCTCTTTAATAAGATAGTATCTTAAGGCATCAATGCCATAATTTTTTATAATATCAATTGGATCTAATATGTTACCTTTTGACTTTGACATTTTTTCATCTCCTGAAAGAATCCAGCCATGACCGTAAACTTTTAATGGAGGTTTAATTTTAGCTGCTAACAAAAAAGCTGGCCAATAAATCGCATGAAATCTTAATATGTCTTTACCAATAATATGTAATGAGGCAGGCCAAAAATTATTAAGTAATTGATCATTTTTATCAGGATAATTTAAAGCACTTAAATAATTAGTTAACGCATCAAGCCATACATATATAACATGATCTTTGTTGCTGGGTACTTTAATACCCCAGGAGAAACTTTTCCGACTTACAGATAAATCCTTCAAGCCACTTTTTACAAAACTTATAACCTCATTTTTTCTAGATTCTGGTGAAATAAATTGTGGATTTTCTTCATAAAAATTTAGTAATGGCTTTTCCCATTTTGATAATCTAAAAAAATAAGATTCTTCATCAACCCACTCGACTGAAGATTTTGAAGAAATTGCTATTTTTTTTCCATTATTTTCCTCGATTTCATCCTCATTGTAAAATGCCTCATCTGATACAGAATACCATCCAGAATATTTTGATAGATAAATGTCATCATTTTTTTCTAGTTCATGCCATAAATATTGCACAGATTTTAAATGTCTTTTCTCAGTTGTTCTTATAAAATCAGTATTGGTTAAATTTAAAGTTTTCGAAAGATCCTTAAAAGTTTGACTAATAGTATCGCAAAATTTTAATGTATCCATCCCCTCTTTTTCAGCAGCTCTTTGAATTTTTAATCCATGTTCATCAGTGCCAGTTAAAAAATGTACTTGAAAACCATCAATTCTTTTAAATCTTGCAAAAAAATCTGCAACAATACTTGAGTATGCGTGGCCCATATGAGGTTTCGCAGATGGATAATAGATCGGTGTTGTAATATAAAAATATTTAGTCATTAATTATTTGATATCTTAATTGGATAAATAAACTTTCAATATCTAAATTAAATCTTTTAATATCATCGATAGATTTCAGAAATTTAGTATAAACTGAATAATTATCTAGATTGTTAATTTTTTTAATAAAATACATTTGTAAAAAAGCAAATATAAGATTAATGCTTAAAATATCTTTTTTATAATAATGATTATCAATTATTTCTAACAATAATTCTTCAAGTTTCATTTTTGTTAAATCAATTTTTTTTTCAAAAGAAAAATTATATAAATTTAGTAAATCACCTGGAGTAAAATAATGAGAAATTAAATCATCATTTATCAAATTATGGATATCTTTATCTATAATTTTGTTAAAAATATTAATACTTTTTTGTTGTGATAATGTAATTTTAAAATACAAACATCTTGATTTAATAGTTTGTAAAATTTTGGATGAATTATTAATGATAATAAAAAATATATTATCATTAGGTTCTTCTAAAGTTTTAAGTAAAGCATTATTCGAATTTAAATTCATTGATTCGTGATTATCTATCAAAACAAATTTGGGCTTGTCGTTAAAAGATGATTTATTACAAAAACTTATTAATTCTCTTATTTGATCAACTTCGATATTCTTTTTTTCTTTTTTTATATCAATTAAATAAAAATTTGGTGATGTATTGTTTTTAACTAATTTAAAAGATCTATTTTTATCATTAATTTGTAAATTTTGAACATCGTAGCTATAATCTTCGTTTTTAGATAAAATATAGTTAATTAGATGTAGTGATAATGTAAATTTGCCTGACCCTTTTTGACCTGATAATAATATCTTATTTGGTAATCTATTATTATCAAATAAATACTTTAATTCATTGAAATAATTATTTAATCCAAAAAGTTTAGTTTGATTAATGGGATCATTCATATCTGAATCAATTCTTTAACTTTATTTATAATTAATTTTTCATTAGATTTAATTTCTAAATTAGAGTTAACAATGAAATATTTTTTGGGTTTTTTTTTAGTCATTTTTATGAAACCTTTTTGAACTTTTTTATAAAAATTCTTATTAAATTTATCATATCTATTTAAACTTTTTCTTTTTTTTAATCTTTTTATCATATTTTTTTCGCTTACTACATTAAGGAAGGTGAAATCAACTTTTAGACCTTCTAAAATAAATTTGTTTGTATTATTAATAAAATCAATATTTAGACCCATTCCATAGTGTTGATATGCAACTGTTGAGTCTACAAATCTATCGATCAAAATTATTTTTTTTTTATAATTTTTCTTAAGAATTGAAATATTTTCATTTCTTGCAGCTATATATAATAATAAATCTGTTTTTGCTTGAAATTTTGTTTTTTTACTTAAGATTAATTTTCTTATTTTTTCGGAATTGGGATTCCCACCTGGCTCTCTTAAAAATAAAAAATCAACTTTCTTTTTTTTTAAAAAGTTTACAATTTTTTTAATATGGTGAGATTTACCAGATCCCTCTATGCCTTCAAAAACTATAATTGGTTTTTTAGACATCACCCCAAATTAAATAATTCAATGATCTGATTAATCTAGAAAAAATATTTAATCTTTTAACTTCCTCTTTTGCGTAAAGATCATACTCTCCTACAAGCTCATCATCATAAACCATTTTAAGTTTAGCAATAACTTGATCTTTTTTTATTGGAGCTTCGATTGGTCCATTATAATTTACTGAAATTTTAAGACGGTTTTTTCTGGCTTTTTTAATAGTTTTGTAAATATTTTGATTTGAGTAGACTTGAACATTATTTTTTTGACCTAACCATACCTCCACTTCAGAAATTACTTGATTTGCCTCTGTAATCTTTACTAAATCAAAATTTGTTAAACCGTAGGTTAAGATTTTTGTACTCTCTCTAGATCTTTGTTTTTTTGTATCAAAGCCACTACCAACTGCAATTAAGCGTCTTCCATTTCTATTTATAGAAGAAGCTAATGAATATTTTTCAACAGCTAGATATCCTGTTTTAATTCCATCAGCACCAATATTTTTATAAAGAAGCGGATTTCTATTACCCTGGGTTATTGGATCACCACCAGTCCTATCCCAAGTAAACTCCAATTCAGCAAAATATTCATAAAAATTTGGATGAGTTTTTATTAGGTAATTAGACATAATTAGTATATCTCTGACTGTAGAATAATTGTTTGGATCATTAATCCCTGAAGAATTTGCAAAATTAGTATTTTCCATACCTATTTCTTTTGCTTTAGATGTCATTAAAATAGCAAACTCTTCTTCAGTTCCTGCTATACCTTCAGCTAATGTAACACATGCATCATTACCAGAGGCAACAATAATTCCTCGTAACAAGTCTTCAACTGAAACTGTATCATTTACCATGATAAACATAGATGAGTATCCTGAGGTTGATAAACGCCATGCTTTTTCTGAAACAATAAATTTATCATCTAAATTGATATCCCCAGATTTTATAAAATCAAAAGCAATTATAGCAGTCATTATTTTAGTCATCGAGGCAGGATATATTGAAATATCTGGTTCTTTTTCATATAAAATTTCACCAGAATAAAAATCTTGTAAAATTGCTGTTCGAGCTTTTGTTTGAAATTCACAATGTCCATTTGTTGTGAATAAAAATAAAAAAAACAAAATATGTGTAAACTTTTTAGTCATGACGAATAATTTCAAGGTTTTCAAAATCTAGTATAGATGCTTTATTATAAGAATTTTTTAAAGAATTAATATCGTTAAAAGGACCTAAAATAACTCTAAAATTTGTTTTCGAAAGAGGTAGTACTTTAAATTTTTTAATAGAAGTTTCATTTTTAATTCTTTTAATCATTTCTAGGGCTGATTTTTCATAATAAAAATCTGCAATTTTTATTGAATATGAAAATTTTTTAGTCTTAATAATTTTCTTTTTTGTTTTGATCTTATTTAGGTCATTTATTTCAATTCCATCAACTGGAGCCTTTTCAGCTACTTCTTTTTCTTCTTCCCAAGTTTTAGTTTTTTTTGCAATAAATGATGAATTATTTGATATTAATAAAATTGATATGTAAGGTTCATCTAAATCAAGATTTAAATCCTTCGCAATTCTCTGAGATATGACTGAATTATAAAAATAAGGATAATCTGTCTTATTTGAAACAACTTTTGCAATAATTGCTTTATTATTTAACATATTGGTTATTTTAACACTTGAATTTTTTTTTAAATTTTTTTGAAAAATCAGATATGAACGATTATCAATTTTTTTATCAACAATTTTATCTTTATAATGTTTATCCTCAAAAACTAAAGTAAAACCTTTATTTGAAAAACTCTCTACCGTTGAAAATTTTTTTAAATTAACATTATTTGAGCAATTACTTAGAAATAATACAACAAGAATTATTAAATAATATTTAAAGTTCATCTTTAAATTTGTCCTTTAAAGTACATACAGCTAGACTAAACCTTAAAGATCTATTCCATTTAAGAATAACTTCGTAGTTATCATAAACGATATAAGCTGGTTTAAGTTTTTCAGCATTTTTAACAATATCTTTATCTGGTGTTACTATTGCAACTTTATAATTAGAATTTAAGTTGTCAGGCAAGTTTTCTTTATCAATATATTTCATAAAAAAACTTAATCTCTTTTTATTTCTAATATTTTGTGCAGATGTATTTAAGTATTTATTTGGAACGTTGTCTTTAAGGACTACTTTATAAAAGCATGGCCTTTCTGATCTCCAGCCTATTTTTGATAAATAATTAGCTGCAGATGCAAATGCATCTATATTATTTTTCAAATTTATTTCCTTATTATTGTTATAATCAACAGCATAATTATCAATAGTGCTTGGCATAAATTGAAAATATCCAAAAGCCCCTGCCCAGGATCCATATAAACTTTTATGATCAACTTTTTTAGTTTCTATTAACTTTAAAAGAGTGATTAGTTCATTTGTAAAAAACTCAGATCTTCTTTTATCAAAACTTAGTGTTGCAAGAGACGAAAGAATATCCATTTTTCCAACATAATTACCAAAATTTGTTTCGATACCCATCAAAGCTAACATTAATTCTTTTTCAACTTTAAATTCTTTTTCTATTTTGTTTATTAATTCCTGGTTTTGTTCATATAGTTCTAGACCTTGTTTCAATTTTTTTAATGAAGCTCTTTTGCTAATATATGTTTTTGTATCTTCATAAAACTCAGGTTGATACCTATCGTATTTAATTACGTTTGGTAAATATCTGGTATTTTCAATTGCTATATTAAAAGTTTCTTCTGATATATCTTTAGATAATGCTAGTTTTTTGAAATCTTTTTTCCAGTTTTCAAATTCTATATTGATATCAGCATAAGTTAAATTACAAAAAAATATACTTATGAATAATAATATTTTAATTATTTTCATATAAGTCTTTCAAATATATAATTACAGCTATCCATATAATAATAAAACTAATAAATTTCACTAAAGAAAAGCTCTCATTGTAATAGAAATAGCCCATAATAAACTGAAGAGTTGGCGTTATGTAGAATATCATGCCTGTTGGCCCCAGTCCTATTAACTCAACACCTCTAACATAAAGAAATAAAGGAATTACAGTCATTGGTCCTGCTAAAATTAAAAATAAACTTAGACCAGGATCTGATAAGTTAAAATCATTTGAACCATTTTTATATATTAAATAAAATGTAATTAAAGCAAATGGAAATATAAAAAAACTCTCAATTAAAAGTCCAATATCAGTATCAACATTAATTTTTTTTCTAACAAGATTATAAAAAGCCCAACTAAAAGCTACTATCAAGCCAACCCATGGCAGACTTTTTATATTAAAAAAAATTATAAATAAAATTGAAATAATGACTAAAATTGCAGAAAAAATTCTTTTATTATTTAATTTCTCTTTAAAGAATATTTTACCTAATAAAACACTAATAATTGGCATTATAAAATATCCAAAACTTGCATCTATTATTCTTTCAGTTGTGACAGCGTATATCCAAATAGCCCAATTAATAAAGATTAGAGCTCCTGAAATAAATAAATAAATCAAATTTTTTTTGTTAATTGAAATTTTAAAAAATATTTTCCATTTCGATAAAAAGGTCGTTGTTAAAATTAACATCAAAGTTGTCCATAAACATCTATGAACTACTAATTCTATGTGACCAATAAAAGATACATACTCAAAGTAAATTACTCCAATAAAACCCCACCAAAAAGATCCTAATGAAGTTAATAATAAACCTTTGTTAAAATCTTTTTTCATAGAATTTTATAGAATTAAATAATACATAAGGTAAATAGACTATTTTATGGTTGAATTATATATTTTTAATAATAAAACCTTGCTCACGGAGAGATGGCTGAGTGGTTGAAAGCACCGGTCTTGAAAACCGGCAAAGGGGCAACTCTTTCCTGGGTTCGAATCCCAGTCTCTCCGCCATTCTTAATCAACCACATATTTAAATTTTTTAAATAATGAATTAACATTATTTTCCTCAAATTCTATATTTGTATTCAATCCTTTATAAAAATTAAATAGATCATCGTCCTCAAAACTTAGTAGCTTTTGTAAATCTAATAGATCCTTCTCATTTAATTGATTAATATAAGCATTCGTAAATGCTCCTAGTAATTTATCCATTTCTTTTGTACCACGATAATTTGATCTATAGATAATTTTTTTTTTTAATTGTTCTATGTCAGAATTCATAATTAGAATATATAAGTTGTAAATGTATAATAAAAGCAATTATCAATATCTGTTAAAAGATTTATCAACTTTAAAAGGAGTTGGTGCTAAAACTTCTCAAATTTTGAAAAAAAAAAAAATAAATAGTATTTTTGATATATTATGGAAACTACCTAAATCATTTACAGACAGAACTCTATCTTCAAAAATTAAAGATTTGAAAATAGGCGAAAATCAAACAATAACAATTTTTCCAAAAAAGTATTTATTTCCTAGAGTAAGAAATCTACCAAACAGGGTTGTTTGCTCAGATGATACTGGAGAATTGGACTGTGTTTTTTTTAACAGTTATGAAGGATATATAAAAAAGATCCTGCCAATAGGTAAAGAGGTTACAATTAATGGAAAAATTGGTATGTTTAAAAATAAATACCAAATAACCAACCCAAAATATATCTCAGAGGATTCTTCGTTAATAAAACAAAAACATAACAAATATGCCCTATCAGATGGTATTTCAGAGAAAGTTTACAACAAAATAATAAATCAAATAATTGTGTCGCTCCCAATATTAGATGAGTGGCATTCTAAGGACATATTAGCTAAATTTGATCATATAAGCTGGAACACATCAATAAGAGAGTTACACAAACCAGAAAATATTGGAAAGTATAAAAAAAACTTTTATCAAAGACTTGCATATGACGAAATTTTTTCAACATTTTTAGTTAATTCAGAAATAAGAAAAAAAATTAAGAAGAATAAGAAGAAAAATAAAATTTTACATTTAAATAAACAAAATAAAATTATAAATAAACTTGATTTTTCATTAACTAAAGATCAATTAAAATCATTGGGAGAGATCAATCAAGATTTATGTTCATCAACCAAGATGTTTAGACTTTTACAAGGCGATGTTGGAAGTGGAAAAACAATTGTTTCTCTTTTAGCGGCCTATAACACTGTTATTTCAGGTTTTCAAGTTGCAGTCATGGCTCCAACTGAGATTTTAGCAAGACAACATTTTAATCTTGCAAAGAAAATTTTTGCTGACGAATTAAATATTGCACTGATTTCTGGAAAAACTGAATATAAAGAAAAAAAAGATATACTTAGTAAACTTTTACAAAATAAAATTGATATCATATTTGGTACACATGCAATATTTCAAAAAAAGGTAATCTTTAAAAATCTTGGATTGATAATAATTGATGAACAACACAAATTTGGTGTTAGCCAAAGAAAACGTTTATCTGATAAGGGGGGAAAAGATTGTGATATATTACTAATGACTGCTACGCCAATACCTAGAACCTTAACAATGACTATTTTTGGTGATATGGACATTTCTATAATAAAAGAAAAACCTAAATCAAGAAAATCTATCAAAACATATAGTAAATTAGAAAATAAGATAGATGATGTAATAAAGTTTGTACAAAAAGAAATTAGTCTTGGAAATCAAATATTTTGGGTTTGCCCACTAATAGAGGAGTCTAAGAGAATTGATCATACTTCAGCTATAAAAAAATTTGAATACTTAAATAAATTGTTTCCAAAACAAGTTTTATTACTACATGGGAAGACCACTATCGATGAAAAAGAAAATATTTTAAATAGATTTTTAAAAAACGAATTTAAAATATTAGTGTCTACTACAATCATAGAAGTTGGTATAGATTTTCCTAATGCTAATGTAATAATCATAGAAAATGCAAATAAGTTCGGGTTGTCTCAATTGCACCAACTAAGAGGACGTGTGGGCAGAGGTTCTAAAGCGTCTTCATGTATTTTGATGTTTAAATCAAATTTAAGTGAGAATGCAAAAAAAAGAATTAATATTTTGAAAGAATCTAATGATGGTTTCATAATTTCAGAAGCAGATATGGCTATAAGAGGTTTTGGAGATTTATTGGGTTTTAAACAAAGTGGTATTAAAAATTTTAAATTAGCTGATCCAATTCATAATAAAGATCTTTTTTTATTAGCTGAAAAAGAGATTAAAAGAATTGAAAAATCAAACGAAGATATAAAAAGATTTAAACCACTTATTAAACTTTATGATAGAGCTGATATTATAAATGATATTGCTTAATTCTTACCAGTAGAAGTACCAGCAGATACAATAAATTTAGATGCCTCTTCAAAAGTCATATCTAAATAGATTACTTCATCTAGTGGAAACATAAGTAAAAAACCACTTGTAGGATTAGGAGTCGTTGGAACAAAGACGCTTATTAGTTTTTGATTAGTTTTTTGAGCCATCTCACCTTTATTTTCTTTTGTTGCAAAACCAACTGCCCAAACTCCTTTTCTTGGATATTGAATCAATACAACACTTTTCTTGTCATTTTTGCCATTAGAGAACGTTTCAGTCATTTGTAAAATAGCAGAATAAATTGTTCTTAAGAAAGGTATTCGTTTAAATAGATCATCAATTAATTTTAAAATTTTCTTACCTAAAAAGGATAATGATAATCCACCAACAATTGTAATAATGATTACAGATATTAAAATTTCAAGTCCTGGGACGGCATAAGGAAGATAGTTATTTGGATTTATGTTCTCAGGTATAATTTTAGATGAAATTCCAATGAAAAATTTTGTGAGATATAAAGTAATTCCAATGGGAATTAATACAACAACTCCTGTAATAAAGTAATTTCTTAAAACAAGTGTTAATGATCTTTTTTTTTTATTTTTAGTCATAATTTTATCTAAAACTTGAATAGATTACGAATGAAATTGCTACTATGAAAAGTATTAATAATATTTTATTATTTAGATTCATTAATTAATATAATATCAATGTATTTATAAAATGAATAGAAGAAAATTTTTGTCATATGTTGGTTGTAGTTGTGGAGGGTTGCTTTTAAATTCTTGTTCTACTGCTCCTATCACAGAGAGAAAACAGCTAAAAATAATACCCGAAGCTAAACTAAATGCTCAAGCTGCTAAGATTTTTGAAAAAGTGAAAGAAAAAGAAAAGTTAAGTAAAGATACAAAGACGCTTGATTTGATTAAAAATATTGGAAAAAAAATGGAAGATTCTATTAGTGAATATTTTTATGTATCAAAACTTAACGACCCAACTCAAAACTTCGATTGGGAATACATTTTAATAGAAAATAAAAAAGTAAGAAATGCCTGGTGTATGCCTGGTGGTAAAATTGCAGTCTATACTGGAATGCTTGAGGTCACTAAAAATACAAATGGTTTGGCAGCGGTCATGGGTCATGAAATAGCTCATGCAGTTGCAAAACATTCTGTTGAAAGAGCTAGTAGAGGAGCAATTCTAAATACTGGAACACAATTATTAGATATTTTTACAGGAGGAAAGTTATCCCAAGTAAATAGAGCTACTGGAATGGATACAATAGGTTTACTTTCACAACTTGGCATAATGAACCCTTTCACAAGAAAACAAGAAAGTGAAGCAGATTATTTAGGAATGATTTTTTCTTCTCTGTCGGGTTATGATATAAGAGAAACTACTAAGATTTGGGAAAGAATGAAAGAGTTTAACAAAGGAAAATCACAACCGGAATTTTTAAGCACCCATCCATCTGCTGACAATCGTATAAAAAAGATAAATGAGTGGACAAACAAAATTATCTTAGAATACCCACCAATAAAAATTTCCTAAAAATTGGTGAGCCCTGATGGACTCGAACCATCGACCCATTCCTTAAAAGGGAATTGCTCTACCAACTGAGCTAAGGGCCCAAAATTTAAAGGATTGAAGCTTATATATAGATAAATTTATATATTTCAAATGACATTTTTGACAAATTTTTTACTTAAATCTACAACTTATCTATGTATTTATCGTGAAATTTGTCAAAGGTACCTTTTTGTATATTTGATCTGATTGATCTCATCAATTCTTGGTAAAAATTAATATTATGTAATGTTAGAATCATTGATGCAAGAATTTCATTAGTGTTGAAAAGATGGTTTAAATAATTCAAAGAATATTTGTTTAATTCTAAATTGTCACAATCTTTGTCTAGTGGAGAATTATCATTTTGATATTTTTTATTTTTAACATTAACTCTACCATTCCAAGTAAAGGCTAAACCTGTTCTTCCTGATCTTGTCGGTAAAACACAATCAAACATATCAATACCTCTTTTAACTGCTCCTAAAATGTCAGAAGGAGTCCCAACACCCATCAAATATCTAGGTTTTAGCTCGGGTAGATTTGATTTAATATCATCTAAAACTTGAAACATCTCTTTTTGAGTTTCCCCAACTGCTAAACCACCAAGCGCGTATCCATCAAATCCAATTTCGACTAGTGAATTTAACGACTCGAGTCTTAAATCTTTGAATAAACCCCCTTGTACTATTCCAAATAAAGCTTTGTGAGGATTTTTACCAAAAGCTTTTTTTGATCTTTTTGCCCAATATAATGATAAATTCATGGAGTCTTTTATCAAATTATAGTCATTACTTTTTTTTGGGCATTCATCCATAATCATTACAATATCAGAATCTAAACCCAATTGAATTTTGATACTTTCTTCTGGACTTAAACTAAATTTTTTCCCATCAACATGTGAATTAAAAATTGCACCCTTTTCTCTATCAATTTTATTTAATTTAGATAAAGACATAACTTGAAAACCACCAGAGTCTGTTAAAATAGGAAGATCACAATTCATAAATTTATGTAATCCTCCAGCATTTTTAACACGGTCTACACCTGGTCTAATCATTAAATGATAAGTATTAGAGAGAATTATTTCTGATCCAGTTTTTTTAATATCTCTAATTGTACAAGCCTTAACAGTAGCTTGGGTGCCAACTGGCATGAAAGCTGGTGTATTAATATTTCCTCTATGTGTTTCGATTAACCCTGATCTTGCAAAATTATCTTTAGCTAAAACTTTAAAGGCAAATTTTTTCAAATTAATTGAAGTTTATAAAGATTTAAAACTAATTATTTTATCAGGATCAGAAACAGCACCATTATTATTTTCATCTCCTCTTTTAATTTTATCAACAAACTCCATGCCTTCAATGACTTTTCCAAAAACTGTATATTGTCTGTCTAAAAAAGGTGCGGGTTTAAAACAGATAAAAAATTGACTATTCGCACTATTAGGATCTGACGAACGAGCCATTGATAAAGTGCCTCTATCATGAGGTAGACTGCTAAACTCTTGTTTTAAATCGGGTAAATCTGATCCACCCATACCAGCTCTATTTAAATCAAAACTATCAGAATTTGATTTGCCAAATTGTACATCACCTGTTTGAGCCATAAAACCATCTATGACTCTATGAAAAACAACATTGTCATATTTTCCTGAGTCGGCTAATTCTTTAATTCTATTTACATGATTTGGTGCAACATCTGGAAATAATTCAATTTTTACATCTCCATCTTTTAATTTTAAAATCATAATATTCTCCTGTGCGATTGTTTGATTGATAAATAAAGAAAAAATAAATAAAATTTTTATAAAAAGCTTATTCATATTTTTCTTTTAAAGATTTAATTGTACTTTTTGTAGTAAACTTTTTTATATCACCTTTTAGTTTGACAATTTCTTTAACAAATTTCGATGAAATTATCTGATTTTCTACATCGGACATTAAAAAAATTGTCTCAATCTTGTTATTAAGCTTCCGATTCATGCCTGCCAATTGAAATTCATACTCAAAATCTGAAACTGCCCTCAAACCTCTTAAAATAATATTGGATTTATATTTTTTACATAAATCGGTAGTTAAAGAAGAAAAAGAAATTACAACTATTTTTTTTTTATCTAATTTGAGATCTGAAAAAAGAGCTTTTTTGACAATTTCTATTCTCTCAAAAGGATTAAAAAGATAGTTTTTGTTTTCACTGTTTGACACACCTACAACTATTTTATCAAATAATTTTAAAGATTTTTTTATAACATCAATATGTCCAAAGGTTATTGGATCAAAGGTACCTGGATAAATAGCAACTTTTGGCATTATATCAAATTATCATCAATCTTTATTGATGAAACAACTTTTTCATCACCCGAAAGTTTAATTATTCTAACCCCTTGAGTGTTTCTACCTGCAGTTCTAATTTCTTTAACTGCAACTCTTATTACTCTCCCTTTGTTTGTCGATATCATAATTTCATCACCCTCAAAGACTGGAAATGAAGAGGCTATATTTCCATTTCTTGGTGAATTTACAATTCCAATTATCCCCTTTCCACCTCTGTTGGTAACCCTGTAATCTTTATGAGATGTTTTCTTACCGAAACCATTTTCTGTAATTGATAAAATAAATTTTTCAGTAGCCTTTAATTCAGATTTTTCATCTTTCCCATTTTTAGTGCTTTTTTTAATTTTATCATTATCAATAATTGATAATGATACAATTTCATCATTTGGTGCTAATTCAAGACCTTTAATTCCTTTAGAGGACCTACCTTTAAATATTCTCAGTTTTTTAGATTCAAATCTTATACATTTACCAAATTTTGTGCTTAAAATAATATCTTGATCATCTTTGCAAATTTTAACTCCTACTATCCTATCGTTACTGTCAAGTTTCATAGCAATTTTTCCAGAAGCATTGATTGATGAAAAATCCTCCAAACTATTTTTTCTAATTTTCCCTTTAGAGGTTGCAAAGACTATTTGAAAATCTTTTAAGCTATTATTATCATCAGGAAATGGCATTATAGAGCTTATAGATTGATGGTTTTTTAAGGGTAAAATGTTAAATAAAGATTTTCCCTTAGATGAAGCTGAGCCTTCAGGGATTTTCCAAGCTTTTAATCTGTATACTAAACCTTCTGTAGAAAAGAAAAGCATAGATGTATGAGTATTTACAGACAAAGTTTGAATCACAGAGTCTTCATTTCTTGTTGTTATACCAGTTTTCCCCTTACCGCCTCTTTTTTGAGTTTTCAGATTATTTAAAGATCCTCTTTTTATATAACCTTGTAATGTTACAGTTATAATAACTGACTGTTTTTGAATAGTTTCTTCTATGTCATAGTTAAGCACTGCATCAATTATTTTTGTTCTTCTAGGAGTAGAATATTTATCTTTAATTGATTTTAATTCCTCACTAATTACTTTTAATAATTCTTTTTTAGACGAAATTATCTTTTTATATTTTGAAATTAGCTCAGCCAGTTTTTTTATCTCAACTTCTATTTCGTTAATTCCTAAAGCAGTAAGTTTTTGCAATCTTAGTTCTAAAATAGCATTAACTTGTTCCTCAGATAAATTATAAATATCTTTTTTACTTTTATCTTCCACTAATGAAATTAATTTTTTAGATTTGTTAATTTTCCACTTAGTTTTTGAAATAGATATTTTTGCTTCTTCAGGATTTTTTGAATTTCTAATAATCTTTATAACTTTATCTAAATTTTCAACTGATACTGAAAGACCTATCAAAATATGAGCTCTATCCTCAGCCTTGCTTAAATCAAATTTTGTTTTTTTAATTACTACATCTTCTCTAAAATTTAAAAAACTCGAAAGAAAATCTTTTAGATTACATGTTTCTGGTTTTCCATCTACTATGGCTAAAGTATTAAAACCAAAAGAACTCTCTATCTGTGTATTTTTATACAATTGTCTTTTTACTGTTTCTGGCTCTACTCCACTTCTTAAATCTATTGAAACTCTAATACCTTCTCTATTTGACTCATCTCTTATGTCTCTAATGCCCTCTATTTTCTTTTCTCGAACTAACTGAGCTATTCTCTCATTTAAAACTGATTTATTCACTTGATATGGTATAGAAGTTATAACCAATCTTTCTCTATTATTTTTTAAACTTTCGATTGTTATTTCACCTCTTATTTTGAAAGATCCTCTGCCTTTATTATAGCCTTGCTTGATTATATCTTTGCCTATTATTACCCCTCCTGTAGGAAAATCTGGACCAGGAATGTGTTTCATAAGATCTTTAATCTTAATATCTTTATTTTCAATTAAAGCTAATGTTCCATCAATAACCTCTCCTAAATTATGCGGAGGTATACTTGTTGCCATTCCAACAGCGATACCACCCGCACCATTGACCAATAAATTTGGAAATTGTGCTGGTAAAACAGTTGGTTCTCTTTCTGTTTCATCATAATTACTTTTGAAATCAATTGTATTTTTTTCTATATCATCAATCAAAAATTGAGAGACTTTGGACAATCGTGTTTCAGTATATCTCATTGCCGCAGCTGGATCGCCATCTATAGACCCAAAATTACCTTGTCCATCAACTAATGGAAGACTCATTGAAAAGTCTTGAACCATCCTTACTAATGCATCATATACAGATTGATCACCATGAGGATGATATTTACCAATAACGTCTCCAACTATTCTGGCAGATTTTCTAAATTGTTTTGACCAATCATAACCGCCTTTATACATTGCATATAATATTCTTCTATGAACTGGCTTTAATCCATCTCTAATATCTGGCAAAGCTCTACTTACTATAACGCTCATTGCATAAGAGAGATAAGATGAGCTCATCTCATCATGAACGGAAATTAGTTTTATATTTTGATCTTTAGAAGTTTCTGATTTTTCCATAAAGTTTAAAAAGGAATATCGTCATCCATATCATTTGATATTTGAGACATTTCCTCATTATTTTTAGAAGACTGTGTATTATCGTTAGCAATTCCTCCTCCAGAATTGCCACCTCCTAACATTGTAAGAGATGAATTATAACCTTGAATAACTATCTCTGTGGAAAATTTATCTTGACCAGATTGTTCATCTTTCCATTTCCTAGTTGCTATTTGACCTTCAACATAAATTTGTGCACCTTTTTTTAAATATTGTTGCACAACATTCACCAATCCTTCATTAAATACAACTATACGGTGCCACTCTGTTTTTTCTTTTTTTTCACCTGTATTTTTATCTTTCCAAGATTGACTTGTTGCTAAGCTCAATCTAGCTACATTTTTTCCGTTAACCATTTGTTTAATCTCAGGATCTGCGCCCAAACGACCAATTAAAAGTACTTTATTTAAACTTCCAGCCATAATATTTTAATATTTGTTATTTTAATTTATAGGATTTATATCACAATTTACTCTGAATAATAATTTTATTAAGTCAAAGCAACAAAAATTATGATTAAAAAGATAGTTATTAAGGGAGCTAAAGAACATAATTTGAAGAATATTTCTTTAGAGATTCCTAAAGACAAATTTGTAGTAATAACAGGTCTATCTGGCTCAGGAAAATCTTCTTTAGCCTTTGACACAGTTTATGCAGAAGGCCAAAGAAGATACGTTGAAAGTTTGTCTGCCTATGCCAGACAATTCTTAGATAAAATGAAAAAACCTAATGTGGATTTAATTGAAGGGTTGAGCCCTGCTATATCCATTGAGCAAAAAAATACCTCAAAAAATCCAAGATCTACAGTTGCAACAGTAACAGAAATTTATGATTACATGAGAGTTTTATATGCAAGAGCAGGAATTCCTTATTCACCTTTCACAGGTAAACCAATAGAATCACAAACTGTAACACAAATAGTTGATAAAATTAAAACCTTACCAAAAAAATCAACCATCTATCTGTATGCGCCAATTGTAAGAGGTCGTAAGGGTGAATATAAGAAAGAAATTTTAGGATATAAAAAAAGGGGCTTTAGAAAAATTAAGATTGACGAAATTCTTTATGATATAGAGAAAGTTCCTGAATTAAATAAGAAAGTAAAACATGATATATCTATTCTTGTAGATAGAATTGTTTTGAATTCGTCTTTAGGAAATAGATTAGCTGAAGGTATTGAAACAGCCATAAATTTAGCTAATGGTTTACTTTTCGTTGAATATGAAGATGAGACCTTACCAAAAAAATTTAGAAAAACTGAAAAATTAATATTTTCTACTAAATTTGCTTGTCCTGAAAGTGGTTTTACAATTGAAGAAATTGAGCCTAGACTTTTCTCTTTTAATAGTCCTTTTGGTGCTTGTGAAGAATGTGAGGGAATAGGCATAAAGCTTAATGTTGATCCAAATTTAGTAATTCCAAATGAAAAAAAAAGTATCGCTGATGGTGCAATAGAACCTTGGGCTAAAACAACTACATTATATTATGCACAAACATTAACATCTTTATCAAAACATTATGGTTTCTCAATGGATGATAAATGGTCAAAACTCTCAAAAAAGATCAAAGATATTATCTTATATGGTTCAGATGATGAGGAGATTAAATTTACATACGATGATGGTTACGAAAAATATTCCCATAAAAAGACATTTGAGGGCGTTATCAATAATTTGGAGAGAAGATATCTTGAAACTGATAGTGATTGGAAAAGAGAAGAAATAGCTCAATATCAGTCTGACACAAAATGCGAAAGATGTAATGGCCATAGACTAAAAGATGAGGCACTTTGTGTAAAAATTGATGGAATGCATATAAGTGAAGTCACAGAAAAATCTATATTAGATGCTGCAAAATGGTTTGAGAATCTCAAAAATAAGCTTGATAAGAGACAATTTAAAATAGCTGAACATATCTTGAAAGAAATTAATGAAAGACTAAATTTTCTTTTAAATGTTGGTTTAGATTATTTAACTCTTTCAAGAGAATCCGGAACACTGTCTGGTGGTGAGGCTCAAAGAATAAGATTAGCTTCACAAATAGGATCTGGATTAACAGGTGTACTTTATGTTTTAGATGAACCATCAATTGGTTTGCACCAAAAAGATAATGTTAAACTTATTAATGCTCTAAAAAGATTGAGAGATTTAGGAAACACAGTAATTGTAGTAGAGCATGACACTGAAACAATGGAAAATGCAGACCATATCATTGATCTTGGTCCCGAAGCAGGAAATAAAGGAGGAGAGGTTGTTGCTCAGGGGACATTTCAAGATATAAGTAAAAATAAAAACAGTATTACAGGTAAATATCTTTCAAATAAATTTAAAATAAATATCCCAGCTAAAAGACGTTTAGCTAAAAATGGTAGATTTTTAGAGATTACTGGAGCAAGTGGAAATAATTTAGATAATGTTAATTTAAAAATACCTTTAGGAAGTTTAACCTGTGTTACCGGTGTATCTGGAAGCGGTAAATCTACACTTGTATTACAAACTTTGTATAACGCTCTTAATTTAACTTTAAATAATAATAAATCTAGAAAAATTCCAAAACCTTTTAAGGGTTTCAAGGGAACTGAATTAATTGACAAGATAATAGATATTGATCAATCACCCATTGGAAGAACTCCTAGATCAAATCCAGCAACTTATACTGGTGCTTTTGGACCAATCAGAGACTGGTTTACCGGATTACCAGAGTCAAAGACGCGTGGTTATAAACCAGGAAGATTTTCATTTAACGTTAGAGGAGGCAGATGTGAAGCTTGTGAAGGAGATGGTGTTATTACCTATGAAATGCACTTTCTTCCTGATGTTTATATTCAATGTGATGAATGTAAAGGCACTCGTTATAACCGAGAAACTTTAGAAATTAAATTTAAAGACAAAAGTATTGCTGATGTTTTAAATATGACTGTTGATGAGGGATGTGAATATTTTGAAAATATTTCAAATATAAAAACTAAGTTGTTAACTTTAAAAAAAGTTGGCTTGGGATATATCAAAATAGGACAACAAGCGACAACTCTATCAGGAGGAGAGGCTCAAAGAATCAAGCTTGCAAAAGAATTATCTAAAAGATCCACCGGAAGAACAATGTACATTCTGGACGAGCCGACAACAGGTCTTCATCAGCACGATATTAAGAAGTTACTTGAAATTTTGCATACTTTTGTGGCCTTAGGTAATACGGTAGTTGTTATAGAGCATAATTTAGATGTGATTAAAACCGCTGATTATATAGTTGATATGGGCCCTGAAGGAGGTGTTAAAGGCGGAAAAATTATTGCTGAGGGAAAACCAGAGGAAATATGTAAAGTACATGAAAGCTATACTGGCAAATATTTAAAGCCTCTTTTATATTAAAATTTATGACCTATTTTAATAAAATTAGTATATAATTTATCCATGACAAGTTTACTTTCATCACTTTCAAGAACAGTTCATGTATCCGTAATAATTTCTATTATACTTTTTGTGGGATTTTTTTTTCATAATGAGGGATTTGCTTTCGATAGATTGTTCTGGAGTTGGTTGGCTAGATATACCCACGTATTAGTTGGTATCATGTGGATTGGCCTTTTATGGTACTTTAATTTTGTTCAAATACCAAATATGGCAAAAATTCCCGATGAGCAGAAACCAGCTATTGGAAAAGTTATTGCACCAGCAGCATTATTTTATTTTAGATGGGCAGCTGCCTTTACGGTTATTTCTGGATTAATATTAGCCGGTCTAAACGGTTATTTACATGATGCTATGACACTAAGTGTTGGATCAGGTATACCTAAACATACAGCAATTGGGATAGGCATGTGGCTTGGTTTAATAATGGCTTTTAATGTTTGGTTTGTAATTTGGCCAAATCAAAAAAGAGCTTTAGGGATGGTTGAGTGTGAGCCTGATCTAAAAGCAAAGTCAGCTAAAACTGCTATGCTTTTTTCTAGAACAAATACTTTGTTGTCAATACCAATGTTACTAACAATGGTAGCTGCACAAAACTTGTATTAATCCTTTTCGTTATCTTTTAAAATTGTTTTTTGAGATACATTAAGTCTAACTAAAACAGTATTTGCAATATATATTGATGAATAAGTTCCAAAAATAACACCAAAAATCATAGCCAAAGAAAAACCTTTTAAAATTTCACCACCAAAAAAAAATATTGATAGTAAAGCTAATAAAGTTGTTATAGAGGTAATTAATGTCCTTGATAATGTTTCGTTAATAGAAATATTTGTTAATTCAAAAATTTTAATGTCAGCATACTTTCTTAAATTTTCTCTCACTCTATCAAATATTACGACCGTATCGTTCATAGAATAACCAACAATTGTTAAAACGGCAGCAATAATTGACAAGTTAATCTCCAGTCCGAGTAAAGAAAAAAGCCCTAATGTTACAATAACATCATGAAATAAAGCTAGAATAGCTCCTAAACTAAATTGCCATTCAAATCTAATCCAAATATAAATAAGCATTAGTGCTAGGGCAACAGATATTGCAATTACTCCAGATCTTAACAATTCGGCGCTCACTTTGGGTCCGACATTTTCAACTCTTCTAAAATTAAAATTATTTCCAAAAGATTTATCTAAATTTTTCTTTATTTCCTCAATTACATTTTTATTTTCATTATTTTCAAATTTAATTAAAAAATCTGTATCGTTTCCAAATTTTTTAACCGAAACATCACCTAGATTCATTTGGCTAAGATTATCTCTTAAAGATGATACATTAATTTTGTTATCATTTGATCTTAATTCAATAAGTGTTCCACCTTTGAAATCTATTCCAAAATTTAAACCCTTAAAAATCAAAAAAAATAAAGAAACAACAACTAAAGATACAGATAATATATTAAACTGATTATAGTATTTATTAAAAGCAATCATCTTAAATTAAGCCACCTTTTTCTTTATTTTTTGATACGTACAATACAGTCAATAATCTAGCGATAAAATAAACTGAAAAAAGAGTTGTAAAAATACCAACACCTAGTGTAAGTGAAAAGCCTTTTATAGGACCGGAGCCCATGAAAAAAAGAATTATCGCTGCTAATAAAGTCGTAATGTTTGCATCTAATATTGCGGTTCTAGATTTTGTATAACCACTATCAAAGGCAATTAAATTATTTTTTTCATTTTTTAATTCCTCTTTAATTCTCTCAAAGATTAAAACATTTGCATCAACTGCCATACCAACTGTTAGTATTATTCCTGCTATTCCTGGTAAAGTTAAAGTTGCTTCAAAAATTGTTAAAACGCCAACTAATAAAAACAAATTAATAATTAACGCAACATTTGTTATTAACCCAAATATTTTATACTTTACAAAAATAAATAAAATGACAAGAGCAAATCCAATAATTAAAGCTATGATCCCAGCATTAATTGAGTCTTGTCCTAAATCTGGACCCACAGTTCTCTCCTCAATAATACTTAATGGTGCAGGCAAAGCTCCAGACCTTAATAATAAAGCAAGATCTGTGGCTGATTGAAAAGTAAAACCTCCACTTATTTGACCAGATCCACTAGCAATTACATCTCTTATTACTGGGGCACTTATTATTTTTCCATCTAAAACAATTGCTAATTGTTTTCCTATACCAGTTGATGTAGCTTTTCCAAATCTTTTAGCACCTACCCTATCAAGAGTGAATGAAACGACCGTCTCATTATTTTCACTATCCATCCTAGGTTGAGCATCAAGAAGGTTGTCACCACTAAGAATTATTCTTTTACTAACCATTGCCTCTTCAGAATTATCTTCATACATTAATTTTTCTGCTCCAAAAGAGTCCTCGTCATTATTTGTTACAAATCTAAATGTTAAATTTGCAGTTTTACCAAGAAGGGCTTTAATTCTCATTGGATCATCAAGACCTGGTAATTCAACTAAAATTCTATCATTACCACGCTTAAGGATATTGGGTTCATTAGTACCTATTTCGTCTACTCTTCTTCTAACTATTTCTAGAGCTTGGTCTTGGGATGAAGTTTTGATTTCAATAATCCCCTGTCTTGAAAAATTTACAGTGAGAACATTATTATCTTCCTCGATTTCTAATTGGTGTGATTTAAATCTTTGATAATAAGGATTAATTTCACTCTCTTCGTCACTAAACTCGTCTAGGATAATTTGTTTAAATTCATCATCCACAGAAAATGATAATTGTTGATCTGAAAGTTTTATATTCCTAATTCTAATATTTTTTTCTTTAAAATAATTTCTAATAGTAATTGATAAATTTTGAAGTTTTTGTTCAATAACTGGACTATTATCAATTTCTAATAATAAATAAGATCCACCTTGTAAATCTAAACCAAGATTAATTTTTTTATTCAATATTTCATTACTGAACTTAAGTAAATTAGATGATGCAAAAAAAATAAATATTAAAGATATTAAGGAAATAAAAATTATTCTTAATTTAGAAAAGTATAACACTTTGTAAAAACAAAAATTATTTCTTTACTTCTTGAGAACTCATCAGACTTTGAATGCCAGTCCCTCTGATTACTTCAACAGTAACATTTTCAGCAATTTCAACTTCAACTTTATCGTTATCTATAACTCTAGTTATAATTCCTGTAATTCCACCTGAAGTTACAACTTTATCACCCTTTTTTAAGCTCTCTACCATTGCCTTATGCTCTTTGACCTTCTTTTGCTGCGGTCTTATCAAGAAAAAATAAAAAATTACGAAAATTAATATTAACGGTATAAATTGACCTATTCCTGCACTATCCATAAAACTCCTTAATTAAAATTGACTATTTATACTATCTAAAGCCTTAAAACAACTTTAATTGATCGAAATTTTTTCTAAATTGTTCATATATGGTCTAAGTACTTTTGGAATTGATATTGAACCATCTTTTTGTTGATAATTTTCCATAATAGCAATTAAAGTTCTTCCTACCGCTAAACCACTTCCATTTAGAGTACCTGCATAAAGAGTTTCTTTTTTTTCATCTTTGTACCTAGCTTTCATCCTTACAGATTGAAATGTTGAGCATGATGAACAAGATGAAATTTCTCTATATTTTTCTTCTGATGGAAGCCAAATCTCAATATCATAAGTTTTTTCAGCACTAAAACCCATATCGCCAGTACATAAAATTATTTTTCTATAGGGTAATTCTAAAAGATCTAAAATTCCGGTTGCACAATCAGTCATTCTCTCAAGTTCCTCTAAACATTTTTTTTGCTCAACAATACTTACCATTTCAACTTTGTAAAATTGATGCTGCCTGATCATACCTTTGGTGTCTTTTCCATAACTGCCCGCCTCTTTTCTAAAACAAGGAGTGGAGGCAACAAATCTCATTGGTAAAGATTTTAGTTCAATAATCTTATCTTTTACCATATTAGTTAAAATTACTTCTGCAGTTGGGATTAAAAACTTTCTATCTGAACCCTCGTCTAGTTTTACTTCAAACTGATCCTCTTCAAATTTAGGAAGCTGACCAGTACCAAACATTGTGTTTTCAGATGCTAATAATGGAGGAGAAATTTCTTTATAACCATTTTTGTTAATATGAGTGTCTAACATAAAATTTGAAATCGCTCTTTCTAGATAAGCTAATTTATCTTTAACGAAAACAAATCTTGAACCAGTAGTTTTAGTTGCAAGATCAAAATCAAGCATGTTTAATTTTTCACCTAATTCAATATGAGACTTAGGTTTAAAATCAAATTTAGGAATCTCACCTTTTTTTTCTATTTCAATATTATCATTTTCGTCTTTTCCAACAGGAACATCTAAATGAGGAACATTAGGAATGCTAGATAAAATTTTTTCCAAATCAGCTTTAATAACAATTTGCTGATTATTAATTTTTTCTATAGAAGAAGAAATTTCTTTTGATTTAGCAAAAAGAGACTCATCTTTTGATTTAGAAATTTCTTTTTTTTCTTTTTCTAAAGCTTCTTTTTTTTGAATTAATTCTCTATTTTTTATATCCAAATCCTTTAATTTTTCAAAATTAACTTCAACAGATCTTTTTTCAATTGCTTTTCTAAAAGTATCAAAATCTTTTCTAATTTCTTTTAAATTATGCATCAGAGTCTTTAAAATTTTTATTTTCTATAATTTTTACCGAATATATAGATAATTCATATAATATTAATAAAGGTATAGCTAATCCAATTTGAGTAATTGGATCTGGCGGTGTAAGCAAAGCTGCAGCAGCAAATATTATTACAATGACGTATTTTCTTCTTGTTTTTAAAAATTGAGAATCAACTACTCCAATTCTAGCTAATAAACTCAATACTACTGGTAACTGAAAACTTATTCCAAATGCAAAAATAAGTTTCATTACTAATGAAAGATATTCATTCACTTTTGCTTCTAATTGGATTGGTAAGTTAGTTGACAAACCTGCGCTCTCAAATGATAGGAAGAATTTGATGGCCAGAGGCATAATCAAATAATAAACTAACATACCACCTAAAAAAAATAAGATTGGTGTTAACACCAAATAAGGTAATATTGCTACCTTCTCGTGTTTATACAAACCCGGTGCTATAAATTTCCAAATTTGCATCAAAATGAAAGGACATGTAACAAAGAAGGCTGTGAAAAATGAGACTTTTAAATATGTTAAAAAAGTTTCCTGAAGTGCTGTAAAGATTAACCTTCTCTCAGTACCATCATCTCTAACAGCTCTAGCAAAAGGTTCGACTAAAAAACCATATAAATGTTCAGCAAAAAAATAACAAACAACAAAAAATATCAATAAAAATATGAAACTGTGGATTAATCTTTTTCTTAATTCAGCTAAGTGACTTATAAAGCCACCCTCTTTTTCTTCACGACTCATCTTTTTTTTCTTCTTTTTTATCTGCTTGATTGTCTTCAATATCTATATTTGAAACTTCAGTTTGAATATTATTAATATATTTTTTGGCAGTACCGATCATGGAGCCAACTTTTTTTAACATAATGGGAAAGTCTTTAGGCCCAAGTACAATAATTGCTATTGCTACAACAATTAAAATCTCAAACCAACCAATAGTAGGCATGTGATTTATTCTTTTTTGTTTGAGTCTTGATTTTCGTCAGAAATATTTTTGGGATCTTTGTCATCAGTCACATCTGATGCCATACCTTTTTTGAAGCTTTTGATACCTTTTGCAACGTCACCCATTAAACTAGATATTTTTCCTCTACCAAATAATAAAACAACAAGTATTACAACTATTGCTATTTGCCAAATTCCAATGCTCATATAAAACTTATAACCTTTTTATTAATATTTTAAAAGTACCTTTTTAACTTGTGACTGGATGGTGCTTTATTTGTTATCATCATTATCAAGGGTACTATTCAACATTTCATCAATATTTGAATACAAATCCTCTTTTTTATCATCTTGTTTTTCTCTGTAAAATTTTCCTGTTCCAAAAATTGCATTATCTATATTTGTATTATCGATTAAACCTGCAGCACCTAATTCATCAACAGTGGGTAAATCAGATAATTTCTGAAGATTAAAATGACTTAAAAAGTCATCTGTTGTTACATATTGAATAGGTCTTCCTGGAACATCTTTTCTACCACCGGGTTTCACCCAATTAAGTTCCATTAAAATTTCAAGTGTGTTTGTGCCAAAAGCAACACCTCTTATCTCTTCTATTTCGGCTCTAGTTACTGGTTGGTGATAGACAATAATTGCTAATGTTTCTATAGCTGCTCTGGATAATTTTTTTTCTACTGTCTTTTCCTGTATCATTAAATTTGATAAATTTGGCGAAGTTCTGAATGACCATTTTTTAGAGATACACACAAGGTTAATACCCCTACTAGAATATTCAGATTGAAGTTTTAACAAAACTTTTTCAATATCTGTTTTTTTTGAAATTTTGCTTTGAATGGTTTCAATATCTAATGGCTCAGCAGCTGCAAAAATAATTGCCTCGATTTCTTTTTCTAAAGAAGAGGGTTTTTTAGGAAAATCAATAATATTATCTTTTTTTTTTATTTTCTTTTTAATCATTTACTTTCTCTTATATAAATATCATCAAATAAATTTTCTTGTTTTATTTTTAAATTACCCTCTTTTACCAGTTCTAATGAACCGGCGAATATTCCCGCTTTTCCAGTTCTTTTAAACTTACTTCCTTTTTTAAAATTTTTTGGAATTAGATCATCTAATTTTTTCCAATCAATCAATTTTCCATAAAATTCTTTAATAACTTTAACTCCTTCTTCAGCAGTGAAAACTGGTAATTTAGGAATATTTATTGTTTGGAAATCTTTCGTCATAATTATAGTAGAATAAGTTTTTAGTAAATCAAACAGAGTTACTTTAAGTTCACTATTGTATATTGGTTTAATTCCAGCTCTCATTCCTCTAGTTCTAATTTCTCTTCCAAGTCTTTTTCTTTTTAGCATTTGTTCAGATAGCAGTCTGATTAATTCTAGCTTTTTTAATTGTAATTTTAATCTTTCAGCAACCTCGTTTACTTTAAATTCTTCTTCAGGAGATCCAGGTAATAAAAGTTTTGATTTTAAATAAGCTAACCATGTTGCCATAAGTAAATATTCTGATGCAATTTCTAAATTAAGATTTTTTTCTTTAGTTATAAAATCATTAAATTGATCAGCTAATTTAGTAATTGAAATTTCTTCTAAATTTACTTTTTGAGTTTTTGCTAAATCAAGCAATACATCTAAGGTGCCACTGTAATTATCAATATCTACTTTAAAAAATTCAGAATCGGTTGAAATCATTATTAAATATTAACTCAAAACTTTATAAAATTGCGAAGTTTTTTTAATTATAAATTTACTTACTAATGGTGAGTTTTTTCCAATAATCTCCATTTCTTTATAATTAGCGTTGCAATGTAAAACAAGATTACATCCCGAATTAAACGTTCTGATTGTATTTTCTTTTACATTTCCTTTTAAACTCTTCATAGATATATCGTCTGAAATAATCAAATTTTTAAAACCTATTCTATCTCTTATTATTTTAATTATTTTATTAGAATGAGTGACTGTATTTTTCTGATCAATTTTATTAAATATGACATGCGCAGTCATAGCGAACAAAGTTTTTTTATTCTTGAAACATTTAAAATCATTTTTGATTAAATAATTTAAACTTTTGTTAACAATTGGTGTGAAATAATGGCTATCTACTTTAGCCTGACCATGACCCGGAATATGTTTAATTACTGTGCCAATTTTATTCTCTAAAAAATATTGAATACAATAATCACCTATTTTTGATACAATTTTCGGATTTTTTGAAAATGATCTATCTCCAATTATATTTGATGAACCTTTAATTCTCAGATCTAATACGGGAACAGTATTAATGTTTATTCCAATTGATTTTAATAAGTATGAAGTTTTATCTATAAACAATTTGTAATAAAATTTAAATTCTTTGTAATTTTTGATGTATTTTTTGCCAAAAAATTCTGAAGTTAAATTATCAAAAGAAATTATATTTTTTAATCTATTAACCCTACCCCCCTCTTGATCAACCAATATCGGATATTTATTGTCATTAAAAATTTTTCTAATTGATTTTGTTAATTTAAAGGTTTGTTCTATGTTTTTAATATTTCTAGCAAATAAGATTACCCCCCAGGGTTTATATTTTTTAAGAAATTTTTTTTCTTTGGATAAGAGAATAGTCGACTTTATACCAACAATAAAAGATCTACGATTATTCATCAGATTCAAGAAGTTTCCAAAAATTGAATTTTTTTTTCTTATTATTTGATTGCTCTACGTATTCTATGATGTTTTTAGTATCATCCTCTAAAACTGGTAATTTTTTTGAATAAACTTTAATTTTTTCATCAATATTGTTTAAAGATCTATAGGATTTCTTTTTATTTACATCGGAAAAATAATATCTACCAACAAAAAAAGAAAAAAGACAAATTACTAAAATGAATATTAAATATTTTATTTCTTTTAGCATTACATTTTTTTTGGTGCTGATACTCCAACAATATCCATTCCAGATTTAATCACATTTGATATAGCTTTTAAAAAAACTAATTTGTCAGTTGATATTTTTTTTTGATCATTAATAAATCTTTTTTCAGGATTATCTTTACCTAAATTCCAATATGAGTGAAATAATGAGGCTAGTTCATATAAATATGTTGGTATTCTATGTGGCTCAAGTTTATTACTGGATAAATTAATACATTTGGGCCACTCAGAAATCTTTTTTAAAATATCAATTTCATCTCTAGTATAATTAAAATCATACTTATCAACTTTAATTTCAGTATCTAAATCTTGATCAATATGTCTAAATACTGACGAAATTCTCGCGTAACAATATTGAACATAATAAAGTGGGTTATCTTTAGATTTTTCAATTACATTATTAAAATCAAAATCTAACTCTGCATCACTACTCCTGTTTAACATTATAAATCTAGTAGCATCTTTCCCAACTTCATTAATTAAATCATCCACTGTTATATAGTCTCCTTTTCTTTTTGACATTTTAAATGGTTTCTTGTCTTTGATAAGTTTAACTAATTGGCTAACTTTACAAAGTAACTTTGACTTTGAACCAGATAATGCTTCTACGGATGATGAAATTCTTTTAATATAACCAGCATGATCAGCGCCTAAAATATTGATAAGAAAATCAAATTTTCTATCAAGTTTATTTTTATGATAAGCCACATCACTTGCAAAATAAGTCCATGCTCCGTCAGATTTTTGTAAAGCTCTGTCCTTATCATCACCAAAATCTGTAGATTTAAAAAGTAATTGATCTCTTGAGACCCAATTTTTTTCATCCTCACCAGCTGGAGCTTTTATTTTTCCTTTATAGACAAATTTGTTTTTTTGAAGATAGTTAATAACACCCTCTACTTCTTGGTTTCTAACTAATTCTTTTTCACTAACAAAATTATCATGATTTATTCCTAAGCTTTTTAGATTTTTTTTAATTAACTTCAGTGCCTCTGCTACAGAAGCTGTCGTTAATAAATCGGTATTTTTTTCAAAGTCACTAAAATCAACTTTTTTATTTGAATTGATTATATTTTGAGCGAAATCAATTAAATAATCACCAGGGTATAAATCATCATTTTCAGACGGAAATGGCTCTTTAAAAATAATTTCTCTAATTCTAAAATAAACAGATTTAGTGAAATTTATAATTTGATTACCGTAGTCATTTACATAATATTCTTTTGTGACCTTATGATTATTAAAAAGTAAGACATTAGCAATTACATCACCTAATATCGCTCCTCGACAATGCCCTACGTGCAAAGGACCAGTTGGATTGGCTGAAACAAATTCAATCAAATAATTGTTCTTTTTTTCTTTTTGATTTACTCCAAAAGTTTTAGAATTATTAATAATTTCCTCTACAAACTTTGTCCAAAAAATTGGCTTAAACGTTATGTTTATAAAACCAGGTTTGGCAAAAACTATATTTTCAATTAATTCATCATGCTTTTTTATTTTTTCTATTAAAATCTCACTTAATTCGGATGGGGACTTGTTATTTATTTTTGATAAAAACATCGCAACATTTGTAGAGATATCGCTATCAAATTTCTGAGGTGGCGTTTCTACAGTTATTCCATCTAAGTTTTCTGGTAAAACCAGATTACTATCTTTAGATAAATCTAGTAATATTTTTTTTATTTTTTCTAGGTATAAATCAAAAATATTCATTTGACACTATTATAAAGATTGATTGCGTATCGATCAGTCATCCCTGATATAAAATCTGAAATCGCTCTATATTTATTTTTTGCTAAATACTTATTGGAGATAAATTTTTTTGGATTACTATTTATCTTTTTGAATAATCTACTTATTATTAATTTTCCTTTATTATTTTTAGATAAAACGCTTTTATTTTTATACATTTTAGACCTTAAAAAATATCTAATTTCATTTTCAGAATTTTTAATCTTATCAGAAAAATCAACAATTAAAAAACTTGTTTTATTAATGTCTTTACAAGTTTCAATTTTATTATATTTCAGATTTTTTTTTGTATTTAAAATTAAATCTTTTATCATTAAGTCTATTGAGTCTCTAATAATTTGATAAGTTGCTATTTTAAAATTACTTTTATTTATCTTTTTTTTGTATTTTTTGTAAATTTCTTTAAAGAAATTAATCTCGATCAATTCATCAAGTTTAAATAGATTTGCATTTATTCCATCCTGAATATCGTGATTATTATATGCAATATCGTCAGATATTGATGATATTTGCGCTTCTAATGGTGGGTAAGTATTAAAATTAATCTTATTTTTAAAAGATTTAACTCCAATTAAGTTATCTACCAAATCTAAATTATCCACCGGCCCATTATGTTTTAAAAGACCTTCTAATGTTTCAATTGAAAGATTTAACCCTCTAAATTTTAAATATTTATTTTCCAAAAACATAACAATTCTCAATGTTTGTAAATTATGATCAAAACCACCAAAGTTTTCCATACATTCATTTAAAGACTCTTCTCCTGCATGACCAAACGGGGTATGACCTAAGTCGTGGGCCAGGCTCAAAGTTTCTGCTAAATCTTCATTTAAATTAAGATATTTTGCAATAGATCTTGCAATTTGTGCTACTTCCATCGAATGAGTAATTCTTGTTCTAAAATGATCTCCCTCTGTATTTACAAATACTTGTGTTTTATGCTTTAGTCTTCTGAAAGAGGCGCTGTGAATAATCCTATCTCTGTCTCTTTGAAATGGACCTCTATATTTAGATAAACTCTCCTTAAAGATTCTACCTTTACTTTTGAATAAACCTATCTTTGAGTATTTTTTCATCCTTTAAATTAAAAATTTAAGTATTATATTAGTAATACCAGTGATCATTTATGATAAAAGAAATTAAATTTACCGATAAAGCGCTAAAACAGATCAATGCTCTATTATCTAAAAAAGATAAAGGCTTATTTTTTAGAATCGCTATTAAAGGTGGTGGTTGTTCGGGTTTTCAATACGAATTTACTTTTGACAAAGAAAAAACAGATGACGATTTAAATTACGAAAATATACTAATAGATAAAACGTCGGCTGATCTTTTAAAAGGATCAGAGGTAGATTATGTTTCAGAATTAATTGGTGAGCAGTTTAAGATAACCAATCCACAAACAAAATCATCTTGTGGTTGTGGTGTTTCCTTTTCACTTTAATGATAATTTCTTCATGGAATGTAAATTCAGTTCGAGCAAGAATTGAAAATATTAAAAGTTATCTTCTAAAATATAAACCAGATATTTTAATGATGCAGGAAATTAAAACTGAAGAAATAAATTTTCCTTTTGATGATTTTTCTTCGATGGATTATGAGTGTCAGGTATTTGGGCAAAAAAGCTATAATGGTGTTGCAATTATCTCAAAAAATAAACTTACTAATATAAAAAAAGATCTAATCAAAGATAAACTTAAACATTCAAGAATAATTTCTGCAGAATTTCAATATAAAAAAAAAAATATTCAACTTATTAATATTTATACTCCTAATGGAAATCCAGTTGATACTGAAAAATACGATTATAAAAAAAAGTGGTTAAATGATTTGTTAAAACAATTGAAGACTTTATTGAAAAAAAACCCAAATGTAATAATTGGAGGAGATTTTAATATCATTCCATCAGCAGAAGATGTTTATAATCCTAAAAGTTTTGAGGATGACGCTTTATTCAGATTAGAGATTAGAAAAAAATTGAGAGAAATGATTAATCTAGGTTTTAACGATGTTTATAGACATTTTAATGAAACTAAAGAAGGATATACTTTTTGGGATTACATGAGAGGTGCATGGCAAAAAAATAATGGAATGAGAATAGATCATTTTTTAGTATCAAATTCTTTAATAGATCAAGTTAAAGGAATTAATATTAATAAAGATCCAAGAGGCCGTGAAAAACCATCAGACCATACCCCAATAGAAATTACTTTAGCTTAAAGATTTTATCTATAACTAAAGATCAATTTTTATTCTAAATCATTAACGTCATTTTCACTTATTTCATCTATGGGCTTATGGATTTTCCAGTTTTGCGTAGATCCATCTATTGATCTAGCGGTTACTACTGTTTCTGTCGGAGGACAATCAGGTTCATGACAATTTAATTCTGCAATGCTTAAAATTGTACTTTCTGGTATTTTATATTTCTTTATAAAATAATTTTTTAAATTATGAATTGTTTCTAAATTTGGTTTTTTTTTATTAAACATTTTTTATTTATCCCAAATTGAAGTCCATAAAATATTTCCATTCATGTCACCAATAAATATACTTGATTTATTATCAGTCATTGCGATTGCACTAACTTCAAAACCCGTGAAACTTCTAATCATTATAGTGTTATTTTCATTTTCAATTTGAGATAAAAAAACAGAACCATCACTCAAACCAGCAAAAATTGCTTTTTCATCGGGGAATGGTTCTATAAATGTAACTTGTTTATTTCCTATATAAGGAAGACAGATAGGTTTACGTCCCATTGGTCCTTCACCATCAAAGGGCCAACATATTGCATCTATCGCCCCTGATGTTGCCAAGTAACTTGTATCACCAATGAATGCAAAACTTTTAACTTTTGAGCCATATCCTGACATAGCAAAATCAAGCTTATCTTTTAAACGCCAGCAACGAAGTACATTTTCTTGCATAGACGTTACTAGGTATTTACCATCTGGGCTAAAACTCACTTTATTATGAGAACCTTTCCAATCTAATTTTGTTGATTTCCATTTATTACTGTAATCTTTTTTCCAAATTGTAACACCCCCGTATCTAGATACAGCTAACCGTCTTCCTTTCGCATCAAATGCTAAACCCCCAATCGTACTATCATGATTTAAAGATTTTGGTTCTTTTTTATTTTTATCCCAATAATAAACCACCTTACCTGAGGAACAGACTAAGTTTCCATTATGTGCTGCAACATGATCCACCCATCGTGAACCAAAGTTTGTAACTTCATTTATTTCTCCATTGAGTGAAATTTTTAAAAAATAACCATCATCACCACCGGTTAAAATATTATCACCATCCTTTGCCATGCAAAGAATAACACCTTTATGAGCCTTTAAAGTTTTGTGTTTTTCTCCAGAACTGAAAATTCTTATAGTACCATCACCAAAACCAGCAGCTATATTATTGCCAATTGAAACCGCGCTTGTTACTGGAACTCCAATTTCTAACTTAATTCCTCTTTGTTCAAATTTCGTTTTATCTAACTGTGGAAATTGATTTAAATCAGTTGTCATTCTGATTTACAGGCTTCAAATCCCTCTTTTAAATTCATTGTATCTAAGTTACGTCCAATAAACACTAGTCTAGAACTACGTTTTTTATTTTCGGGCCATTTTCCCATAGGAGAAGCATCCATCAACATATGAACGCCTTGAAATACATATCGATCATTTTCATCTTTAAAATTAAGTATTCCTTTTGTTCTCATAATATCTTGACCTTTTGTCTGTAAAAGTTTTCCAAACCAGTTTTGAAATTTTTCCATATCAAGAGGTGTATCAGATACAAATGATAAACTTGTAACATCATCATCATGTTCATGGTCATGATCTGACTCAAGAAAATCTGGTTCTACCTCTAAAATACGTTTTAAACTAAAAGCATCAAGATTAAGAATTTCCTTAAGTGGTGTTCCACATTTTGTAGTTTTAATAATTTTAGCAAAAGGATTAATTTTACGAATTCTTTTTGTCACTACCTCTATATTCTCATCTTTCACAAGATCTATTTTGTTTAGTAATATTACATCACCAAAAGCAATTTGTTCCTCAGCTTCGTGATGGTCTTCAATTTGTGAGCTTAAATGAACTGCATCTGCAACTGTAACAATTGCATCTAGCTTTGTTTTATTTGCTACATCTTGATCTACAAAAAAGGTTTGAGCCACAGGAGCTGGATCTGCTAAACCAGTTGTTTCAACTATAATTGCATCAAGTTTATCAGCTCGCTTCATTAACCCACTAAGTATTCTAATTAGGTCACCTCTGACTGTGCAGCATATACAGCCATTGTTCATTTCAAAAACTTCCTCGTCAGCATCCACTACAAGGTCATTATCAATACCTTGTTCACCAAATTCATTTACAATAACGGCGTACTTCTTGCCGTGCTGTTCTGTAAGAATTCTATTAAGAAGTGTAGTTTTTCCAGCACCAAGAAAACCTGTTAATACAGTGACGGGAACCTGTCTGTTGGTTTCTTCCATTAATTAAATTAACATCCTTTAAAAGATTTTGACATATTGCTAATTAAATCAAAATATAAATCTTTACCAGGGTTAAGCGTTGCGCCTAATGGATCAATGACACCAGTTGCAACATTCGTATCTTTCGCCACAGCTTTAATGATATCAGGATTGAATTGAGGCTCTGAAAATATACAGCTTACTTTATCATGCTCAATTACTTCTCTAATTTCAGCTAATTGCTCAGCACCAGGCATTACGTCGGTATTTACTGTAAATGCACCAAGAATATTTACACCAAATCTTTCTTCAAAATATTGATACGCATCATGAAAAACTATTGATTTAAAATCTTTATTTAATTCCGATTTTACTTTTTTTATTAATTTATCTAAATCTTTATGTGCTTTTTTTAAATTTTCTTTATATTTAGCTTCATTTTTTGAGTCATTCTCAATTAAATGTTCAGCCATTTCACTTAAAATTACTTTTGCATTCATTGGATCTAACCAAATGTGTGGATCATGTTCACCATGTGCGTGGCCTTCATGTCCATGATCATCGTGACCATCTTTTTTATGATCATCATCATGTCCGTGTTCATCATGACCATGTTCTTTCTCTTTTTTGTCATGATCGTGATCATCATGATCGTCCTCTTTCTTTGCATGATCATCGTGATCGTCTTCTTTATGACCATGATCGTCATGACCTTCAAAAATATTTCTTTCTCTAAATTTAAGTTTAGTTATCCCTTTAATTTCCATTAATTCAATTTTTTCAGCTTTTTTTGCAATTGATTTTAATGGTTTTTCTAAAAAACTTTCTATGTCTTCACCCACCCAAAATATAATATCGGCATTTTGAATCATTTTTGCATGGGATGGTTTTAATGCAAATCCATGTGGTGAAGCATAACCATCAACAATTAAATCAGGTTTACCAACACCATCCATTAAATAGCTTGCAAGTGAATGAATTGGTTTTATTGATGCAACTACTTTTATTTCAGCATTAGCTGGTGTAAAAATTGTCAAGAATGATAAAATTGATAATAATATTGGGAGTTTTTTAATTGTTTTCATGGTTTAATTATTAAAATTGTTATAATATAACACTATGTAATAATATTACATTATTTAGTCAAGTAATAAAATGAGTATTAATCAAAATATATTAGTTAAATTAAAAAATGCGGGGTTTCGCATTAATAACAAATCACTTGTTAAGGGAGTATCATTACAAGTTGAAAAAGGTAAAATAGTTACTCTTATAGGTCCAAATGGATCGGGAAAAAGTACAACAGCTAAAATTGCTTTAGGCATTCATAAAAAAATTGATGGTGAAGTCGAAAAATATACAAATAAAATTGGATACGTTCCCCAAAAAATCTCTATAGATTGGACATTACCACTAAGAGTAAATGATTTCATGGTATTAACTGAAAGTTTAAAAAATGAAATAATTGATGAGGCACTATCATTAACTGGGGTTATTCATTTAAAAGATAAAAATTTAGGAGATTTGTCTGGTGGTGAATTTCAAAGAGTATTACTCGCAAGAGCTATTTCAAAAAAGCCAGAGTTATTAGTACTTGATGAGCCAGTTCAGGGGGTAGATTTTACTGGTGAAATTGCTTTGTATGAACTAATAAAAAAAATTTCAGATGAATTAAATTGCGGTATCTTGTTGATTTCACACGACTTGCACACTGTAATGAGTGCAACTGACCATGTTGTTTGTTTAAACGGCCATGTCTGTTGCTCAGGATCACCAATAGATGTAGCAAAAAATAATGAGTACAAAGCATTATTTGGTGAACAAGCTTCTCAAATACTAACTAGATATGAGCATAGACACGATCATATCCATACAGATGAGGGAGAAATAAAAAAAAATTAAATGTTTGATGATTTCTTTATAAGAGCGTTAGTTGCTGGTATAGGGGTTGCCTTTGTAACAGGTCCTCTTGGATGTTTTGTTATATGGAGAAGATTATCTTATTTTGGTGATACTTTGGCCCACTCCGCTTTATTAGGAGTAACTTTAGCTTTTACGATGGAATTCAACATTGCTTTATCAGTATTTTTAATTTCTTCTTTAATTGCTTTATCTTTAATACAACTTCAAAAAAGAACTAATCTTCCTGGCGATGCTTTATTAGGTCTTTTGGCTCATTCATCTCTAGCTGTTGGACTTGTTGTTATTGGTTTTTTAACATTTATCAGATTTGATATAATGGGATTATTATTCGGTGACATACTAGCAGTCACAGTTGATGATTTATTAATCATATGGATTGGAGGAGCATTAATTCTCTTAATTCTTAAGTTGATTTGGAAACCTTTATTTGCATCAACTGTAAATTATGAATTAGCGGAAGCAGAAGGATTGAATCCAGATCGAGCAAAAGCAATATTTACAATCTTAATGGCAGCAATAATTGCAATCTCAATTAAAATGGTAGGACTATTATTAATAACGGGGATGTTAATTATTCCTGCCGCAATGGCTAGAAATATTTCAACTAGTCCGCAAAAAATGGTTATCTATTCAATAATTGGAGGTTTGTTGTCTGTAATTTTAGGATTATTTTCATCATTAGAATTTAATACATCATCAGGACCTTCAATTATAGCAGCTGCTTTATTACTTTTTATAATTTCGTTATTGAACATTAAACAGTCGATTAAATTGAAAAATTAAATGAGAACCAGTAATATAAATAAAATGCAGAATCTTTCAAAAAATCAACAAATTATATTTGATCTTATTGATAAATCTCCAGAACCCCTAAAAGCTTATGCAATACTTTTTAATGTTCAAAAAAAGGGCATTAAAGCCCCATTACAAGTTTATAGAGCATTAGATAAATTAGTAAAAATTGGAAAAATTCATAAGATAGAGAGCCGTAACGCTTTTATTGCATGTAATAATTCAAGTTGTCAGGTATCGAATGCTACTGCATTTTCAATTTGCGAAGTTTGTGAAAAAGTTACTGAAATAAGTAATACAAACCTCTCAAAATATTTATCCAACTTTAAAGACAAAGAGGGAATGAAATTCAATAAATATAATCTTGAATTCTTTGGATTATGCAAAAAATGTAAGAATAAATAGAGTAATTTACTCAACAATCAATGTATCCTTTGAACCCCCTCCTCTAGAACTATTTACGATTGTACTACCTTTTTTAAGAGCAACTCGAGTTAAACCACCCATTGTAACATATGTATCTCTTCCGGATAATATGAAAGGTCTTAAATCTTGATGACGAGGTTCAAATAAATCTCCCTGTAATGTTGGAGTTGTAGATAATATTTCTAGAGGTTGAGCAATATAATTTCTAGGATTATCCATTATTCTTTTTCTAAATATATTTCTCTCTTTTAATTTTGCTTTAGGACCAATCATTATTCCATAGCCACCAGATCCATCGGCAGGTTTTACAACCATTTTTCCAATATTTTCAATTACATGATCACATTGATTTTTTTCAAAACATCTAAAAGTTTCTACTTGTTGTAATTTGGGATCCTCACCTAAATAATATTTTATTATTTCGGGCATGTAAGAATAAATTAATTTATCGTCTGCAAATCCTGTTCCTGGTGCATTTAGGATTGCTACATTTCCTTTTCTGTAAGCTTTAAATAAACCAGGTACACCTATTAATGATCCTTTGTAAAAAGCTTTAGGATCTAAAAAAGTATCATTTAATCTTCTATAGATACAATCAACTCTAATACCTCCACTAATAGTTTTCATGTATACTTTATCATTTTCTACATAAAGATCTTTTCCCTCAACTAAAGCAACTCCCATTTGCGCGGCTAAAAAAGAATGCTCAAAATAAGCAGAATTATAAATACCAGGTGTTAACACTACCATATGAGGATTTTTAGTCTGGTATGGAATAGCTTCCTCCATGCAGTGGTAAAGTCGATTACAATATTGGCTAATAGGTGAAACTCTATATCTTGTAAAAATTTGAGGAAAAACTTGACTCATTACCATTCTATTTTCCAGCATGTAAGATACCCCGGATGGAACTTGTAAATTATCCTCTAAAACTAGAAAGTCGCCATTTATATTTCTAATTAAATCTATACCAGATATATGTGACCAAATTTTTCTTTTAGGACTAAAACCTTCACATTGTTTGAGATAATTTTTTGACTTAAAAACAATATTTTCAGGAATGATTTTATCTTTAAATATTCTTTTCTTATTATAAACATCATCAATAAATAAATTAATAGCCTCACTTCTTTGAATTAAACCTTTTTTAACCTTATTCCATTTGGATTTTAAAACTATTCTAGGGATTATATCTAAGGGCCATTTTTTTTCCTCTGCAGCTTTCTTATCAGCAGAGTAAACTTTGAAGTTTATACCTCTGGAGTCAATTGTGCTCATGCAGTTTCTATCAATTTCTTGAAGTTTTTTTTTACCGTGTTTATCTAAAATACTTGAGATAATTTTAGCCTCTCTCCTCAATTTTTTTTCAGGAGTAAGATATTCATCATATGATGAATTAGCATCGTAATTTTTCCAAAGACTGGTCATATATCTATTATGTAAAAATAATATTTCTATTTTAAGCGCAAATTTTATATACCTGATATGAAAATTTAAGGTATATATAGGAAATTATTAAGGAAATACAATGACATATTGCATAGGAATAAAAACTAAAGATGGAATCGTTGTTGCATCAGACTCTAGAACCAATGCAGGTCTAGACAACGTAAATATTTACTCAAAAATGTTTACTCATGATGTTGGTGATAGAACAATTTTAATTGTTACTTCAGGTAATTTAGGTACTTCTCAAGCTGTTTTTAAATCTATCGAAAAGGATCTTGCCGATAAATCGGGCAAAAAAAATTTGAATACATGTGAAGATTTTGACCAAATTGCAAAATATGTAGGAGCTTTAAATCTAAAGCATTCCTCGCCTAAAGGTATGAACACTGATACTGTTTTGTTAGGTTCAACATTTATTGTAGGTGGTCAAATAAAAGATAAGCCAATGGAGCTCTTTTTAATATACCCTCAAGGAAATTATATTAAACCTGCTGATAGCAAACCCTATTTAGTTATAGGTGAAGTTAAATATGGAAAACCTATTTTAGATAGAGTAATTACTCCGAATGTTTCTTTGGGTGACGCTTCTAGATGTGCTTTAATATCAATGGACTCAACACTAAAAAGTGATTTAACTGTTGGACCTCCAATTGATTTTGTTGTTTACAAAAAAAATGAATTAAAAATAGCATCACAAAAGTGTTTAAATCTTAATGATGAAGAATTTTCTAAAGTATCAAAAGAATGGTCAGAGGGAATATTTAGAATTTTTGACTCTTTTCCAAGATTTGACTGGGAAAATTAATAATATTATCATTACATTTTTAATAAAATCTTAACATAATAGTCGTAATATTAACAATAGGTATAAATATGTTTATAAAAAAATATTTAAAATGGATTAGCACATTTCTAGTTTTAGTTGGTATTCTATTAACAAACCTAAATATATATCCATTAAATATATATTTTCATGGATTAGGAGTTGTTGGATGGACTATCGCTGGATTTATCAGCAAAGATAAAGCGATACTAACTAACTTCGGATTACAAATTCCATTATTTGTTATTGGGATTTATAAGATTATTTTCTAAATGAAGAATATATTGTTTGTATGCACAGGTAATTCAGCAAGAAGTATTATTGCTGAAAGTATTATAAATAATGAGTATGACGATTTGTATAAAGGTTTTAGTGCGGGGAGTAATCCAACAGGAAAAGTAAATGAAGATGTGAAGAATTATTTATTATCAAAACATTATGATCTTTTAAATTATAGATCTAAAAATTTTAATGAGTTTATTAATGGTAAAATTAAAATGGATTATGTTATTACAGTTTGTAATAATGCCAATAATGAAGTCTGCCCCATTTGGCCAAATAAAGATCAAATAATTCATTGGGATATAGAGGATCCTGTAAAATTACTTAATGAAACAAACGACTTAAATAAAAAAGACGAAATAATTGAAAAAGTTTACAATAATATCCATAAAAGAATAAAGGAACTACTTAATGAAAAATAAAAGTCGTTATTTTCTTGCCGAACTATTAGGCAGTTGTTTTTTAGTAATGATTATTGTTGGCTCAGGTTTAATGGCTGAAAACCTAACTAATGACGTTGCTGTAATGTTAATAGCTAATACTATAGCAACAGGAGCAGGTTTATTTGTGCTGATTACAGTTTTTGCTGATGTATCAGGAGCTCACTTTAATCCATTTGTAAGTATCGCAATGGCAATAACAGGCAAATTAAAAAAGAAACTATTACCTTACTATATCATTGCTCAATTGGTTGGTTGTTTAATTGGTGTTGGTTTAGCTAATTTCTTTTTTGAACATGAAATTTATGAATTATCTACTAAGTCAAGAGATGGGATTTACATACTAACATCTGAAGTGATAGCAACATTAGGACTTATAGTGATAATTTTTGGGTCTATGAAGTCAGGTAAAATTGCTGTTGCTGCTAGTGTTGGTCTATATATTACCGCTGGTTATTGGTTTACTTCATCTACTTCTTTTGCAAATCCTGCGGTTGCTATTGCTAGAACATTTACAGAGTCTTTTACTGGTATTAGTTATTTAAATACTCCTTATTATATTTTAGCTGAGCTTATTGGAATGTTAATTGCTGTACTTATTGTTAAAAAGTTATTTTTAGAAAAAAATTGAAAAATATAAAACTTACCAATCGAATAAGTTTAATTAACAAAAAATTTAAAAAAAAAGAGTTTTATCATTATCTTAAAACTTCTAATCTTTCATTAGTAATACCTAAGATTAAAGACAAATATGTAGTAGTTTCCCAAAAAAGAGTTCCAATTAATAAAATTAATTACGAGTTTCCTTCTGGCATAGTGGAAAAAAAGGAAACAACTCTCCAATCAGCATATAAGGAATTAAGAGAAGAAACAGGATATAGATCAAGATCAAAATTGACTAAAATAATAACTTTTTATAATGAACCTGGAAGACTAACTACTAAAATTACTGGTTATTACACAGAAGACTTAATTAAAATTTCAAAACCAGAACAAGGTATTAGAATTCATCTTTTTAATCAAAGAGAGATATTTAAATTAATATTAAATCAAAAATTCAATAATAGTTCTCATATAGCAATGTTTTTTTATTTAATAAAAGTTCTTAAAAAAATATAAACTAAAGGTTGTATCAAAATATCTTTTTTATTTAAGGATTATATGATTAAATCAAATATTAAATAATTCGGAGGCAGTAATGAGAAAAAAACTAAAAAAAAATGAAAAGAAAAAAACAAAGATATTAAAATCAATAGACAAACTTAAAAATAAAATTACAGTAAAAGAAAAAAAATTATCAAGCCTTAATATTAAAATTGCTGGTCTAGAAAAAAAGGTTGCAGAAAAAAAAGCAAAAAAGCTTGCTAAGAAAAATGCAGAGCAGTCTCCTGCATCTATAAATAATTAATTCCAAATCGTCTTTCTCCCTTCTCATTTAAGAGAAGGAAGAAAGTAGTTAATTAACAAAATTTAAACATATGACAGAAAATTTAACTAATTATTTAATTTAAATTAAAATAATGTTACAAAAAAATAACACTCAATTAAAAATAGAATTAAATTTAATTTATCTTGAATTATTTGAGTAAATTACTCTTGGTTCTAAAAATAATTCTCTAGCAAGAGCTTTAAATCTTTTAGTAACTTGTTTTGAGATTATTTCTTGATGTTGTGATGGAATTTTTAAAAATACAGCATTACCTCTTTTATACAATTTAAACTCTTCAAGAAATATCGTAGATATCGAGGTCAATGATTGTGAAAATCTCAATGCTGCTCCAACTTGTTTGCTTGAGAAAATTTCATTATTATTTAAAAAAGTTAGATACTCCATCTTTGGATTATACTTGATACTACAGTACCGCCAATAACATGACAAAGCTAATTGTATTCTTTCTTTATGAGTCAATCTAAGTAAAGGAGTATTTATTGTTTCTTGAAATACCAATTCAGCTTTTTGAAATGCTCCTAATCCCCAATCCATATGACTTAATACACATGCCAGATATAATAATTTCTTATTAAAATGTTCATTGCCTTCAAAAACTGGCTGAATAAAATCATAATATTTTTTATAGTTCGATCCTAGATCACCTCTTTTTTTTGCAATATTCTCAAGTGCTTTATGAAAAATTTCTGATTCTTTTACATCTTTAAAATAGTCAATTGATAAAGAACCTTCACGCAAACCACTTATAGAACAAATTATATTTCTTGGATTTGTAACTCTCATAATTTCATCAAGTATAATGCAACTATAAGGTAAATACGCTGTTCTAGATTTTGAAATATACTCAACTGTTTTAAGTTTAGATTTATTAAAAGATGAAATTTTTTCAACAAACTTAGATAAAACATTGTTATCAATACTATATTGATGAATTATATGTACCGGATGATTATTTTGAAAAAGATGTAATTTAAATAATGCTCGCCAGGTACCTCCAACTAAATATAGATTATTAAATTTCTTTTTTGAAAGCCATTTTTCTTCTCTTAATAATTTTTTGATATATTTTGCTAAATTTCTTTTTTTAACTATAGGGTTATTTAATAATCTTAAAACTCCAACAGGTAATGAGGTTTTATTAGTAACTATATTATTTTCAACTCGAGCTAATTCTAAACTTCCACCTCCAAGATCAGCAACTAATCCATTGACATTTTCAAAGCCTATTTTTACTCCCTCAGCTGAGCATTCAGCTTCTTCTTCACCAGATAATATATTAATCTTAGTTTTAAAAAGTTTTTCAACTTCATTAATAAATAGTTTTGTATCAGTTGCTTCTCTTAAAACTGCTGTTGCAATGATTTTAAGATTTGTGATTTTTGAAACATTTAAAATTTCAGAGAATCTTTTTAAAACTTTTAAAGCATATTCGGTACCAGATCTGTGAAGTTTTTTGGATTTATCTAAATTTTTTCCAAGTTCACAAACTGCTTTTTCATTAAAAAAAGGCACACGAGAAGAACTGAAATCTTCATAAATTAGCATTCTTATAGAGTTTGATCCAATGTCTATTATAGCTAATTTTGCCTGATTTAATTTTAAACTATTTTTACTTTTAATTACTTCCACTTTTAATCAATCTTAAGTGCAGTTGTTTAGGCTGCATTCTTAGTTTAGCTTTACCTCTTCCAGATAAGCTCGGATTATTCATAAAATATTCATGAGCTGAAAAGGAATCGCTCTTACTATATTTAATTTTTTTATAATTACCATCAGCTTCAAGTTCCCAGCTCTGATTAGTATCAAGATAATTTGCCAACATTATTTGATCTAAGATCTGTTCATGAACAGTCTCATTTTCAATTGGGACTAGAAGTTCTACCCTTCGATTTAAATTTCTCGGCATTAAATCAGCTGACGAAATATATACTTTTGCGTTTCTATTAGGCATTTTTTTTGTACCATTACTAAAGCAGTAAATTCTAGAATGCTCTAAAAATCTTCCTATGATACTTTTTACAAATATGTTTTCTGATCTATCTTTTACTCCTGGTCTTAAACAACAAACACCCCTTACAAATAAATGAACTTTTACACCAGCATTCGAAGCTTCATAAAATTTATCAATAATTTCTGGATCTACTAAAGAGTTCATTTTTGCCCAAATAGCTGCAAATTTTCCATTTTTAGAATTTTTAATTTCAGCATCAATATTTTCATTTAGGGTTTGTCTCATATTTACTGGCGAAATAGAAATTTTATTTAAATTTTTTGGTTTTGCGTATCCTGTTACATAATTGAAAAACTTTTCAACATCTGATGCCATTTTCTTATCACAACTAAATAAAGACAAATCAGTATAAATTTTAGCATTTACTGGATGATAATTGCCAGTTCCTAAATGAAAATAAGTTTGTATTTTACCCTGTTCTCTTCTTAAAACTAATGATGATTTTGCATGAGTTTTATATTTAGCAAAACCATAAACAATTTGAACACCTACTTTTTCTAAACTTCTTGATAGTTGAATATTAGCTTCCTCATCAAATCTAGCTTTAATTTCAATTAAAGCGGTAACTGTTTTTCCGTTTTCTGCAGCTGTTATTAAAGCTTTAACAATAGGTGAGTCTAGAGTTGTTCTATATAGAGTTTGTTTTATAGCTATAACTTTTTTATCATTTGCTGCTTGGTTTAAAAATTCAATTACTGAGTCAAATGTTTCAAAAGGATGATGAACAACTAAATCTTTCTTTTTAATAGTTTCAAAAAAATTATCATTATATTCTTTTAATCTTTCAACTTCTCTAGGTGTAAAATGTTTAAATCTTAATTTTGGATTTTTTACTTTACATATTTGATCTATATCTTGAATTCCAACAAGGCCAGCAACATCATAAATATAGTCAGGATTTATATCTAATTTATTAGTTATAAATCTTATCAATTCGTTATCACTATTTTCAAGAACCTCTAAACGAACAATATCACCCGTTCTACGTCTTTTTAAAGCCAATTCAAAAGATCTAACCAAATCTTCTGCTTCCTCTTGAATCTCTACATCGCTGTCTCTTATTACTCTAAAAATCATTTTCTTTTCTAAATCATGATCTGGAAAAATTTCATTAGCAAAAAAACTTATTACATCATCTAGAATCACAAATTTCTTATGATTTTTTGAAGACTCAATTTCAATAAATCTAGATAATGCTTTTGGTATTACTATTATTGAGTTTAAAATCCTTTTTTTATTTTTTTTTCTTAACTTCATTACAATTGCTCTTCCTTGATTGATTATAAATGGAAATGGATGTGCAGGATCAATTGCTGATGGTGTTAATAAAGGGTAAATCTCTTCTTTAAATATTTCTAAAAGTTTTTTTTTATCCTTAGTATTTAAATTAACTGGTTTAACTAAATTGATATTATTTTTTTTTAATTCCATAATCAGTTGAATAAAAATTTTGTTCTGTTTTTTTAATAGATTCTTAGTTTCAAGCACTACCTCATCCATTTGCTCTTCAGGTGTCAAACCATCAGAGCTTAGTGAGTCAACTTCTTGTTTTATTTGACTATATAACCCAGCTACACGGACCATAAAAAATTCATCTAGATTAGACCCAGCAATTGATAAAAACTTTACTCTTTCATAAAGAGGATTTTCGATATTTTGCGCCTCTAAAAGTACTCTATCGTTGAATTTTAACCAAGAAAGCTCTCTATTTATATATTTAGATTTCAACTCTTCTTTATGTTGTTTTTTTAAAGCAGTCATATATTTAGATTTTATGTATCAATTATACGTCATGAGACACGCAAAATCTAGTTGGGATGATTTAAGTATTAATGATTTTGATAGACCACTTACTAAAAGAGGCAAGAAAAATGCAAAAATGATTTGTGAATTTTTTGTTAAAAAAAAATTTGAATTTGATTATGCATTAATTTCATCATCAAAAAGAACAAAAAAAACTTTTCAAATTTTATCCAAGAAAATTAATAAGCCAAAAAAAGTTAATTTTTCAAAAGATTTATATTTAGTTGATGAGAATGCAATTGTAAAAAAAATTAAAGAAATATCCAGTGAATATAAATCAATTTTGATTATAAACCATGAACCATCAGTGAAAAATTTAGTACGAAATCTTACAAAAAATCATAATACGAATAATTTTAAACTAATGAATTATAAATTCCCAACAGCAGCATTTGCAAAAATTGAGTTTGATATTAAATCCTGGAATGAAGTTGAGAAAAAGGGAGTATTAAAAAAATTTATAAGACCCAAAGATCTTCAAGATTCTAAAGAATAACCAGCTGATCTTACTGTTCTAATTAAAGGTTTTGTATTTTGTATGTTAATTGCTTGTCTTAATCTTCTAATATGAACATCAACTGTTCTAGACTCAACATATATATTTTCTCCCCAAACATTGTTTAAGAGTTGTTCTCTTGAATAAACTCTTTTTGGATTTTTGATAAAAAAATCTAAGAGTTTAAATTCAGTTGGACCCAAAGTAATTTCTTTATCTTTTCTATAAACTCTTTTTGTAATCCGATCTATTTTTAAATCAGTAAATTCTACAATGTCTGATGATGATTGAGGTTTAGATCTTCTCAATAAAGATTTAATTCTAGCATTCAATTCTTTTTGACTAAAAGGTTTAGTTACATAATCATCTGCACCTGTATCAAATGCTTTTAATTTGTCTTCTTCCTCCCCTTTTGCAGTTAACATAATGACAGGAATATCATTAAACTTATTATCTTTTTTTAAGTTTTTACAAATTTCAACACCAGATAATTCTGGTAACATCCAATCCATTAATATTAAATCTGGCTGTTTTAATTTTATTTGTTTAAGAGCATCTTCTCCATTTTCTGAATGACTGACTTTATAACCTTCTTTTTCAAGATTGTACTTTAACAAACTAACAATTGATGCTTCATCTTCAGCTATGAAAACATGAGCTGACATAAATCATTTTTCTCCGGTTACAATTGGCTCTGTTCCCTTGGGTCTATCACCTTCTAAATATTCGCCTTTAACTAAATAATAAACTTGTTCTGCAACATTTGTAGTATGATCACCAATACGCTCTATGTTTTTAGTTACAAACAATAAATGGGTTCCATCTTCTAAATTTTTTTCATTTTCTTTAAGATATTTTATAACTTCTTGCATACAAAGATTTGTTAGATCATCTATTTGCTCATCACCTTCCCAAACATTTACTGCCATTGGCGCAGATCTTTCTAGATAAGCATCTAATGTTGATTTTAATTGTTTTTGAACATTGGTAGATACTCTATTCAATGAGTCTACCAAGTTCTTTGGAAGATTTTCGTTAAGCAAAAGTGTTCTCTTGGATATATTTTTTGCTAAATCACCTATTCTTTCTAAATCTGAAGACATTTTCAAAGCCGTTACTGTCTCTCTTAAATCAATTGCCATAGGTTGTCTTAAAGCAATTAAATTCACAACTTGCTGTTCAATTAAAGTCTCATATTTATCTATTTTTTCATCTTCTTGAATAACAGCTTCTGCAATATTGGTATCTCTTGTTGTAATGGCTTGAATTGCTTTACCTAAAGAATCTTCACATGCACTTCCCATTTTAATTATATTAGCATTAAGATTTTTTAGTTCTTCTTCGTAAGATTTGACTGTATGTGGTGCTTCAGACATTATCCGAACCTCCCTGTTATATAATCTTGCGTTTTTTTATTATCAGGATTCTTAAATATTTTATCAGTAGATCCATGTTCAATCAATTGTCCTAAATGAAAAAAACCTGTATTTTGAGAAACACGTGCTGCTTGAGCCATAGAATGAGTTACAATTATTATTGTGTGCTCTTTTTTTAACTCATCAATCAATTCTTCAATTTGTGCTGTTGCTATTGGATCTAATGCTGAACAAGGTTCATCCATTAATATAACTTCAGGTCTTACAGAAATCGCTCTAGCAATACAAAGTCTTTGCTGTTGTCCTCCAGATAATCCAGTTCCAGGTTCATGCAACCTATCTTTTACCTCTTCCCATAGTGCAGCCTTTTTCAAACTAGTTTCAACAATTTCATCCATTTCTTGTTTTGATTGAGCCATACCATGAATTGTTGGACCGTAAGATACATTTTCATATAAAGTTTTTGGGAAAGGATTGGGTTTTTGAAAAACCATACCAATTTTTTCTCTTAGTCTTACGACATCACAACTTTTATCATTGATATTAAAATCATTAATTAAAATTTCTCCTTTAACACTACAGATATCAATTACATCATTCATTCTATTAAGACATCTTAGGAAAGTTGATTTACCACAACCAGATGGACCAATTAATGCCGTTACTTGATTTTCCTCAATATCTAAACTTATATTAAAGAGCGCTTGTTTTTTTCCATAAAAAACATCAACATCTTTTGCTTTAATCTTTATCATTTTAACTCCATTTTTTCTCAAACTTATGTCTTATTATTTGGGCAAATAAATTCATTATTATTAAAAAGCCAAGTAAGACCATTATACATGCCGAAACTTTTTCTACAAATCCCCTTTCAGCACTTTCAGCCCAAATATAAATTTGAACTGGTAAGCTTGCAGCAGGATCCATGGGTGATCCAGGTATCGTGTTAACAAAAGCAACCATTCCAATTAAAATTAAGGGTGCAGTTTCTCCTAAAGCTTGAGCTAAACCAATTATTGTTCCTGATAACGTGCCAGGCATAGAAAGAGGAACTGTATGATGCATTGTGGTTTGCATTCGACTTGCTCCCATAGCAAGTGCTGCCTCTCTTATACTTGGTGGAACTGCTTTTAAAGATGCTCTAGCAGCTATAATTATTGTTGGTAAGGTCATTAAGGACAAAGTGATACCTCCAACTAATGGGGTAGACCTTGGTAATTGAAATATAGCCAATAAAACTCCTAACCCTAATAGACCAAAAACTATAGATGGAACCGCTGCTAAGTTGTTTATATTAACTTCAATAAAATCAGTAAATCTATTTTTAGGGGCAAATTCTTCAAGATAGATTGCAGCTAGAACCGCAACAGGAAAAGCTATCATTAAACAAACAAGTATAGAAAAAATTGAGCCCATAAATGAACTTGCTATTCCAGCTAGCTCAGCTTCTCTTGAGTCAGCATTTGTAAAAAAACTTATATTAAATTTACTTTCAACCTTACCATTTGCAACAAGTTGATCAAAAATTTTTAATTGATAATCGCTTACTCTTCTTTGGTCTTCAGGTAAATCTCTTGGATAATTTCCTTTAAAGACTTGGTCTAAATCATCTGAAGCAGTTAGATAAACTTCCTTTGTTTTTCCTATTAAATTAGGGTCATTTAAAAGTTCATTTTTAATTTCTTTTTCAAAAAAATAAGACACCATTCTCTTCAATTCATTTTCTTGATCTTCATTGGCGTTTGGATCTAAATCAGCCATTGATTTTAATGCTATATCGTAATAATCAGCGTCCTGTAAATCTTCTTTAGAAGGATTTTGGTCTAACATCATTAATTCAGCATCGAAAGTTACTGGAACAATAAGCCATGTTTTTTGAAAAGCTGAATAGCCAGTTGAAAAAATTTTAAAAATAAAGATTGTTAAAAATAAAAGTGCCATAAAAATTGCACTCAGACCGTATAAGCGAAATCGCTGTTCAGCTTTATATCTTTTATTTAATAATTGTTCTTTATTTTTATTCATATTTTTCTCTATATTTTTTAACTACTCTCAAGGCCACAATATTTAAACAAAGTGTTACTAAAAATAATGACATACCTAAAGCAAAAGCAGCTTGCGTTTTTGGGTCGCCAAAAGCTTGGTCACCAATTAGAATAACTACAATTTGAGCTGTAATCGTTGAAGTAGACTCTAAAGGATTTAAAGTTAAATTAGCAGCTAAACCAGAGGCCATAACAACTATCATTGTTTCTCCAATAGCTCTTGAAACACCAAGTAAAATAGATCCAACTATCCCCGGCAATGCCGCGGGAAAAATAACTCTCTTAATTGTTTCTGATTTAGTTGCTCCCATAGCGTAACTTCCATCTCTTAAACTTTGAGGCACACTTGTAATTACATCGTCACTTAAACTTGAAATAAATGGTATAATCATAATACCCATTACCCCTCCTGCTGCTAAAGCACTTTCAGCTGAAACTTCAAGACCCATTGAAGTTCCTAATTCTTTCAAAAATGGTCCAACAGTTAGGGCAGCAAAAAAACCATAAACAACTGTTGGTATACCAGCTAAAATTTCAATTAATGGTTTTGCATATTGTCTAACTTTAGTTGATGCATATTCAGCTAAATAAATTCCACTCATTAATCCAATTGGGATAGCAACGCACATAGCAATAAATGCAATAAAAAAAGTACCTGCAAAAATAGGGACTGCTCCAAAAGTATCTGAATACATTGTCGGATCTAAAGCCTCAGAAGAATCTCTAACAAAAGCTTTTGCTGGATACCAGTGAGTTCCAAAGACAAAATCAAATAATGGAATTACTTTAAAAAAATCTATAGTTTGAAATATAAGTGAGAAAACTATTCCAACAGTAGTTAATATTGCAGCTAAAGAAGCTGTAAATAAAACTGCGTTCAAAAATTTTTCAACTGGTTCTCTTGTTCTAGAATTAGATGAAATTCTTTTATACGCATAAGCAACAGAGGCAATAATTGCAGATAATACTATAACAACTTTTGAACTTTGAGCTATTGATCGAAGACTTAAATATTTTTCAGCTGAAGCTTCAATAAAAGGTGTAATTTCTCCAGTGAATTGCCCTCGAGACAATGCTTTTGATTTTTCGTATAATAAATTTAATTCATCATCAAGATAACCTTGATTTGAATAATCACTTAAGATTAATAGTTTTACAATTGTGGGCTCAAAAATTGCCCATAATGAAAAAATTATAAAGGCTGGTATTGCACACCAGATTGCAAGATAATAACCATAAAATTGTGGTAATGCGGTTAATCTTTTTTTTGTAGATTGAATTGTATATGCTTTTTTGCGTCCAAAATAATAGCTTGTGAAACCTAGAAGAACAATAAATGTAAATAATATTAAGTTCACAGAATCTCCTTAAGTGAGGACTTTACTCTTTTTTTAAAAAAAAGGGGTCTAAAAAGACCCCCTTTTTAATCATTTGTTAACTGAGGAATAATTAATTACCCATAGCAACTAGCTTCGTAGCATTAGTTCTAGTTGTTTTATACAACTTAGAGTCTAATGGCACTAAACCAATGTCTGCTAAGTAACCACCTTTTCCAATAGCTTTCTTAGTTGTGAATTCTTTCACAAACTCATGTAAGCCTGGAATTACTCCAACGTGTGCTTTTTTCACGTAGAAGAATAAAGGTCTAGCAACAGCATAACTGTAGTCTTGAATAGACTTTAATGACGGTTGTCCACCATCAATACTTGCTGCTTGCAATTTATCTTTTGCAGCTAAGAAATAACTGAAACCAAAGAAACCAAACATTTCTTTATCTTGAGTTAACTTTTGGATGATTAAACTATCGTTTTCTCCAACTTCAATAGCAGCACCATCTTCTCTGTAAAGTTTTTGAGGTTTTTTGTATTTTTTATTTCCAGCTTCAAAACCAGCTTTATAAAGAGCTTTAGCTTCTTTAGTCATACCTTTTTTCATTACCAAAGAATTCCAAGCATCTCTAGTTCCTGATGTTCCTGGTGGGATCATCACTGAAATTTTTTGTTTTGGTAAGCTAGGGTCAATTTGGTCCCAAGTTTTATAAATATTTGGAACTAATTTACCATCAACAACTGTATGAGCAGCAAGTGCTAAATATAATTGTTCTTTAGTAAAGTTTACTGGTTTTGCATCTTTGCTGTAAGCTAATGTAATACCATCGTTACCAATTACGATCTCAACGATATCATTAACACCATTTTTCTTACATAGAGCTTTTTCTTTATCTTTCATAGCTCTTGATGCATTTGTAATATCTGGATGTTGTTCACCTACACCAGCACAGAATAGTTTAGCTCCACCACCAGTACCAGTAGACTCGATTACAGGAGTTTTAAATCCTGAACCACCAAATCTTTCAGCAACAACTGTTGCATAAGGGAATACTGTAGAAGAACCAACTATCTTAATTTGATCTCTTGCTTGAGCAACAGTTGCAATTGAAAGTGCAACTAAAGAAGCAATTACTATAGTTAGTTTTTTCATTATTTTTAATCCTTTCGTTATTTATTAATTAAAAGATGATTGACTCGTATAAATTTATTGAATCTTTAATATTACAGAATTGTTACACTTTTGTTAAAAAGGTAACTTTTTAGTTGTATTTTTTTGATATAATTATTTGATCAATATCAGTTTCTAAGCCACCAATACATGAAACAGGGTTTACCTGTTCATTAAGAGCTAGTTCTTTGGTTGGACGTAAAGTTATTTCTAGTTTTACTAAGTTTACTAGTTCCTCTCTAATTTCTTCATCATATCTCCAGTCTGGCCATGAACTTGGGGTTGAAAATATAGAGGTTAAATAGCTTGTAGCCATAGTATATCTATAATTACTCAAATTTTCATTCCTCAATAAAAAATCTCTTACAGAATTAAAAATATTCCTACATCTAAAAGAATCTGAAAAATAATTTTCCTTCTTGAGATTTCTATTCATAGGAACAGAAACAATTAAATCAATTGAATTTTTAGAATACGAGGTAACTACGTCTGTATAAAATTCAGCTTCAGTAACTTCTAAATGATCTTTAATAGAAGGATATGAAGTTTTCAAATCTGCCTCTAATCTAAAAATTCCAATATCAAAAACTGTAAGTTGCTGATTTCTTAATAATGTTGTGATATCTTTAGAAAAAACACTTGTTGTTATAGAGCTTAATAAAAAAGCAAAAATCAAAATATTTTTGAATATTTTAACCATATAAAAAATTAATTAAAAGATTAACATTAATCAAGTAAAGAATTGTTAAAAAAACCTTCTAAAACTATTACAATATAATATTTTTTAAATTTAAGTTTTCGCTGGTAAATAAATTTGAATTTCAGTTCCTTGGTTTTCCTCACTTAGAATCTCATAGTGTCCACGATGTTGAGTAACTATATGTTTAACAATAGCTAATCCTAAACCGGTTCCACCAACCTTGTTACTTTGTTCAAGATCTACCCTAAAAAATCTTTCTGTAATTCTAGAAATATATCTTTGAGGAATGCCAACACCTTCGTCTTTAATACTGATCATAAAATTTTTTTCTAACAATTTACCATCGCTAATTTTGCTTGATATAAAAATAGACTTATTTTCCTTTGAATACTTAATTGCATTATCTAAAAGATTAGAAAAAACAGTTTGTAATTTTTTTTCATCTCCAATAACAACTGTTGGATTGGCGAGAGATAAATTAATATTTAATTTCTTTCTTTTTAAAACAATCTCAAAATTACTGATGATTGTTTTGAAAAGATCATTTATATCAACTAAAGAGTTTGGCCTTATGTGTTCTTCTAATTCAATTCTTGTGAGTATTAAAAGATCATTAATTAAATTTTCCATTCTATTTGATTGATCAGTCATTATTTTCATAAATTTTTTTTTAGCCTTTTCATCATCAGACGCTGGGCCCTCAATTGTTTCTAGTGATCCTTTGATTGCCATTAAAGGTGTTCTTAATTCATGGCTTACATTTGCTACAAAATCAGTTTTAAATTTTTGTGCTTTTGTAATTTCAGTAAAATCTTTTAAAAATAACACAACAGAGTCTGGTTCAGTAAACAAATGAGTTGGGCCAGGAATAATATAAATTTTATAGAATTGATATGATGGGAGGTCTATTTCAACATCAATATTTTTTGTTTTATTTTCTACGATAGCTTTTTCAATATTTTCTATTAATTCTGGTTTTCGAATTATAGAAGATATGTTTTTATCAATTAAATTACTTCCAAATCTTTTTAATGCACTTGGATTGGCATATTTAATTATGTTAAATTTATTTAATGCAAAAAATTGATCTTCAAGCTCATCAATAATTACTCTTTTTGTTTTTTCTTCTCTTTTATTAACTATTGTAGCGGTATTTATTGATTTATTTTTTTTTTGATTAAGTAAATAGAGAAGATAAACTATCACAACTATAAGTAGAATGACGAAATATTCCATAAATTTAGATGGCTTAATTTTGCATCATTACACTTTTTAATGCAAATAAATTAAGGAAAAATTAACTAATGATTTGGTGAAATATTATTAAAAAATATTTTTGCTGTTTCTTCCCAAGTGAATTTTTTTGCAAATTCAAGACAATCATTTCTGTCAACTTTTAAAGCTTTTTGGGCTGATACTTTAAGATCATCATCTAAACAATTTATTTTGGATCCTTCAAATATATCTTTAGGACCTGGAACAGGATACGCAGCAACAGGTGTTCCACAATTTAAAGCTTCTGTAACTACAATTCCAAATGTATCTGTTTTACTAGGGAAAACAAAAACATCAGAGGATACAAAATGTGATGCTAATTCACCATTTGTTTTTTCTCCTAAAAAAATATCTTTAGGGAATTCTTTTTTCAATTTTTTTAAATCAGGTCCTTTTCCTATAATTATTTTTGTACCTTCTAAATCACATTCTAAAAAAGCTCTTATGTTTTTTTCAACTGCAACTCTTCCAACATAAATCCAAATAGGTCTTTTATGAGGTAAATCAATTTTTTTAGGGTTCTTAAAAGCTCCATGATTTCCTCCTCTAGTCCAAGTAATCATTTTATTGTCATCTATACCTATATCGATTAATTCTTTTCTCATAGACTCTGTAGTTACTAAAATTCTCTCAGCCTTATTATGAAAATTTGCTAAGAATTTTTCAGCCCATTTTGCTGGTATAATAGGAAAGTAAAGTTTTAGATATTTATCAAATCTTGTATGGAAACTCGTAGTAAACTTTAGATTATTTTTTAAACAATATCTTCTTGCCATAGTGCCTATCGGGCCTTCGGTAGCGATATGAATTGCATCTGGATTGATTTTCTTTATTAAATTACCAACTCTTGGCCATACATTTATAGACAACTTAATTTCATTATATTTCGGCATCGGAAAAGTAAAAAATAAGTCAGGTGTAATATATTCTATTCTATGACCTTGTTCTTTTAATACATTGCCTGTTTCATGTAAGGTTCTTACGACACCATTTACTTGTGGAAAATATGCATCTGTAGCAATTAAAATTTTCATTAATTATGAAGCTTTTTTTAATTCTTCAGTTTTAATTGGTTCAATTATTTCTTTATCGTCTAAATATTGTTCTCTTATTTTGTCCCAATATAATATTTCAAAACTACCATCATAATTTTCGGCTAATGCGGTACAAGATTCAACCCAGTCTCCACAATTTAAATAATTGACCCCATTAAAGTCTCTATCCTCAGCATGATGGATGTGGCCACAAATAATTCCATCAAATTTTTTTCTTTTTGCATAATCTGAAAGTGTTTTTTCATATTCACCAATATATTTAACTGCATTTTTGACTTTATACTTTAAAAATTTTGCAAGAGACCAATATTCTTTTCCTCTCAATCTTCTAAAAAAATTAATTATTACATTTAATTTTAATAGTAAATTATAGGCTATTGATCCAAGTTTAGATAACCATTTAGCATGTTTCATAACACCATCCCAAGCATCACCATGAACAACAACATATTTTTTTCCTGCATTTGTTTCATGAACAACTCTATTAACCATATGGATGTCACCAAAATGCATTGGAATAAATTTTCTTAACATTTCGTCATGATTACCCATTATGTAGAAAACTTTGGTACCATGTCTAGCTTTTCTTAAAATTTTTTGGATTACATCATTATGTTCTTGAGGCCAAAAAAAACTTTTTTGCATTTCCCAGATATCTATAATGTCCCCTACAAGATAAAGATTTTCGGATCTTGAGTTTTTAAAAAACTCTAAAAGTTTTTTTGCCTGACAACCCTTGGTACCTAAATGAACATCAGAAATAAATATACTTTTATATTTAAGTAAATTAGGCATTTAAAAACCTATATTTTAATACAACTGTAACACGAATCATTTAATTGTTATCTCAATTGAATGTTACAAATTTGTTAAAAATTTTTTAAGGATTAATTATGTTATGTTGTTTGATTTATAATTTGAATTCTTCCTGTGGAAGAAAATCTATATTCATAAATAGGATTTTATCTAAGTTAAAAGAGAATATTTCTGTAGACTACTTTGAAACAAAAACAATAAATCAAGCTAAGAAAATTTTCAAAAATTTTAATCAAAAAAATTATGATCGACTAATAGTAGCTGGTGGTGATGGTTCAGTTTCTTTTGCAATTAATGAATTAATTAAAAATAATTTTGATTTTAAAGACGATTTTGCCATAGGTTATATTCCTGCTGGCACTGCAAATTTGCTTCAAGCTGAATTATCAATGAATAAAAAAGTTGATGATATAGTAAATGTGTTGGTTTCTAATAATTATAAATCCTCTAATCTTGTAAAAATTAACGATAATTATTTCTTTTTAATGGCTGGTATAGGATGGGATGCAAAAATTGTTCATTCAATTAATTCAAAAATTAAAAAGATTCTAGGTAAAATTATATTTGGTATCAAAGGTTTTCAATATTTCTTATTTATGAATAATAAAAAGTTAAATGTCACTTTTGATGGTCAATTTTATCAAGCAGACTGGATATTATCTTCAAATACCAAATATTACGCTGGACATCATAAAATAAATAAAACAAATATTTTTGAAGAGAAATTAGTCACCTATATATTTAAAGATTTGACTAGGATTAGTTTATTATATTCAATTTTTTTAATAATTCTTAATGGTGATTTAAGTAAAAATAAAAATGTTATTACTACTTATGCACAAAACATTACAATTGATGGAAATGATTTGATACCTGTTCAAATTGATGGAGATAATTTTGGTTCATATAAAAAAATTCATTTAAATCTATCAAATAAAAAAGTGAATTTTCTTGTAAAATAATTATTTTATTCTTCCATAAATATCTTGGTATCTAACTATATCAGTTTCTTTTAAAATTGAGCCTACTTGTGCTTCAATAATTTTTACTGGTTTTTTATATGGGTTTTCTATTCTATGGATTGCACCAAGTGGAATAAAAATAGATTCATTAGGTTTCATTGTAAAATATTTTTTATTTAATGTAATTTTAGGTTTACCATGAGTAACTACCCAGTGCTCAGCTCTATGATGATGTTTCTGAAGACTTAATATACCTTTTGGTTTTACATATATTTCTTTAATTAAAAATTCTTTACCATTGAATAGATTAACATAACTGCCCCAAGGTCTATGAAATACATTTTTCTTTTTAAAATAATTTCTTTTATTTCTTCCATACATTTTACAGATTTCTTTCCAAGAACCTAAGTCAGACCAAGGAATATCTAATTTAATCGCATTTATATCTTTAGTTTTTTCTAATATTGCATAATCAAAAGACTTAGCTGTTGCTTTGGTAAATGCTTGTTTGTTTAAATAATACACATTATTTTTATATTTTGCTTTTGTTACAGCTTTGTTACAGCTTCGGTAAATATTTGGCTGGTGTTTCTTAAAATTGTTAATGATTGAGTCTTTTCTCAAATAAAACATTCCAGAATTCCAATAACCTTTTTTACTAATTATTTGTTTAGCTTTAGCCTCTTTAGGTTTTTCTACAAATCTAGATACTTTATTATTTTTTGTTAAAAAATAACCAAATTCACTTGAAGGCATAGTAGGTTTAATTCCAAAGATAAAAATATTATTATGAGTGAGTTTCTTTTGATTTTTTTTGATAGCTTTATTGAGTAACCCTATCTTTTCTATCAAATGATCAGCAGCCAAGAACATTAGAGGTTGTTTGTTTGGAATATCCTTTATTAAAGCAGTGCTAAGAATAGCTGGCGCTGTGTTTCTTTTAGCTGGCTCTAAAACTATTTTGAATTTTCTTATTTTGTGTTTCTTTAGATGTTGTTTTACTTGTCTTAAATACTTTAAATTAGTACTTATAATTGGAGTATCAAATATAGATGCTTTAACTCTCTCAAGAGTTTTTCCCAATAAAGTCCAATTACCAAAATCTATAAACTGTTTAGCTTGATGTTTTTTGGCTTTTGGCCAAAGTCTAGTGCCAGCTCCTCCGCATAAAATAACTGGTCTAATTTTCATTAAATTAATTCTTGTTTTGTTATTTTAATATTATAACCCTCTAATCCAATCACTTTTTTTGGAGATTTTGTTATTAAAATCATTTTTCTTATCTTAAGATCTTTAATAATTTGGGCACCAATACCATAGTTTCTTAAAAGTTTATCATTACTTTTTTTATAAGAGCCTTTATTTTTATAATCTTTTAATGTTTGAGTAACTGATTTTAGATTTGTGTCTTTAATAAAAACTAAAACACAGTTATTAAATTTTTTAAAATAATTAAGTGTTTTATTGAATGAATTAGGTAATTTTTGACTGATCAAATAATTATGAACAATGTTAGAGGAAATAACTCGAACTCTTGGAACTACACCTTTTTTAATTGCTCCTTTTACTAAGGCAAAGTGTTCGGAACCATCTAATAAATTTTCATAAATCTTAATTTTATATTTTTGATTTTTTACTTTAATTTCTGATGATTTTTTTAATTTTACCAACTTTTCTCTTTTTAACCGATAAGAAATTAAATCCTCTATTTTTCCTATTTTCAGTTTATGTTTATCTGCAAAATCAAAAAGATCTTGACCTTTAGCCATAGACCCATCCTCATTCATTATTTCACAAATAACTGCTGAATTATTCTTTTTTGCTAGTTTTGAAATATCTACTGAAGCCTCAGTGTGACCTGCCCTAACTAATACTCCCCCATCTTTAGCAATGATGGGAAATACATGTCCTGGAGAAACAATGTCTTTTTTACTGACATTTTTTTTTGAAGCAATTTTTATAGTTCTAGATCTATCTTTAGCAGATATTCCTGTTGTAATTCCTTTTTTTGCTTCAATTGAAATTGTAAAAGCAGTTTGATTTCTTGATTGATTAACAGGTGACATCAAAGATAAATTTAATCTTTTAGCTTGTAAGCTGTCTAAGGCTAAACAAATTAAACCTCTGCCATATTTAGCCATGAAATTTATATTTTTTGAATTTGTATCGGAGGTAGATATAACAAGATCACCCTCATTTTCTCTTTTTTCATCATCAACTAAAATGAACATGCCACCTTTTTTGGCAATTTTAATTATTGTTTCTATTGATGAATATTTACTTTTTGGCATTGAAAAAATTTTTAACGTATTTAGAGAGAATATCTATTTCAATATTAACTAAACTTCCTTTTTTAACCTTAGATAGATTTGTTAGTTTGAAAGTATGAGGGATTACCCATATTTGGAAACCTTTTTTAGTAACCTTTGATATAGTTAGAGAAATACCATTGACACAAATTGAAGCTTTTTCAATGATATCCTTTCTGTCTCTACGATTTATTTCAAAATCAAAGATATAGGATTTATCTACTTTTTTTATACTTAAAACCTTAGCAGTGGTATCAACATGACCTTGACATATGTGGCCAGAAATTTTTTGTCCATATTTAAGTGGAAGCTCTAAGTTTATTAAATCGTTTTTTTTTAAAAATTTAAACTTTGATCTTTTGACTGTTTCATTTGAAAGATAAAATTCCATAATCTTATTTTTAATTGTGATGAGTGTTAAACATACGCCATCGCAAGCAACTGAAACTCCTATATCTTTATTTTTTAATTTGAGGTCTGACTTTACAAAAATGTTTATGCCTTTGGCTCTTTTGGATATGCCTGTAATTAATCCTCTATTAAATATAATTCCGTTAAACATTTTATCTTTTATAGATGGTAATATTATCTTTGGCTAGTTTTGGGCTAATTCTAGTTTTGTTTTTGTATTTACTATTCAACGTATTTAAAGATGTAAATATCATATGCTCCTTATTAATTAGCAAGTTTTTAGGGCTTTTAAACAGGTAAAATTTATCGATTAATCTATTTTGAATAAGATTTTTCGTTATTTTATCTCCGCCTTCTACTAATAAATTCCTGACACCAAGAGTATATAGTTTTTTTAAAACTGTTTTTAAGTTAAACATCTTCTTATTATCAATTTTAGATTTAATTAATGATATTCCTTTTTTTTTTAAAATTTTGATTTTTTTGGTATTTAGAGCGTTATGAAAAATTATGGTGTTGTCTTTTTTGGCAGACTTAAAAATATAACTATTTAATTTTATCTCTAAATTCTTGTCTAAAATTATTCTTCTAGGTGAAAAATTTACAAATCCCTTGAGCCTACAATTCAGTTTGGGATTATCAATATTAAGTGTTTTGGAGGAAATCATAATAGAATCGTTTTTATACCTTAAATAATGGGTTAATTTATCGGAGGTCTCATGAGTAATTCTTTTAGTGCCTTTGCTGTAAATTAACTTGTTTTTGGAAATTGCAATCTTTGCAGTTACAAATGGTAATTTTTTATTTCTATTAACAATATATGAGTCATATAAATTTTTTGCCTCATTTTTTAAAAGTCCCTTTTTTACTTTTATTTTCTTATTTGATAAAATTTTAAAACTCTTTCCTTTAACTTTTTTATCAATATCATCCATGCCATAAATAATTTCACTAATACCACTTTTAATAATACTATTAGTACATGGGGGTGTTTTTCCATAATGATTACATGGCTCTAAAGTTACATACATTTTTGAGCCTTTTACGTTTTCAACAGAATTTTTTATTGCATTATGCTCTGCATGAGGTCTACCGTTTAAGCCTGTTTGCCCAATAGAAATAATCTGGTCATTTTTTACTATCAAGCAACCTACAGAAGGGTTTTCACCAGTTAAACCTTTTCGAACACTTGCTAGTTTTAAGGCTAGCTGCATGAATTTTTTATCTTGTGATGTAAAATTATCTTTTTTTGAAGACATCTATTTTGTCCACAAATTGTACAAAATCTTTTTCTTCTCTAAAATTTCTGTAGACAGATGCAAATCTTACGTAAGCAACTGGATCAAGCTCTTTTAAACCTTCCATGACCATTGTTCCAATTGTATTGCTTGAAATTTCACTTTGTCCGAGTTCCTCTAAAGATCTTGATATCCGGCTGATAAATTTTTCAACAGTTTCAGTATCTAAAGGTCTTTTTTTTAATGCAATATATATAGATTTTGCAAGTTTATCTCGATCAAATGCTGATTTTCTTCCATTTTTTTTTACCACCATTAATTCTCTATACTGAATTCTTTCAAAAGTAGTAAATCTTTCTCCACATGAACAAAGTCTTCTTCTACGTATAGCTGTACCGTCTTCGGTTGGTCGGGAGTCTACAACTGAAGTTTCACCTTTTTTTTCACAGGGGCAAATCATTTATTGAGATTTTTATAAATTGGGAAATTAGAACATAAACTTACAACTTCATTTCTAACTTCTTCCTCCACTTTACTATTATCTTCAGGGTTTTCTGCTAATCCTTTAATAACTTTAGTTATTAATTCTCCAACTTTTTCAAATTCTTTTAAACCAAAACCTCTTGTAGTTGCTGCTTGAGAACCCAGTCGAATTCCGGATGTAATCATTGGTTTCTCAGTATCAAATGGTATTCCATTTTTATTACAAGTAATATTGGCTCTACTTAAACTTTCTGAAGCGATATTTCCTTTGACGTTAAATGGTCTTAGATCCACCAACATTAAGTGTGTATCTGTACCACCAGAATAAATTTTGAAACCATTGTTTTTTAAAGTTTCAGCTAACATTTTTGCATTAGCCAAAACATTTTTGATATAAGTTTGAAACTCAGGTTTTAGCGCTTCAAAAAAACCAGCAGCCTTGGCAGCAATAACATGCATTAACGGACCACCTTGATATCCTGGGAAAACAGCGGTATCAAATTTTTTACCTAAGTCTTCTTCATTTGATAAAATAATTCCACCTCTTGCACTTCTAAATACTTTGTGTGTAGTAGAAGTAACAACATGAGCATAATCGCATGGATTAGGATAACCTTTTCCAGCAACTAAACCTGAGAAGTGAGCCATATCTACCATCAAATATGCTCCAACTTTATCTGCTATCTCTCTAAATCTTTTAAAATCTATAACTCTTGAGTAAGCACTACCACCAGCAATAATCAATTTAGGTTTATGCTCAAGGGCAAGTTTTTCAACATTGTCATAATCAATAAGTTCAGATTTTTTGTCTACATCATAGCTTACAGCATTGAACCATTTACCTGACATAGAAATTTTCAATCCATGAGTAATATGTCCACCAGAATTTAAACTCATTCCTAAAAATGTATCGTGAGGCTTTAATAAAGCTAAAAATACTGCACCATTAGCTTGAGCTCCAGAGTGAGGTTGAACATTTGCATATTTGCAATTAAAAAGTTTTTTAATTCTTTCAAGAGCTAATTTCTCAGCTACATCAACATGCTCACATCCGTTGTAATATCTTTTACCAGGATAACCTTCGGCATATTTATTAGTTAAAACAGAACCTTGAGCCTCTAATACAGCTTGTGAAACAATATTTTCAGAGGCAATTAGTTCTATGTGGTTTTGTTGTCTAATTAACTCATCATTAATTGCTTTAAATAAATCTGGATCCGCTTCAGATAAACTTTTTTCAAAAAAGTTCTCGTAACTTGAATTTAAATATTTTTTCTCACTTGACATAATTACCTATATTTTTTTTACCCTTTTTAAATGCCTTCCACCTTCAAATTTAGTGTTTAAAAACACATTAACAAAGTTTAAAGCATTTTTTTTATTTAATAGTCTTGATCCTAATGTAATGATATTTGCATCATTATGCAATCTTGATAATTTGGTTGATTTTAAATTAAAACATTGCGCTGCACGCACATTTTTGTGTTTATTTGCTGTGATATTCATACCTGTGCCAGATCCACATACTAATATACCAACATTATTTTTGTTCAACTTTACTTTTTTTGCTACTTTATGGGCAAAGTCTGGGTAGTCCACACTATTATCATTTTCTGGACCTAAATCGAAATATTTATATTTTTTTCTTTCTAAATACATTTTAATAGTTTCTTTCAGTTTGAATCCAGCATGATCTGATGAGATAAAAATTTTTTTCAAATTAGTTAAATTTATGATTTAAAACGCATGCCACTAAATGGATTCTGTTTTCCTCACCACCATTAAAGGCATTATGATATTTCGTGTTATTAGTAATCCATACAGAACCATCGGCTGGTAAATGTTTTGCAACGTTATCTATAACCATGATTGACCCAGGATTAGTAATTATTGGAATGTGAAGTCTTGGTTCTGGATCTCTATGCCAGCTTAAAGTAGATCTTGGTTCTTTTAATAAAATTCTAACTCTTCCAAGTTTATATTTTGAGGAAAGAGCATCAAAAACTTCTTTAAAGTACGTTTCCTTATATTCATCAATAAATTCTGAGTAAGCTTCCTCATTTATCATTTCATCTCTTACTACTTCTTTGCCAGAACCGTTTGGTTTGGTCCAAAAAATACCACGAGCTTTATGTCCTTTGATAGAGTCTGGATCTCCAGGTATCTGAGTTAATGATATTGCACCAAAATTAGAAACACCGGCAACTCCCTCAAATCCTTTTATTTTCAATATTTCATGATAGGCTTCTTTGAGTTTATCAATATCAAACTTAATATCTTGTTTTTCAAAATCGTTAAAATTTAGGTCCATTTAATTGTTTAATATCCTTTTTAAGATATATTTGTATATTACATTTGTCGCATTTTTTAAATATATTTGAACATGATAACAGGTAAATATCCAGGTTTAAGACTAAGACGTAGTCGTAAAAATGATTGGTCTAGAAGACTAATTGAAGAAAATAATTTAAGTCCAAGTGATTTTATCTTGCCAATATTTTTAATAGATGGCAAAAACAAAAAACAACCAATCAAATCAATGCCAAGTGTATATCGTTACACTTTAGACAAGCTTTCGAGTCTCGTTGATAAAGCAATAAAAAATCAACTACCTATGGTTGCTTTATTTCCATATACAGAAAAAAGAAAAAAGAATAATCTGGGCACTGAAGCTTTAAATGAGGACAATTTAGTTTGTAAAGCAATCCAATTAATAAAAAAAAAATATAAAAATCAAATCGGTATAATGACAGATGTTGCATTAGACCCTTATACATCTCATGGTCATGATGGCTTATTAAAATCTGGATATGTCCTAAATGATGAAACAGTAAGTATTTTAATTAATCAGTCACTGCTTCAAGCACAGATGGGATGTGATGTTCTTGCTCCTTCAGATATGATGGATGGTAGAATTGGTGAAATCAGAAAAACACTTGATAAAAATGGATATAAGATGACACAAATTCTTTCTTATGCTGTTAAGTATGCCTCAAGTTTTTATGGCCCCTTTAGAGATGCTGTTGGATCTAAGGGACTTCTCAAGGGTGATAAAAAAAATTATCAAATGGATTTTAAAAATAGCGATGAAGCTCTAAGAGAAGTCGCATTAGATATCAAAGAGGGAGCTGACATGGTTATGGTTAAACCAGGTTTGCCATATTTAGATATCATTAAGTTAATTAAAGATAACTTTAAAATTCCGGTCATGGCGTATCAAGTATCTGGAGAATACAGTTTATTAGCTAACGCTGTAGAAAAAGGCCTGGTTGATAATAATGTAATTATTGAAAGTTTAATTGGATTCAAGAGAGCTGGCGCAAATGCAATAGTTAGCTATTATGCTGATAGATTAGATAAAATTTTAAAATAATTATTTCAAATTACTTAAAAATTGTGATCTGCTTAAAGGCTGATTTAAATTATTAGGTTTCAATATAGATTTTTCAAGGAAATCACTAACTAACTTAATTCCTTGGATCAGGTCTTCATCATTTGCTGAAAAATCATTCTCAATAAGAAAATTAGGTATAGTTCTGTCCTCTGATTGAGATTTTAATTTGTAAAAAATATTTTCATTTTTCACTATTTTGGTGACTATTTTTTCTAATTCAAGATTATAACCTAATAAACTAAATAATTTTAATTCCCACAAAATATAATTTTTAATCCACTCTTCACCTTTTAAAATTATAAAAAAATTCTCAATTAATTCAAAAATTTTTAGATTTGGTTGTGCCTCTGGATTTAATATTCTTACCAATTGTAGGGCTGACGTTAAGCAGGACAACTTTTTTTTATTATCAAAAAAAAATGGTGTTTCAGCTTTAATTATCTCAAATTTGAAATATCCTACTTTATTATCGTTTTTTGCATTATAGTTTGTGTATAATTTATTTCCAATTTGTAGATAGCTTTTAATTTTTTTAGATGTTCCACCAAAGAGAATACCTGAAATCTTACCATGTTCTTTTGTAAATACCTCTACTATCAAAGAATTTTCACTATATTTGTTTTTTGAAAGTAAAAAACCTGTATCATCCCAATTCATCGTTATCCCAAATTATCTAAACATAATGTTGCAGCTTTTTGCTCCGCATTTTTTTTAGATTTTCCTTCTCCATAGTAAATTTTACCATCTGATAATTTTACACTTACTTTGATAACAGGCTTGTGTCTAGGACCCGTGTTAGAAATTAATCTATACACTGGTAACTTTTTAAAATTTTTCAATGAGTATTCTTGTAACTTTGTTTTTGCATCAATTATAGTTATGACACTTTTGTCAATTTCATCTTTCCATAAACGTAAAATGAAATTTTCAGCAACATTAAATCCTTTGTCTAAGTAAATTGCACCAATTATCGCTTCACAAGCATCAGAGAGAACTTTATCTTCAATATTTGATTTATTCTTAGTTGAACTTAAAATTAATATAAATTTTTCAATACCTAACTTTTTTGCAATTAGAAGACAGGTTTTTTTATTTACTAAAGAGGCAAACTTTTTATCCAAAATACCCTCTTTTTCATCGGGATAAATTTCTAATAATTTTTTTGCTATTACTAGGCCTAAAACTCTATCACCAAGAAATTCGATTTTTTCATTATTGTTTATTGGCTCATAACTTTTATGAGTTAATGCTTGTACTAATAATTTAGGATTTTTAAATTTAATCTTTAATTTTTTTTGAAATAATTGAAGGTTTTTTTGCATTAATTTATCTTTTTAAAGAATCTATCGAACCGGATAGAGTCTTTCCATTTCCAAAAGAATAATAAATTGCCTTTTGATTTATCAGATGAAAAAAAAATAAACCTTGCTTTACCAACAAGATTATCTTTATGAACATAACCAACACTTGATAAAAATCTACTGTCTTTTGAGCAGTCTCTATTATCGCCTAAAAAAAAATAAAAATCTTCAGGCACTTCAAACACATCTGAATTTTGATAACCAAAGTTTTTTAAGTAAACAGTTTTGTACACTTTATTGTTTGGTAACTTTTCTTCGAATGTAAACACATCAATCTTTTTATTTCCGCAGTAAATAACATCCTTTTTTGAAATTCTTGATTTAAAAATTTCATTATTATTTAAAAATAAATTTGAGTCTAAAAATTGAATTCTATCACCTGGTAATCCAATTAGTCGTTTTATGTAATCTGTTCTATTATCTGCGGGTGTTTTGAATACAACTACATCCCCTCTTTTAGGGCTACTGAAAATAATTCGATCTTTAAAAATCGGTGGGCTAAAAGGAAATGAATGTTTACTATATCCATAAGAATATTTAGTAACAAATAATCTATCCCCAACTAATAATGTTGGTTCCATTGATGAGGAAGGAATGTAAAAAGGCTGAATTATTAGTGATCTTATTATTATGGCTATGATTAGCGCATAAAATAAGGTTTTAATATTATCTATAATACTTTCTTTATTAAACATTATTTAGTCTGCAAAGTCGTAAATGCTATTGAATAATCTTTTTCATCAGAAATTGAAAGAAACAAATCATATTTTTTTACTTTGAATTTTTTGTTTACAATAACATCAATCTTTCTAGATTTTGAAAAAAAAGGTTTTCCCTTTTTATCGTTTAAAATTTCTATATCTCTGAAATTTAGATTATCTCTAAAGCCACTACCAAGAGATTTCGCTAATGATTCTTTTGCTGCAAAACGCTTTGAAAAATAATTAGTTTTATTTGAATATTTTTGGGAAAATTTAATTTCTTTAGGACTAAATGTTCTTGAGATAAAATTTTTATTTTTTATTAAAGATTTAATCCTTTTATTTTGTATAATATCAACACCAATACCTAATATTCTCATTTTAAGTCTCAACTTTTTAAAATTTTTTTAAAATTTTTTATCACTTTTGGTAAACCATAAAAAATTGACTCACCTACTAAATAATGGCCAATATTGAATTCTTTGATTTCTTTGATTTTCACTAAAAGTTTCGTAGTTTTATAATCCAATCCATGACCAGCATGGACTTCTATGCCTAATTTATGAGCAAACTTTGAACTTTGAATAATTCTTTTTAATTCATAAGAGTGGTTTTTTTTAGCTTTAACTAAGTTTGCTAATCTCCCTGTATGAATTTCAACACAGTCGGTTTTAAGCTCTTTAGAAATTTCGATATCAGATAAAACAGGATTAATAAATAAACTTGTTCTGATATTTTTACTTTTAAATTTTGAGATAATTTTTTTGATATTTATTTTATTTTTTTTGAGATCTAATCCACCCTCTGTGGTAATTTCTTTTCTATTTTCTGGAACAATACATATAAAGTCTGGTTTAATCTTTAACGCTTTCTTAATAATCTCGCTATTAGTTGAAATTTCCAAATTTACTAAGAGTTTTTTAATGGAACATATTTTTTGTGCATCTAAATCTTTTATATGCCGTCTATCTTCTCTTAAATGAATTGTAATGGAGTCAGCGCCTGCTTTACTCACATATTTTGCAGCATAAACAGGATCAGGATGTAATTCCCCTCGTGCATTTCTTAAAGTTGCAACATGATCTATATTTACGCCTAGCCTTTTCACTTTATAAATCTACTTCCAGGTGTTGTTATTGGCACTTTTTTTAAATAATCAGGTAATTTATTTTGCTTAAAAGTTGGCACATCAATTTTAAGATGTGAGATTATTTTTTTTTTTATTTTTAAACTTTTTTTTGTAGATCTATCAATTAATGATGCAAAACCAACTAATTTTGCTTTATTTTTTTTTATTAATTTAACACATTCCATACTAGACTTACCGGTCGTGATAACGTCCTCAATAATCAAAACTTTTGATCCTTTGTTAATTGTAAAACCCCTTCTTAATTTAAATTTTCCACTTACACGCTCACAAAAAATTGTCTCTTTTTTTAAAATTCTTCCAACTTCATAGCCAATAATTATTCCACCCATGGCTGGAGCTAGAATGAGATCTATCTTTTTAAAATTTTTTTTAATTTTGTTAGCAAATGACTTGCAAATTTTATTGGATAAATGAGGAAAACTTAACAGTTTGGCGCATTGTATATATTTTGCAGAATGTAAGCCGGAGGATAAAACAAAATGACCTTCTAATAATGCATTAGTTTTTTTTAAAATATTTAAGGATTTTTTGGGTGAAAGCATTTCTTTTATCTTCGTGTCTAATTATCTTAAATTTTATACTCTTTTGTTTAAGCTCTGCAATAAAATTAGTAAAGTTTTTAAGATCTCTTATAATCAATTGAAACTTAAAATTGATGTAATTAGGGTTTTTGCCAACCATCTCTAAATTAGAAATATTCAGTTTATGTTCGCCTATAAGAGAACTTACATTGCCTAATTGTCCTGGCTTATCAGGTAATGAAATCCATAAAGTGGTATTATATTTTTTAATTCTTTCTTCCTTTTTTTCTCCTCTATCATGCCAATATCTTCTTATTGCTGCTCTTGCTTTTCCTGTTTTAGTTATTGGTATCCAATGTAAGGAAGGTGATTGTTTTTTAGAGGTAATAATGTTTACTCTATCTCCATTTCTTAAAATTGATTGTAATTCACTCTTATTACCATTAATTTCACAGCCTATTGCGGTATCACCAATTTTTGTATGAACAGCGTAGGCAAAATCGATTGGTGTTGCGTTTTTTGGAAGTTTAATTACAGATCCTTTAGGTGTAAAACAGAATACATTTTCTTGGAACATTTGAAGTTTAGTATACTCATAAGAGTGTTCAGGATTTTCATTTTTTTCTATTATTTCGACTAAATCCTTTAACCAGTCATATTCTTTCCAAGTTAATGAATTGAATTTTTCAGACGATTTATACTGCCAATGAGAAGCTATACCTCTTTCAGCAAACTCATGCATTTCTTTTGTTCTTATTTGAATTTCTATTGGTTTTTTATTTGAGCCAATTACAGATGTATGAATTGATTTATAACCATTGATTTTAGCAAATGAAATATAATCTTTAAATTTTCCTGGGATACAATTGTACTCTTTATGTAAAACACCAAGTGTTTTATAACACTCGTCTATATTATCTAGAATAATTCTAAAGCCTATAATGTCAGTAATTTGCTCTAAAGAAACTCTTTTTTTTTGTACCTTTCTCCAAATAGAAAAAGGAGTTTTTTCACGACCAAATATATCTGACTTTATATTATTTTTGATAAGTAAATCTTTTAGCTCTACTGATAAAGATTTAAAAATATCTTTTTTATCTAATTTAATTTCATCAAGTCTTTTTTGAATTAATGATCGTGCTTGATTATTCAAAATTTCAAAAGAGAGATCCTCTAACTCATCTCTAATCCTGTGCATACCCATTCTATCTGCAAGAGGTGCATAAATCTCCATAGTTTCTTGAGCTATTCTTTTTCTTTTATCCTCTTTAGTTATCGCCTTGATAGTTCTCATATTATGTAATCTGTCAGCAATTTTTACAAGTAGAACTCTTATATCTTTTGATGTGGCTAAAATTAATTTTCTAAAATTTTCAGCTTTTGAATTTGATGAAGCTTTATTTTCTAAAACAGATATTTTGGTAACTCCATCTACTAAGTCAGCAACTTCATTTCCAAATTCTCCTTTTATCGTCTCATATGTAGCATAAGTGTCCTCAATAGTGTCATGAAGTAATCCAGTAGTGATTGTTGCGCTATCTAATTTTAGATCTGTAAGAATATTTGCAACTTCAATTGGATGTACTGAGTAAGGATCACCAGATGCTCTTTTTTGATTACTGTGAGCTTTTACAGCAAAATCATAGGCTTTATTCAATTTTTCAGGATTTAGAAATTTATTATAAATTTTTACTTTATTTATTAATTCTTCAGAATTTAACATTACTTATTATAACACTAAATTAAATTTGTTTAATAGATCTTATGTCTCTATTTGGTAAATAAAATATTAATTTTTTTATATGATATTTAGAAACTGGATGTATCCATGACTTATCTAATTCAAATAAAGGTAAAAGAACGAAATTTCTTTGATGTAACCTAGGATGAGGTAAAATAATTTTATTATTAATTTGCTTCTTTTTATAGTCTAGTATGTCAATGTCACATACTCTTGGAGCATTTCTAGTACTCTCTTTTCTACCAAGGGATTTTTCAATATTCTTACAAATCTTAATTAACTCAAGTGGTGTTAGATTGGTATCTACTCTTAATACAATGTTCAAAAATTTAGGATAGTTAATGTTAGGCCAAGACAAGCTTTCGTAAAAATTTGAGCAATTGATTATATTTACTCCATTTTGAGCAATTTCAAATTTTGCTATTTCAATATTCTTTCTTCTATCACCTAAATTTGATCCAATACCTAAGTAAATCATTCAGCTCGACTTTCTAATATATCTTGCTTTAGTTCGACTCCAATCTCTATCTTTTTTAACACTTCTCTTATCAAACTGTTTTTTACCTTTTGCAACTGCGAGCTCAATTTTGGCTTTGCCCTTTTTGAAATACATCTTAGTGGGGACCAAAGTAAAACCCTCTCTCTGTGTTTTTCCAATTAGTTTATTGATTTCTCTTTTATTCAATAACAACTTTCTCTCATCCAAGGGACTATGATTTGAGTAACTTGCTTGTTTGTAAGATGCTATATGCGAATTTATCAAAACTATTTCACCATTTTTTTCCACAGCATAAGAGTCTGCAATATTTACTTTACCATTTCTGATTGATTTTATTTCTGATCCTTTAAGAACAATTCCTGCTTCTAAAAGATCTTCAAAAAAATAGTTAAAGCTTGCTTTACGATTAAGGCAAATTATTTTTGAACCAACATTGGTTTTTTTACGCATTAAATCAATTTTGCAGACTTTAAGGCACCCTCAACTATTTTTTTTGTAGCCTCTGTAACTTTTACCATAGGAAGTCTAACCTCATCATCACATAAACCTAATAGTTTTGCTGCATATTTAACAGGGCTAGGATTGCTTTCTATAAACATCGAATGATGAACTGGTTGTAAAATTTTATCAATTTTTTCTGCTTCGAGTTTAGATTTTTCATCAGTTAAAATTGAAAACTTTTGAAATTCTGAACAATACTTTGGAGCAATGTTGGCAGTAACACTTATTGAGCCTACCCCTCCTCTTAAATTAAATTCCAAAGCATTATCATCATTTCCAGTAAGTTGAATAAAATCTTTACCTAATTTTTTTAAAGTTTCGTTTACTCTATTTAAGTCTCCCGTTGCATCCTTGACACCAACTATATTTTTAAGCTCAAATAATCTTGCCATAGTGTCGACTGACATATCTATTACCGATCTTCCTGGAATATTATAAATAATAATTGGAATGCCACATTTATCATTTATTGCTTTATAATGTTGATAAAGTCCCTCTTGGGTTGGCTTATTATAATAAGGTGTAACTATTAAAGCACCGTTAGCTCCAATTCTTTCTGCATGAGAAGTAAGAGATATAGCCTCCTCAGTAGAATTTGATCCTGTGCCTGCAATTACAGGTAATTTGCCATCACTCTCTTTAACACACAATTCTATAACTCTTTCGTGCTCTTCATGGCTTAATGTCGGTGATTCTCCTGTTGTTCCAGCTGGAACTAAACCATTTGTCCCATTTTTAATGTGAAAATGAATTAACTTGATATAACTAGCATCATCAAGTTTACCGTTTTTAAAAGGAGTGACTAAAGCAACATTTGAACCTTTAAACATAAATACTTATAACATAGATTGTAGATTCATATACTAAAGATTATGTTAAAAAAAATACTATTTTTAATAGTTTTGTTTCCTCTTGTCTGTCTAACTAATATAGCTATATCCGATATAATTCCTCTAATTAAGCCATCTCAAACCACAGAAGAAACTGAGAAAAAATTGTTAATAGATGTGCTAAAGCCATTACCGAAACCAATTAAAAAAACTCAAAAAAAGGAAATTAAGAAAGAGGACATTGCAAAACAGGATATAAAAATAAACTTTATACTCCCTAAGAAAAAGCCTCTTATAGCAGGATCTGAAAAACCTAAAAATATTAAAATATCAAAATACTATAATAAAAAAGATTTTAGCTTAGCAAATAAAGCTATTTCAGAAATGAAAAAAGCAAAATGGACAGCGGCTTTAAAAACTGCAAAAAAAGCTAAAGATAAATCAATTTATAATTTTATACAATGGAGACACCTTCTTACAAAGGGTAATCAAGCATCATATTACGATTATAGAACTTTTATTGATAAAAATGAAGATTACCCGAGAATTGGTAGAGTAAAATATTTAGCTGAACATAAGCTTTCGACAGATAAAATTTCTCCAAAAAAAATTATTAATTGGTATGGCTCTTCTGAACCATTAAGTGGATTTGGAAAAATGATACTTGGGGAAAGTTATATCTTAACTGGTGAAAAAGAAAAAGGTTTGAGTCTAGTTAAAGAGGGGTGGATTACAGCAGAATTAACCAAGTCCGAACTAAGATACTATAGAAAAAAATTTAAGAAATATCTTAATGCTAATGATTACATAAAGAGGGCTGATTATCTAGCATGGAATAATAAGTATTGGGATTTAAAACGATTATTAAGATATTTACCTAAAGAATATGAACTTTTATATAATGCAAGACAATTATTGATGAGCAGATCATATGGTGTCGATAATGCTATATCAAAAGTGCCAACTAAATTTAAAAATGATGCTGGTCTAAATTACGATAGATTAAAATGGAGAAGAAAAAGAGGACGAGTCGATAGTTCTGTTGAAATTTTATTAAAAATAAAAAATACAAAAGATTACTTGGTTAGACCGGATAAGTGGTGGATTGAAAGAGAAATTATATCAAGATCTTTGATTTATAAAAAAAAGTACGAGTTAGCATATAAAATTAGCAGTAATCATTCATTATCTGAAGGTCCAGAATTTGCAGCAGCCGAATGGATGAGTGGATGGATTGCCTTGAGCTTTTTGAATGATCCTTTGTTAGCAAAAGATCATTTTGAAAATTTTTATAATAATGTCGGGTATCCTATAAGTGTTGCAAGAGGAGCATATTGGCTTGGGAAAACTTATAAGGTCTTAGGATATAAAGAATTATCAAATAAATGGTTTACTGAAGCTTCTAATTATCTAACTACTTATTATGGTCAATTGGCTTTTATGGAAATAAATCCAAATGGAAAATTTGAGCTTTCAAATGATTTTGAGGTAAATAAGAAGTATCGTGATTACTTTTTTAAAAAAGAAATCGTTAAACTAATTTATTTATTAGATGAGTTAGACGAAGATAAGTATGCAAAACATATGCTAAGGCATCTTGCTAATGATAATATTGAAAGTGGAAGCGAAATTTTAGCTGCTGAACTTGCTACAAATATTGATCGTTTTGATTTTGCCATACAAATTTCTAAAATAGCTTCTTACGAGAAAAGATTTCATAATAAATTTAATTATCCAATAATTAGCACTCCAAAATATATAAATGGAAGAAAAATTCCAGAAGCTGCTTTTATTTTATCTATCATAAGGCAAGAAAGTGAATTTGATCTAAAAGCAAACAGTCACGCTGGAGCTAAAGGTTTGATGCAATTAATGCCGTACACGGCTAAATTAGTTGCTAGGCAGGCTAAGCTACCATATTCAAAATCGAGACTCACAACTGATCCAGAATATAATATTAATTTAGGTTCACATTACATTGCTGGTTTAATCTTAGAATATGACGGAGCATACCCTTATGCAGTTGCAGCTTACAACGCTGGACCAAAAAGGGTTAGATATTGGAAAAGAATAAATAAAAATCCACAAAAAGGACAAACAAATTATATTGACTGGATTGAGTTAATAAAATTTAAAGAAACTAGAAATTACGTACAAAGAGTTTTGGAAAATTATAATGTATACCGTTACATTTTAGAACAAAAACCAGTAAGTATGAAAAATTTTTTTAAGGATAATCCATTGTTTTAAAACTGGCGGAAGAGGAGGGATTCGAACCCTCGGTACAAGTTTCCTCGCACGGTCATTTAGCAAACGACTGGTTTAAGCCTCTCACCCACTCTTCCATTTAAACATGGGACTTTTGATTGTATTGAATAATCAACTTTTTTAAAGTAATTATTCTAAAATATATGAAAAACAAGTACTCAATTTTTTCTTTGATCAAAAACGCTATATCAAATCATGAAAATTGGCAGAGAGCTTGGCGAGACCCTGAGCCTAAGAAAGAATATGATGTGATAATTATTGGTGGTGGTGGTCACGGCCTTGCTACAGCGTATTATTTGGCAAAAAAACATAATATTAAAAATATCGCAGTCTTAGAAAAAGGATGGATCGGCGGTGGGAATACAGGACGAAATACAACCATCATAAGATCAAACTATCTCTGGGATGCTAGTGCTGGATTATATGATCATGCTTTAAAAATTTGGGAAGGGTTATCACAAGAACTTAACTATAACGTTATGTTTAGTCAACGTGGGGTGATGAATTTAGCTCATAATCTTCAAGATGTAAGAGATTTAAAAAGAAGAACTCATGCTAACAGATTGAATGGTATTGATGCTGTTTATTTAAATACTGAAGAAGTAAAAAAGTTTTGTCCAATCATAAACACTTCTCCTGATATACGTTATCCAGTTTTAGGAGGTACTTTACAAAAAAGAGCTGGAACCGCTAGACATGATGCAGTTGCATGGGGATACGCAAGAGGTGCGGATGAAATGGGTGTAGATATAATTCAGAATTGTGAAGTCAAAGGAATTAAAAGAAATGGAGATACAGTCGAAGGAGTAGATACTACTAAAGGCTTTATAAAAGCAAAAAAGATAGGTGTAGTTGCAGCTGGACATTCAAGTGTGATAGCTAATATGGCTGGTCTGAGATTGCCTTTAGAAAGTAAACCATTACAAGCACTGGTGTCTGAGCCTGTGAAACCAATTATAGACACTGTTGTTATGTCTAATGCAGTCCACGCTTACGTGAGTCAATCAGATAAAGGTGAATTGGTCATTGGTGCTGGTACAGATGATTATGTATCTTATTCTCAAAAAGGAAGTCACGATATAGTTGAAGGAACTTTAAATGCAATTTTAGAATTATACCCAATATTCAGCAGAATGAGAATGTTAAGACAATGGGGAGGAATTGTAGATATTTGTCCTGATGCAAGTCCAATAATCAGTAAAACAACTATTAAAGGTTTATATTTTAATTGTGGTTGGGGGACTGGTGGTTTTAAAGCAACACCTGGTTCTGGAGATTTATTTGCGCATACAATAGCTAATGATGAACCACATAAACTCAACGCTGCTTTTAACTTAAATAGATTTGTGAGTGGTGATCTGGTTGATGAACATGGTGCTGCAGCAGTAGCACACTAATGTTCCTAATTAATTGTCCTTTTTGTGGAGAGAGAGAGCAGAGTGAATTTAAAGCTGGTGGTGAGGCTCATATAGTAAGACCTAAACAACCAACAGAATTAAGTGACGATGAGTGGGCAGAGTATTTATTTATGAGAAAGAATATTAAAGGTATTCAGTATGAGAGATGGAATCATATTCATGGATGTAGAAAATGGTTTAATATAGTAAGAGACACTTCTAATGATGAAATAAAGGCTGTATATAAGATGGGAGAAAAACCACCAATTTAAAAAATATGAAAAAAAAATTAAGGGTTAAAAGAAGCAAACATATTGATGAAACTTACAAAATTTCTTTTAAATTTAATGGGAAATTGTATTACGGTTTTAAAGGTGATACCTTGGCTTCGGCACTTCTAGCTAATGATATACATCTTGTCGGAAGAAGTTTTAAATATCATAGGCCTCGTGGAATTATGACTGCTGGCTCAGAAGAGCCAAATGCTATTGTGCAACTTCACAATAATTCTGCTTGGACTGAACCAAATGTTAGAGCTACTGAAGTTGAAATATATGAAGGTTTAGAGGCGTCTAGTCAAAATTGTTGGCCAAGTGTAAATTTTGATGTTGGAGGAATAAATAATTTTTTATCCCCTCTTTTACCAGCTGGATTTTATTATAAAACGTTTATGTGGCCAGCTAGTTTTTGGAAAAAATACGAATACTTTATACGTAAATCTGCAGGATTGGGTAAATCACCAACTAAGGCTGATCCAGACATTTATGAACACAGATATATACATTGTGATGTTTTGGTTATTGGTGCAGGTATTTCAGGAATAATATCAGCTAAAACAGCTGCTAAAAACGGCTTTAAAACACTTCTTGTTGATGAAAAACCTTATCTTGGAGGATCTACCATATATCAAAACTCAGAATATTTTAAAATTAATAATCAAAATTCAGGTTCATGGTTAGAAAAAGAAATTAACGAAATCAAAAAAATTGAAAATTTAGAAATTAAAACGAGAACAAGTGTTGCAGCTTATCATGGTTACAATTATTTATTAGCTAGAGAAAATCTTACTGATCATTTACCAATTGAAAGAAGAAAAAATAAAACAAGACATAAATTGCTCAAAATAAGAGCAAAAAAAGTTGTTACAGCTACTGGATCTATTGAAAGACCACTTATTTTCGACAACAACGATCGTCCAGGAATTTTACTTTCATCTGCAATTAAAAAATATGCAGATTTATTTGGTGTTGCTTGCGGTGAAAAAAATATTCTTTTTACAAATAATGACAGCGCTTATGAAACAGCTATTAGTTTAATTCAAAAAGGAATAAATGTTGGGGCTATTGTTGACAATAGGGAAAAAGTTGATTCAAAATTGATTTATGAAGTAGAAAAAAATAATGTTAAAATTTTTAAGGGTCATACAATTGTAAATACTTATGGATATAAAAGAATTAATAAGATTTCTATTATGCAACTTTCAAAAGATGGGCAAAATGTTATAGGCTCAAAAATTGACTTATCATGTGATTGTCTTGGTATTTCAGGTGGGTGGACACCAGCTGTTCATTTATTTACTCAATCAGGAGGAAAGCTTAAATTTAGAGATGAAGACCAAGTTTTTATCCCTAATATTTACCCTTCAGATCAAATAAGTGTAGGTGCATGTAATGGCGATTTAACTCTAGACTCTATTTTGGTGAATGTTCCTAAATCTTTAAAAGATTTTCTCAATATTAAAAATAATGTGTATGAAAATTTCGATGTTTTGTCCTCACACAACAATTTTAAACGAAATATATGGCTTCTTCCGTCTAATAAAGTTTTGGGAAAAACAAAATCATTCGTCGATTATCAAAATGATGCTACTGCCAAAGATATTAAATTAGCCTTAAGAGAGGGTTTTAAATCAATTGAACATGTAAAAAGATATACCACTACTGGAATGGGAACAGATCAAGGTAAATTAGGCAATATGCATGCTTTGGGTATAATTTCTGAAACATCAGAGGCTAAAATGGGTGAACTTGGAACAACAACTTTTAGACCTCCATATACTCCACTTACTTTTGGAACAATTGTGGGAAGAAATGTTGGTGAATATTTTGATGCTTATAGAAAAACACCAATTCACGAATGGCATGTAAAAAACAGAGCAAAATTTGAAAATGTGGGTCAATGGAAAAGAGCTTGGTATTATCCTAAAAATAATGAGAATATGTTTCAAGCGGTTCAAAGAGAAAGTAAGGCTGCTAGAGAAAGTGCTGGAATATTAGATGCATCAACCCTTGGTAAAATTGATATTCAAGGTACTGACGCATCAGAATTTCTTAACCGTGTTTATACAAATGCCTGGTCAAAACTCCAAATTGGCAAATGTAGATACGGTTTAATGCTTAACGAAGATGGTATGGTTTATGATGATGGTGTCACTACACGTTTAGGTGAAAATCACTATTTAATGACAACTACCACCGGAGGAGCTGCAAATGTTTTAGGAAAGTTAGAAGATTACTTACAAACAGAATGGCCTGAGCTCGATGTATATTTAACTTCGGTAACAGATCACTTAGCAACCATAAGTGTTTGCGGGCCTAATAGTAAAAAAATTATTTCTGAGATATTTCCTAGTCTCGATCTTTCAGATAAAAATTTTCCACACATGTCGTTTAAAAAAACAAAGATAGGAAAAATACATTGTAGAATAATGCGAATAAGTTTTACTGGTGAACAAAGCTATGAAATCAATGTTCAAGCTAATTTTGGAAAATCTGTTTGGGAAAAATGTATGGAGGTTGGAAAAAATTATAATATTACACCTTACGGAACTGAAACTATGCATTTGCTGAGGGCAGAAAAAGGTTTCATAATTGTTGGACAAGACACTGATGCAACAATGACTCCTATTGATTTACAAATGGATTGGATAGTAAGTAAAAAGAAATATGATTTTATTGGTAAAAGGTCATTGTACAGATCTGATACAATTAGGGAGGATAGAAAACAATTAGTTGGTTTATTAACCGATAACCCAAACGAAATTTTAGAAGAAGGTTCTCAGATAGTATCTGATATAAATAAATCACCAATTGAAATGTTGGGTCATGTTACTTCAAGCTATTTTAGTCCTAACCTAAAAAAATCCATAGCTCTTGGTGTTGTGAAAGGTGGTAAAAATATGCTCGGACAAAAATTAATTATTCCAATGGAAAACAAAAAAATTAATGTAACAGTCACAGATCCTGTTTTTTTAGATAAGGAGAATAAAAGATTAAATGCTTAATTATAATAGAGCTTTGTCAGATGAAAAATCATATCAAGATCTTCAAATAAAAGAGGTACAACCTACAATCAAGTTAATCATTAGAGGGAAAAAAAGAGAATTTTTTTCAACTATTGGAAAATCTTTAAATATGCTTTTACCTACAAAACCTAACACTTCCACACAAGGTGAAGATCTAACGGCTTTATGGTTAAGTCCCGATGAATGGATGGTTTACTCTAATAAAATTGTTAGAAATGATATCAACGATTATGAAATTGAAAAATTACTTTATAAAAATATCTCCAAGCTTAATCTTGGAGCTATAACCGATGTTTCAGACCAATTTATATTAATAAATTTTAAAGGTGATAAAGTATATAATTTGTTTGAAAGTGGCTGCCCATTCAATTTTAACGAATTTAGAAAAAAAAGAGGATCAGTTACACAGACAATTCTAGCTAAAATTGACGTAATTATTCATAATCAGAATGAGAGTGACGTTAATCTATTTGTTAGACGCTCATTTGCACAGCATTTATTATCTTGGATAAATGACAGTGCGTCAAGATTATAGACACAATTTTTTTTTAAATCAGCTATTAATAGATATGAATAAAATATTTGCTTTATTATTATTTGTCCTTTTACCATTTTCTCTTAGTGCAGAGTCAAATTTAGACAAAATCAAATCTTCTGGAGTATTAAAAGTTGGAACTACTGGAGATTGGGATCCTATGACAGTCAAAGATCCAGCAACAAATAAATATAAAGGTTTTGATATTGATGTTATGAACGAATTAGCTAAAGATATGGGTGTAAAAATTGAATTTGTTCCAGCAGAATGGAAAACCATTGTCTCAGGTATAACATCGTCAAGATACGATATTTCAACAAGTGTAACTAAGACTCCTAAGAGAGCTAAGGTAGCAGGGTTTACAGATACTTATTACAAATATGGAACAGTTCCACTTGTACTTAAAAAAAATTTGAAAAAGTTTCCCACTTGGGATTCTCTTAATAACAATGATGTAACGATAGCAACAACGCTTGGCACATCTCAAGAAGAAAAAGCAAAAGAATTCTTTCCTAAATCTAAATTAAACTCTGTTGAGGCTCCTGCAAGAGATTTTCAAGAAGTTTTAGCTGGTAGAGCTGATGGAAATATTACCAGCTCTACTGAAGCAAATAAATTAGTTATAAAATATCCACAATTAGCAATAGTGCCAGACGGAGAAAAAAATCCTGCTTTTTTAGCTATGATGGTTCCAAAAGGTGATGATAAATGGAATACCTATGTAAACGAGTGGATTAAAAAGAAAAAATCTTCGGGCTTCTTTACTAGTTTGCTAGCCAAATATAATCTAAAAAGCTTATAATAAATTAGTAATTAGTCTTTAATTCTTTATAATTTTAAAAGTGAAAATTTTATTTTTTTTACTTTTAATTCTAACTCTGA